>NZ_JBWAXP010000013.1:0-536 GCF_056135305.1 Jatrophihabitans sp. sgz311053 | reverse complement strand
CGGTGTTGCCGGTGGTTCGGCTGGGGTGGGGTTTGTGTTTGGTGGTCAGGGTGGTCAGCGGGTGGGGATGGGGCGGGGTTTGGCGGTGGCGTTTCCGGTGTTCGGGGAGGCGTTGCGGCGGGTGTGTGGGGTTTTTGATGGTGTGGCTGGTGAGGTGGATCCGGGGTTTGGGGTGGTGGCTCCGGAGGGGTTGTGGGGGGTGTTGGGTTCGTCGGTGGTGGGGCGGACTCGGTGGGCGCAGGCGGGGTTGTTTGCCGTTGAGGTGGCGTTGGTGGAGTTGTTGGCGTCGTGGGGGGTGGCGCCTGAGGTGGTGGCTGGTCATTCGATTGGGGAGGTGGCGGCTGCGTATGTGGCGGGGGTGTGGTCGCTGGGTGATGCGTGTCGGTTGGTGGAGGCGCGTGGGCGGTTGATGGAGCAGTTGCCGGCCGGTGGGGTGATGGTGGCGGTGGCTGCGGGGGAGGAGGTGGTGGCTCCGGTGGTGGCGCGGGTCGCCGCCGCTGGTGCTGCTGCCGGGGCTGCTGCTGGTGCTGCTGCTG
>NZ_JBWAXP010000012.1:0-615 GCF_056135305.1 Jatrophihabitans sp. sgz311053 | reverse complement strand
TGACCTGGCCCACCAGAAACGTTCCAGTTGGACTGGCTAAGTGGCTGCCTCATCGAGAGGCTGAACACCGTGCCCCGTGCCTATCCCGCCGAGTTCCGCGCTAGGGCTGTCGCCCTCGTCCGGGCTGGCAAAGAGCAGAAGCAGACCGCGACCGAGCTGGGCATCCATCCGGTCACGCTGTCGAAGTGGGTCAAGCAGGATCGCGTCGACCGCGGCGAGGTCCCCGGCGTCAGCACGACCGAGTCCGCCGAGTTGCGGGCGGCCCGGCGCCGTATCCGCGAGCTCGAGACCGAGCTGGTCATCATCCGGCAGGCCGCGAAGTTCCTCGGGGAGGACCGGCCCCGCCCAAAAGGCTCTTCCCGGTGATCGACCGTCTGGCTGACGCCGGGATCCCTGTCGACCGCGCCTGCCGGGTGCTCGGTGTCGCACGGCAGAACTACTACCTCGCCCGGCGCGCCCCGGCCACCAAGACGCAGCTGCGTCGGCAGTGGCTGACCGGTCTGATCCGCGAGGTCCACGTGGCGTCCCGGGGCACCTACGGCTACCGACGCGTCCACGCCGAGCTCACCCTCGGCATGGGCATCACCGTCTGCGAACGCACCGTGTCGGTGCTGA
>NZ_JBWAXP010000011.1:0-663 GCF_056135305.1 Jatrophihabitans sp. sgz311053 | reverse complement strand
GATCTGTGACATCTTGACCTGGCCCACCAGTTCTGTTCCAGTCGATCTGGCTAACTGACTGCGGCGACGGTGGTCTGTTGGGACAGTAGTTCGTGCTGGATCGGGGTGCGGTAGTCGAGGGCGGAGTGGCGCCGTTGGCGGTTGTGGAAGATCTCGATGTAGTCGAAGATCGCGTTCGCGAGCTCGACCCTGGTCTTCCACTTGCGGCGGTTGAGCAGCTCGATCTGCATCGAGGACCAGAAGCTTTCCATCATGGCGTTGTCTAGGCCGTCGCCGACGGTGCCGAAGCTGGGCAGCAGGCCGGCGGAGCGGATCTTCTCCCCGAATACCCAGGATGTGAATTGCGTGCCGTGGTCGGCGTGGACGATGCCGCCTGGCTCGGGACGCCGGTTGCGGATGGCCATGTCGAGCGCGTTGACGACGAGGGTGGCGTCCTGTTTGGAGTCGATCGACCAGCCGACGATACGGCGGCTGAATGCGTCGAGCACCGCGGCGCAGTAGATCCACCCCTCTCTCGTCCTGTGTTGCGTGATGTCGGTGACCCATAGCTCGTTGGGTCGTAGCCGATGGAATTTGCGGTTGACCAGGTCATCGGCGGTCACCACGCCTCGCAGCCGCTTGACCCGCGTTGGGCCGGGCAGCCCGTAGAGGCCAGCTTGGGTC
>NZ_JBWAXP010000010.1:0-668 GCF_056135305.1 Jatrophihabitans sp. sgz311053 | reverse complement strand
GGTATTGCGCCGGATTCGTTGCGGGGTTCGGCGACGGGTGTGTTTGCGGGGGTGTTCGGGTCTGGTTATGGCGGTGGTGTGGCGGGGGCGTTGCGGGGTGTGGGTGGGGGGCATTTGTTGACGGGTGTGTCGACGAGTGTGTTGTCGGGTCGGGTGTCGTATTCGTTGGGGTTGCAGGGTCCGGCGGTGTCGGTGGATACGGCGTGTTCGTCGTCGTTGGTGGCGGTGCATGTGGCGGTGCGGGCGTTGCGTGCTGGTGAGTGTGATTTGGCGTTGGCTGGTGGGGTGACGGTGCATGCCTCGCCGGAGTGGTTGGTGTGGTTTGCCGAGCAGGGTGGGTTGGCTGGTGATGGTCGGTGTAAGGCGTTTTCGGCGTCGGCGGATGGGATGGGGATGGCCGAGGGTGCCGGGGTGGTGGTGTTGGAGCGGTTGAGTTCGGCGCGGCGTGCGGGTCGTCGGGTGTTGGCGGTGGTGCGGGGTTCGGCGGTGAATTCGGATGGGGCGTCGAATGGGTTGACGGCGCCGAATGGGGTGGCGCAGCAGCGGGTGATTCGGGCGGCGTTGGCTGATGCGGGGGTGTCGGCGTCGGGTGTGGATGTGGTGGAGGCGCATGGGACGGGGACGCCGTTGGGTGATCCGATCGAGGCGCAGGCGTTGGTGGGGGTGTA
>NZ_JBWAXP010000009.1:0-826 GCF_056135305.1 Jatrophihabitans sp. sgz311053 | reverse complement strand
ATTCGGGCGGCGTTGGCTGATGCGGGGGTGTCGGCGTCGGGTGTGGATGTGGTGGAGGCGCATGGGACGGGGACGCCGTTGGGTGATCCGATCGAGGCGCAGGCGTTGGTGGGGGTGTACGGGGCGGCGCGGGCTGCTGATCGGGCTGCTGATCGGGCTGCTGATCGGGCTGCGGATCGGGTAGGGGGCGGGTCGGCTGGGGTGCCGTTGTTGGTGGGGACGGTGAAGTCGAACATCGGCCACACCCAGGCCGCCGCCGGCGTGGTCGGCCTGCTGAAGATGACCGCCGCCCTGCAGCACGACCTCGTGCCCGCCACCCTGCACGCCGACGTGCCGACGCCCCACGTCGACTGGTCGGCCGGATCGGTGCGGCTGGTCACCGAGCCGACGCCGTGGCCGGAGCACGACCGGCCGCGGCGGGCGGCGGTCTCGTCGTTCGGCATCAGCGGCACCAACGCCCACGTCATCCTCGAAGCCGCACCGGCGACCGACACAACCGACGCGACCGACGGCGACCGGCCCCGTGCCGTCGTGCCCGTGCCGGCCTGGCCGGTGACGGCCTGCAGCGAGGCCGGACTCGAGGCACAGCTCGCGAACCTGCCCGCCTACGGCCCCGACGCGGCCGATGTCGGCTGGACGCTGGCCACGACCCGCGCCACCCACGATGTCCGCTCCGTCCTCGTCGGTCCGGACCGGCACCGCATCGACGGTGTTGCCGGTGGTTCGGCTGGGGTGGGGTTTGTGTTTGGTGGTCAGGGTGGTCAGCGGGTGGGGATGGGGCGGGGTTTGGCGGTGGCGTTTCCGGTGTTCGGGGAGGCGTTGCGGC
>NZ_JBWAXP010000008.1:0-916 GCF_056135305.1 Jatrophihabitans sp. sgz311053 | reverse complement strand
ATTCGGGCGGCGTTGGCTGATGCGGGGGTGTCGGCGTCGGGTGTGGATGTGGTGGAGGCGCATGGGACGGGGACGCCGTTGGGTGATCCGATCGAGGCGCAGGCGTTGGTGGGGGTGTATGGGGCGGCGCGGGCTGCTGATCGGGCTGCGGATCGGGTAGGGGGCGGGTCGGCTGGGGTGCCGTTGTTGGTGGGGACGGTGAAGTCGAACATCGGCCACACCCAGGCCGCCGCCGGCGTCGCGGGAATCATCAAGCTCGTCGGCGCGCTGCAGCACGGGGTCGTCCCGCCGACGCTGCATGTCACCACCCCCACTCCCAAGGTCGACTGGTCCGACGGGACCGTCCGGCTGGTCACCGAGCCGACGCCGTGGCCGGAGCACGACCGGCCGCGGCGGGCGGCGGTCTCGTCGTTCGGCATCAGCGGCACCAACGCCCACGTCATCCTCGAAGCCGCACCGGCGCCCGACGCGATCGCCGCGACCGATGCGCCCGGCGCGCCCGCCGCGACCGACGCGGGTGACCGCGACGTCGCGACCCCCGTCGCGGCGCCCGCTGCCGCGGCCCCCGGCACGGTCGCCGAACCGGCGGTCACGCCGCCGACGGTGTGGACCTTCTCCGGCAGCACCCCCGAGGTGCTGGCGACCCAGCTGCGGCGTCGGCGCGAGGCACTGCGCGGTGTCGACGCCGACCCACGCGTCGTCGGCCACGTCCTGGCCGCCGAGCCGCCGGCCGAGCATCGCGCGGTCGTCGTCGGCCGCTCCCGCGACGAGCTGCTCGCTGCTTTTCCCGCCGCCACCGGTGTTGCCGGTGGTTCGGCTGGGGTGGGGTTTGTGTTTGGTGGTCAGGGTGGTCAGCGGGTGGGGATGGGGCGGGGTTTGGCGGTGGCGTTTCCGGTGTTCGGGGAGGCGTTGCGGC
>NZ_JBWAXP010000007.1:0-1113 GCF_056135305.1 Jatrophihabitans sp. sgz311053 | reverse complement strand
TGTGATGCCCGGGGACGTTGTCACCGGTGAGTTGATATCGGCCTGTCGTTGAGACAGGCGAAGGCCTCCGGTTGTGAAGTGGAGCTGTCTAGGAACCGCTTCACTGACCGGAGGCCTTCGTGTCCCACGCTAACGCTGCGCTGACCCCGCGCGCCCGGCTGCGTCTTGCCCGACTCGTCGTAGAGGATGGGTGGACGTGTTCGGCGGCGGCGAAGATGTTCATGGTCTCGCCCCGCACCGCCGCCAAGTGGGCCGCCCGCTACCGCAGCGAAGGGCCGGTCGGGATGGCCGATCGGTCCTCCCGGCCGCGCCGAAGCCCGGTCAAGACCCCGCCGCGTCTGGTGCGGCAGATCGTGCGGCTGCGCTGGCGCCACCGGCTCGGGCCGGTGCAGATCGCCGGCCAGCTCGGGATGCCGGCCTCGACCGTGCACGCGGTGCTGGTGCGCTGCCGGATCAACCGGCTGTCCCACATCGACCGGGTCACCGGTGAGCCGATCCGCCGCTACGAACATCCGCACCCGGGCTCGCTGCTCCACGTCGATGTCACCAAGTTCGGCAACATCCCCGACGGCGGCGGTCACCGCTTCGTCGGCCGTCAGCAGGGCGACAAGCATCGTGTCGCCCACGCCCAGCGCACCGGCCAGCGCAACCACCGTCACGAACCGCGGCTGGGCACCGGCTACGTCCACACCGTCGTTGATGACCACTCCCGCGTCGCCTACGCCGAGATCTGCGCCGATGAGAAGGCCGACACCGCGGTCGGCGTCCTACAGCGGGCGACGGCCTGGTTCGCCGAGCGCGGCGTCACGGTCGAACGGGTGCTGTCCGACAACGGCTCGGCCTACAAGTCCTTCGCCTGGCGCGACGCCTGCGCCGAACTGGGCATCGCGCACAAGCGGACCCGCCCCTACCGGCCCCAGACCAACGGGAAGATCGAACGCTTCCACCGCACTCTCGCCGATGGCTGGGCCTACGCCCGCTTCTACGACTGCGAGACCACCCGCCGAGACGCCCTACCCGGCTGGCTCCACTTCTACAATCACCACCGAGCCCACAGCGCCATCGCAGGCCTACCACCGATCAGCCGCCTGACCAACCTGCCTGGACATCACA
>NZ_JBWAXP010000006.1:0-4422 GCF_056135305.1 Jatrophihabitans sp. sgz311053 | reverse complement strand
TGGTGGAGCCGGTGGCCGGGGAGGTGTGGTTGCCGGTGTTGCGGCGGGATCGGGATGAGGCGGTCTCGGCGGTGTCGGCCGCGGCGGGGGTGTATGTGCGGGGCGGCACCGTCGACTGGGCCTCGATCAACACCGATCCCGAGGTCGCCCCGCGCCGGGTGGACCTGCCGACCACCGCCTTCCAGCGCAGCCGCTACTGGCTCGACCCGGCACCGCAGCGACTGCTCGGCGAGGGCGTGGCCGTCGCCGGCAGTGGCCAGACGCTCTTCACCGGCTCGCTGTCGCGGCACACCCACCCGTGGTTGGCCGACCACGTCGTCGCCGGCCAGACGCTGGTCCCCGGCACCGCCCTGGTCGAGCTCGCCCTGCGCGCCGGCCGCGACCTCGACCTCCCCGGCCTCGACGAACTGCTCGTCGAAGCCCCGCTCACCCTCCCCGACCACGGCGCCGTCGACATCCAGCTCGTCGTGGACCCCGCCGGCGACCCAGAAGAAGACCCGGAAGACGACCCATCCGACAAGGCCGCCGCCGGCGACCGTCCCACCCGCCGGACATTCGCGATCCACGCGAAGGCACCCGGCGCCACGGACTGGACCAGGCACGCCCGGGGAACGCTCACCGCCGAGGCCGTGCCACCCGCCGCGGGTGGCAGCGACTGGCCGCCGGCGGGCGCCCAGCAGTGGGGCACCGGTGACTTCTACCCGGCGCTCGCTGCCAACGGCTACAGCTACGGGCCGGCCTTCCGTGGCGTCCGCACCGTCTGGCGCCGCGGCGAGGAGACCTTCGCCGACATCGTGCTGCCGGAGGGGGTCGCGGCCGGGGAGCATCTGCTGCACCCCGCCCTGCTCGACGCCGCGCTGCACGCCGTCGTCGCCGGCGCCGAGGGCATGCTCGTGCCCTTCGCCTGGACCGGGGTGAGCCTGCACGCGGACGGCGCCACCGTGGTCGGAGTCCGCATCACTCCGACCGGTGACGACACCGTCTCGCTGCTGCTGACCGACACCACCGGCGCCCCCGTCGCGACGGTGGCCTCGCTCGTGCTGCGGCCGCTGCGCGCGGCGGGTCCCAGCGTCCTCGACGCGCTGTACCGGCTGGACTGGGTGCCCGCGCGGCACGAGCCGGCAGCCGACGACGCCTGGGTCCGGCTCAGCGCCCTCGACCCGACCCGGCCCCGCCTCGGCGACAGCGCCGACGGCTCCGGCCGCTACCCCGAGGCCTTCGCCGACATCGCCGGCCTGCTCGACGCCATCGCCGCCGGCCGGCCCCGGCCGGAGCTGGCGATCGTGCGCTGCGCCCACCCCGAGTCACCGGTGGCCGGCGCCGTCGACGCGCTGGCCTTCGTCCAGGCATGGCTCGCCGAACCGGCACTCGCCGGAACGCGGCTGCTGATGGTGACCGAACGCGCCGTCGACGCCGGGCCGGGCGGCTCGGTGCGGCCCGAGGCGTCGACGGTCTGGGGGCTGCTGCGAGTGGCTGCCGCGGAGAACCCCGGCCGGCTGCTGCTCGCCGACATCGACGGCACCGCGACCTACGACGTGCTGCGCTGCGGTGTCGCCTCGGGCGAGCCGGAGTTCGCCATCCGCGGCGACGAGCTGCGGGTCCCCCGGCTGGTGCGGGCGCGACCGGGCCTGCCTGTGCCGGCGGGCCCGTGGGAGCTCACCGCGGCCGAGATCGGCACGCTGGAGGGGCTGACGCTGGCCGAGTCCGACCGGGGCGAGCGACCGCTTCGGGCCGGTGAGGTCCGGGTGGCGGTCCGCGCCGCCGGGGTGAACTTCCGGGATGTGATGACCGTGCTCGGCGCCTACCCGGGCCCGCCCGGTCCGCTCGGTCTCGAAGCGGCCGGGACGGTCACCGAGGTCGCTCCGGACGTGACCCGGGTGGCGGTCGGCGACGCCGTCATGGGGATCTTCTCGAGCGCCTTCTCACCCTCGGCAGTGACCGACGCCCGCCTGGTGATCCCGAAGCCGGCCGACTGGTCGTGGGCGCAGGCGGCGGCCGCCCCGATCGCCTTCGCCACCGCCCATCGAGGCCTCTTCGGCCTCGCCGGGCTGCAGCCGGGTGAGACCGTGCTCGTCCATGCGGCGGCCGGTGGCGTGGGACAGGCGGCTGTCCGCCTCGCGCGCCGGCACGGTGCGCGGGTCTTCGGGACGGCCAGCCCCGGCAAGTGGGCCAGC
The DNA here is from genome assembly GCF_056135305.1 of Jatrophihabitans sp. sgz311053. Taxonomy (NCBI): domain Bacteria; kingdom Bacillati; phylum Actinomycetota; class Actinomycetes; order Jatrophihabitantales; family Jatrophihabitantaceae; genus Jatrophihabitans; species Jatrophihabitans sp. sgz311053. The sequence goes on along the minus strand of NZ_JBWAXP010000006.1, from coordinate 2,248 downwards.
GTCGAGGGGCTCGCCGCGGTCGCCTCGTCGCGGACGCTGGACTTCGAGACCGAGTTCCGCGCCGCCTCCGACGGTCACGGCGTGGACGTGGTGCTCAACTCCCTGGCCGGCGAGTACGTCGACGCGTCGTTGCGGCTCACCGCGCGGGGCGGCCGCTTCGTGGAGATGGGCAAGACTGATGTGCGCGAATCTGCGCAAATTCGAGCGGAGTACGGCGTCGACTACCGATCCTTCGACCTGCTCGAGGACGGCGTCGAGGTCATGGCGCCGATCCTCGCCGAGCTGGGCGAGCTCGTCGACACGGCCGTCGAGCCGCTGCCCGTGACGGTCTGGGACGTCCGCCGCGGCGTGGAGGCGTTCCGACACCTCAGCCAGGGCCGCAACGTCGGCAAGGTCGTCCTGATGCTGCCGCCCCGAGCCGCCTCCCGCGGTACCGCGCTGGTGACCGGCGCATCGGGCGCACTGGGCCGGCTCGTCGCCGAGCACCTGGCCGGGCAGGGACACGAGCTGCTGCTGACCTCCCGGCGCGGCACCGCCTCACCGGAGCTGGCGACCACGGTGGCGCGGCTGGCCGCGGCGGGGGCCACCGTCCGTGTCACCGCCTGCGACGTCGCCGACCGGGACTCGCTGCAGGCCGTCCTCGCCGCCATCCCCGACTCGGCTCCGCTGAAGGCCGTCGTCCACGCCGCCGGCGCGCTCGACGACGCCGCCTTCGCCGCCCTGACCCCGGACCGGCTGGCCGCGGTGCTGCGGCCGAAGGTGGACGGCGCCCGGGTGCTGCACGAGCTCACCCGCGACGTCGGGCTGGAGGCCTTCGTCCTCTTCTCCTCGGTGGCCGGCATCTGGGGCAACCCGGGCCAGGGCAACTACGCCGCCGCGAACACCTATCTCGACGCGCTCGCCGCCCACCGGCGGGACCACGGGCTGCCGGCGACCTCGCTGGCCTGGGGTCCGTGGCGCAGCCGGGCCGGGATGGCGGGCGGACTCAGCGGCACCGACTGGCAGCGGCTGGCCCGACAGGGGCTGCACCCGCTGAGCGACGCCGAGGGACTGGCGCTGCTGGACGTCGCCCTCACCGGCGGCGAGCCGGCGCTCGTGCCGGCGCGGCTGTCGCTGGACTTGGTCGAGGACCCCCGTCCGCTGCTCGCCGGGCTCACCCGCCGGGCGGTCCGGCGAGCCGCGACCGCCGCTGCAGCCCCCACGGCACCGACCGTCGCCGCGCAGCTGGTCGCGCTCGGCCGTGACGAGCGCCTCGAGGTCCTGCTGGAGTTGGTGCGCCGCAAGGCGGCCCGCGTGCTCGGCGTCGCCGACCCCGAGCAGCTGCACCCCCGCCGGCCGTTCCGCGACCAGGGCTTCGACTCGCTCACCGCGCTCGAGCTCCGCAACAGCCTGCAGGCCGAGACCGGACTCGCGCTGCCGCCGACCGTCGTCTTCGACCATCCGGCGCCGGACGCGATGGCCGCCCATCTCGTCGCCGAGCTGGAGCGTGCGGGCGCCGCCGCGGCGCCTGCGGAGGTGGCGCTCGACGTCGATGTCGACCGCCTCGCCGCCGGCGTCGCCGCGCTCGACCCCGACGCCGCCGCGCAGGTGGTGCGGCAGCTGCGCGAGCTGGTCGACCGCCTCGCGCCCACCGCCGGCGCGACGGTGGCGACGCAGCTGGAGTCGGCCAGTGACGAGGACATGTTCGCGTTCATCGAGGGACAACTGGGGAGCTGACGAGATCGATGTCGAGCGACGTGTCGAGCACCGAGGAGAAGCTGCGGGGCTACGTGAAGCGGCTCAGCGCCGAGCTGGCCACCACGCGGGAGCGGCTCGACGAGGTGCAGCGACGGGCCACCGAGCCCATCGCCATCGTCGGCATCGGCTGCCGCTACCCCGGCGGCGTGGACGAGGCCGAGAAGCTGTGGCGAGTCGCGGCCGAGGGACTCGACGTGGTCGGCGGGCTGCCCACCGACCGGGGCTGGGACGTCGACCGGCTCTTCGGCGCGGATGCTCCCGCCGGCGGGTTCCTCGCCGACGCCGCCGACTTCGACGCCGAGTTCTTCGGCATCTCGCCGCGGGAGGCCCGTGCCATGGACCCGCAGCAGCGGCTGCTGCTGCTCACCTGCTGGGAGGCCGTGCAGCGGGCCGGTATTGCGCCGGATTCGTTGCGGGGTTCGGCGACGGGTGTGTTTGCGGGGGTGTTCGGGTCTGGTTATGGCGGTGGTGTGGCGGGGGCGTTGCGGGGTGTGGGTGGGGGGCATTTGTT
>NZ_JBWAXP010000005.1:0-73558 GCF_056135305.1 Jatrophihabitans sp. sgz311053 | reverse complement strand
ACGAGGGCGACAGCCCTAGCGCGGAACTCGGCGGGATAGGCACGGGGCACGGTGTTCAGCCTCTCGATGAGGCAGCCACTTAGCCAGTCCAACTGGAACGTTTCTGGTGGGCCAGGTCAAACTGTCACAGTTCGGTGCAGCAGACCCTCATGATGTGCCGGGCGTCGCGGTCGCGGCCTTGTGCACGCAGTACGGCTGCGAGGTGGGTGTAGGGCTCGGCCTCATACTCGCGGCCTTGAGCGAGCCAGGCTATGCGTTCCTTGGCTGTCCAACCGTCGACCTCGATGGCGGTGATGGTGGCGCCGAACAGCTCCACATGCGTGAACTGAGCCCAGCTGCCTGGTGCGTCGAGCAGGCGCTCGATACTTGCGTTGATCAACGACACCGATCCGGTCGACTGCCCACCCAATGGGGCAAGGACTAGCTCGGCGATGGCCGCACCCTGGGTGTCTAGGGCGGTGTCGCCCGGGGTCTTCAGGGTGGCGCCCGCCAGGTTGAGTTGGCTGCCGATGGTGGCGCCGAGGAGGCGGATCTTGCCGTTGGCCTGGAACTTGTCGGTGCAGAAGACGCCGCCGGTGATCGACGCGCCGTCGGCGGACAGGGCGGTGTCGCCGGGGTTGTTCAAGGTGGCGCCGGCGAGGTTGAGTTGGCTGCCGATGGTGGCGCCGAGCAGGCGGACCTCGCCGTTGGCCTGGAACTTGTCGGTGCAGAAGACGCCGCCGGTGATCGACGCTTGGTCGGCGGACAGGGCGTCGCCGCCGGGGTTGTTCAAGGTGGCGGCGTCGAGGTTGAGTTGGCCGCCGATGGTGGCGCCGAGCAGGCGGACCTCGCCGTTGGCCTGGAACTTGTCGGTGCAGAAGACGCCGCCGGTGATCGACGCTTGGTCGGCGGACAGGGCGTCGCCGCCGGGATTGTTCAAGGTGGCGGCGTCGAGGTTGAGTTGGCCGCCGATGGTGGCGCCGAGCAGGCGGATCTCCCCGTCGGCCCGGAACCCGTCGGAGCAGGAGACGCCGCCGGCGAGCCGTATCCCCGAGGCCTCGAGGACTACCGGAAGAACCGCCGGAGCCGTTCCATTGTTTGCTGCGGTCGATGGATGTCCCAGGCGGGCTCGGGCGAGCAGAAGATCATGCGCAAGATTGACCTCCTCCAACACGAGGCTCGGGCATTCCAGGCCCGAGAGGTCGAGATGCCGAAGCTGCGCGCCGCTCAGATCCCAGGCGCTGTCGGCGAGCGAATCATGCAGTTCCAGTGCGAAGTCGAGCATGGCGAACCGCAGATCCAACGGTCCCTCGACGTGCACCGAGGAGATCGACACCAGATGGCCCAGATCGGTGCGCAGAAGAAGATCCCGTAACACTCCTGCGCGGATCTGCGCATACCCCGGCTCTCGCGTCGAGCCGTCTGCCCGGACCCGCTTGGTAAGGCACCCGGTCAGCCATTCCTCGTCCGGGGTCATCGCATCGTGCGCCGGCGCGTCCATCTTCAGATCCTGGCAGCACCAGAGCAGCATCGCACCTGATTGCTGTTCCAAAACCCGACGTTTGTGGACGCAGTTGTGAGACACCTACAACGAGCCGCGGTCGCGGGTGACCGTCTCATTTTCGACCGTTTGCGGACACCCTGCGGTGCGCCTCCTCGCGGGCCGTCAACACGCGTTCACAACTGGCGTCGGCGAATGTACGTCGCAGTATCGGCGCGCGTAGTCGTTTGTGAGACACCTTGATCGTGGCGGGTCAACCGGGAACTCATCCGACTCGCTGACGTACCTGGTCGCCTCACCGGGGGGTGGCCGGGTTTCGGGTGGGCAATCGGGTGCCCAGTGAGCTGCGCGCGCTCCCCGTCGTCTCCGCGTGCGAGGTCTCCTGCTTGCCCCCGCGGGAGCGGTGGGGACTCGCGGGCTGGGGTCGCCAGCGACGCGGTGAGGGTGCGCCGGCACTTCCTCACACAGCAATTCGGCTGGCTCGGCCCGAACCGCTGTAGTCGGCTTGGTCGAGTTCGGTGCCTCGGTGGCGAATGCTCGCGTGGCGAGCGTAATGCCCGCTACTGGGCTCACTGTGCAATACAAAAAGCTCCCGCCGGGCCCGAATCACTTCGGGCCCGGCGAGAGCTGAACAGTAGCGGGGGCCCGATACGAGCACTAGCTCATACTGCCCCGGTGTCGGTCTCGGCCTTCTTGGCTCTGCTCTAGATGCTGGCCTGCTGACCTCGACCGGCGCTCGCGGCGCCCTTGATCTGGTCATGTGGACTGCTGCCCGGCGTGTCACGATCATCGAGGTGGAGCCACGGGCGGCCGAGTGTGATGACGGTGGCCAGACCTGCCGTGGATCGGCGTGGTCAAAGCGGACCCTGCCGCTCGCCGCCGCTGAGCTGACACACGGCAGCGACCGAGGTGCCGCCGGGGGAGCGGCGCGACTCAGTGCACCTCGGCCGGGCGGTCGGCCTTGACGTGGCGATGCTTGATGAGCCACGACCCGGCGCCGTCGGAGACCAGCTCGTCCTCGCAGGTCGTGCTCGAGCGCACCTCGGTCCCGTCGGCCTCGGTGATCTGGTAGACGACTGCGTAACTGCGGACCGAGACGACGTCGTCGCCCGGGGTGATCGCGGACATGCCGAGCCAGTGTCGGCGGGCGATTCCCTGCTCAGCGAGCGTCCTGACGGTGTGGGTGGCGCCGGCCACGATCGCTGCGCGTCCTTGGGCCGGCTGGGGGTGGCCGTCGGCCGCGAACACCCCGTCGGGCGTAAAGAGGTCGGCCCATTCGACGATGCGACCGGAATCGAGCAGCTGCATGTGGTGTGCGTAGAACTGAGTGATCGACGCCTGCAATTCGGCGCTGACAACGGGCACGGCAGTACTGGTGGTGGTCATGGGTTTCCTCTCGTCGGAACAAGCAGCCGGATGTTGGTCAAGCGATGCGGGCGGCGAGTGCGAATGGCGCGTCGGAGGGCGGTGCGACGGGTAGGCCCCGCAGGACGCCCTCCTGGATGCGGCTCATCTCGGGCGACGGCTCGAGGCCGAGCTCGTCGGACAGCGTGCTCAGTGCCTGCCGGCACGCCACCAGGGCGTCGCGCCGTCGGCCGACCACGCCGAGCGTGAAGACGAGCAGGCTGTGGTACCACTCGTTGAACGGGTTCTCGGCGACCAGAGCCCGAAGCTCGGGAATCAGCTGGTGATGCCGACCCAGCTGGAGATCCGCGGTGATGCGCAGATTCAGCGCGTGGGAGTACTGCTCGTGCAGCGCTGCCCGGTGCCCGTCCAGGACGCGACCGCCTACGACGTTGGCCAGCGGCGCACCCGACCACAGTGCGAGCGCCGACCGCAGGCAGTCGGCGGCTTCGTGCGGACGTTGCGCGTCGAGGTGCGCTCGGCCCTCGTCGGTGAGCCGTTCGAACTCGAACAGATCCAGTTGGTGTGGTTCCAGCCGCAGCAGGTAGCCGGGCGCCGCTGTCATCAGCAGTTCCTTGCTGCCGGGCCCGGCTTGGTCCTGATCGATGAGGCGGCGCAGCTGGTAGATGTAGGTCTGAGCCGTGGTCGCAGCGCTGCGCGGCGGGTCCTCGGCCCACAACTCGTCGATCAACGGCTCGATGCCGACGACGTGGTTGGCACGGACCAGGACCAGGGCCAGGGTGGTGAGTACTCGCGGCGCTGTCGGGGTGCACACCTTGCCGTCGCGTAGCACCTCGACGGCCCCTAACAAACGGAACTTCAACATTGCCCAGCTCCTCGCACTTAGGGTTTCGCGTCGACACCGGCCTCGAATACGAATTGCGCGGCTTCACTGCCGGCGACGAGTCCGTGTCGGCACCTACCTAAACAAATAGGGCGAACGTCGGCTATGCGCGTATTCATCACTTGGATAGGAAAAATTCCTGCTGCGTGATGAGCTGGTGTGGCTCAGCTGGTGTGCACGCATGACCCCCGTGTCTACGGGCGCCAGGACGGGCGTCGAAGGCCATGGTGGGCGGTGGGGCGCCGAGCCGAAGGTGTCCGATTTGTACGATCCGGGGTTTATGTGGACTTTGCAACCTTCGGTAATGCGGGTGACATCATTCGGCAGTTTGCCGGCGCCTTAAACGCATCATGCGCGACATGCACCAAAAGGTTTCGGGGTCGTAAACTTCTCAGTTTGGCCCGTTTGGCGAGGCCGTAATCGGTACAGTTCGCGGGTGCCACTGTCGCCCGGTTCGCAGCCTGCAACAGGCATGCGCTTCGCACTGGTCACGGTGATCACGCTCGGCTACGTGGTGGACTCTCTGGTCATCGTCGCCGCGGGACCGCGTGCCGTGACCGGGGCGCCGCTGCTGACCTTCATCGTGCACCTCGTGGTGGCCGCGGTTTGCGTGCACCTCGGCGCCACCAGAGACGTCCTCCGCTGGTCCGTCGCAGCTCGGGTCAGGCTCCTGCTGGTGGTGCTCGTGGCCACCATGTCACCGTTGCTCTGGGCCGGTCCGGGGGCGGGAATCGTGCTCGGCTTCTCGTTGGCCCTGACCTTGCTCGTCATCCCCGGCCACCGTCGATGGCTCGGCTTCGCCGCCTCGGCTGTGGTCGTCTGCGCGAGTTCGTGGGCGACGATCGGCAGAGAGGGCGCCGGGCTGGCCTTCACGTTCTTCTTCGCGCCGCTGACGGGCGTGATGTTCTACTCCATCAGCTCCTTGGCAGGCCTGGCTGCAGCGCGGCACGTCGCCAGCGGCGACGCCGCGCGCATGGCGGTCATCGGCGAGCGACTGCGTCTCGCCCAGGACATGCACGACCTCCTCGGTTTCAAGCTCAGCGCGCTACTGCTGAAGAGCGAGCTGGCGTGCCGGCTGCTGCCCCGCAATCCGACCCGCGCCCGGACCGAGGTCGAGGACACCCTCGAGCTCGCTCGAGAGACCCTGAGGGACATCGGAACGCTGGCCAGGGGAGAGGCCGAGGCCAGCCTCGCTCGCGAGCTCAGCGCGGCGGAGGCGCTGTTCGTCGCTGCCGGCGCGAAGGTGCGCCTCGATGTGCCCAGCGTCGAGCTGCCTGAACAGGTCGACGGTGTCCTGGCGATCGTGCTCCGGGAAGCGGCGACCAACATCGTGCGGCACGCCAGCGCGGCCACGGTGTCGATCACGATCGCCGCGACTGCCGATGCCGTGACGTTGACGGTCGTCAATGACGCTGCCGACGACCCGGCGCCGTCCGCAGCGGCCGCCATCCCGCAGCGTGGGTCCGGGTTGAACAACCTCGCGGCTCGCTTGGCCACCCTCGGCGGTAGCCTGCGGACCCGGCGCGCCGGCGACCTGTTCGAAGTCGTGGCGAGCTGCCCGGTCGGGCGCGCGAGGCGAGGGATGACGACACGACCGATCGCGGGTCTTCGTGCCGGGCTCGGCGCGGCGGGTTTCTCCGGGGCGGACTGGGCCCTGCGCAAGGCCCGCGTCACCACCACAGCGGTGATCGTGGGCTACGGAATGCTGCTACTCATCGATGAGCGTGACGTGGCTGAGTCTCGCAGCGCCGGCGTGGGTCTCGCGATCGCGGTGGACGTGCTGGCGCAGGTGGGCCTGCAGCTGTGGGTCGCGTTGCAGGACCGGCAGACCGTGCTCCGTCGGCGTGCGGTCATCCTCACCGCGCAGGTGATGGCGGCCTTCGCCCCGCTGCTCTGGTTGGACGGGCCGTGGCGGTCCATGGCCGGTTTCGTCGCGGGGTCCCTGTGTTTCCTGCTGTCGGCCCGTTGGCGATGGTTCGGCTACGCGGTGCCATGTCTCGTCGTGCTGGGGCTTGCTGTCGCTACCAGCCGCGACCTCGCCGGCTTTGCCGAGTTGATGATCTCCAGCACCATGACCGCGCTCATCATCTTCGGCGTCTGCCGGCTGGCGCTGCTCGTCGCGGAGATCGAGAGTTTCCGTCGGGAGTATCTCCAGCTGGCGGTCACCGCCGACCGGCTTCGCACCGACGAGCAGCTCGACGAGCTGTTGCGCCACGACCTGGACCGGTTCGTCGCAGTTGCCGAGGCGGCGTCCCACGCCCTACCCGACGATCCCGGGCTTGCCCGAGAGCGACTGTCCGCCGCCCTTCCCGTCGCCCGGCACATGGTGAGCAACGTCCGCGTGGTCGCCAGCGGATACCGGGTCACCTCGTTCGCTGACGAGCTCGCGGCCACGACCGCGACCCTGCGCGGCGCCGGTATCGAGGTCACGAGCCGTGGCGCTGACCTCGTGCCGGCGGACCTCGCGGCCGCCTCCGGTCTCATCCTGCGCTCGATGGCCTCGGCGGTCATGCAGTGCACGGGCGTGCAGGGATGTCGCGTCGAAGTGTGGGTGGGCGACACCGAGGTGCATCTGCTCGTGGCCACGCGTATGCGTTCAGTCGCGGGTGCGACGCGCTCGGACGCGCCGCTGCTCCGGCACGCCGAAGAGGTCGGGGTGCGGGTGGCGTCGGCAGGGGGCAGGACGGCGGTCCGTACTGACAACCACTGGGTCGAAGTGGTGACGAGCCTGCCGATCGTGCCCGCCGCCCCCGCCGGTTCGCTCGGGCTCCCGGCAGCAGCCCCCACTCGTGATCCGGTGCGGCGATGACTGCAGCGGACAGGCCGTCGCCGATCCGGATCCTGCTCGCCGAGGACGTGCAGATCCTGCGTGTCGCGCTTGCTGAGTTGCTCGAGTTCGAAGACGACCTCAGCGTGGTCGCCCAGGTCGGCTCGGGCGACCTCATCGTTCCTACCGCGCAGCGAGTGCAACCGGACGTCGCCGTCCTCGACGTCGACCTACCGCAGCTCGACGGCCTGTCAGCCGCGGAGGCCCTCCACGCCCAGGTGCCCGGATGCCGGACACTGATCCTCACGGGGCTGGGGCGACCCCGCACGCTGCAGCGTGCGTTGACGATGTCCGTCGCCGGCTTCCTGCTCAAAGACGCGTCACCGGGTGAGCTCGTCGCTGCAATTCGGGTGATCGCCGGCGGCGGCGCGGTCATGGATCCGCATCTGGCTTTCGCTGCCTGGGGCGCCTCGCAGTGCCCGTTGTCGGACCGGGAGGTCGAGTCACTGCGCCTGGCCGCGAACGGTGCGGAGCCCCCGGAGATCGCCGCCGCGATGCACCTCTCGGTCGGCACGGTGCGCAACTATCTGACGGCCGTCGTGGCCAAACTGAACGCGCGCAACCGGGTCGACGCGATCCGGATCGCACACGAGGCCGGCTGGCTGTAGGCCCGTCCCCGGATCACGACCCGGCGACGACGGCGAGCCGACCACCCCCGGGGGGCCGGCTCGCCGTCTGCCCAGCCCGTCCGGGTCACAGCAGGTGGGTAGTCCGATCGCTCAGCGCCCGATCGATCAGCAGCAGGAGCGCGCGTGGTGTCTCGGCGGTGGCCGTCTCGGCTTCGGGCAGGGAGATACCGCACTGCTGCTCGACCCGGCTGGTGGTCTCGATGATCGCCAGCGAGTCGAAGCCGAGCTCCGAGAAGTTGGCGTCGAGGATGTCGCCGCTGAGGTCGACCGATTCGTCGTCGCCGATGGTCTGGCTCAGCTGTGCCTTGAGGTCATCGATGGTGAACGTGGTCATGAGTGCTCCGTTGGGTCAGGCCGACACGGTCGGTCGGTCGAGAAAGGTGCCAGCTGACGTCATCGTCACTGTGCTGTTGGTGCCCAGCGCACGCCGCACAGCGGCCCGTGCGTGGTCGAGATCCGGCGGCGGCGACGGCAGCTTCGCGAAGCCGTCCGGGTCGAGCAGCACCGTGTGCTGCGAGGTGATCGCCGTGCCGCCGTCAACGGGGCGAAACGTCCAGCAGCCCAGATGTGCGGCCAGGCCCGCCGGCAGCACGGACTGCTTGTAGACGATGCGATCTCCCGCGAAGCAGACTCGGCCGGACGTGGTGGTGTGGACCGAGCCGTCCGGCGAGCGGGTGTCCATGGTCATGATTTGGAGGCCGTCGTCGTCCTGCAGCTCGAGCCGGACGACGTGCGGAATGCGCTCCGGCCACAGATCAGCCTGTCTGATGAACTCGTAGGCTGCCTCGACGCTCGCGCCGATCACGACGGTGTCCTCGAAGGTCACCAGCAGATCGCGGGCGACCGCCTCGGCCGACGCCTTCAACGCCGCCAACTCCGAACGACTGTTGGTGTCGACGGCGCGGTCGATGAGCGCCAGGGACGCGGCGTCGTCGTCGACGGCCGCGTAGGTGTGCAGCAGCCGGACCAGGCAGCCGGCGTCGTCGGGCTCGACGATCCAGGTCCCACCCATGGCGGCGACCGGATGTTGGGAGACGATCTGCTGGAAGTCGATCCGCATGCCGTCCGCGCTCAACAACCGTCGCGAGGTCCAGGTCCGCAGCGCGCCGTTGGCCATGGCCCAGATGCGGATGATCTCGTGGGTGCCGTCGTCGTCTGCGGCCTCCGCCTTGATCGATTCGGCGTGGACAGTGGGTGGGAAGTGCACCGGCCACCGCGTCACGTCACTGATGACCGCGACCACATCGCCGGCCGGTGCCGCGATGTGGATGGAATGCTCGACCTGCTTCATGGACCTCTCCTCGCGTGCTGCGGTCAGGGTGAGTTGCCGCTCAGTAGTTGCCGAGTCCGCCGCAGACGTTCATGGCCTGCGCGGTGATGGCGTCGGCGGTGCGTTCGGTGAGGTAGCCGACCAAGCCGGCAACCTCGTCCGGGGTGGAGTACCGACGCAGGGGAATCTTGGCCGTGAATGTCGACATGACCTGCTCCTCGGTGACGCCGAAGTGTGCGGCGTGGCCCTGTCGGATCCGTTCGGCCATCGGAGTCTCGACGTAGCCCGGGCAGACCGCGTTGACGGTGACGCCGGTCTGCGCGAGTTCGAGTCCGAGGGCCTTGGTGAAGCCGACCACGCCGTGCTTGGAGGCCGAGTACGGCGAGCCGTAGATGACGCCCTGCTTGCCGGCGGTAGAGGCGATGTTGATGATCCGACCCCAGCTCCGGGTTGCCAGCCCGGCGCGCAGCACCTCGCGGGTGACCCGGAAGACGCTGGTCAGGTTCGTCTCGACGATGCTGTCCCAGAGCTCATCGCTGATCTCTGCGGTGATGCCACCGCCGCTGCGGCCGGCGTTGTTCACCAGGACGCTCAGGTCACCGAACTCGTTCGCCGCCGCGACGACACGCCGGACGTCGTCGGCGTCGCACACGTCGCCGGCCGCACCTTCCACCTGCAGGCCTTCGCTTTGCAGGCTCTCGACGGTCTCCTTCACCGTCTGCTCGTCGCGCGCGCAGATGAAGACCTTCGCGTTCTGGGCGAGCCGGCGGGTGACCGCCAGACCGATGCCGCTGGTACCGCCGGTCACGAGCGCGGTCATTTCGTGTGCCATGGCTCCTCCTCGGATGTCAGGTCGATATTGCGCGGGGTCGCTCGAAACTGGTTCGAGAACACGTGGCGTGGTCGTCTCAGGCCGAGGCGGACCGGGCCAACTGGCGCAGTTCACCGATGTGGTGGGCGAGCCGGCTCGCCGTCGAATGTTCGAGAACCGCGTCGACGGAGATGCGCAGGCCCGTGTCGTCGTTGAGTCGGTTACGAAGGTCGACGCTGAGGAGCGAATCGAAGCCGAGTTCGGGGAAGGCGTCGTCGGCGCCGACGCTGCCGATGTCGTCGTAGCCCAGAACCTCACCTGCATGTCGGCGGATCAGCAGTGTCAGCTCAGCGACCGGATCGTCGTCGGCCGCCGGTTCGGCGGGACCGCCCAGCGCCGCAAGGATTGCCGGGCTGGGCGGATCAACGAACCGCGGCGCGCTCGACAGCGGCCGCTCGTCGAACACGATCGTCCCGTCCGGGCCGCGACGATCGGCATCGTGGTCCGGCACAGCGGTGATGTGCGCGGTCAGCGGCACCGATCGTGCGGCGATCGTCGCAGCGCTCGGGGTCGAGGTCCGCGCCGCGGGATCTGGTGCGGCCACCTCCGGCAGTGCCGACCCGGCGAGTCGTTCGAGCAGCGCCGGACGTCGGCTGAGCTTGTCCAGCTGGCCGGTGCTGATGCGGATGGGGACCAGCACGGCCGAGTCCGCAGCCAGTGCGGCGTCGAAGAGTGCGAGCCCCTGAGCCGTGGTCAACGGCAGGATGCCGTGACGTGCCAACCGGGCCAGATCCAGATCGGAGAGATGGCCGGTCATTCCGCTGCGCTCCTCCCACAGCCCCCACGCCAGCGAGACCCCCGCCTGCCCACGGGACCGTCGATACCTCACCAGCGCGTCGAGCGCCGAGTTGGCCGCGGCGTAGTTGGCCTGGCCGGCCTCGCCGAGCACCCCCGCGGCCGAGGAGAAGAGGACGAAGCTCGACAGGTCCAGATGCTGGGTCAGCTCGTGCAGCAACCAGGCGGTGGTCACCTTGGGGCGCAGCACCGCCCGCAGTGCATCCCGACTCAGCCGGGTGACCAGGGCGTCGTCCAGGACGCCGGCCGCGTGGACAACGCCGCTCGGCGGGTACTGGGCGATCAGCGCTGCCAACTCGTCGCGAGACGCGGTGTCAGCGGCGACGATCTCGACCTCCGCGCCCCGCCCGCGCAGCCGCGTCATGAGCTCAGCGGCTCCCGGTGCCGCCGGTCCCCGGCGACTGACCAGCAGCAAGCGGCGCGCGCCGTACTGCGAGACCAGGTGCTCGGCCACCCGAGCGCCCAGCGCACCGGTGCCGCCGGTGATCAGGGTCAGGCCGTCCGGGTCGAACGTCCGGGGCATCGTCGCGATCAACTTCCCGCAGTGCTGCGCGCGGCTGAGCGTGTGCAGCGACTGCCGCCCGCGGCGCACGTCGTCGACGCCGAGCGGCAACGGCTGCAACGCGCCGGCGTCGAACAGCCTCATCAACTCGGCCAGCACTTCACCGATCCGTTGCGGCGTCTGGCCCAGGATGTTGTACGCCGCATAGCGACGCAGACGTGGGTGCAGCGCGAGGACCTCGTCGGCCGGGCGGATGTCGGTCTTGCCCATCTCGGCGAACCGGCCGTCGTCGGCGAGCAGGCGCAGCGAGGCGTCGATGGAGGCGTTGGCCAACGAGTTCAGCACGACGTCGACACCGGCGCCACCGCTCGTCTCTCGGAACTGACGTTCGAAGTCGAGCGTGCGTGACGAGGCAATGTGGTCGTCGTCGATTCCCAGGGCTCGCAGTGTCGGGTGCTTCGCAGGGCTCGCCGTGGCGTAGATCTCCGCGCCGATGTGCCGGGCGAGCTGGATGGCGGCGAGACCGACGCCGCCGGTCGCGGTGTGCACCAGGATGGACTCACCGGCACGCAACTCGGCGACCTCGACGATGCATTGCCAGGCCGTGATGTAGACGATCGGGATGGCCGCGGCTTGGGTGTACGACCAGTGCGCCGGCATCCGGGTGATCATGCGCGCGTCGGCGACGGCGACCGGTCCCAGCGACCGTTCGAAGACGCCGAAGACGCGATCTCCGACCGACAGGCCGCGCACTCCGGTGCCGACCTCGGTGACGATGCCGGCACCTTCACTGCCCATCGTCAGCTCCGTCGCCACCAGTCCCAGTCCCACCGCGATGTCGCGGAAGTTGAGGCCGGCGGCGCGAACGGCGATGCGCACCTGGTCGGGGCCGAGCGGCGCGACCGCCTCGTCATGCGGGATCAGCGACAGCCGATCGAGCGAACCGCGCCTCGTCACGTCCATCCGCCACGCCTCGGCGTCGGTCGGCGGCGTCATGAGCTCGGCCGGGGTGTACGGCGTCAGGTAGGGCGCCAGCAACCGTCCGGCCCGTACGACGACCTCCGGAGTGGGGCAGCTCAGCGCCGCGTGCAGGGTGGCCGCGGTGGAGGCGGGATCGTCGTCGAGGTCCACCAGGCGAATGCGGTTCGGGTTCTCGGTCATCGCCGAGCGCACCATTCCCGCGACGGCAGCCTGTCCCAGCCCGGAGAGCTGCTCCCGGCCGTGCAGGGGTGCGGCACCACCGGTCAGCACCACCAGCGTGCTGTCGACGGTCCGGTCGTCGAGCAGCCACTGCTGGACGACGCCGAGGACCTGCTCGGAGAGGTCGGCGACCTGCTCGGGCAGGTCAACCGCCTCGTCGACGCTGCCCGCCGCGGCGAGGACGACGACCTCGGGACAGGGCCGGGGCAGGTCCTCGATCCTGCGGCGGACGGGGGCAGCCAGGCGCCGGAGCGGGTCCGGGAGCTCGCCGTCCGTGGCCCACGGACGCAGGACGGCCCAGTCGTGAACGAGATCCGACGGCGCTTCGAGCACCGTCGAGGCGTGTCGCAGGAGCGCGGCCGAACCGGTTGGCGCCGTCGGCACGGCGGGCGCCGTCGGCACCGTCGACTCGGTCGGCTCCGGGTTACGGCCCGCCGCGCGGGGTGCTCGGTCCGTCACCGGGGAGTCGGGCGCGTTGTCCGCTACGGCCAGCAGTGTCGGGCGGGCCGAGTACGGAAGCATGCTGAGGCAACCGATCTGGGCCGCCGGCCGACCGTCCGCATCGGTAGCCATCAGGGAGAGCTCACTGCCCTGCAACAGCAGGGTGACGTGCAAGCGTCCACCTGCGAACGGGTGCAGCGTCACATCACGCCAGGTGAACGGCACGCGCAGCTGACCGACCTGGCCGCGGGGCAACACTGCGGCGTGCAGCGCGGCGTCCAGCAGCGCGGGGTGCAGCATCTCGCCCGCCTGCCCGGCAGGCAGATCGATCTCCGCGAACAGCTCGGTGACTCGGTCGGTCTCCCGCACGCGCAGCCGGCGCAGGCCGCGGAAGGCAGGTCCGTACTCGTATCCGAGTTCGGCCAGGCGGCGGTAGGCATCCTCGACCGCGACATCCGAGGCCACGATCTCCTCGGTCGGGCCGCCAGGGCTGGCGTCCTGCGCGACGGCCAGCGCCCCGGTGGCATGGGTGGTCCACCCGCCGGTCGTCGTAGTCGAGGTGCGGCTGTCGACCTGGACCGTTCGCCGTCCCGACGGGTCTCCCGGTCGCGGCGGTTGCACCGAGACGCGGACCTCGGCAGATGCCGCCTCGTCGAGCGTGAGCGGCTCGCGGATCACCAGATCGTCGACACGACTGACACCCAATCGGTCGCCGAGCTCGGCCAGCATGGTCACGAATGCTGCGCCGGGCAGCAGGACCTGGCCGTGCACCCGGTGGTCCAGCAGCCACGGGTGGGCTGCCGGGTCGATGCTGCCGGCAGCCAGGTGTCCGCCGGTCGGCAGTTCGAGCAGCGTGGGCAGCCAGGACCGCGTGCCGCCGGCAGAGCCGGCGACGGTGTCCGCGACCTTCGCGCTGCCGGTGCCGGTGCCGGTGCCGGTGTGGCCCGGCGCGTCCAGCCAGTACCGCGTCCGGTCGAAGCGGTAGGTGGGCAGGGCACTCGGCCGTGTCGCTCCGGCGAGCGCGGCCCAGTCCACGGGGGCGCCGGCCGTCGAGGCCGCTGCCGCAGCCTGCAGGAACTGGCCGGCGCCGCCGCAGTCCCGGCGGACGGTACCGAGCACGCAGCCTTCCGCCCCGGCCTCCTCCAGGGCGTTCGACACGCTGTGGGCAAGCACCGGGTGCGGGCTCACCTCGATGAAGAGGTCGTGTCCGGCGGCGAGGAGACGCTGTGTCGCCGCGCCGAACTGCACGAGATTGCGCAGGTTCCGGAACCAGTAGCCACCGTCCATGGAGGCGGTGTCGACGCGGTCGCCGGTGAGAGTCGAGTACAGCGGGATCTGCGCCGACCGCGCTCTGATGCCCGCCAGGGCCGACACGATGCGCTGCTCCAGGCCGTCGATGGCTCGGGTGTGGGAGGCGTAGTCCACGTCGACCCGCCGGGCGTCGATCCCCGTACCGGCGCAGTGGGTGAGCAGCGCCTCGAGCTCCTCGGTCGGCCCCGCGACCACCGTGGCGTGAGCAGCGTTGACCGCCGCGACGTCGAGGTGAGGAAAGCCGGCGAGCAAGGCCCTGGTGCCGGCCACAGGCAGCGGGATCGATGCCATGCCGCCGCTGCCGGCGAGGGTACGCAGCGCCTGGCTCCGCAGCGCGACCACGGCCGCGCCATCCTCCAAGGACAGTGCACCGATCACGGTCGCCGCAGCGATCTCGCCCTGGGAGTGCCCGACGACTGCCGACGGAGTCACACCTGCCGCACGCCAGAGTTCGGCGAGACTGACCATCACCGCCCACAGCGCGGGTTGCACGACGTCGGCGGAGTCTCCGAGGTCGCCGCGCAGCGCGTCGGCCATCGACCAGTCGACCCACGGCTGCAAGGCCGCTTCGCAGCGGCTCATCGAGGCAGCGAAGACGGGGGAGTCTGCCATCAGCTCGAGGCCCATGCCGCGCCATTGCGAGCCCTGCCCCGGAAAGACGAAGACGGGCTGCGATGTGCGTCCAACCCCGCTCGGAGTGGTTCCCAACACGGAGCCCGGCGCGTAACGGCCGGGCCGGGTGGGGATCGCCTCGCCGGACGCGATGCGCGCGAGCCCGCGGCCGAGGTGTTCTGTGCTGTCGCCGAGCACCACGGCGCGGTGGGCGAAGCGGGTACGCCGGCCGAGGGCGGCGGCAACGGACTGCGCGGAGGCCTCAGGATGGTCGGCGAGCCACGACTGCAACGCCTCCGCCTGACGTGTCAACGCCGCCGGGGAGGGGGCGGAGAGCGCCCAGGCGGACACACCGTCGACGGGCGCGGGACCTGCCTCGCCGGTGGCCCCGGCCGGGGTGGCTGGCGCCTCCTGCAGGATGACGTGGGCGTTGGTGCCGCTGATGCCGAACGCGGAGACGGCGGCGCGTCGCGGGCGGCCCGGCGACGTCCAGGATCGGTCTTCCGTCAGCAGCCTCATCCCGCTGCCGGACCAGTCGACATGGCGGCTGGGCGCGCCGATGTGCAGGGATCGCGGCAGGGTTCCGGCTCGCATCGCCTCGACCATCTTGATGATGCCGGCGACGCCGGCCGCCGCCTGCGGGTGGCCGAGGTTCGACTTCAGTGACCCGAGCTGCAGTTCCTGACCCGGCTGGCGGCCGGAGCCGTAGACCGCAGCGAGGGCGGTGGCCTCGATCGGGTCGCCGAGAGCGGTGCCGGTTCCGTGAGCCTCCACGGCGTCGACGTCCTGCGGCGTCAGGCCGGCCTTGCGCAGCGCGGCGCGGATGACCTGCTGCTGAGCCTCGCCGCTCGGTGCCGTCAGTCCGTTGCTGTGACCGTCCTGGTTGACGGCCGAGCCGCGGATGACGGCGAGCACCTCGTGTCCCTGCGCGCGCGCGTCGGCGAGGCGTTGCAGGACCAGCAGGCCCGCACCCTCAGCCCAGACCGTGCCGTCGGCGTCGTCGGAGAACGCGCTGCAGGTGCCGTTGACGGAGAGTCCGTGCTGGGCGCTGAAGTCGATGAACAACCCCGGCGTGGGCATGATCGCCACGCCACCGGCGAGCGCGAGGTCGCATTCGCCGCCGAGCAGTGAGTTGGCGGCGAGGTGCAGCGCCACCAGGGAGGACGAACACGCCGTGTCGACCGTGAGGGCCGGGCCGCGGAGACCGAAGGTGTAGGCGATCCGTCCCGAGGCCACGCTTGTGGCGTTGCCGGTGATCCCGTAACCGCCGATCGCGCCGGCGTCGTGTAGCCGCGGTCCGTAGTCCTGCGCCATCGCGCCGACGAAGACCCCGGTGTTGCTGCCGTGCAGGACGTCGCGACTGATGCCGGCACGTTCGAACGCCTCCCAGGCGACCTCGAGCAGCACGCGTTGCTGCGGATCCATCCCGATGGCCTCGCGCGGCGAGATGGTGAAGAACCGGGCGTCGAAACGGTCGGCGTCATGCAGGAAGCCGCCGCGCCGTACGTAGGACGTGCCCGGCGTCTTCCCCGACGGGTCGTAGACCCGATCCAGATCCCACCCGCGGTTCGTGGGGAAGTCGGTGATCGCGTCACGGCCGGAGGCGAGCAGCTCCCACAGGTCCTCGGGGCTCTCGACGCCACCGGGGTAGCGGCAGGCCATCGCCACGATGGCGATGTCGTTCGGTCCGTCTTCCTCGGCCCCGTCGATGACGGCGGGCTCCTCGATCCTGGCGGGCTCGATGACGGTGGCCCCGTCGATGACGGCGGGCTCCTCGATCGTGGCGGGCTCGATGACGGCGGGCTCCTCGGCAGCGGTTTCCTCGGCAGCGGTTTCCTCGGCAGCGGGTTCCTCGACGGCGGTTTCCTCGACGGCGGGCGTCGCAGCGACCGGCATCGACGGCTCGGTCGCTGTCGTCCGGGACGGGACGGCCCGGCGCAGATGGTGGACGAGCGCATCGGTGGTCGGATGGTCGTAGATGGCGGTGACCGGCAGGTGCATGCCCAGCTCGTCGCCCAGAGATCCGACAAGAGCCAGCGCGCGCCTGGAGTCCAACCCCAGCTCGCTGAACGTGCGCTCCCCGACCACCTCGTCCGCGCCAATGCCCGCCAGGTCGGCGACCGCCGCGCGCACCAGACCGTGCAGCTCATCATCGGAGAGCGCTGCCGTGGCGCTCGTCTCCCGCGACGGGCTGGGCTCCCGCTCGTCGGGAGCCACGACCCGGCCGTCCATCCAGAACCGTCGACGCTGGAAGCTGGTGAGCGGCAGGTCCACGAGCCGGGTCGACGGGCCGGTGAGCGAGGCCCAGTCGAGGTCGACGCCGGCCACCGAGAGCATGCCGGCAGCGCGCGAGAGCGCGTCGAGCTCGTCGGCGTCGGCCATCGGCGACACCAGAACGGCGTCCTCACCGACGATCTCGGCGGCCATCGTGCTCAGCGCGTGCCCGGGCCCGGCCTCGACGAAGACGCGAGAACCGGCCTCGCGGGCGGACGCGACAGCGTCGCCGAAGCGGACGGTGCGCACGAGGTGCGCCGACCAGTAGCCCGGTGACGTCAGCTCCTCGTCGGTCGCCGGTCGTCCAAAGACTGTGGAGATGACGCGACCGCGGGTCGGACGCCGCCAGTCGAGGCCCTCGGCCACCGCGTGCAGCTCGGCGCGGATCGGCTCCATCAACGGCGAGTGCCCGGCCGTGCCGATCCGCAGCAGGCGGGACCGGCGGCCCAACGATCGGAAGTGCGCCGCCACCTCTCCCACCGATCCGGTGTCCCCGGAGACGACCAGCGAGCGCGGGCTGTTGATCGCGGCGATACCGACCTCGCAGCCGCCGTCGGCGCCGCGCGACTCGGCCACGGCGGCCAGCACAGGTCCCACCTCGTCCTCGGTGGCCTGGATGGCAGCCATGGACCCGCCCGGCGGCAAGGAGCTGATCAGTCGACCTCGGTGGGCGACGAAGGTGGCGACGTGATCGAGGGAGATCACGCCGGCTGCGTAGGCGGCGGTGATCTCGCCCTGCGAGTGACCGACGAAGACGCCCGCCGACATGCCCCAGTCCTCCAGCAGGTGAAAGAGCGCCACCTCCAGTGCGAGCAACGCGGGCTGCGCGTACTCCAACCGGTCCAGCCAGCCGTCGGACTCCCACATCAGCGACTTCAGGTCCACCGCGAGGACGCGGCTGACCGCGCCGCACACCTGGTCGAAGGCGTCGGCGAAGACAGGGAACTCGCGGTGCAGCTCCCGACCCATGGCGGCACGCTGCATGCCTTGGCCGGGGAACAGCAGGGCGACAGCGTCGGCCGAGTCGCGCGAGGGATCGACGACGGTCGTCCCGGACACCAGCGACGGGGTACGTCGGCCGGCGGCGACATCGCGGAGCGCGGCCACCCGCTCAGCGACGCTCACGCCACCGCTGCCGTCAGTCGTTCCGCAGAGCGCAGCGCGGTGGGCACCGTGGTCGCGAGTCTGCGCCAGTGAGCGCGCGATGTCAGTCGCGCAGACTGTGGTTCCGGGGCGGTCCAGGTACTCGGCCAGCGTCTTCGCGTGGTCGCGCAGCCCGTCGGCGGTTCGTCCGCTCAGCAGCCAGGGCGCAGCGAAAGCCGACGGCTCGGGCTGACCCGTCGAGGTCCGCTCGGCCGCGTCGACGCCGGCAAGGACGAGGTGGGCGTTGGTGCCGCCGAGCCCGAAGGACGACACCCCGGCCAATCGACGCCCGCCGTCCGGCCAGGGCGAGAGCTCGGTCGGCACGCTCAGGCGCAACGCGTCGAGGTCGAGGGCAGGGTTCGGTCGCTGGTGATGCAGCGTGCCCGGCAGGGCGCGATGGTGCAGCGCGAGCGCGGTCTTGATGACGCCGGCGATACCAGCGGCGCCCTCGAGGTGGCCGATGTTCGCCTTGACCGACCCCACGCGCAGCGCGGTGCGACGCCCGGCGCCATAGACCGCGCCGAGGGCGCGGGCCTCGATCGGATCACCCACCCGGGTGCCGGTGCCGTGCAGCTCGACGTAGTCGACGTCGAGGGGTTCGACACCGGCGGCGCGGCAGGCCGCTGCGAGCACCGCCGCCTGCGCATCCTGCTTCGGCGTGGTCATGGCTGGCCCGGAACCGTCGTGTGCCACGGCACCGCCGAGGATGGTGGCGTAGATCCGGTCACCGTCGGCGAGCGCACGGTGCAGCGGCTTCAGGACGAGGACGCCGCCGCCCTCACCACGCACGATGCCGTCGGCGTCGGCGTCCAGCGGGCGGCAGTGGCCCTTCGGTGACAGTGCGCCAAGAGCCTTGATCGCCTGCGTGCTCTCCGGCGCCAGATTCAGCTGGACGCCGCCGGCGATGGCCGCGGCGCAGTCGCCGCGAGCCACGGCGAGGGCGGCGTGCTGCACCGCGACCAACGACGATGACTGTCCGGTGTCCAGTACCAGGCTGGGCCCGCGCAGGCCGAGCAGATAGGACACCCGATTGGCCAGGAACGTGCGGCCGGTGCCGGTGGCCGACCACGGACCGCCACGGTCGTCGGCCTTGGTGAGCAGCGCCCAGTCGTCGGCCATCGCGCCGAGCACGACGGCAACGTCGCCTCCCTGCAGGCTTCGCGGCGCCACCCGGGCGTCCTCCAGGGCCTCCCACGCCAGTTCGAGGACGAGCCGCTGCTGCGGGTCCATCGCCGCGGCCTCTCCCGGGGTGATGCCGAAGAAGTCGGCGTCGAACATCTCGACGTCGTCCAGCCACCCGCCGCGTCCGTACGGCCGCCAGGCCGGGGCGTCACCGACGGCGTCATGCCCGGAGCGCAACAGTTCCCAGAATTCGTCGGGGTTCGCGGCGGAGGGAAAGCGGCACGCGAGCCCGACGATGGCGACCGGCTCCAGATCGCGGTGAGGCACGCGATGGCCGGCGTCGGTCGGGGTGATCGGAGTGCGGGAGGTGTGCATGGCGGGGTCCTTCGGTCAGACGAGACGAGGAAGCAGGCGGGCAGCGGGGACCGGGGTCGGGGACCGTCGGAGCTCGGCGACACGCTCGTAGGCGGCGGTCACGCAGGCGCGGTCGGCGGCGTCACCCCGACACCGTTCGGGCAGCAGCGCCAAGCTGCTGCTCGCCCCGTGCACGACAGCCCGATGGCGCCGGGCCAGGATGGTGAGGCTTGCGCCCGGGCCGGCCTCGAGCAGGAGCACGTCCTGATCGCGGAGCACTCGATCCAGGGTCGAGGCGAAGAGCACCGTCTCACCGGGTTGGTGCGCCCAGAACCTGAAGTCCCGGGCGCGAGCGTCGTCGAGGACGTCCTCGGTGTAGGCCGAGTAGAGCCGCTGCCGGGGCGGGCGCAGGCGGACGCCGGCCCAGGCCGGCAGTGATCGGCGCACCGCGTCGGCGACGATCGGGCTGTGGAACGCCTGGTGGGCCGCGGCGCGACGGCAGATCAGGCCGCGCTCGGTCAGCTGGTGCGCGGCTCGGGCGAGCGGACCGTCCTCTCCGGCGAGCAGTAGCTGCCGCGGCGCGTTGACCGCGGCGAGGAAGACGTCGTCGCCGAGCACGGCGTCGACCTCCCGGACCGACGCGGCGACGGCCAGCATCCCGCCGGGCGGCGTACGGGCGAACAGGTCGAGCCGGTCGCGCATGAGCATGACGCCGTCGGTGAAGTCGATGACGCCGGCGAGCGTTGCGGCGATCATCTCGCCGACGCTGTGGCCGAGCATGGCCACCGGCCGCACGCCCCACGAGAGCACCATCTGACCCAGGGCGTGGCTCACGGCGTAGAGCAGTGGTTGGGAGACGGTGACGTCGTCGAAACACGCTCCCGGATCCGGGTCGAGCCAGACCGACCGCAACCTGGCGCCGGCGTCGTCGAAGAGCTGGAACGCGTGATCCATCCAGGTGGTGAACACCTCGTCGACGTCGTAGAGCCCGGCCGCCATCCGGGGGTGCTGCGAACCCTGTCCGGCGAACTGCAGTGCGAGCGGTAGATCGGCGGTTCCGGTCGTGATGGGCGTCATGGCGATCCTCCTCGAGCAGGTGCCTCTATTTCCGCCCCTGGCCTTCGAGGCGCCGCCGAGAACGCTTGGAGGATCGCCGGAGCCCCCTGCTGCGCGTGGCGGGCCTGACCCGGCTCGATTCATCGAGCTCAAATCAGCTTCGAGCGCCGCGAGATCGACCGTTGCAAGCCTGGATGCCCAGCGGCGCCTCTCCGGCCGTGCCGCGGACTGCCAGGTACTTGCGGGGGTTTGCACATGCGGTTCGACGATCTGTTCATCTCGGCCACCGGCAGCCAGCTGGCTCCCCGGCTCTCCGTCGCGGATGCCGTGGCGACGGGCATCACCCCGAAGCATCTGGTCGTGCGTGCCGAGCAGCAGTCGGTCTGTGTCTCCGAGGGCGAGTCGGGGCCTGAGATGGCCGCTGCCGCGGGACGGCAGGCCATGCGCCGATCAGGGGTCCGCCCGGTGGACGTCGGCCTCGTCCTGCACGCCTGCACCTGGTATCAGGGACACGACCTCTGGGCGCCGGCGTCCTTCGTGCAGCGGCATGCGGTGGGCAACAGCTGCCCCTCGATGGAGGTCCGGCAGCTGTCCAATGGCGGGCTCGCCGCGCTGGAGCTGGCCGCCTCGTACCTGCTCGCCGACCGCGCGCGGGGCAATGCCCTGATCACCACGGGCGACCGCTTCGCCCCACCCTCGATCGACCGGTTCGCTACCGATCCCGGCACGATCTGCGGCGACGGCGGTACGGCCGCGATGCTGTCCACGCGGCGTGGCTTCGCGCGGGTGCTCAGCCTGGCCAGCGTCTCCGACCCCGGCCTGGAGGCGATGGGCCGTGGGGACGACCCTTTCAACGCCGGACCGCTGGACGCCCGGACACCGGTCTGCGTCGCGGGCCACCGCGGGAGCTTGGTCCGCGAGTACGGGGTGACCCCGCTGGTGGACCGGATGCGCAGCGGCCAGCGTGAGGCGTGCGCGACCGCCTTCGCCGAGGCAGGAGTAGGTACGGACGACATCCACCGGTTCGTGCTGCCCAACCTGGGCCGGCCGAAGATGGCCGCACTGTTCTTCGAGCCGCTGGAGATCGAGCCGTCCCGGACGCTGTGGCCGCAATGGGGGGCGCGTGTGGGGCACCTCGGCGCCGGCGACCAGCTCGGCGGGTTGGCGCACCTCGTGGACTGCGGCGAGCTTCAGCCCGGCGACCTGGTCGCGTTGGTCGGGGTCGGGGCGGCGTTCGCCTGGTCGGTGGCGGTGCTGGAGATCGTCGCGACGCCGCCGGTCGACTGAGGCCGAGGTCAGACTGAAGCCGACGCCGGTGGCGTCACAGTCGTTTGGCTGCCGGCACCACGAACCGGGTGTAGATCAGGTCGCGGATGACCTCGTCGCCGCCCTCGACCAGACCCACGTAGCGCAGATCTCGCACGAGCTTCCCGATGGGGTGCTCGTGGGTGTAGCCCAGGCCGCCGAACATCTGCGAGCCCATGGTGGCGACCTCCCAGCCGGCCTGCCCGCAGTGCATCTTCGCCGCGAGAGCGGAGCGGATGGTGCCCACGCGGTAGAGCTCGTTCGACTGCGGGTCGGCTCCGAGCCGGTCGAACTCGGCCGCCGCGGCGCGACATTGGTTGCGCATGACGTCGATGAGCATCTCCAGCTGACCCAGCTTGCCGGCGAAGACGTCGTTGGTGGCCAAGGTGCTGCCCTTGATCCGCTT
Organism: Jatrophihabitans sp. sgz311053; assembly: GCF_056135305.1. Taxonomy (NCBI): domain Bacteria; kingdom Bacillati; phylum Actinomycetota; class Actinomycetes; order Jatrophihabitantales; family Jatrophihabitantaceae; genus Jatrophihabitans; species Jatrophihabitans sp. sgz311053. Next base: position 51,712 of record NZ_JBWAXP010000005.1, on the reverse strand, counting down.
GTCCGCGGCGTACTCGAGGCACAGATCCCGCACCCGGCGGGCCATCCCGATCGCCGTCGCGGCGATCAAGGTGCGGCTGGCGTTCAATCCGACCTCGAGGACCCGAAGTCCGTGGCCCCGCAGTGCGTTCGTCGCGGGAACTGTCACCCCGTGCAGCGCAACCCGGTACGTGGCCGAGCCGCGCATGCCGATCATGTCCCAGCGTGAGGTGATCTCGAGTCCGGGCGTGTCTCGCGGTACGAGGATCACGGAGAAGGAGTCGGGATCCTCGGCCGAGCGCGCGGCGACCAGCAGGAAGTCCGCCGCCGCGCTGTTGGTGCTGAAATACTTGGTCCCGTCGATCACCAGATCGGCGCCCTGTGCGCGGTAGGTGGTGGCCATCTGTCCCAGCTGGCTGCCCGCCAACTCCTCGCTGATCACCACGGCGCAGCAACCGCCATTCGCCCCCATCGGAGCGAGCCAGCGGTCGCAGAGTTCTGGCGTGCCGAACCGCTCCAGCATCGTCGTCCCCAGGATGCTGAGGAACGACCCGAACGCGAAGCCCGCGTCGCCGTAGGAGAGCTCGGAGACGATGTCGACGCCGGTCTGCAGACAGACGCCGGCGCCACCGTACTGCGGTGGGAGCCACCAGTTCGCCAGCCCCGCCTTGTGCAGCAGCTGACTCAGCACCAAGGGGACCGGCGGGCGGGTGTCGAGCCACTCGGCCTCGGGCAGCAGGTCGCAACGTGCGAACTCGCGCGCCTGCCGGATCAGCTCCTGGTCGGGATCGAGGGTCTGCATGACGGTCCTCACTGCGGCTGGTTTCCGTGCTTACGGACAGGTCGACCGGTGGCCTTGCCGCGGAGGACGGCGAGTGCGTCGATGAGGCGCGCCCGCGTCTCCGCCGGGTCGATCACGTCGTCGACCAGGCCGTTCTCGGCCGCGTAGTAGGGATCCATCAAGGTGGACCGGTACTGCTCGAGGAGGTCACGCCGGCACGCCTCGCGGTCCGGGGCGGCGGCCAACTCGTGTCGGAAGATGACGTCGACGGCGGCGTCGGCACCCATGACGGCGATCTCGTTGGTCGGCCAGGCGAGGGAGATGTCCGTGCCGATGGACCGCGAGTCCATCACGATGTACGCGCCGCCGTAGGCCTTGCGCAGGATGACCTGCACCCGGGGGACTGTCGCGTCGCAGTACGCGTAGAGCAGCTTGGCGCCGTGCCGGATCACGCCGCCATGCTCTTGCTCGACGCCCGGCAGGAAGCCGGGCACGTCGACCAGCGTCACGATCGGGATGTTGAAGGCGTCGCACATCTGCACGAACCTCGATGCCTTCTCGGAGGCGGCGATGTCGAGCACCCCGGCCAGCACCTTCGGCTGATTGGCCACGACGCCCACGACGTGACCGTCCAACCGGGTCAGCGCCACCACCACGTTGGGTGCCCACGCCTCGTGCATCTCGAAGTACTCGCCGTCGTCGACGATCTCGGCGATGACGTCGTGGATGTCGTAGCTCTGGGTCGAATCGGCAGGGACGATCGAGCTGAGCGCCGGGCAGCGACGCTGCGGATCGTCATCGGACTGGTAGGTCGGCGGCATGTCCAGGTTGTTCGAGGGCAGCATGGTGAGCAGGTAGCGGACGTCGGTGAGGCAGTCCTGCTCGTCGGTGTAGGACAGGGTCGCGAGCCCGCTCCTGCTGGTGTGCGACCGCGCTCCGCCGAGTGCCTCGTGACTCACCTGCTCGCCGGTGACCGCGCGGACGACATCGGGCCCGGTGAGGAACATCTGGGCCGTGCCCTCGACCATGAAGACGAAGTCACTGAGCGCGGGGGAGTAGGCGGCACCTCCGGCACAGGGGCCGAGGATGACGCTGATCTGCGGCACGACACCGGAGTTGCGTACGTTGCGCTGGAAGATCCCGCCGTACCCGGCCAGCGCAACGACGCCCTCCTGGATCCGCGCGCCCGCGCCGTCGCAGAGGGCGACGATGGGCGCGCCCACCGACGCGGCGAGGTCCAACACCTTGTGGATCTTGGCGGCATGGGCCTCACCGAGGGAGCCGCCGAAGACCCGGAAGTCGTGCGCGTAGGCGAAGACCCTGCGCCCCTCGACTGTGCCCCAGCCGACGACGACTCCGTCGGTCGCGGGATGCCGGTTCTGCATCCCGAAGCCCTGCGCGCGGTGGGTTCGGTGCTGCTCGAGCTCGGTGAAGGTACCAGCGTCGAAGAGCAGGTCCAGACGCTCGCGAACGGTGAGCTTGCCCTTGGCCTTCTGGGCCCGGGTGGCTCTCGAGTCCTCGTCGAGCGCCTGCTCTCGGCGGCGGTGCAGCAGCCGCACCCGCTGCTCCATGCTCTCCACCTCGGGCCGGACCGTCGGTCGGGCCCGAGGGCCGGCTTCGCCGCCGGACGTGGGGCCATCGCTGACCCCGGGGTCGGAGTCTGTCTCGGGTGATCGACGCACGACCCGCAGGTCGGGGAGAGCCGACCAGCGTGGTGACTCGCTGTGCTCACTCGGCGCAATCGTCATGATGGTTCCTCTGCGGGGTGTCGTCGCGGGCGCAGGCTTGGCCGTGCTCACGCGTGGCAGGGCGGCAGACCACCGTTCCAGGCGACCATCTCCATGAAGGGCGCTTCGATGTCGATGCGGCCAGCCCGTTCGTCGGTGGTGAGGTCGTGATAGGCGCGGTGCAGGTTGCCGACGAGTCGCTCGGCGTCGATCAGTTCGGCGAAGTCGCCGAGGTCGGTCCGTCGGGCCTGCTCGAGGGGCGGCCGGCCCGCCTGCACGCCTTCGGCGGCCACGTCACTCAGCCAGGACAGGTACGCATGGGTGTCGGCCAGCACCTCCGGGCCACCGGTCGGGCCGTGCCCCGGGACGACGATGGCGGGGTCGAGCGCCTGCAGCCGAGCGATGCCTTCCCGGCAGCCCTGGACCGAGCCCATCAGGCAGAACGGGGTCACGCCGGACATCGCGACGTCGCCGGTGAAGAGCACGCGTTGGGCGGGCAGCCAGACGACCAGGTCGTCCGGCGTGTGTGCTCCCGCCAGATGGATCAGGTGAACCTCCATACCACCGACGTGGACGACGGCGTCGCCGTCGAAGGTGACCGACGGAGCGACGACCTCCAGCTCGCCCCACTCGACAGCCGGCCACAGCCCCATGAGGGACAGGCCCGACTCGACGATCTGATCGCGGATCGCGCGATGGCCGATCACTGTCGCCTCGGGGACGAAGACGCAGTTACCGAAGACGTGGTCGCCGTGGAAGTGCGTGTTCACCAGCAGGGTCGGCATCCGTCCCGCGACTCGGAGCACCTCGGCCCGCAGCCGCTCCGCGCGCGACCGGGTGGCCGCGGTGTCCACGAGCAGCAGCGGGGCGTCCGGGTCACCGTCCCCGATCAGGCCGGCATTGCTGAGGCACCATCCGCCGTCGGGTTGGATGAAGGCGTGCACTCCCGGCGCGACCTGCTCGAGCACGGCCAGGTCCGGAGCGAACGGGGACAGCGTCTGCTCGACCGTCATGGCGTCAGTCCCCGCTCAGAACCGCGGCGGAGGCGAACCCACCGTGGCCTCGTGCCAGCACCAGCGCGGTACGCACCGGCTGCGGACGTGCCACCGTGACCAGGTCGAGGCGGGCGTCGACGTCGTCCGGATCCAGATTGATCGCCGGCGGGATGACGCCGTCTCGGAGGCTCAGCAGCGCGGTGGCGACATCGAGCGGGGCGCCACCGGACAGCAGCCGGCCCGTCATCGTCTTCGGCACGCTGACCGGAACGCCGCGAGGGCCGAAGACCGTCGTCAGCGCTGCGGCCTCTGCACCGTCGAGGTCGGGCGAGCCGGCGGCGTCGGCGAAGACGACGTCGATGTCGGTGGGGTGCAGCGCTGCATCGGCCAGGGCGACCTCGATCGCGCGGCGCAGCCCGTCGCCGTGAGCGCGCGGATCCGGGTCGAAGGTGGCGCCGTAGCCGGCGAGGCGGCCATAGATCTGGGGCGCGCCGCGACGCTGGGCCTCCTCACGCGACTCCATCACCAGGATGGCGCCGCCCTCGCCGGGGACGAATCCTGCCGCGCCGGCGGCGAACGGGCGGTAGGCGCGGGACGGGTCGGTGCTACGCGATGCGTCCGGACCCGCCGACTGGATGGCGACGCCGTAGGGGCAGAGCAGCCCGTCCAGGCCGCCGGCGGTCATGACTGCCGTCCCCCGCCGGACCCGGCGCCGAGCGAAGGCGAGGATGTCCAGGCCGCCGGCCTGCTCGGACACCACGACACCGCCCGGTCCGCGCATGCCGTTCTTGATGGAGATCTGGCCGGTGTGCACCGCGTAGTACCAGGCGAAGGACATGTAGGCACTGACCGTCGGCCAGCCCTTGCTCCACAGCTTCTCGAGTTCCTTCTGGCCGAACTCCAGACCGCCGGTGCTGCTGGTGGCGGCGACCCCCATCGAGTAGTCCGGCAGCTCCTCGGGGTTGATCTTGGCATCCTCGAGAGCCATGTCGGCGGCGAGGATGGCCAGCCGGGTCATCCGGTCGGTCTGCGGCATCATCCGCTTGGCGACCCGCTCGGCCACGCGCTCCTCGTCGGTCTCGTCGATCTCCCCGGCCAGCCGGACCGGGTAGCCCGACGCGTCGAACTTGCTGATCGGCCGGATCGCCGAGCGCCCGGCGAGCGTGGCGCTCCAGTGGTCGTCGAGGCTGACGCCGGTCGGGGCGGTGACTCCGATCCCGGTGAAGACAACGTCGGGGAGGTCAGGGGCAGCGGTCATCGTGGTCACCGGGCGTGCCTTTCGGGGTTGGAGAGCACCATGGCGCTCTGGAATCCGCCGAAGCCGCTGCCCACCGTGAGGACTGCGTCGAGTTCCTTCTCACGCGCGACGTTCGGGACGTAGTCCAGATCGCAGTCGGGGTCGGCTTCGAAGAGATTGGCGGTCGGGGGGACGACGCTGCGTTGCATCGCCAGCGCGCAGGCGGCGATCTCGATCGACCCGATCGCGCCGAGTGAGTGACCGACCATCGACTTGATGCCGCTCATCGGCGTGCGATAGGCGTGCTCACCGAGGCTGCGCTTGACCGCCGCGGTCTCGTGCATGTCGTTCTGCTTCGTTCCCGAACCATGCGCGTTCACGTAGTCGATCTGGTCGGGGTTGAGCCGTGACTCGGCCAGCGCCACATCGATGGCCTCGGCCATCTCGCGACCGTCGGGCTTGAGTCCGGTCATATGGAACGCATTGCACCGCGAGCCGTAGCCGCTGACCTCGGCGTAGATCTGCGCACCCCGTGCCTTGGCGTGCTCGTACTCCTCGAGGATCAGCACCGCTGCGCCCTCGCCGAGGATGAGTCCGTTGCGGGAACGGTCGAAGGGTCGACAGGCGGTGTCCGGAGTGTCGTTGCGATTGGACGTCGCCTTGATGATGTCGAAGCAGGTCAGCGTGATCGGTGAGATCGGAGCGTCGCTACCCCCGGTCACCATGAAGTCGGCCTCGCCGTCACGGATCAGATCCGCCGCGTGGCCGACCGAGTCGATGCCGGAGGTGCAGCCGGTGGAGACGACGCTCGCCGGACCGAGGGCGCCCACCGTCCGCGCGACCTCGGCGGCGATGGAGCTGGGGAGGAAGTAGTCGTAGAGGTGCGGGCCGGCGAAGGCCGGGTCCACCAGCCACTTCTCGCCGGAGTTGCTGAGCACCACGTACTCCTGCTCCATCGTGGTGGTGCCGCCCACAGCGCTTCCGATCGCGACGCCGGTGCGCTCGGCCAAACCGTCGGAGAGCGTCAGTCCGCTGTCCTGCAAGGCCTCCCGCGCGGCGACCATCGCAAGCTGCGACGTGCGGTCGGCGCGGCGTGCCTCCTGGGGGGTGAGCCCGGCACGGATCGGGTCGAAGTCACATTCCGCGGCGACCTGGCAACGATGGGTAGCGGCGTCGAAGAAGGTGATGCGGCGCGTCGCCGTGCGTCCTGCGCTGATCTGGTCCCAGAAGCTCTCCCTCCCGGCGCCGCCGGGCGCTTGAACGCCGATTCCGGTGATGACGACTGTGCGAGTCATGGGTCTCCTCAGGAGAGGCGAGCGGGCCTGGCGGTACGGCAATGGCTGACCAGCCCGGTCGGTCTGTGGAAGCGATGCAGCGAACTGAAGAACATTCGTCTCGACTGCTGATCCACGGCTGTCGGAGATCCGCTCGAAGCTGCCACGACTCCACTGCGCCTCGATCGGCTCTCGGTCCGGGTTCGGTCGGAACTCCGACGGCGGCGCTGACTGTGATCGCATGACAACGCACACGACGTCGCCGGAGTCGCCTCACTCGCTTGCTCCGGTGTGGAAGTCCGCTGAGATACCGCTGCCGCTCGACCAGGCGTTCGCACTGGTCACCCGGCAGCCCACCCGGTGGTGGCCGAAGAGCCACAAGATCACCGCCGAGCGCGAGGCCGTCGTCTTCGAGCCGTTCGTCGGGGGTCGCTGGTTCGAGCGGTCCGCCGACGGAACCGAACGCGACTGGGGCCGGGTCCTGGTCTGGGAGGACAACCGCCACATCAAGATGTCCTGGCTGATCGGCGACAACTTCAGCTCGATCACCGACGATGCGCTCGCCAGCAGGGTCAGCATCGTCTTCGCCCCACTCACCCCGCAGCGCACGCTGGTGAGCATCGGCCACGTGGATCTGGAGCGCCACGGCGCGATCGCCCCGAAGATCCGCGCCATCCTGGACGGCCCCAGCCCGGGGGAGACCCTGCAGTGCCTGCTCGACGAGGCGCTGGCGGGACAGCCGGTCCCGGCCTGACGGTCGAGCCAGTCGCATCCAGCATCCGCTCCGTGCTGCCGGCCGGACCCGTCCGCGCAGTCCCACCGTCTCGAAGGGAGCCGGTCTCATGACCGAGCAGATCGATCAGACCTTCCCGCATCCGCGGACGTGCCCGTTCGCCATGCCGACGACCTACACCGAGCTGCGCGAGGAGCCGGGTCCGGTGCAGGCTCCGATGGCCACGGGCGGCAAAGCCTGGCTTGTCACCCGGTACGACCAGGTGAAGGCCGCGCTGAACGACGACCGTCTCAGCAACAATCGCGCGCACGAGGGTTACCCGGCGCCCATCCCGATCCCGTCCGAGATCAAGCTCGGTGGGTCGTTGCTGGTGATGGATGCGCCGGTGCACGGGGCCTACCGCAAGCTGGTCGCCGGCGAATTCACCTATCACAAGGCCCGGGCGATGCGCCCCCGGATTCAAGCCATCGTGGACGGCCTCGTCGACGGCATCGAACAGGCAGGGGCCGACGGCACGCCGGTCGACGTTCACCTCGAGCTCGGGGTGAAGACGACGATGTCGGTGATCACCCAGATGCTCGGGATTTCCTTCGCCGACATCCAGTATCTGATGGAACGCACCCGCGTGATGTTCGGGGGGCAGAGCTCGGCCGAGCAGCGGCGAACCGCGGTCACCGAGATGAACGACTACTTCATCGACATCGTGAAGCGCAAGCACGCCGAACCGCAGGACGATGTCGTCAGCCGCCTGATGCAGCGGTGGCCGGAGCCGGTGGACTACCCCGAGGCGGCGAACATGACCCGCCTGCTCCTGAACGGGGGCCACGACAGCACGGCCAGCATGATCTCGCTCAGCGTGCTGACCTTGCTGCAGCACCCTGAGCAGCTGCGCCTCCTGCAGGAGAACCCGGACCTCGCGCCGTCGGCCGTCGAGGAGCTGCTGCGGTACCTCACCGTCACCGACATCACCACACCCCGGGTCTCAGTGGCGCCCGTGTCGCTGGGCGACCAGGAGATCGGCGTCGGCGAAGGCGTCTTCCCGCTCACCGGCGCGGCCAATCGTGACCCCGCGGTCTTCGACCGCCCCGAGGAGTTCGACATCACGCGCCGGCGCAGCGACCACCTCACCTTCGGACACGGCCGGCATCTCTGCCTCGGCGCCGACATCGCCCGGATCGAGCTGGAGCTGAGTCTCACCACGCTGTTCCGCCGGTTGCCGGACCTGCGCCTGGCGGTGCCCTACGAGGAGGTCCGCTTCCGCGAGGGCGGCCTGGTCTTCGGCGTCCATGAACTACCGGTCACCTGGTAACGCCCCCATACGTCATCTGCAACCGAGGAGGAACACGATCATGAGCATCACAGAGGTCGCCCACCGCCCGCTCGAGGAGCTCGACCACCTCGTCACCGTCGCCGCCGAGCAGGCCGCGCAAGCCGACCGCGATGGTGTGCTGTCCCGACGCGTCGTCGACGCGCTGGTGGCGGCCGGGGTCCCCGGCCACTTCGTACCCGCCCGGTTCGGTGGACGCGAAGGCAGTTTCACCGAGATATCCGAGACGATGATCGCCCTCGGCGAGTCGTGTGCCTCCGCGTCCTGGGTCGGCACGATGTTCGCCTACAGCGCTCGCTTCGCGACCTACCTGCCGCCGCCTGCCCAGGAGGAGATCTGGGGCGCCGACCCCCACTGCATCTGCGTCTCGGGGCTGGTACCGACCGGAACCTCGACGGCGGTGCCCGGCGGCGTGCGTCTGTCCGGTCGCTGGAACTACGTGAGCGGCGTCGAGTTCGCCGACTGGGCTGTGCTCGCCGGTCCCCAGCCCGGCCCGACCTCCCCGCTGCCGCACTTCCACGCGGTACCGCGCGAGCACCTTCAGATCGAACGGACGTGGGACACGGCCGGAATGCGCGCCACCGGCAGCCACAGCGTGACGCTGGACGACGTCTTCGTGCCCGAACACCGGATGGTGCCGCTGCCGCAGGTGATCGCCGGTCGCAACGCGACCTCCGCCGTCGTGCAGCACAATGTGCCGCTGCCCTCGGTGGGCGGGCTGACGTGCATCATCCCGGCGTTCGGGGCCGCTCGCGGCGCGCTCGCCATGACCGAGGCCGTCATGCGTGGTCGGCACGCCGCGATGGCACCTGGCGCGCAGGCGCTGTTCGACGACACCTATGCGCACGCGACCGCCGAGCTCGACTCCGTCGCGTTGATCATCGACCGTATCGCCGCCGCCCTCGATGCCGGTGAGGCGTCGGCCGTCGCGCTGCGCAACGCACGGGACGCCGGCTTCGCAGCCCAGGTCCTGCGTCGCGTCATGGACCGTGTGATGAGCGTCGGCGGCACCCAGGCGCATGACCGGCACAGTCCGTTGAACCGATGCTGGCGCGACGTGGCGACCGGGACCTCGCACGCTGCCCTGCGGTTCGAGAAGGCTGCCGGGGCCTTCACCGCTCTGGCGTTGGGGAGCTGACGATGCAGATCGGTGTCGGCCTGCCCAACTCGGTCCTCGACGGGGCCGGCGGCGACCTGCTGGCGTGGGCGCGCGCCGCCGAGGAGGCGGGGTTCGCGTCGCTGTCCATGGGTGATCGGCTCTGCTGGCCGGGGACCGAGCCGCTGCTCAGCCTCGCAGCCGTGGCCGGGGCCACCGAGCGGATCAGGCTCTCCTGCGAGGTTCTCATCGCCGCGGCGCGTGCCGACGTGGCGCTACTGGCCTCGCAGACGGCCACGCTCCAGCACGTCTCGGGCGGACGGTTCACCCTGGGTGTGGGGGCCGGTGCCCGCCGTGACGACTTCGAGGTGTCCGGTACGGCCTTCGCCGGGCGCGGCGCGAGACTCGACGGGGTACTGCAGCAGCTGCGAGCGCTCTGGGCCGAGGGCACCGTCGCCCCGGCGTTGTCCACCGCGCCGCCGATCCTTGTCGGTGGCCGAACCGACGCCACGCTCAAGCGCATGGCCCGCTGGGGTGACGGCACCGTGGTCGTGGGCCCGCCGGCCATGTTCGCGCCGCGAGCGTCGCAGGCCGCCACGGTCTGGCAGGCGGCGGGACGCGCCGGCAGGCCGCGGGTCGTGGCGCACAGCTACTACGCGCTCGGTGAGAACGCCCCGGAGTTGGCGGCCGCTCACCTGGGCGGCTATTACGCCTTCATGGGGCCGATGGCGGCGATGTTCGTGCAGAGCGCGCTGACGTCGCCGGCTGCCATCCGGGACGCGGTGTCGGCCTACGCGCAGGCCGGAGCCGACGAGCTCGTGTTCATCGCCTGCGGGAGCGACGTCGAGCAGCTGCACCTGCTCGCCGATGCCGTCGGCGAGCTCCCGCTGACGGCGGCGCGGCCCGGCGTAGCGAGGGTGCTGTCGCCTACCGGAGGCTGACGGCGACGGGTATGTCGGACGGGGCGCTGAGGAAGCGGCCGAGGGCTGATCCCTCCGCCTCGATCTCCGACCGCTGCTGCTCAGTCAGCTTTGCGGCGAAAGCCGACACGGTGATGACGGCACCACCGGAGTCCTCTCCGTAGGTCCAGGTGCCGGCCACCTGCCCGTCCAGGAGCAGGGTCGCGGCGACCATGCCCCGGTTGTTGAAGACGGCGGGGCGATGTGTCTCGTCGATGATGCGGCTGCGGTCGGCGTGCGACAGGATGACGTTGTCGAACTCGGGCAGGAAGCGGACAGGTGCCGCCACGTCCTCGTCCGGGCGTGGGGCGTCCGGAAGGTCCAGCAGCGGACGGCCGTCCTCGGCCCGGAAGGTGACCAGTCCGCTCATCGTCTCGGTCACCTCGCGCAGACGCGTCAGGCCGCACCACGCCTGGATGTCCATGACGGTGGCCGGTCCGAATGCCGCCAGATAGCGCCTGATCACGCTTTGCAGCGGACTGTCGCCACGATCAGGGGTCCGGCTGAGGGGTTCGTCGCAGGACAGGTATCGATCCGCGAGTGCGTACCGGGTCGCACCGCCGCGACCCCACACCGCGCGAGGTGGCGTCTGTACCAGCGGCAGCCGCGCCCGCGCGAGGTCTGCGAGCGCGCGGGTCGCACCGCCGCCGAAGCGGTCGGCCAGGGCGGTACCGAGCTCGGCAGGCGTCATCGCCTCCGTGCCCAGCAGGTCGCGCGCCACGTCGGCGACGACGTCGGGGTCCCGTCCCCCCGCGCTGGCGATCTGGCGCGCGGTGACGTACATGCGGTCGATGACCGGTTGGACGACCGGGCGCAGCAGGAAGCAGTCCGCTGCGGTGACCAGGTGCACGGTGCCACGCTGTAAGAGGATGCGGGTCACCGAGCGGTCGAGCAGGAGCTGAGCCAGCTCGTCGTGTCCGAAGTCCCGCAACCGCGACCACAAGCCGGCGTAGGGCGGCCACGGCGCCTGCGCCTGCATGCCGACCAGGTGCTCGATCATCTCGAACGCATCGAGGTCGGAGCGTTCGAGCAGATGCTGGCGTGCAAGCGTGGCACGCCCCAGCGCCAGCCGGGAGAGGATCTTCGTGCCCGTCGTCATGGCGCGCTCCCGCCGATCCCTGCTGCGCCGGCGTCGAATCGTTCGCTCAGCAGCCGGTGGCTGGTGGCGAGGTCCCGGCACGCGTCGGCCAGCTCCGGCGGATCGAGCACCGTGAACGGGAGGTCGAACATCGTGAGCCACGGCGCGATGTCCTCCGCCGACCGTCCCCGCAGCGTGACGATGCTGCGCGCATCGCCGTCGGCGACCACGGTGCCCCAGTCCCGAGGTGTCTTGCTGCTCACCTGCTCGGCAGGACCGTGCACCAGCACCCGTGCCGTCACCTGCGAGGTGTACGCACGGAAGCCGTCCGCGACCAGAGCGGCCGCACCGCCGGCGGGCAGCGGCCTGCGCCGGAAACGCGGTCCGGTCGGGATCTTCGGCGTCATGCGGTCCAGCCGGAAGGAGCGCCAGTCGTCCCGGCCGAGGTCGAACGCGACGAGGTACCACCGGGACTCGGCGCGGACCAGGGAGTAGGGCTCCACGTCGCGGAGGCTCTCCGAACCCTCGCGTGCGCGGTAGTCGAAGCGCAGCCGCTCGTCGCGGTGGCAAGCCAGGGCGACCGCAGTCAGCACCTCGCCGTCGACCGCCGAACGGGCCTGCCGACCCGGGACGACCTCGATCTGCAGCGCGTCGAAGCGATGCTGCAGCCGCGACGGCATCACCTGACGCAGCTTGACGAGCGCGCGCAGGGCCGCCTCGGCGATGCCGTGGACCGGCTCGGTGGTGCCGGACTGCAGTCCGACGGCGACAGCGAGGGCTTCGTCGTCGTCGAGCAGCAACGGCGGCATCTCGGCTCCGGCCCCGAGCTGGTAGCCGCCGCCGGCGCCGATGCGTCCGTTGACCGGATAGCCGAGCTCCCGCAGCCGGTCGATATCGCGGCGCAGGGTGCGCGTGGTGATGTCGAGTTCGGTGGCGAGGTCGGCACCAGCCCACTCCTTGCGCTGCTGCAGCAGCGCAAGGAGCCGGAGCAGCCGGGCGGACGTGTCGAGCATCGTGACAGCCTACGAAGCTCGTCGCTCGTCGGCGTCGTGATGACCGATCGGCTGCTCGAGGTCGTCGAAGCGGCCTGCACGGACGTCGCGGAAGAAGGATCGGACGTCCTCGACCAGCCGTTGCGGGGCCTGCAGCGAGGCGAAGTGTCCGCCGTCGGTGAATCGATTCCAGCGGACGACCCGGTTGTGCAGGCCGGCCAGCGTGCGCAGCGCACCGTCGCCGGGAAAGACGGCCACGGCGGTCGGCACCGTCGAGGCTGGCGGCTGCGCACCCCAGGCGTCGGGCATCATCTCGAGGTAGAACCGCGCAGCCGAGCCGGCGGTGCGTGTGACCCAGAAGATCGTCACGTTCGCGAGGATGTCGTCCCACGCGATCGGGTTCTGATCGCTGAGCTCGGGGTCCCAGTCGACGAACCACTCGAGGTTCCAGGCCAGCTGGCCGGTCGGTGAGTCGTTCAGGGCGTAGGCGATGGTCTGCGGGCGCGTGCTCATCTCGGTGGCGTAGCCCGAGCGTCGCTGCCAGGTTCGTGCCTGCTCCTGGCAGCGTTCGCGCTCGGCGGCCGTCAGCTTGTCCAACTCAGCCGGGTCGCGGGTGGTGGAGGCGTTGACCAGGGCGTTCACGTGGACGCCGATCACGCGCTCGGGGGCCTGGCGGCCGACCTCAGGCGAGACGAGGCTGCCCACGTCACCGCCTTGCAGGCCGAACCGGTCGTACCCGAGGCGGCTCATCAACGTCAGCCACGCACCGGCGACGCGCTTGACGCCCCAGCCGCGCTCGCGGGTCGGCCCGGAGAACGCGAAACCGGGGACCGAGGGTGCGACCACGTGGAACGCGTCCGCGGGATCACCGCCGTGCGCACGAGGATCGGTCAGTGGGCCGATGATGTCGGCGAAGTCGTGGACGGTGCTCGGCCAACCGTGGGTCAGGAGCAACGGCGTGGCGTTCGGCTCGGCAGATCGAACGTGCAGGAAATGCACCTGTTGGCCGTCGATCTCTGTCACGTACTGCGCGAAGGCGTTGAGCCGGGACTCGGTCCGCCGCCAGTCAAAGCTCTCCCGCCAGTACTCGACGAGATCGATCAGGTAGCGCCGGTTGACGCCGTAGGACCACCCGGCATCGTCGAGCTCGTCGGGCCAGCGCGTCTTGGTCAACCGGTCCCGCAGATCGATCAGCTGCGTCTCGGGGATGTCGATGCGGAACGGTCGAATCGTCGTCATGCTTTCATCCTCGGCGTTATCTAGGACGCTTTCGGTCCTCAATGAGCGGGCAGTCGACGTGACATGGCTCGCGACAGCTGGCGCTGGCGGCGACGTCACGACGCGACAGTGCGCCCCGCCCGACCCCATGAAGGGCGGACGGAGCGCACCGCTGATCAGCTGCCGCGCCTAGGTGGTGGCGTCGGCCGTGCTGCGCGACGCTGGCGAGTTGGCGCCGGCGGTCGCTCCGGTCGAGGTGCTGCCGGTCTGGCTGGATGATCCTCCCCACGAGCCGGCCGGGGCGTCCTGCTTCTTGGGCACGAAGACCCCGGCGAAGGCTCCGATCAGCGGGAGCAGGGCGCCGACGAGGTACGCGCGGTGGTATCCGTCGAAGGAGGCCGCATTCGGCAGCAGGCTCGCCGGGTAGGTGGCCAGCACGGCCGCCAGCACGCCCAGCCACAGCGCGCCGCCGACCTGGCGACTGGCGTTGAGCAGACCCGAGACCAGCCCGGCTTGGGTGAACGGCACATTGGTGGTGCCGGCGACGGTGACGGTGGCGGTGGTCAAGCCCGAGCCGGCGCCGTAGAGCATCGTCGGAACGAGCAGGTCCTTCACGAAGTCGCCGCTGTGGGGGCCGAAGGCCAACCATCCGGTCCCGATGGCGGCCAGGACGCCGCCCAGCACGAGGACTCGCCCGGCGCCGATCGCCTGGGTGAGTCGCGGGGCCACCCCCCGGGCCAGCACGAGGATCGTCACGGACATGGGCACGTAGGCCAGGCCGGTCTGCAGCGAGCTCCAGCCGTAGACGAACTGCATCTGCAGGGTGAGCAGGAACAGGACGGCCACGAGCGAGGCACTGGTCGTGAACGACACGATGCTCGCCGAGGTCACCGATCGGTTGGAGAAGATCGACAGCGGTACCAGCGGGTTCTTGGCGATCTTCCACTCGTTGAGCACGAAGTACAGCACCAGCGCCGCGCCGACGATCAGCGCGACGACGGTCTCCGGCGAGCTCCAACCCTTGCTGTTGGACTCGACGACGCCGAAGACGATGGCCATCAGGCCTCCGGTGATGGCCACCGCGCCGGAGGTGTCGATACGCCGGTCGGCGTCTTCGTTACGCGACTCCGGGATGACGGCGAAGATCAGCACCAGCAGCGCGATGCCGATGGGCACGTTGACGAGGAAGACCCACCGCCAGGAGACCCAGTGGGTCAGCACGCCGCCGAGCAGGGCGCCGACGGCCCCGCCGGCGGCGGCCACCGCGCCCCATGTGCCGAGAGCCTTCGCCTTCGCCGTCCAGTCGCTGAACGAGGTGAAGATGATGGTCAGGGTGGCCGGCGCCAGGATGGCGCCCCCGAGGCCCTGCAGGCCGCGAGCCACCAGCAGCCACTCGCCGTTGCCGGCGACCCCGGCGATGAGGCTCGTCACCGTGAACAGGATCAGCCCTGCTGCGTAGACCTTCCGCCTGCCGAACAGATCTGCCAGCCGTCCGCCGAGCAACAGGAATCCGGCGAAGACGATGGTGTAGGCGTTGATCACCCACTGCAGGGAGTCGGGGGAGAGGTCCAGGGACTTCTGGATGGGGTCGAGCGCGACGTTGACGATCGAGGCGTCGAGAACAACCATGAACTGCCCGACGCAGCAGGCGAGAAGGATCATGCCGAGTCGCGGCGCAGCTGCCGCGCCTGCTGAACCTGGGGTAGTGGTCATTGCCGTGACCTTTCGATGTGGGAGGGATCAGAGGGGATCGCTCGAGTGCGGGTCCGACCTGTGCGGATCGACATCTGTGAACCTAAAGGCCCGTTAGGTCAGTTCTGGTCCTAGTTGTCAGGCCCGCGGATTCGGCTGCGCGTGTCGCGATTGAGGGGACCGGCGGGCGGTGCGCGACGGCTAGCGGCCGGCAGCGATCCGGTGTCGCCGGAGGTTGCTCGCCGGTGTCGCGTCGGAAGCGGCGTCGGCGCTCTCCGGCCGGTCCCAGTCGATGTGGTGGTCGTGGGTCCACATGGTCTTGCCGCCGGCGCCGTTGTCGACGGCGTCGCGGAACTTCTTCGAGATGAAGTAGTCGCGGATCCGGCTCTTGACCGGGCCGAGCTGGTTGCCGTCGATGTTCTTCTTGCCCTGGGCGACGATGGCCTCGACCCGGCTGCGGCGTACCGAGACGAAGAGCGCGAATGCCTGCTCGATGCTGGGCTGGTCACGCAGGCACTTGGCCAGGATGACGGCGTCCTCCATGGCCTTCGACGCGCCCGAGCCCGAGGTCGGTGATGCCGCGTGCGCCGCGTCACCGATGATGATCATGTTGTCGCGGTACCAGTGCGGAACGCTCGGTAGGTCGCAGTTCAGGAACGGTGCCGGCGGGTCCTGGGTGGCGCGGATGATGTCGGCCACCGGCGACCTGTCCTTGCGGAACAGCTCGATCATCTCGGCCTTCCACTGATCGCCACCGACGAGCTTCGCGGGGGGTTGCTTGCTGACCGGGTTGGCGTACCAGCGCAGGTCGCCGTCCGGCGCCTGCGTGTACATGAAGAAGCACTGGCGTCCGAAGAACATCCGGATCACGCCGGGATCCGCGGTGAGGTCGTACTTGCGGACGCGGCCCCATGCGTTCAGCACCCCGGTGTACCGGGGCGGCGGGGCGTCGGGATCGATGATGGTTCGGGTCTGCGAGTGCAGTCCGTCGGCACCGACGAGCAGAGCGCCGTGCGTGGTGCTGCCGTCGTCGAATGTCGCCTCGACGCCGCCGTCGTGCGGGCGGGCCGCGACCAGGCGCTTGCGGTAGTGCAGCGGAATCCCGCGCCGCTGGGCCTCGTCGCGCAAGGCGACGTAGAGCGCGGAGCGATCCACCGTGACATTCCCGGCGCCGCCGTCGGGGTCGAAGGGGATGTCCGGGCTCAGCCGGGAGCCGTTGTGGCGGTAGAAGGCCATGCCGGGTGTGTGGAAGCCGACGGAGCGGCACAGGTCGTCGAGGTCGAGGCAGGCCAGAGCGTCCAGCCCGCTGGGCGAGATGTTCATGAACGCGCCGACGCCCTCGGCAGTCCGGTCGAAGGCCTCGTACACGGCCGGCTGGTAACCAGCCTTCTGCAGTGCCATCGCGGTCACCGGCCCGGCAATGCCGCCGCCGATCACGATCACTCGATTCATGTCAGTCTCCTCAGGTTGGGTCAGGTGCCGGTGGTCGATGGACGATGGCGCGCGTCGCTAGACGGCCGATCCAGAACGCCCGGAGAGTCAGGGACTCCAAGTGCCCCCACGATGCGGCGGAGGTGGCGTTCCTCCCGGGCGAGTCGACGGGTCAGCCGCTCCGGGTGCCCGTTGAGCTCGATGCCGTTGTGCCTCGGCACGGAGGACCAGCGCGGCTGTTCCTCCCGTGCCGGACGCGGCCAGTGCGGGACCGGAATCGGCGCCCCGCTGCAGATGCCGAGGCCGATGAGCCCGTCGGCGACGAAACGCAGGCCGAGCCGGCCGAGTCGGCGCCAGGCCGCCCGACGTCGCATGGGCGGTGTTCTCATCGCATGCTCCTCGACCGTTCGACGCTGTCGCGAGCACGATGTCGGCAGGGGTTCGGGCGCCCATCCAGCCGCGGTCGAGGCTCAGCAGGAAACAAGCGGCACCGGGTCCGAGCGCGCGGGCGGGATGTGCCGTCCATGGCGTCGGGGAGAGAGCCGGCGAGACTGTGGAAAGGGCGGGCCGTCTGCCAGGTCGGCGCGATTGACGCACTCGCAGAAGGTCGGCGTCCGCAGTGTTCGACCCCTTGCCTGGCCCTGCCAGTTACGGGCAGCCGAGTCGACGAAGCGACGTTAACATTGTCAATTCATGTCGGAGTCGTGGTCATCGGGTCGCGATTGTCGGATAGTGGCGAGTTGCCCTTTGCAAAACGTCGAGGCATGCGCTTGACTGCGCCTCGCGTCGGATCGCGAACGCATGAACGCTTGTGAATGAGCGTGAACCTTTGCCATGGGCTCAGCGTCAGGCGGGATTTCTTGCGGCTAGCGTGCTTCAGGGGGCATAACCATGACATCTCACATGCATCGGTTGACTGGTATCTCACTCTCGCGATTCTCGTGCTGATCTCGATAACGGCGGCTAAAGTGCGCACTGCACCTTCGGCGCTGGCGGCCTACAGCTTCTCCAGCGACCAGATCGTCGCGACGGCGCATTCATATCCGGACGGGTACAGAGGCGGCCAATGCAAGGTCTGGGCCCAGAACGTCGTCAAAGGGGTCCTGGCAGGGAACGGCATTCGTGCACGCGTCGGTGGCTACGGCAGCCCTGGCGGCGCCTACTTCGGTGCCTACGCCAACGCCGGCGGGGACCTGGTAAGCGCTGATGGCCCACGCCCCGACCGACCCGGTCTGGATCGCCGAACAGGTGCCCGTCGTCGACGGATGGGAAGCCCACTTGTCCGTGCTCGACCGTCTCAACCGGTACCGGCTCACCGCATGAGAGCCGATCTCTATCTGCGCACCACAGCCCGCCCCAATCCGCGCCCAGTTGTGCGCCCAGTTGTTCTTCCGGTGCCGCAGATCGCCCCGCCACAGCTCGCCCTGCCCCAGCTCGCCCCGCCGCGTGGCAGGGACGTCCGGGTGCGTTACGTCGATGTCGGCGCTGAGCACGCGCTGAAGGTGCTGGCATGAGCCGGCCCGCCTCGGAGGAGGAGTGGTTCGAGGTGGCGCGGTCACCGGAAAGCGTGACCAGCTCGAGGGAGAGCGAGCCGACCAACGTGTGCCGGGTCGCGGCCCTGTCCACCATGTGGCGAACCTCCAGCGCTCGGTTAGGTCCTTTCGCCTCGGTGCTCACCGAACTCGGCTTCTCGCCTCAGGTCATCGCAGCCGACCGGCCCCAGTCACAGGTCGACCCGTTCCGCCGCGATCCGGACAACCCGCTGACCCCGGGCCGTGATCTCCACCGGGCGCGGCTGGAACGGTGGCTGCGACTGAACGAGACCGCGCAGCCGCGCGACATGGTCGCCTTCCTACTCGCCGTGCTCGGCAGCGCCGCCGAGCGAGAATCGGCAGCATCGGCATGCGCGTTGTGGCAGGCCGTCGCGCCCCGCCTGGCCGACCCTGACGGCACTGGCGCCGATCGTTGGTGGCGTCATCTACGCCTGATCGGTCTCTGGGACGACGCCACACTTTTGGCGGAGGTGATGCCGTTCCCGCCCCTTGGCGCCGAGGACCTCGACATCGCTGACCTTGACGACATCGGCGACGACGACATCGGCGATGAGGACATCGACACCAACGGGGCGGGCCGGGGCGGGCTCGACGGTCCCGATGGGCTCGGGCGGCGCGGTCGACGCGGAGGCGACGCTGACCTGCGCTGGGATCCTCGGCAGTGGCAGAGCCTGTTCTCGACCGCGACGGAGTTCATGGACGACGACCTCGACAGCGCCTACCTCATCGGTCTACTTGCCCGGTGGCGGCTGGGCCGGGCCCTGCGCTCGGAGGATCCGATCGTGCGGCAGTTGGCTGCTGCAGCGTTTTTTCCCGCCGGCGGCGGCCAACCGGAGCCGCCTGTTGCGCCACGATCGACTGTGCCAGGTGCACTGGTCGTGTCGACGATGATTCACGGCACCTGGGGGTGGAAGGGATCGTGGTGGCGGCCGGGCAGCGGCTTCCACGACCACATCCTCCGAACCCACCGGCCGAATCTGTTCAGCCGCGGCGCCCGCTACAGCTGGAGCGGCGCTCTCAGCGACCGGCAACGGGCCCTGGCCGCGCAGGACTTCTTTGACTGGAGCTACGACATCGCACCGCACGGCGTGCAGACCCTCTTCGCCCACAGCTACGGCGGTGAGGTCGCCGCCCGCGCAATCGCACGCGGGGCGAACGTCCATGAACTGGTGCTGCTCAGCGCCCCGATCACCGGCCACATCGCGCGCGTACTGCACAACCCCGTCCGAATCGTCGACGTCCGGCTCCGCTTCGACCCTGTCCTGTGGCTGGCAGGCACCTACCAAAGCGTCCCGGCCCACCCTCACGTCACTGCCGACGTCTACAGCCGCTGGAACCTCGATCACGGCGCGACCCACGACGAGCGAGCATGGCAACGCGAAGACGTCGCACGCCGTGGCGGGCTGTGACCACAATGCCGCCAGCACCACCGCTGACGCCCCCCTCGATGTCTGCCGGCTATCCGACGTGGGCCTATTTCCCGCGTCAGCACATCCCGGCCCCACGGGTAGGGCCGTTCCTGAGCGCCATCGACTCTCACCGTGGTGCGTTGGACTCCCTCACCCACCCGGTGCTGGTCAGCGACGCCGTCGTCGCGGTCGTGCGCAACACCCTGGTCGGGCAGGGATGGCTCATCGAGGCCGGGAAGAAGCGTGACATCGACAAGATCCACCGGGCGGTGCTGTTCGGAGACAACAGCTCGGTTCGGGTGCGGCAGGAGATCGACGGCTGGTACCCCGAGCATCGGGTCGTGCTGGAGATCGAGTCCGCGCGGGCGGTGCGCGGCAACGCGATCTACCGAGATCTGGTCCGCGCCGCCATCATCGCCGACGCCGACTATCTCGCCCTGGGCGTGCGCACCCACTACCGCTACGGCAGCGACGCCACGACCCGCAACGACTTCGCCTACACCCGCGACACCCTCGACGCGGTCTACGCCTCCGGGCGGCTGGCCTGCCATTTCGCGGCGTCCTGCTCTTCGGCTGGCAGCACACCCGAGCCCACCATGACTCATTGTTGCGGAGGAACGTCATGCCGGCACTGACCTGCTACCGCATCCGCCCGTTCATCGACGGCGTCGCGGTGACCGACTTCGACACGCTGTTGGCCGAGGACACGGCCGGCCGGGTGATCCGCTCGCAGGTGCTCAGGCGTCCCGGCTTCACGGCAGTCGCTTACTCGGCACCGACCCAGACCCACGTGCCGGCCTGGGTGCCGTTCCTGCAGCGGGGCTTCGCTGATCTTGCCCTTGGCCGAAGCGGGTCACCGTCGGCGCTGCTGGTGGTCCGCATCCGCGAGCCGCGCCATCGGCGGCGGTCGGTGCTGTTCGCCTTCGCCTTCGGCCCGATGGGTCGCCACCTCCTTCGCCCCGACGCCTTTGAGCGCGGCTACGGGCTACGGGCCTCGCTCAACCTGATGTATCCGCGCGGCGCCACTGACACAGCCCGGCTGCGTGCGGTGGACAGCAAACGCCGTGGACCTACGATTCTGCGGTCCCGGGACCAGGCCAGTGACCTGGCTGAGTTCGAGGTCTTCGACGTCAACCGGCTGCGCGATGTCGTCAGCAAGGCCCACGGTCTGCCGGCAGACCACGCGTCGTGGGGACGCAGAATCGGCGGGGGAGACTCACTGTCGCTGTCTGCGGACGTGTCCATCGACGAGATCGGTCGACTGTGCCGCGACATCGAGCTAGCCAGCCGCCGCATCGACTACACCGACCGTTTCAGCTGGATCGACGATCTGAAACCGGTGACTGATCCGCAGGTCCGCGCCGAACTCGAGCGCGCGATCCTCGAGGACCTTCGAGCTTGCGACACCACCCGCACCAGCCTGGCAGCCCCCGAGGTCATCGATTGGGACCGGGTTGCCGGGTTTCGGTTCCCGTTCGACCGCCCCCAAGGCCGAGCGCACGCACCGGTCCTTCACCACGATCTGCGGCTGACTGACTACCTGAGCGGACTCTTTCGATCCAGTTTCGACCCCGACGAACTCGACATTGACTCACTGCGCCGACGCAAGATCCAGGCCCTCGACGAGGACGGGGACGTCGTGCAGCAGTGGAGCACCTGGAAATGTCTGGTCGCCGAGATCTCCCACAACTCCAACACCTACGTCTTGGACGAAGGCGAGTTCTGGCTCGTCAGCGCCGACTACATCACCCAGCTCGACACCGACATCCGCGCTATCCCGGCCTCGACGAAAAGCCTCCCGCCGACCACCCCCAACACGATCGAGAGAACCTACAACGAGGACGCCGCCCGCTTAGATCCGACACTGCTGCTGCTGGACCGGCAGACGGTACGAACCACCAGCAAGACAACACCAATCGAGATCTGTGACCTGCTCAGCACCGACCGCCAGCTCATCCACGTCAAACGCCATCTCGGATCCAGCAACTTGAGCCATCTGTTCAGCCAGGGACTGGTGTCAGCGGAGTTGCTGCAGTCCAACGCAGAGTTCCGTCTGGCCGCCAAGAACAAGATCGACGAAGTGTGCGCCGGCCGAACCGGATTCGACTTCTTCTCCAGCCAAGCCATCGAAACATCGAAGTTCGAAGTCGCCTACGCGATTGCCGAACGCTGGAACGGTCGCGAACTCGTCACCGCGCTGCCCTTCTTCAGCAAGGTCAACTTGCGCGACATCGCAGCCAACCTGCAGTCACGGGGATTCCGTGTCACCCTCAGCAAGATCGACGCGGGCTAAAAGGGCTGCAGACCCTTGGCCCGGTCGGGCTGCAAGCCTGGCTGGCTTCGGACCCGCGGCGCTGAGCGCGCCCATCACCCCATCTGACGGCGCAAGGGTCTGGCTCGCACACGCGCACACAAGCGCAGCGCACCCCTGGCCCCGGCTCGTATCAGGTCGAGACTTGATTGCTCCACGCCCGTAGAGCTCGTAGCCCGGTCCTCACCAGTTCGGCGTCGACAAGGGCGTACGTGATCACGGACGGCCTGGCGGTTCGCACCTCGCGACGCTCCACGCCGGCCTCTTCCAACTCGTTGAGCAGCCGTTTGGTCAGCCCCGGCACGCCGTCGACGATCTCGCCGAAGCGCATCGGCTCATCGCCGGCCAGCAGGACCTCATCGCAGGCCAGCAGGACCTCGACTATGAGCGCCGCCCACCTGCGCCCGACCACGAGGTCGAACGGGTCTGTCCGGCTCCTGGCGGTCATCAGACCCCGGACCATCCGCACGCATGCAGTGCAGGTGGTCCGACTGCGCGGGCGTAGACGGGTCTGCTGCACGAACGGGTGACAGTTTGACCTGACCCACCGGAAACGTTCCAGTTCTGCTGGCTAAGTGGCTGCCTCATCGAGAGGCTGAACATCGTGCCCCGTGCCTATCCCGCTGAGTTCCGTGCCCGGGCTGTTGCCCTGGTCCGGGCCGGCAAGGAACAGAAGCAGACCGCGACCGAGCTGGGCATCCATCCGGTCACGCTGTCGACGTGGGTCAAGCAAGATCGCGTTGACCGCGGCGAGATCCCCGGTCTCAGCTCCACCGAGTCCGCGGAGCTGCGCGCGGCGCGGCGACGTATCCGAGAGCTTGAGGCCGAACTGGTGATCATCCGGCAGGCGGCGAAGTTCCTCGGGGAGGACCGGCCCCGCCCAAAAGGCTCTTCGGAGGTGATCGAGCGTCTCGCTGACGCCGGGGTTCCCGTCGACCGTGCCTGCCGGGTGCTCGGGGTCAACCGGCAGAACTACTACCTCGCCAAACGCGCACCGATCACGAAGACGCAGCTGCGGCGGCAGTGGTTGACCGGGCTGATCCGCGAGGTGCACGTCGCCTCGCGTGGCACCTACGGCTACCGCCGCGTCCATGCCGAGCTGACGATGGGCATGGGCGTCACCGTCTGCGAACGCACGGTGTCGGTGCTCATGACCGAGGCCGGGTTGTACGGGCTGCCCGGCCCAACGCGAGTCAAGCGGCTCCGAGGCGTCGTCACCGCCGACGATCTGGTCAACCGCAAGTTCCATCGACTACGACCCAACGAGCTATGGGTCACCGACATTACGCAACACAGAACGAGAGAAGGGTGGCTCTACTGCGCGGCAGTGCTGGATGCGTTCAGCCGCCGCATCGTCGGTTGGTCGATCGACTCGAAACAAGACGCGACCCTCGTGGTCAACGCCCTCGACATGGCCATCCGCAACCGGCGGCCAGAGCCTGGCGGAATAGTCCACGCGGACCACGGCAGTCAATTCACGTCGTGGGTGTTCGGGGAGAAGATCCGCTCCGCTGGCCTGCTCCCTAGCTTCGGGACCGTCGGCGACGGCCTGGACAACGCGATGATGGAAAGTGACGCGGACCCCGGTAGCTCGTTGACGGTTTCTCTCGGCGATGGCTTGAGAGAATGGTCGCTCTGATCACCCCGAGGAGGGTGGATGAGCGAGAAGCGGAAGTACCGGACGTTCACGCCGGAGCAGAAGACCGAGATCGTGCTGGCCGGCCTGCGCGGTGATCGTTCGGTTCGCGATGTGTGTCGCGAGTACGAGATCAGCGAGGCGCTGTTCTACCAGTGGCGCGACCGGCTGCTGGAAGGCGGCAAGGCCGCCCTGGCCACGTCGCGGGACAAGAAGCCGCCGGAGGCGGCGGAGCTGGCTGAGGCGAAGAAGAAGATCGCCAGCCTGGAGCGTGCGCTCGGGCGCAAGACCTATGAGTTGGAGATCGCGGGGGAACTCTCGCGGGACTGGACGTGAGCACCCGGGTGTCCAGGTGCCAGTTCAGGGCCCGCGCCGTGATCGCCACCGGGCGCAAACCCGCCGTCGTCGCCCGCGTCGCCGGCATCTCACGCCAGTCGGTCTATCGCCCGATCAGCCGCCGCCCTGCCGCGGCCGGTCCGGGTGATGGCCGTCGTGGCCGGCCGGGTGATGAATCAATCGTCGAGGTGGCGAAGGCGAACCCGACCGACGGCACCCGCATGGTCGCAGCACTTGCCTCCCGCGAGCTGGGCGAGGCGGTGAACCGCAAACGGGTGCAGCGGGTCATGCGTGAGCACCGACTGCTGCAGCGCACCCGCAATACCGATCGCCGTCGCCGACCGGGGTTCTTTCGGGTCACCCGCCCCGACGAGCTCTGGCACATCGACATGACCAAGGTCTGGACCGCAGCCCACGGCTGGGTCTATCTGCACGTCGCCGTCGACTGCTGCACCCGAGAGGTCACCTGCTGGCGCGTCGACCTGCGCACCCGCACAGAAGAGGCGATCGCCTGCGTCGAGGCCGGTCTCATCGCCCGCGCCGTCCCACCCGGCCGACTCACCCTCGGCTCGGACAACGGCAGCCAGTTCACCGCCCGCGACTTCCGCACGCACCTCTCGGCGCGCGGCGTCACCCACCGCCGCGGCGGCTACCGCGACCCCGAATCCCAGGCCTTCATCGAGTCCTGGTTCGGACAATTCAAGAAACGCTGCGCCTGGCGCGCGGAGTGGGAGACCATCGAGCAGGCCCGGACCGAGATCGGCGACTACATCCAGACCTACCACCACCGACCCCACTCCGGGATCGGCTACCGCACCCCAACCGAAGTCGCCGCCACCTGGCGACCCAACCCCGAACCCGAGAACCTACAAACCCTGGCGACCTGAACCGACAACGACGACAGGGTCCACGTCAGCCGCTGCTCGCCCGAGCCATCCTTGACGCCCGTCGCGGTGACGCATCCGCCTTCACCCGCCCGCAGGACAAGACGCTCAACCGCGTCGAAGTGCTGACCCACGCGTGCGTGGACAACCCCGTGCGCGTCACGTCGTTCGGCGAACTGACCGCGCTGCGACGGATGGTCACCGAGCTCTCTGCACACCTGTACGGGGCCACGCAGGCCTGGGAATCCGTCGCCGGCTGCGTCGGCTGGCCCGTCCCGCCGCGCGCGGCCGCGGCGACCCCAGTGCGCACCGTCCCCGGCGTCGCGCCTGCGCTGATTATGCAGTCCAGCCACCAGTCCAGCTCGGCCTACTCGTGGGGGTTCGGCCTCGCCGCCCAACTGCCCGGCAGCGTCGTCCTGACCCGGCGCGGTGACGACTACTCCATGTTCCTGTTCTCGCCCTGCGTGCAGGAGCATCTCGTCGACTACCTAAGCACCAGGGCGCTCCCCGCCCCCGGCATGGTCTGCACCACGTGACCGACCCGGCCCGTCACCTACCTCTGAACGGCTTCCGCGAGAAACGTCCGTGCGGTGGGGGTGACGGGCCGGGTGCCGGGAACGGCCAGGCAGATGCGGTAGCCGGGGGGTCGGCCGCTCACCCGGAGGTAGGTCAGGTCCGTGGCGGTGTCGCGCATGATGGACGGCACGAAGGCGACCCCCACACCGAGCCTGACCAGGTGCAGGATGGACGACACGTCGTTCATCTCGACCGCCGGCTCGCGCGCGGCGACGCCGGCACCGGCGAAGGCGTTGTCGACGGCTGTGCGCACACCCCATCCGCGAGGAAAGTCGATCAGGGCCTCGTCGACGAGATCGAGCATCGACACCCCGGCTGCCCGGGTCAGCGGGTGCCCGTCCGGGCAGGCGAGCAACAGGTCCTCGGCGTGCAACGCGTACTGCGTGACACCGGCGACCGCGCCCGAGGAGATGACGACGGCGGCGTCGAGGGCGCCGTCGCGCACGCGAGAGGTGTGATCGGCGGAGCCCTCGGCCCGGGGTCCGGTCAGGCGAAGATCCACGGCGGGATGCGCGGCTCGGAACCGGGCGAGCGCATCCCAGATTTGCGGCGGCGTCAGGCCCTAGAGGATGCCCAGGCGCAAGGTGCCTCGCCCCCCGCGACCTCGCCCACGGCTTGCTTCGCCCGTTGCATCGCTTGGAGGGCGCCTCGAGGTGTTCGGTTCCGATTGCCTGGTCTACGGCAGCGACTACTGCTGGACCCCGGTCGACGCTACCGCGCAGCAGGTGGCGTCCGTGGACGCCGCGCGACAACCGGACGACGACACCTGGCGCGGGCTCACCACCCGCAACGCGACCAGGTTGTTTGCGCGGTAGTGAGAAAAGTCGGCGTCCCGTTACCGCAGCCGCGCCACGGCATCGGAACTCACGCGGCGGCCCTGTTCCCGGACGTCGGGTACTGCCTGATGTGACACAGGTTTCTATCCGAGTGGGAGCAGAGGCGAAGGTCAATCGGTGTGCACGTGGCCGGTGCGGTCAACTGTGCGCAGCGGAGGTAAATCGGGAGCCGCGGTGAGCGCGGTTGCGGCGAGCCAGTCGCTCATCTCGTTCTGCCACGGCGGGCCTTGCACGGTCGAGGCGCTGCCGCCCATGTCGTGACGTGCTCCCTCGTAACGCAGTACGGTGCTGGCGGCTGGGGCGACAGCGGCCAACTCGTCGACCCAGTGGGTCGGCGAGAGCTCGTCGCCTCCGCCGCACACGATCAGCCAGGGCAGATTGAGGTTGCCCGCGACGGGCCGCAGGTCGTACCCGGCACGGAATTTGTCGAAGGCGACGTCGTCGTCGACGCCCGCCATCCACATGTGCCGCTCGCGGTAGGACGGAGCCGCCTCCTCGAAGATGGCGCGCGCGCCCGGTTCGAACACCGGCAGCGCCACGGCGAGGCCGGCGAACAAGCCGGGCGCGTGTGCTGCCATGAACGTGGCGAAGAAGGAGCCGAAGCTCGTGCCGGTGACCACGATGCGGGACATGTCTACATCGCCGCGCGCGCGTAGGCATTCGACCAGTGCCGGGCCGAGGTCGGCCCAGGCCTGCGGGGTCGTGTGGATTCCGCGGATGGCCGCCTCGTGCTGGCCGGGGCCGTCGACGGCCAGCACGGCGACGCCGCGCGAGATCAACGGGTCCGCCACCCGGCTCACCAGCGTCACTCGCCCCGCGTCCATGCCGGGAATTGCGATCACGACGGGCGGAAGGACGGCACCGCGTGGCAGGTGCAGGTGTGCCGGGAGCGCGCCGGCCGGGCTGGGGATGTCGAGCGACAGAACGTCATGGTCGGCCGTGGTCGCCCAGGTGTCGTAGGAATTGTTCTTGTGACGGTCGAGGTCGCGCAGCGCGTCGTCGGTGTGCCAGCAGGGCCACTCGGCCATCTCCCACAGCATGGCGGCGGCGAAGCGGTGCGCGCCCGCTGTCGCGACGCGATCCGCGCTGGCCGCGATATCGGCGAGCCGATCGCGGTGGGCGGCTCGGGCGGCGACCAGTGGGGTGAAGTCGGCCAGCGAATGGATGCCGCCGAGCAGAACGGCGCGATCGGCTGCGACGTAGGGGTCGTTGACGGGGCCGAGGTAATACCCCAGGCGGTGCTGGTCGAATTCCATCCCCGAGGTGGTGATGGCCTGGTCGATGAGCCACCGCTGCTCGGTCCAGCGACGCGAGGTCATCGATCTACCTCCGGTTCCGGAACAACGAGCACGGGACAGGTTGCGTGGCCGAGAACGTGATGCGAGGTGCTGCCCAGCAGCTCCGAGCGCAGCCGTCCGCGGCCGCGTGAGCCCAGCAGGATGGTGTCGACCTGCAGCTCACGTGCGGTCTCGACGACGGTCCGCCACACCGCGTCACCGCAGCGCGCGACGCGGGCCTCGGCCCGAAGCCCGTTCTCGACCGCATGCCGAACTCCCTCCGCGGCGGTATGCCGCGCTGCGGCTTCCTCCTCGATGTCGAACTCGGCCGATACTGTCGCCGCGGCGATGTTGCCGAACGCGGCGACCCTGCGCAGCTGCAGATCGAGCGGCTCCCACACGGTCAGCACGACTACGGAGGTCGGGCGCAGCAGGTCCATGCCGTGTCGCATCGCGTTGCGGGAGCCTGCAGAACCGTCGTCGCAGGCAAGCACGACACCGCCGGCGCTCACGGGACCTCCAGCACGCTCTGGCCACCGGCGGTGCCGGCCTCGACCCGTCGGTGGGCGAGCGCGACGTGGGTCCAGGACAGCGGATGGACGTGCGACGGTGGCGGGCGGAACCCGCGTGCCACGTCGCGCCACAGGCCGGCGATCTGCTCACGATTGCCGGTGCGAACGCCGATGAGTGACTGCGAGTGGAGGTATAACGGGAGCAGCCGGATAGGCAGCGGCTCGTGCTGGACCGCGCCGGACACGATGATCCGTCCCATGGCGGCGAGCACGGGCTGGTAGGCGGCGAACACCGAGGGCAGACCCAGGTTGTCGACGACGCAGTCGATCCCCGAGCCCCCCGTGGCGGCGTCGAGCCGGTCGGTGAGATCCGCCGGGTCGCCGTCCAGCGCTGCGTGCAGGGGCAGCCCGTCCAGGCAGTCGGGGTGCGCGGAGAGGCGGTCGACGCCGATGACCCGCGCCCCTCGGAACGCGGCGAGCGCGGCCGCGGTCGAGCCGAGTGATCCTCCGGCGCCGATGACGAGCACGGTCGAGTCGGGACCGACGGCGCCGGCGTCGAGTTGGGCCCGCGCGACCCCGCCGTTCGCGGCGAGGGCAGCCGCGTCGGTCAGGGGCACCTCGTCGGGTAAAGGCTGCACATTCGCCAGCGGCACCGTGACGTATTCGGCGTAGCTCCCGTGCCGATGAACGCCGACGAGGCGGAACTGCGCACAGGCCTCCTCGCGGTCGACCTCGCAGGCACGACACCGGCCGCAGGACAGTACGGCCGAGACAGCGACGCGGCCACCCACGATGTCTTCATCGACGCCGACGCCGACCGAGTCGACGACTCCCGCGCACTCGGTGCCGAGCACGTGCGGGAAGCCGGGGACCTGGGACGCGAAGGGCGGGCGGCCGGCGCGCGTGGCGACGTCCTTGGTGCTTGCTACGGCGATCGCCTTGACGCGGACGCGCACCTCACCAGGGCGGGGCACGGTGTCGGGCACTTCATCGAAGCCCAGTACGTCCGGCGAGCCGAACTCGGGCAGGACGATCGCCTTCATGACGCAACCCCCGGCACCGACGTCCCCTGGGCCGACGCGAGGGAGACCGCCGGCCTGGGAACTGACGCCGGCGGGTTGCTCATCGCCGCGAGCACCGTGGGGTTGATGCCGCCGCTGGTTCCCCACACGTCGGCGTTGCCCTGATTCCGGACCCAGGAGTGTGCCTGCCAGTCGTGATCGAGCACGATGAGGTCGGCGGTGTACTCGATGACGTTCCCGACCGGGTCGACGAAGTAGCAAAAGACATTGCCGCCGGGCCCGTGGCGGCCGGGGCCCCACACGGTGTCGTAGCCGTTGCGACGCATCCGTCCGAGCGCCCGCATCACTTCGTCGATCGAGGCCACCTCAAACGCTACGTGGTTCAGTGAGACCCATTCGCCCGGGGCGAGCACGACGCAGTGGTGCAGGTCGTTGCACGAGAGGAACACCATCTGGTCGTTCTCGTACCTGTCGCTGACGCGGAAGCCGAGGACCTCGGTGTAGAACTCCTCGCTCGCCTTCAGCGCGGTCGAGTTCAGGACGATGTGTGAGAGCCGATCGGGTCCGAACGTTCGTTCGGCCGGGATGGCGTGTTCGACGACATCGGCGCTGATCTCGACGCGACGGCCCTCGGGATCGCGCAACACGGTGGCGTAGCCGCCGCCGGGCTGGTCGCTCGAGCCGGGTTGGCGTTCCACGGTGACGCCCGCGGCCGCGGCCCGGGCGGCAATGCCGTCGACGGCCGCCCGCGAGTCGGCACCGAGCGTGATCCGCTCCAGCGAATGGCCGTCACCGGGCACCAGGGAAAACACGTGGTGTTCGGGGCTGCGCGCACGTAGGTGCAGCGAACCGTCGGAGGTGGACTCGACGGGGTCCAGCCCCCAGGTGTCGGTGTAGAAGTCGAGCAGGTCGGTGGGGTTCTGCGCCGAGATGGCGATGCTGCGCAGGTGTGTGACGCCGGCCCCGCTCGCTGGTCTGATGGTCACTGTCCTTCTCCGTTCCCGACGCGGCGTGCGTCGTGGCGTGGTGGGGTGTCGTGGCGTGGTGGGGTGTCATGGCGTAGGTGGATGCGGTTGTGCAGTCGTCCGATGCCGTCGATCTCGACTGACACCTCGTCGCCAGGGCGCAGGAATTCGTTGTGGCCGGCACCGACGCCGGCGGGCGTGCCGGTCACGATCACGTCGCCTGCCTCGAGGGTCAGCAACCGGCTGGCGGCGGCGACGAGGTGCGCGACGTCCAGCACCATGTCGGCGGTGCAGCCGTCCTGCTTCAGGAGGCCGTTCACCCGGGTCCGTATGCGTAGACGCCTGGGGTCGGAGACGAGCCAGTGCGGCCGCAGTCCCGGGCCGAGCGGTAGCGACGAGTCGGCGGCTTTCGACGCCACCCAGTCCCATGCGAGCGGCGCCGGTGAGGCGCTGCGACGGTGGGGGCCGCGCAAGGAGATGTCGTTGGCGACGGTGTAACCGGCGATGTGATCGCTCGCCTCGGCTGGGGTGAGGTCGCGGCCTCCGGTGGCCAGGACGACGGCGAGCTCGCCCTCCCAATCCACCCGATCGGCGCGCCAGGTCGGATTGACGATCACCGGGTCATAGGGGCCGATCACGGTGGTAGTCGGCGGCTTGAGGAAAAAGAAGCCACCCCAGTCGTCGCCGAGACCGCTCTCGCCCATCTCAGTGAGGTGGTCGGCGAAATTGGGACCCGAGCACATCACCTTGCGCGGCCACCGCAGCAGTGTGCCGATGCGCCCGTCGAGCAGCCGGCCCTCACCCGGACGCAGGTCGCGCAGTTCGGGTTCCAGGGCTGCCCACTGTGTGACCACCTCGGACACCGAAGCGAACCCGTCCAGGAACGCCGGAACGCGGAACTCTCCGGGCGCGTCACCGCCCGTGGCGACGGCGACCTGGCTGCCGCTCGCGACGTCGACCGTCACCAGCGTCCACGCGTCCGTTCGCGTCATGTGCTGATGCGGCTGGGACCGCGGTGACTGCGGCTGCCCGTGCATGGTGGCCCCCCTCGGCGGATGCGGTTGCTCGGCAGTTCTCACTTTTCGCGGAGCAATTGATTTAGTCCAACGATGAATTTCGATGTTTGCGATCGTTAGATGCGATGATGGAAAGCGTGGAGCTGCAGCAGCTGGCCTACTTCCTTGCCGTCGTGGACGAGGGCGGGTTCGGTGCCGGTGCGCGCCGGGCCCACGTGGTCCAGTCGACCGTCTCTGCTGCGATCGCACGACTCGAGCGCGAACTGGGGCAACCGCTGTTCGAGCGCACGCCGCGCCGGATCGAACTCACCGCGGCCGGGGTGGTGTTGCGCGAGCACGCGAGCACGCTGCTCGCTCAGGTGCGGGCCGCGCAGCAGGATCTCGACTCGTTGCGCGACGGGGTGTCGGGCTCGGTCGTGCTCGGAACGCTGCTGTCCACGGGAAACGTCGAACTGCCGCGGTTGCTACGCGACTTCAACGACACCTACCCGCGGGTGACGGTGTCGATCCGGCAACTCGCCACCGTGACGACGGACTATCTGGGCGCTGTGGCCGCCGGTGACGTCGATCTGGCCCTCGTCGTCGCACCGACCGACCCACCACGGTGGGCACAGATCGAGGTCGTGGGGAAGGTCCAGCTCGTCCTGGCCTGCGCGTCCGACGATCCGCTGGCGCGTCGAAAACGGGTAGAGCTCAGCGACCTCGTCGACCGGACGTGGGTGGACTTCCCGCCGGGTTGGGGCAATCGGAGCATCGCCGAAGCTGCCTTCGCCCGGGACAGCCTCCGTCGCAGCGTCGCCTTCGAGGTAGCCGACGTATCGTCGGCCCTCGACCTGATCTCCGGAGGCCTCGGCATTGGCTTTCTGCCCGATTCCGCGCTCACGGGGCACGGCGGCGTCGGTCGGGTCTCGCTACGGCGACCGCCCCCCGAGCACGACCTGACGGTGGTGCGGGATCGACGGCGCCCACAGGGCGCAGCGACGCGAGCACTGCATTCCGCCCTGACCGCGGCGCACTCGTCGTCGCACCGATAACCAGGACGCATTACCGGACGGGGCGTTCCCGTGTCGCCCCGGCGCACTCGCGCCCGGACGCCGCAGGACGCCGCAGGACGCCGCAGGACGCCGCAGGACGCCGCAGGACGCCGCAGGACGCCGCAGGACGCTCTCATGATCACAGGCCGGTAGGCGCCCACAGAGTAAGCGCGCCGCGAGGCCTTCACCGCGACAGCGTCGCCATATCTCATCCTGGACCGTGACCTGCGCATCCGGGCGGTGAACGAGGCCTACCAGCAGGCGACGCTGCAACCGGCCGAGGCGCTCGTGGGACGTCAGATCTTCGAGGCGTTCCCCGACAACCCCGACACCCCCGAGGCGCAGTCGGTGGCGAACCTCGGGCACTCGCTGGAGACGGTGCTTCAGCGCGGCACGCAGCAGCGCACGCGGTTGCAGCGTTATGACGTTCCGGCGCCAGAACGCGACGGAACCTTTGTCCGGCGGGTATGGCGACCGATCAACTCTCCGCTACGCGACGGAGCCAGCGTTGCCGGCGTGCTCCACCACGTCGAAGACGTGACCGCCGCCGTCGACGCTGCCGCCAGCAATGCCGCCGTCGACGCTGCCGCCGGCAATGCCGCCGTCGACGCTGCCGCCGGCAATGCCGCCGTCGACGCTGCCGCGGTCATCGCGCCGACACCGCCTGGTGAGGCAGATCCGCAAGACGAATTGGCCCTCGCGCTGACCCGCGAGCAGCAGCCCACAGCGACCATCCGAGCTAAGAACGAGAACCTTGAGAACGCACTACGACACAGCCGCGACATCGGCACAGCCTTCGAACAAGGCGACCGCAGCCAGTACCGACCTCGATAACCTCAGCCGTCAGCAGCATGGTCGGCTCGTGTCAAGGCAGCTCGCCGAAACGCTCGACATAGGCCGCGACATCGGTCACGCGCTCCCCGAGCTCACCTGCCGTCATGCGCAGCAACATCTCGGCGCCGGCGTAGCTACAACCGACCCGCGACCTCAACGCCGCCACCGCCGCATCCAGGTTCACAGCCGGCTCGAGAGCGCCGCCTCCGCCGGCCTTACTGCCGTCGGTCTCGGGGCCGCGCGCAGCGTCGATCGCCGGCTGAGTCGCGCTCGGCGGTCCGGGTGGCAGCTAAGTAACCCACAATCTAAGAGCGCGCCTCAAAATGGGACTTAGGGCCCGTCGACGGCGCCGATCCACTCGTCATACCTTCGGCCGGTGGACACCCCGCAGACGCCCACCTCCCGCCGCGTCAGCCCCACCGACGAAGGGGGTCGGCAGTCCCCACAGGCAGTGGCGCAGGCAGTCAACTACCTCGCCGCTCTGCATCCCTCGATCGACCGGCTCGAGATCAAGCGGGTCCTCGCGTCCGCCCAGCGAGCCGTGCAGCACGTCATGCCCTCAGCCGACCTGAGCGTGGCAGTGGGTCTGGCCGATCGGCGGCTCAGCAGCCTGCAGACCGACCGGCCGCAGCCGTAACGCCGGCACCCCGATCCGCAACGCCCACCCTCCGTCGGTTCACCACGGCCGGGTGTCGGAGTTGGTCCCCAGTGCGCGCCGCATCCGTTTGCCGGGGCCCGGCAACGCCGTCTCGCGTCTCAGAATCGACCGTTTGTGAGACCGGGTTGTGTGTGGTGGGCGGCATGTCTCGAGATCCGCGTGCCTTGGGGTCTTCGTGGTGTTCGGGGTCTGTTGTCGACACGGTCGTGAGACGGGTCGAGGGCTGGGATCGAGGGCGCTTGTGCATTCGAGGACCGTGAGGAGTGGCATGGGCTCGTATCTGGCGTCGCCGCTAGCGGCGTGGAGCCGTAGGTCCGGCCCGGTGTGGACGGTGGTGCGAATGTTCGGGTGGGGCGAGCAGGAGCGAGTGTGGTCCGCGGTGCGCGTGTGCTGATGGCTTCGGGGGGTTGCCAATCCGGAGCCGACAGAGGTTGAGAGGACGTGACTGGCCCTCTGCCCCACAGTCCGAGCTGCACCCAACCGAACACACCGCCGCATACGCCGCCGCGGAAACAGGAGGCCTTCATGCCCGACCCGTCCCTCGATCGTCAGCAGGTCAAAGAAGCCCAGGAGCGCAATCAGCAGTCCCTGAAGGGGGCACCCAACGGGGGCACCTTGGAGTACGTCGCGGCCCCGATCGATGTCGGCCGCAAGCAGCAACTCGTTGTTCTCATCGGTCACCGGCACCCGCGGCAGATCGAGGACCCGGTGAAGGGCCGTCCCGGGAAGTTCAGCGGGACCGTCGATGTCGGCTAGGGGGGGTGGACGAGCCCGGGCGAGCTGATCGTGACCAAGGTTCCCGGGAGCCAAGCCGCAGCCTTCAAGAAGGTCATCGCCGAATTCTCCAAGAAGAAGATCGTCTTCAAGTAGTACGTCAGCGAGTAGTACGGCAGCGAACCGATCGACGGGCGGCCGGCTCTCACCGGCCGCCCGTGAATCGGCGCCGAGGGGCGACGATCCCGCTCACTCGTCGAGTGCAGTGGGCACCCATCGCCCAGTGCAGCTCGACGGACCTGTCTCGTGCTCCGGGCGGGTTGCGGGCGCGTCGCCGCTGTTCTCTGAACCTGCGGGTACGGTCGGTGATGGTCTTACCGACACACGGAGGGCCCACACCCGACGGGGGTCCTGGTGACCGACCCGATCGATCCGAAAGCGATGTTCGAGGCAAGCGGAGTTCTGATCGCCTCCGGCGAGTGCTCCGATATTGATCACGCGTTGTTGTCTCTGGTGCTGACCGCGTGGGACCTGGGCATGGCACCGGCTGCGGTGGCCCACGCCGTCCAGTGGAGCGGCGTGCTGCCCGCGGTCTGAGGCGTGGGGTGAAGACAGACGGGGTGGGGTTAGGTGTGTGTGGGCTTGCCGCTTGCCTGGTGGTCGGCGTGGAAGAGCGCTTCGACGAGCAGGTTGCGGACGTGGCCGCCGTGCACGCTGTAGAGGACGCGTCGTCCGTCGCGGCGGGTCTGGACGAGGCCGGCCAGCCGGAGTTTGGACAGGTGCTGGCTGGCAACGGTCTGCCGGCACTCGGCGGCGGCGGCGAGGCTGGTGACGTCCTGCTCGCAGTCGCGCATCGCCCAGAGCATCCGGACGCGAGTCTCGTCGGAGAGCAGGCTGAAGGCCAGCGCGGCGGCGGACACCTGGCGGTCGGTCAGGGTCTCGGGATGGTCGGACTCGGTCAGCTCGTAGATGTCAGGCCGCACGCGGTGCATGAGTCGACCCTACCGATTATCGCAACATATTCGCATCTGCGAATACGTGTTAGCTTCGAGGCGTGGAACGTCAGGAGCGCCCCTCAGCGGGGGAGACCCACGATCACTCGCACCCCCACCGGCACGGTCATGATCATCCGCACAGTCACGTGGGTGGTCATGGGACGTCGCTGTGGTCGCGTTTCCGCCATGCGTTGTCCGACCTGATCGGCGGGCATTCCCATGATTCGGCCGACGCGATCGACCACGCGTTCGAGGCCGACGCGCGGGGACGCCGGGCGTTGGTGATCAGTCTGGTGGCGTTGCTGGTGACGGCAGCGCTGCAGGCGGTCGTCGTCGTGGTGAGCGGTTCGGTCGCGCTGCTGGGTGACACGCTGCACAACGTCGCCGACGCCCTCACCGCGGTGCCGTTGCTGATCGCGTTTTCGCTGGCCCGCCGGCCCGCATCGAAGCGGTACACCTACGGCTACGGCCGGGCCGAGGACCTCGCCGGCCTCTTCGTCGTCGCCATGATCATCATGTCCGGCGTCCTCGCGGCCTTCCAGGCGATCGACCGCCTCGTTCACCCCCGTGACGTGAGCCATCTCTGGGCCGTCGCCGGCGCCGGCCTGGTCGGCTTCCTCGGCAACGAGCTCGTCGCCCGCTACCGCATCCGCGTCGGACGACAGATCGGCTCGGCTGCCCTGATCGCCGACGGCCTGCACGCGCGCACTGACGGGTTCACCAGCCTCGCTGTCCTCGTCGGCGCTGGCGGCGTCGCTCTCGGCTGGCAGTGGGCCGACCCGATCATCGGTCTGGCGATCACCGTCGCCATCCTCGGCGTACTCCGCTCGGCCACCAAACAGGTCGGCGCCCGACTCATGGACGCTGTCGACCCCGAGATCGTCGACGAGGCCAGCACGGCGATTGCGGGCGTCCCCGGAGTTCAGCAGATCCGCGAACTGCGGATCCGCTGGATCGGCCACACCCTACGTGCCGAGGTCGATGTCACCGCCGCGACCGATCTCTCCCTGGTGCAGGCCCATGACCTTGCCCACCACGTCGAACGGCACCTGCTCGCCGACGTCCGACGCCTGAACGCTGCCACCATCCACGTCAGCCCCGCGGACGCACACACCGTCACCCCCCAGCCCGGCTAACGACATCGCGCTGCAACGCGCGCTCGTTCCGAAACCCACCCGTTTACGAAACACAGTTGTGAGACACCCACAAACGTTGGCCGGTGAGTCCGCACGTCTCACAATCCAGCGCTGCGGAGACCCTGCGGGGGCGTCGTAGGCCCTCGGTACGCGCTCACAACCGGCGCCCGAAATCTCTGTCTCGGTATCGGCGCGGGTCGTCGGTTGTGCGACACCTCGATCGTGGCCGCTCGAGCGGGAACCCACCCCGACTCGTTGAGCTGCCCGATCGCCTCACCACCGCGGCGGCTGCCATGATTCGCGTCGGCACATCCTCACGGTGCGATTCGGCTTACTCGATCCGAACCGCTGTGGTCGTCGAGTTCGTTGCCCTGCTGGCGAGCGCTCGCTGGGGAGGGTGCTGACCGCTACCGGGCACCCGGGCTCATTGTGGAGCATATGAAAAAGCTCCCGCCGAGCCCGAATCACTTCGGGCCCGGCGAGAGCTGAACAGTAGCGGGGGCAGGATTTGAACCTGCGACCTCTGGGTTATGAGCCCAGCGAGCTACCGAGCTGCTCCACCCCGCGTCGGTGAGTTCAGCTTACAGACACCGCAACGGGGTTCCAAACCGGGTACCTCGCAGGCCGCTCAGTACCGGAACTGCGCGAGCTGGCGCTTCAGCTCGGCGGCCATGTCGGCGAGGGTCGTCGCCGAGCGCTGGGTCTCGACGGAGCCGTCGAGGGTGCTCTGCGCGGCGATGGCGACCTCGGCCACGTCGGCGGAGATGCCGGTGGCTCCGGTCGCCGCCTCGGCGACGCTGCGCGAGATCTCGTTGGTGGTGGCGGTCTGCTCCTCCACCGCCGAGGCGATCGTGGTCTGGAAGTCGTTGATCCGCTCGATGATCGTGCTGATCTCGCCGATGGCGTCCACCGCGCCGCGGGTGTTGGACTGGATCGACTCGATCTTCAGCCCGATGTCCTCCGTGGCGCGGGCGGTCTCCTTGGCGAGCTCCTTCACCTCGTTGGCGACAACGGCGAAGCCCTTGCCCGCGTCGCCGGCCCGGGCTGCTTCGATGGTGGCGTTGAGGGCGAGCAGGTTGGTCTGCTGCGCGATCGAGGTGATCACCTTGATCACCTTGCCGATCTCGCTGCTGGCCTGCCCCAGGCTGGTGACGGTCTGCTGCGCGTCGGCGGCGACGGTGACGGCACCGCCGGCCACGGCTGCGGCGTCGGAGGTGTTCTTGCTGATCTCGCCGATGCTCGCGGTCATCTGCTCGGCGGCGGTGGCGACGGCCCGCACGTTGACCGAGATCTCCTCAGCCGCGGCGGCCGC
The DNA here is from genome assembly GCF_056135305.1 of Jatrophihabitans sp. sgz311053. NCBI lineage: Bacteria > Bacillati > Actinomycetota > Actinomycetes > Jatrophihabitantales > Jatrophihabitantaceae > Jatrophihabitans > Jatrophihabitans sp. sgz311053. The sequence goes on along the minus strand of NZ_JBWAXP010000005.1, from coordinate 14,178 downwards.
GCTGGTAGCGCGTTCGGAGGTCTGAGAGGCGCCGCTGCCCATGCTGTCGCTGACCCCGCCGAGCTGGTCCGCGGCCCGGCCCAGCGCCTCGGCCGTAGCGCCGATCTCGCTCATGCTGGTGCGAAGGTTCCCGAGCAGCTGCGCGAGCCCGCTGCCGAGGCGTCCGATCGCGTCCGTGCCCTGGACGGGGATCTCGCAGGTGAGGTCCCCGGCCGTCACCGCCTCGACGGTGGCGAGCATGTGGTCGACCTTCGCCGCGAGCGCCTTGCGCTCCAGGGCGGTCGAGACGATGCGGCCGACGTTGCGCAGTGCGTCGATGCGACTGTCGGACTGCGCCAGCGTCACCGTGGTGAAGAAGTCCATCGTCCCGATGACGTTGCCGTCGGTGATGATGGGGAAGCAGACGCCGGACTTCACCCCGACGCGCTGCGCCACCGGGGCGCGCACGCAGTCGGTCATCTCGCCCAGATCCGCGACGAAGAAGAGGTCCCGCCGCTGCCAGGCGCGGCCGGAGAGCCCGACGCCCTCGCGGAACGACGCCTCGAGCGTCACGCGACGGAACTCCGGACCGGCGTCACCGGACTCCGCGCTGAAGTGCAGCGCGTTGTCGGCGCCGATCGCCCAGTAGGAGCCGTAGGCCCAGCCGAAGGACTCGCGGACGGTGTCGAGCGCAAGCGTGATCGCTGCCTCGGGCGTGGCCGCGTCCCGGACGGCGTCGACCAGCGAGTTGACCGCGGCGAGGTGGCGTGTGGTGTCGGCCTGCGCGGCGCGCAGTGCGTGCTGCTCGCTGACGTCGTGCCAAGAGACCACGGTGCCGACACGCTCCCCGTCGGCGCCCCGCAGGGTGACGGCGCTGACGTCGAGCGTCCGGCCGTCCACCTGCTCGAGTGAGCGCCGGGGCAGCGCGCCGGGGTTCGTGCCGACGTGCTCGACGAACGATGGCGGGTTCTCCGCACTTCGCAGCTCGGCGCGGGCGGCGCGGTTGGCGAAGGCGATGCCGCCGTCGCCACCCAGCACGAGAGCGCAGAGCGGCAGCTCCTCGAGCAGCGCCGCGCGCTCGTGCAGTGCGGTGTCGGCCGAGGGGGTCGGGCGGTCGAGGGTGCTGGTCACTGGTCTCCTCCTGGGGTGAGAGCCGGGACGTCGGGGGTGACGTCGCCGGCGCGGTCGGCGTCGAGAACGAGCAGGATGTGCTCGGGCAGGGCGAGCACGCCGTGGACGGCGTCGCGGACAGCGGCAGGCACCGTGACGGGGGCAGGTTCCAGCGGGACGCCGTCGGCGTCGATGACGTCGCCGATGTCGTCCACGAGCAGGCTGACCACCTCGCCGCGACTGCGGACCACGACGTTCATCGCGGCCGACGGGTCCGGTCGCGCCGAGAGTCCGAGACGGCGGCGCAGGTCGATCGCGGTGACGATGTGGCCGCGCAGGTTGAGCAGCCCCTGGATACCGGCGGGCGCGGCGGGCGCGTTGCTCATCTCCTGGCTGCGCAGGACCTCCTGGACGTCGTGGACCCCGACACCGAGATGCAGGTCGGCCACGGTGAAGGTGCAGTAGCGGCTCATCGCGCCCCTCCGACGACGGCGGGCAGATCGATCAGGTCGGTGACGCGGTCCAGGACCACGGCGGTGCCGAGGACGCCGGGGCGGTGGCCCGCCGCGCTGGGCACGGTGCCGATGTCGACGACGTCGACCACTCCGTCCGCGACCAGGCCGACGAGCGCCCCGCCGGCCTCCTGGTGCACGACGACCGACACCGCCTCGGCTGTCGCTCGTCCGGTGAGGCAGGGCAGGCCGAGGACATCCGCGAGCCGGACCAGCGGCAGGATGCCGCCGCGGTACCGGACGACCTCGGTCTCGCCGGAGCGTTCGAAGCGTTGCGGCTCGAACTCCTCGAGCCGCGACACCTCGGCCAGCGGCAGGGCGGCGCGGCGCTCCCCGCCGAGGTCGAGGACGAGCAGGGACGTCGCGTCATCGGCGTGGCCCGGTCCGCCGCCGGAGCGGCGCCCGCCGCTCGGCTGGTCGATGCCGGCGCCCCGGGCCAGCCCGCTGACGTCCAGGATCAGCGCCACCCGACCGTCGCCCATGATGGTGGCTCCGGCGTAGACGGCCAGCGCCTTCAACTGCCGGCCGAGCGGTTTGACGACGATCTCCTGCGTGTCGTGGACCTCGTCGACGATGAGGCCGAAGCGCAGCTCGTCGGCCTGCACGACCACGATGCGCAGCGCGTCGTCACCACGGACCGGCAACCCCAGCTCGTCGGCGAGGGTGAGCAGCGGCAGCAGCTGGCCGCGCAGCCGCAGCACTCGCGCCCCCGCCACAGTCTCGATGGCCCGCGCCGCGTCGGCGGCCTCGAGCCGCACCAGCTCGACCAGGTTGGCCTGCGGCAGTGCGAAGCGCTCGCCGCCGGTCTCGACCAGCAGCGCCGGGATGATCGCCAGCGTCAGCGGGATGCGGACGCGGACCGTGGTGCCGGCGCCGGTGTGGCCGGCGAGGTCGACGACGCCGCCGATCCGCTCGATGTTGGTGCGGACGACGTCCATGCCGACGCCGCGGCCGGAGACGTTGGTGATGGCCGCTGCCGTGGAGAAGCCGGGACGGAAGATCAACTCGGTGATCTCGCGGTCGGTCATGCGGGCGAGCTGGTCTGCGGTGACGACACCCCGCTCCACGGCGACAGCACCGATGCGGACGGGGTCCAGGCCCTTGCCGTCGTCGCTGATCTCGACGACGACCTGCCCGCTCTCGTGGTAGGCGCGCAACGCCAGGGTGCCGTCGGCGGGCTTGCCGGCCGCGATCCGTTCGGCGGGAGTCTCGATGCCGTGATCGATCGCGTTGCGGACGAGGTGAGTGAGCGGGTCCTTCACCGCCTCCAGCAGCGAGCGGTCGAGCTCGGTCTCCTGTCCGGTCGTGACGAGCTGCACCTGCTTGCCGAGCTGCGCGGCGAGGTCCCGGACGACGCGCGGGAACTTGGTCCAGGCCTGGCCGATCGGCTGCATCCGGGTGCGCATGACGCCCTCCTGCAGCTCGCTGACCACGAGGTCCAGGCGCTGTGCCGCCCGCCCGAGCTCGGCGGGGGCGTCGGCATCGGCGTGCTGCAGGATCTGGTTCCGGGTGAGGACGAGCTCACCGACGAGACCGACCAGGGTGTCGAGCAGGTCGACATCCACCCGGACCGTGTCGGGCTGCGGCAGAGCAGTGGCGACCGCGGGCTCGGCTGCCGGGGTCGCGGCGACCGGCACAGGGGTGGCGGCAACCGGTGTGGCGGCGACCGGCATTGGGGTAGCGGCGACCGGTGCCGGGGCAGCGGGGACCGGTGCCGGGACGGCAGCCGGGGCGGCAGCCGGGGCGGGACCGTCGGCCGCGGCCGCCAGCTGCGCGATGACGGCGTCGATGTCCACCGCCGCCGTGGCGTCGCTGCGGGTGACCTCGATGTCGGCGAGCAGCGCGCGGACCGTGTCGACCATGGCCAGCAGCGCGTCCGCGATCGGCGGGGTGAGGGTGAGCTTGCCGTCGCGCAGCCGCGACAGCACGTCCTCACCGCGATGGGTCAGCCGCTCCAGCCGACCGAAGGCCAGGAAGCCGCTCGTCCCCTTGATGGTGTGGATGGTGCGGAAGACGCGGGACAGGACCTCACGCGCCTCCGGAGTGCGTTCCAGCTCGACCAGGTCGCGGTCGAGCTCGTCCAGTCCCTCGTGACTCTCGACGAGGAATGCCTGCACGATCTCGTCATCGTCGTCGTACACCTCGGCCACCTTTCGTCGTCCCGTCTGGTGTGACGGGGGCTATCGCTGGTGCCTGCCGCGAGTTGAGACGCAGCACGATCCGCGCTGCGAAACGGCCACGCCGCAGCGCGATGCGGCTTCGGTCTGCGGCGCGACGGTGCGCAAAGTGGGTGAGTGACCGAATGCCGGCCGCGCGCGACACCGAATCCGTCGCCACCTAACCCGCATGTCAGTAGATGCGTCTGATGAGTCGCGCATGCGCCGCGTCTGCGGCTGCAACCGGCTAGTGTCGTCCGCATGACGACGTACCGCATCCGGGAGGCCGCAGCGCTGCTGGGCGTCAGCGACGACTCGCTGCGCCGATGGGCCGACAGCGGCCGGGTCGCGACCAGCACCGACGGCACCGGCCGACGCGTCATCGACGGTGTCGACCTGGCGCGCTTCGCCGAGCAGAACGCGGGACCTGTCCCCGAGGTCGGCCCGGTCAGCCGGGAGTCGGCACGCAACCGGTTCGTCGGCCTGGTCACCCGGGTGCTACGCGACGGTGTCATGGCCCAGGTCGAGATGCAGTGCGGCCCCTACCGGGTGGTCTCGCTGATGAGCCGTGAGGCGGCTGACGACCTCGGCCTCGAACCCGGCGTCACCGCCACCGCGTCGGTGAAGTCCACCAACGTCGTCGTTGAGATCTCGGAGGTCCGATCATGAGGCTCACCTCGTCCCGTCGTCTCGTCGCGGCCGGTGCCGCCGCGACGCTGCTGCTGGCCGGTTGCGGCTCGAACAGCACGGGGTCCAGCGGCGGATCGTCAGGAGCATCGGGCACGCCGTCGGGGTCGGTCACCGTGCTGGCGGCCGCCTCGCTCACCGAGGCCTTCGGCAACGTCAAGACCGCTTTCGAGAAGGCCAACCCCGGCACCACCGTCACCCTCGCGTTCGGAGCGAGCTCGGACCTGGCCACCCAGATCACGCAGGGCAAGCCCGCCGACGTCTTCGCCTCCGCCTCGACGAAGAACATGACCTCGGTCGCCAAGGCCGGGGACGCGAAGTCCCCGGTGGACTTCGCCGCCAACACCCTCGAGATCGCGGTGCCGCCGTCCAACCCCGGCGGCGTCACCAGGCTCGCCGACCTGGCGCGGTCCGGGGTGAAGGTCGCGGTCTGCGACGCGGCCGTCCCCTGCGGTGCCGTGGCGAAGCAGGTCTTCGCCAACGCCAAGCTCGCGGTGAAGCCCGCGGCGTCGCTGTCGGACGTCAAGGCCACCCTCGCCGTCGTCGAGTCCGGCGAGGCCGACGCCGGACTGGTCTACGTCACCGACGTCCGTGCCGCCGGCAGCAAGGTGAAGGGCATCGCGATCCCCACTGCCGTCAACGCGAGCACCACGTACCCGATCGCCACGCTCACCGGGTCGAAGAACCCGACACTGGCCCGTGCCTTCGTCGCCTTCGTCCGCTCCGCGGCAGGGCAGCGGATCCTGGCCGCCGCGGGCTTCGAGAAGGCGCCGTCGTGACCGCATGATCAATCCCCGGTCGCGCGCAAGGCGTGCGGCCGGCTCCGGTACCCCGCTGCTGGTGGTGCCGCCGGCCGTCCTGGGCGTGCTCTTCCTGCTGCTGCCGACGCTGGCGCTCGTGGTCCGGGTGCCGTGGACGGAGCTCGGCCGCATCTACCGCGACCGCCAGGTCTGGACGGCGCTGCGCATCTCGCTGGAGAGCTCGCTTGAGGCCACCGCGATCGCGCTGCTGCTCGGCGTCCCGCTGGCCTGGATGTTGGCGCGGTTCCGGCTGCCGGGGATGGGGGTGGTCCGGGCGATCGTCACCGTTCCGCTGGTGCTGCCTCCGGTCATCGGTGGCGTGGCCCTCTTCGATGCCTTCGGCCGCTTCGGGCTGCTCGGCGGGCCGATCGACGATGTCTTCGGCGGGCAGCTCACCTTCACCTATCCGGCCATCGTGGTGGCGCAGACCTTCGTCGCGATGCCCTTCCTGGTGGTGACGGTCGAGGGGGCCTTCCGCATCGCCGACCGCGGCGTCGAGGAGGCCGCGGCGACGCTGGGCGCCTCCCGCGGCCGGATCTTCCTGCGGGTCACGGTTCCGCTGGTGACGCCGGCGATCCTGGCCGGGACGGTGCTCTGCTGGGCGCGGGCGCTCGGTGAGTTCGGGGCGACGCTGCTGGTCGGCGGGAATCAGCCCGGCAGCACCCAGACGCTGCCGACGGCGGTCCTCACCGTCTTCCAGGACAACCCCGCCGACGCCCCCGCGCTCAGCCTGCCGCTCATCGCCGCCGCGCTGCTCGTGCTCGGCGCGCTGCGGGATCGCTGGATGCGCCCGGTGGCGGCGTCGTGAGCGAGCCGCTGCAGCTCGACGGGGAGGTCACCGTCGGCGAGTTCACGCTGCGGCTCGCCCTCACCGCCTCGACGAACGAGGTGGTCGCGGTGCTGGGACCGAACGGTGCCGGCAAGTCGACGACGCTGCGGGTGGTGGCGGGACTGCTGCCGCTGGACGCGGGTCGGGTGAGCATCGGCGGCACGGTGGTGGACGACATCGCTGCCGACGTCTACCTGCCGCCGCAGCAGCGGCGGATCGGGGTCGTCTTCCAGGACCACCGCCTCTTCCCGCACCTGCGGGTGCTGGACAACGTCGCCTTCGGTCCGCGGTCGCGGGGCGTGCGGCGCGGTCCGGCCCGGCAGACGGCGCGGCACTGGCTCGACAGACTCGGGTTGGGCGACCTGGCCGGACGGTATCCCCGGCAGCTCTCCGGGGGACAGGCACAGCGAGTCGCGCTCGCCCGCGCGCTGGCCTGCGACCCCGCGGTGCTGCTGCTGGACGAGCCGCTGGCCGCGCTCGACGTGCAGACGCGGGCCGAGGTCCAGGGAGAGCTGCGCGAGCACCTCGCCGCCTTCACCGGCCCCACCCTCATCGTCACGCACGACCCCATCGAGGCGCTGTTGCTCGCCTCGCGGATCGTCGTCCTCGAGCGAGGTGAGATCGTCCAGCAGGGCACGCCGACCGAGATCACCACTCGGCCGCTCACCCCGTACGTGGCCCGGCTCGTCGGCGTCAACCTCTACGAGGGGCAGGCGAGCGCCGGTCGCATCGTCACGACGGCCGGGGGAGTGCTCATCGCGGCCGACGCGCCGGCGGGACCGGTGCTCGCCGCGCTGCGACCGTCGGCGATCACCGTGCACAGGCAGCGGCCCGACGGCGCCAGCGCGCGCAACCGGTGGCCGGCGACGGTGACCGCACTCGCCCCGCTCGGCGACCGAGTCCGGGTGAGTACCTCCGGCGAGCTCGAGGCCACCGTGGACGTCAGCGCCGCCGCCGTCGCCGAGCTGGACCTCGCCCCCGGCCGAGGCGTCTGGCTCGCCGCCAAGGCAACGGATGTGACCGCCTACCCGAGGCCGGGCACGGCAGGTGGCAAGCTGGGCTGATGGCCGTCGTCACCGTCCGCTACTGGGCCGGCGCGAAGCGTGCCGCGGGCGTGGACCACGAGCTGCTGGCCGCGGCCACGGTGGGCGAGCTGCGCGACGTACTCGCGGCCCGTCCAGCACTCACGGCCCTGAGCACGGTCGCCTCGTTCCTCGTCGACGGCCAGCGGGCACGCGACGACACGCCGCTCGTCGGCGGCGCCGAGGTGGACGTCCTGCCGCCGTTCGCCGGCGGATAGCGCGTTCGCAGGATTAGCACCGGTGTCGACCGGGTGAAACGCGTCGGTCACAACGGCGGAGGACCGTGATCGTCATCGACGCGACCACGGGAGGTCCCCCATGAGCGACTCCGAGTACGTCACGAACGCGGCCTGGCACGACACCGCCGGCCGGCCCGACGGGATCGACGATGTCGCCGACCAGTTCGAGCGGCGCAGGGACGGCGAGGCCAGCGGCGCGGTCGCCTTCTGGACCGCCGGCGTGCAGCCGGCCTGGCCGTCGCGGCCGCGCGAGCTGCGTCTCGCCGGCTGACCCATCGCCGATCGGGGAGCGCCGGTCCCGCTCAGCGGGACCAGCGCTCCCGAATCGGACGGCTCAGAGCTGCGGCGCCTCGAGCATGGTGCGGCGTTGCTCGACGATGAGGCAGCGGTTCTCGACGTAGAGCAGCCCGGCGTCCTCGGCGATGCGCCGAGCCTCGTCGGAGGTGATGTGCAGCTGCAGCCAGAGCGCGCTCGCGCCGGCCGCCACCGCCTGCCGCGCGATCTCCGGCGCCTGCGCCGAAGGCCGGAAGACATCCACCAGGCCGACCTTCTCGGGGATCTGCGCCAGGGTCTCGTAGGCCGTCTCGCCGACGACGGTGCCGCCCCGGGGATTGACGGGGATGATGCGCCAGCCGTGGTCCTGCATGTGGCGCGGCACGTAGCTGGCCGGCTTGGCCGGGTCGTTGCTGGCGCCGACGACGGTGATCGTGTCGTACGTGCGCAGGATCTGCTCGACGGTCTCGTCGGTGGTCATGACCGCCACAGTACGGTCGGCTGATGACGATGCCCGGAACCCTGGACTGGCAGCCCGCCGCCGACGACCTGGTGGCCGCACCGGTGGCGGCGTTCCTGGCCGGCTGGCCGCGACGAGCAGAGGTCCGGGCCGCGGCGATCGACGCATCGCTCGCCGACACCGCCGAGTTCTGCGAGGAATACGGCGTGGAACTTGCCGACTCGGCCAACTGCGTGATCATCGCTGGTCGTCGCGGGGACGTGGTCCGTCACGCCGCCTGCGTCGTCCTGGCGACCACCCGCGCGGACGTCAACGGCGTGGTCCGCAAGCGCCTCGACGCCCGCAAGGCATCGTTTGCGCCGATGGCCGACGCGGTCGAGCTCACCGGGATGGAGTACGGCGGCATCACGCCGATCGGCCTGCCCGCCGACTGGCCGATCCTGGTCGACGCCGCCGTCCTCACCCGGCCGGCCGTCGTCATCGGCAGCGGGCTGAGACAGTCCAAGATCGCGCTCCCGCCCGCTGCCCTCGCCGACCTCCCCGGCGCCGAGGTGGTCCAGGGGCTCGCAGGCTGAGGTCAGTTCACTCCATCTTCGGCGGTCGAGTCTTGGCCGACCACGGCCGCAGGTGCTGCCCGACCTCAGCGTAGAAGTGGTGGGTGGCGCCGATCACCGAGTCGATCAAGGTTCCGCTGCCAGTGCCCCGCTTGCTGCCGAGCGGAAGATCGAGCGACACCTTGAACGACCTGATCTCCCGGTCGTTGTCGGGTGTCAATGCTGCGGGGTTCTCGCGTGCTGCTTTGAGAAGCGCAGGCAGAGAGGCGTTGCGCGATCCTGCAGCCAGGGACTCGACTCGGGTGGTGTCGCGGGCCTCAGCCAGTTGGCGGAGGAGCCAGTTGACACGAGTGGTCTGCCGCCCCTCTCTCGGGGCCGAGACCGACATCGAGCAGGTCACGCGGTCGGCCCGAAGATCGGCAGTCAGCACCAACGGGCCGGCGGCGCCGGGAACGCGCAGCGAGCCGAAGAGCAGGCCGGAGTCTGCTAACTGCTGGCATCTCGTAGCGGAGTCGGCCGCATCGTTCGGTAGCTGCACCTGCACCTCGACACCCAGAAGGCCGGAGAGGCGCAAGGCGGTGTGCCGGACGAGCTGGTCGAAACGATCGGCGACCTCGACGGAGCTCTTGTCGTTGGCGCGCTGCGTACGCGCCTTGACCGCGTCACGGACGGTGACCCATCGCTGACCCATGTCCTCGAAACCGCGCATTCCCGAACGGGGATGATCCATGTAACGCAAAAATTCCTCGAGGACCCGCTGTTGCGTGGGGTCGGCAAGGCCCTGATGCTGCGTCAAGATGCGCGCTCGGCACCGGATCTCGTCCCAGGAGAGATGTCGCAGAGCGACCTTGCGCAGCTTGCGACGATCGACTGAAACCGGGTGATCGCCGCCGGCGCCGACCAGTTGATTGCTGATCGTGATGACGGCGTCGTAGCCACGGCTCTTGGCTACGTCGAGATAGGCCTCGATTTGAGGTGTCGACAGCTTCCCGTCCGAGGTCTTCACCTCGACGAGCGCTGTCCAGGTGCGTTGCCCCCACTTGGTTTTGATGACGCCGTCCGGTCGGACTGCTTCGTCGTCGCGTCCGAACGTGACCTCTGTGAAGGCTTGCAGCTGACCGCCCGAGGCGCCGACACGTGAGCCGAGATCCCGGCCGAAGTCACGCACCAACGCCATGACTGCGAGCAAGGCCGACGTCGCCCGTCGCTCTTGCTCGTCCGCTCCACCGATGCCTGCCACCGGGAAGAGTCGCGCGATCTGTCCGTCCGTCTCGCCCTCGGAGGGCAGTGTCTTGTTCCACGTGGCCGGCATGCGTGGGGCTCTGACCTCGCGGCGCACCGAGACACCGGCAGAGGGCGGCGTGGGCTGCAATTCTGCAGGGGTCCCGTCGACGGGTGTGACCGCAGGCCGCACATCCGCTTCGGCTCCGTCCGGTGATTGATCACCTTCGGCCGCGTCCGATTCGACTTCGATGCCGAAATCGGTCACGAGCGAGGCGAGTCCGTCGGCATAGCCTTGGCCGATCGCGCGAATACGCCACTCGCCCCGGCGTCGGTAGAACTCTCCGAAGAGCAGAGCGAGTTCGTCTTGTGCATCGTCGATGTCGTACATGAACAAGTCAGCCGCATCTGAGGTGCGCTGAACCCGCAGACGAACGAATCGCGCCGCGCCGAACGCAACTCCCAGGGCCGCATCGATACTGGCTGAGAGCACGATGCGTTCGACGTCGTCGGGGATGTCGTCCAGTTGCAGGGTGACGACGTCTGCTGATACGGGCTGGCCGTTGTCGGTGGTGCGAAGCTTCTCGCGCAAGTTGATGGCTCCGTCGAATGCAATCCGGTTGTTGTAGAAAACCAGATCGTCGTTGCTTCGAGTTCGACCATCCTCGCCGAGCATCAGGACGCTGACATCTGCGTCGATCGGCTCGCCGTCGGCGTCGCCAGTTTCCAGCACGACCGTGACCGAACCCAGCTCCGCGTCACGATCACGCAGAGATGCATTAGAGCCCTTAGTCAAGCGGAGTGGCGCCCTCTCCTCGTCACTGCTCATTTGGCCATCATGCGGGATGCCACCGATATAACCCAGGACGAGTTCGCTTCTCGTCGTGGGTTCAGGACGGGGCGTCAAGCGAGACTCTCGCGTCCGAGGTGGTCCAGGGGCTCGCCGGCTGAGGTCAGCTCGGGCGCAGGGCGGCGAGCAGCTCGTCGTGCAGCAGCCCGTTGCTGGCGGCCGCGCTGTCGCCGTAGACCCAGGCGGTGCCGTCCACCGACGTGAACACCCCGCCGGCTTCGGTGACGACGGGGACCAGGGCGGCCATGTCCCACAGCGACAGCTCTGGTTCGGCGGCGACGTCGACGGCTCCCTCGGCGACGAGCATGTAGGACCAGAAGTCGCCGTAGGCGCGACTGCGCCACAGCCGGTCGGTCACCGCGCCCAGGTCCACGCCGCGCTCGCGCCAGCCGCCGAGCGACGAGTAGGAGAGGCTGGCGTCTGCCAGCTGCGCCACCCGCGACACCGCGAGCCGTGCCGGCTCGCCGCCGAGCGCGGTGCCGTAGGCGCCGAGCCCGCGCGCGCCCCACCAGCGACGGCCGAGGGCCGGGGCCGACACCACCCCCACCACCGCCTCGTCGCCGTCGAGGAGGGCGATCAGGCTGGCCCATACCGGGACGCCGCGGACGTAGTTCTTGGTGCCGTCGATGGGGTCGATGACCCAGCGCCGCGTTCCGGAGCCCGTGCTGCCGAACTCCTCGCCCGAGACCGCGTCCTCCGGCCGCCGTGCGGCGAGCTCCGAGCGGATCGCCTGCTCGACGGCACGATCGGCGTCGCTGACCGGGGTGAGATCCGGTTTGGTCTCCACCACCAGGTCGTGGGCGCGGAAGCGCGCGAACGAGATGGCGTCGGCGAGGTCGGCCAGCTGGCGGGCCAGAGCGAGGTCGTCGGCGAAGTCGGGCACGGCCGGAGGCTACCGTCGTCGGCGTGAGGACCCCGCCGGCGTCTCCTGGCGCTGCAGCGGACGCGACGATGTCTAGTGTCGAGGGTGTGATCTCGCAGCGCGGGCAGGTGCCGCAGTTCCGGGTGATGCGCGTGATCGACGCCGTCGCCAGCCGCCGGGCCGCCGGACTGCCCGTGGTGGACCTCTCCGCCGGCCAGCCGTCGACACCGGCGCCCGCCCCGGTGCGCGCCGCAGCGGTCCGGGCGATCGAGAGCGACCGCCTGGGCTACACCGGTTCACTGGGCATCGCGCCGCTGCGCGAGGCGATCGCCCGCCACTACCTCGACCGGGGCGGAATGCGCGTCGACCCGGCGAACGTCGTGGTGACGACCGGCTCCTCGGGAGGTTTCCAGCTCGCCTTCCTCGCCGCCTTCGACGTGGGCGACACCGTGGTCCTGGCGCGGCCCGGGTACCCGGCGTATCGCAACATGCTGGCCGCCCTCGGCTGCCGCGTCGTGGAGCTGGAGTGCGGTCCCGAGACCAGGTTTCAGCCCACCGTCGCCCAGCTGGCGGCGCTGCCGGAGCCACCGGCGGGACTGGTGCTCGCCAGTCCGGCGAATCCGACCGGCACCATGGTGTCGCCGGAGGAATTGCGCGATACTGCGCAATGGTGCGCAGCCAACGGCACGCGGCTCATCTCCGACGAGATCTACCACGGCATCACCTTCGGCGAGGTGGCCACCAGCGCCTGGCAGACGGACCACGAGAGCGTCGTCGTCAACTCCTTCTCCAAGTACTTCTCCATGACCGGCTGGCGGATCGGCTGGTTGCTGGTGCCCGACGAGCTGATCGACTCCGTCGACCGGCTGGCCGGCAACTTCACGATCTGCGCGCCGGTTGTCTCGCAGGTCGCCGCGGTCGCGGCCTTCGAGGCGTACGACGAGCTGGACGCCAACGTCGCCCGCTACGCCGACAACCGACGCCGGCTGCTGGCGCAGCTGCACGCCGTCGGCCTCACCCGCCTGGCGCCGGCCGACGGCGCCTTCTACGTCTACGCCGACGTCTCCGAGTGGACCTCGGACTCCCTCGCCTGGTGCGCGCGGATCCTGGACGAGGCCGGCGTGGCACTGGTGCCCGGCGTCGACTTCGACCCCGTGGCGGGCGGCCGTTTCGTGCGGATGTGCTTCGCCGGCGACGGCGACGAGATCGAACGGGGGATCGACGCCCTCGGGCGCTGGCTGGGCTGAGCCCGCCCGATCCCCTTGCCACGTCTGGACCGGCTGGCTAGACAGGACGGGTGTACGACATCGCTGAGCAGGTCTCCGATTGGCTGCGTCAGGGCCGGGACGTCCGCCTCGCGACGGTGGTGGCGACGCGCGGCGTCAGCTCGCGCGACCAGGCGGCGGCGCTGGCGTGGTCGGGTGGGGAGCGGATCGGCAGCCTCGGCCTGCCCGTCGAGCCTCCGTCGGAGCCGGGACGGCACGAGCTCGCCATCTCCGAGGCCACCGCCGCCACCGCCGGCCTGTCGTGCGGTGGTCACGTCACCGTCGAGGTCTACGACGCCGCGGCGCTCCCCACCGAGCTGTGGCCGTTGCTGGCCACGCGTGAGCCGGTCTGTCTCGTCACCGAGCACCCGACGAGCACCGTCTACACCGCAGAGACCATCCGGGACGCGCACCGGCACGCCGACGAGATCCCGCGGCTCTTCGGGCGGGGGACCGCCACGACCGCGGTGGTGGGCGGAGGCGCCGTCGTCGCCCTCTGGCCGGTGCCGACCCTGGTCGTGGTCGGTGACGGGCTCATCGCCGATGCCCTCGCCGCGCAGGGTCGGCTGCTCGGGTGGCGAAGCGAGATCACCGCCGATGTGGCGGAGGCCGTCCGGCTGACGACCGCCCTGCATCGCAGCGATGCCGTCGTCGTCCTGAGCCACAGCCGCGATGTCGACGGACCCACCCTCACCGCGGCACTGGCGTCACGGGTGGGCTACGTCGGCGCGCTCGGGTCGCGACGGACCCAGGCGGCGCGCCGCGAGTGGCTCACCGCGCACGACGTGACGGACCTCGACCGCATCCACGGTCCCGCCGGTCTGGACATCGATGCCCACAGCCCCGCGGAGATCGCGGTCTCCATCGTCGCCGAGATCCTGGCCGGACGCTCGGCGTCCGCCGGGGGTGCGCTGCGCGATCGGGAGGGTCCGGTCCATGTGGCGGGCGTGCAGACCCCGCCACCGCGCTACTAGGTCTACTTGTCCGGCTACCAACCTGATGGCCGGTGACACTTAGGGCGTGTCTGACAATCCCATGCTCTGCTGCGCGACGCCCGGGCACGCACGCTGCCGCGTTGTCGTCGTCGGCCGTAGCAGGCTACGACCGTCCTCCTCCGCCTTGCATCGCGCGCACCCGACCGCCGTTCGCGACGAGCGAGAATTGTCAGACACGCCCTAGCTGTGATGTCCAGGCAGGTTGGTCAGGCGGCTGATCGGTGGTAGGCCTGCGATGGCGCTGTGGGCTCGGTGGTGATTGTAGAAGTGGAGCCAGCCGGGTAGGGCGTCTCGGCGGGTGGTC
>NZ_JBWAXP010000004.1:0-103840 GCF_056135305.1 Jatrophihabitans sp. sgz311053 | reverse complement strand
GAAGGCCTCCGGTCAGTGAAGCGGTTCCTAGACAGCTCCACTTCACAACCGGAGGCCTTCGCCTGTCTCAACGACAGGCCGATATCAACTCACCGGTGACAACGTCCCCGGGCATCACACCTAGCGCGAGACCAGCAGCTGCCGGAAGGCGGCCAGCCTCGGCGGTGTCGAGTGCCCCTCGGCCACCCAGGCGTCGAGGTGGCAGCCGATCTCGGCCGACGTGTGCTCGCAGCCGGGCGGGCACTGGGTGGCGCCGTCCTCGAGGTCGGGGAAGGCCCAGAGCAGATCGTCGGCGGTGACGTGCGCGAGCCCGAACGACCGCACGCCGGGGGTGTCGATGACCCAGCCGTCGCGTTCGGGGAGCTCGAGGGCCACCGCCGAGGACGAGGTGTGTCGTCCCTTGCCGATCGCGCTGACCGACCCGGTGGCCCGGTCGGCGGTGGGGACCAGGGCGTTGATGAGCGTCGACTTGCCGACGCCGGAGTGGCCGACCAGCACCGACTCGTGCCCGCGGAGCAGGGCGCGCAGCTCGTCCAGCGGGTCCCCGCGTCGGGTGACGACGGCGGGGACGTCGAGCGCGGCGTAGTGATGGATGACTGCGTCGGCGGAGGCGAGATCTGCCTTGGTGAGGCACAGCACCGGCTCGATGCCCTCGGTGAGGGCGGCGATGAGGCAGCGGTCGATGAAGCCGTACGAGGGCCCCGGATCGGCGAGGGCCGTGACGATCAGGAGCTGGTCGGCGTTGGCGACGATGACCCGCTCGTGGGGGTCGTTGTCGTCCGCGGTGCGGCGCAGCACCGTCTCCCGCTCGTCGAGGCGGACGATGCGGGCGAGGGCGTCGGGACCGCCGGAGAGGTCCCCGACGACGCCCACGCTGTCCCCGACCACCATGGCGGCGCGGCCCAGCTCGCGGGCCCGCATCGCGGTGACGTCTGTGTCACCCACCCGCACGCCGTAGCGACCCCGGTCGACGGCGAAGACGGTCCCGGTCAGAGCGTCGTCGTGGGACGGCCGCTGCTTGGACCGGGGCCGCGTGCCCCGCGGGTTGGCCCGGGAGCGGACGTCGTCCTCGTCCCACCGGCTGGTGTCGCGCCGAGCCACGTGTCAGGCGCCCAGCATGGCCGACCAGAGCCCGTCGAAGTCGGGCAGCGTCTTGGTGGTGCAGGCGATGTCGTCAACGGTCATGCCGGGGACCATCAGACCCAGCACCGCACCCGCCGTCGCCATGCGGTGATCGGCGTAGGCGTGCCAGGTGCCGCCGGTGAGCGGTCGGGGCTCGATCGTCAGGCCGTCCGCGTTCTCGGTGACCGCGCAGCCGAGGGCGGTGAGCTCGTCGTGCAGTGCTCGCAGCCGATCGGTCTCGTGGCCGCGCAGATGCGCGATTCCGCGCAAAGTCGACGGTGTGGACGCCAGCGCCGCGACCGCCGCGATGGTCGGCGTCAGCTCGCCCACGTCACCCAGGTCGGCCGTCAACCCGCGCACGGTACCGGTGCCCCGCAGCGTCAGGCCGCGGCCGTCCAGCGTGAGGTCCCCACCCATCTCGGCGAAGAGGTGGCGCAGCGCGTCCCCGGCCTGGGTGGTGCTCGTCGGCCACGCCGGGATGGTCACCTCGCCACTGGTGATCAGCGCGGCGGCGAGGAAGGGTGCCGCGTTGGAGAGATCCGGCTCGACCCGTTGATCGGTCCCCGCTATCGGCCCGGGGGCGACGACCCAGGTGCCCACCTCGGGAGTCGCCACGTCGACACCCGCGCGGCGCAGCACGTCCACCGTCATGTCCAGGTGGGGCTGAGAGGGGACGTTGCTCGCCCCGGAGTGGATCAGCTCGATGCCCTTGTCGTAGCGAGCGGCGGCGAGCAGCAGACCGCTGACGAACTGCGACGATGCCGAGGCGTCGATGCGGACCGTCCCGCCGGGGACCCCGCCGCGCCCGGAGACGGTGAAGGGGAGTCGACCGCGGCCGCCGTCGTCGACCTCGACGCCGACCTGCCGCAGCCCGTCCAGCAGGGTGGACATCGGCCGCTCGCGCGCGTACTCGTCGCCGTCGAAGCTGACGTCGCCGTCGGCCAGCCCCGCCAGCGGCGGCACGAACCGCATCACCGTCCCGGCCAGGCCGGTGTCGACCTCACCGCCGCGCAGCGGTCCGGGCGTGACCACCCAGTCCTCGCCGTCGTCGACGATCTCCGCGCCGAGCGAGCGGAGGGCGGCCGCCATGAGCAGGGTGTCGCGGGCCCGCAGCGGAGCGCGGAGCCGGGAGGGGGTGCCGGCGGCGGCTGCGAGCACCAGCAGCCTGTTGGTCAGCGACTTCGAGCCGGGCAGCGCCACGGTGGCTCGAACCGGCCCGGCTGCCGAGGGTGCGTCCCACATGACTCCAGTCTGCCGCACGGATACTGGACCCATGTGCGGGCGATATGTCTCGGTGAAGACCGATGGCGACCTGACCGACGAGTTCGACGCCGAGGACCACACCGACGGGCTCTGGCCCGAGGCGGACTTCAACATCGCGCCGACCAAACCGGTGCGGGTCGTGGTCAACCGGCCGCTGCGGGACGCCGACGGCAAGGCGGCGCCCGCGCCGACGCGGCAGCTGCGCGTGGTGTCGTGGGGGCTGGTGCCCTCCTGGGCCAAGGACCGCAAGACGCAGGGCCGCATGTTCAACGCCCGTGCCGAGTCGGTGGCCACCAGCGGTGCCTTCAAGAAGGCCTACGCCGCCCGCCGCTGTCTCGTCCCCGCCGACGGCTGGTACGAGTGGCGCAAGGTCGACGTCGCGGACGGCGTCCGGAAACAGCCCGTGCTGATGACGCCGCCGGACGGCCACTCGCTCGCCTTCGCCGGCCTCTACGAGTTCTGGCGCGACCCCGCCGACACGGCGGCGTCGACCCTCACCACCTGCACCATCATCACCACCGAGTCGACCGGCGTGCTGCACGAGATCCACGACCGGATGCCGCTGGTGCTGCCACGGGATGCCTGGGGACGCTGGCTCGACCCGGCCGAGAAGGATCCGGCGGAGCTGCTCGGACCGTGGGACGAGGCGCGGGGTGAGCAGCTGGAACTGCGTCCGGTCTCCACGCTGGTCAACAAGGTCGACAACAACGGCCCCGACCTGCTCGAGCGGGTCGAGCCCGAGGTCGAGGAGCAGCGGCTCTTCTGACGCCGCATGCGAGGCTGTCGGCGTGCACCTGGAGATCGCCGACGGGCACGTCGAGCTCGACCGGCCGCCACGGGCCCGGGCCCTGCTGCTGCTCACCCACGGCGCCGGCGGGGGAGTCGACACGGTCGACCTGCTCGCCATCCGGGACACCGCCGTCGCGGCCGGTGTCGCGGTCGCGCGGGTGCTGCAGCCCTACCGCGTCGCGGGACGCAAGACGCCGCCGCAGCCCGGCCCCCAGGACGCCGCGTGGCTCCCCATCGTCGCCGGCCTGCGGCGGCGCCGCGGCTTCGGCAGCCTGCCGCTCGTGCTGGGCGGCCGGTCGAATGGGGCACGCGTTGCCTGCCGCACCGCGACTATGACCGGGGCCGCCGGTGTCGTCGCGCTCGCCTTCCCGCTCCACCCGCCCGGCCGTCCCGAGAAGAGCAGGCTGCCCGAGCTGGATGCCGCCGGCGTCCCGACCCTTGTCGTCCAGGGGGAGCGGGACCCCTTCGGCATGCCCCCGCCCGGCGAGCAGCGTGAGGTGGTCGTCTTCGCTGCCGCCGACCACTCCCTCAAGCGCGAGCTGCCGCGGCTCGCCGAGACGGTGACACGCTTCGTCACAGCGTTGTCGTGAGCCAGGCAGCAAGATCCAACTGCAGCCGGACGGCGTCGTCGAGAACAGCGTCCATCCAGTAGAAGCCGTGGATCATGCCGGGGTAGTCGACCGCGGTGACCGGGACCCCGGCGGCCGTCAAGCACCGGGCGAACTGCCGTCCCTCGTCGCGGAGCACGTCGTGCTCCGCCGTCGCGACGAAGGTCGGCGGGAGACCTGCCGGGTCCTCGACGGCACCCGGCGCCGCGTAGCGGTCCGCCGCCGCGCCGGAGAGGTAGTGATCCCAGAACCAGCGCATGTCCGCGCGGGAGAGCCCTGCCCCGTCCGGGTCGTCGGAGGTCTCGCGCAGCAGCGCCGGGTAGAGCAGGGCCAGCGCGGCCGGCTGCGGCCGTCCGGCGTCGCGCAGCCGCAGCGACAGTCCGGCGGCCAGATTGCCGCCCGCGCTGTCGCCCACGACGGCGATCCGGTCGGGGTCGATGTCCAGCTCGGCGGCCCGGCTGCGCAGCCACTCGAAGGCGGCGACGCAGTCGTCGAGCGGCTGCGGGTAGGGGTGCTCGGGCGCCTTCTGGTAGTTCACCGTCACCACCACCATGCCGGTGTCGTCGGCGAGCGCCCGCGCCGGCTCGTCGCAGACGTCCAGGTTGCAGATGACCCAGCCGCTGCCATGGAGCATGAGGATCGCCGGCCCGGCCGGGGCCGCGGCCGCAGGCCGGTAGATGCGCACCGGCAGATCCGCCGTCGGTCCGCTGATGAAGCGGTGCTCGACCGCGGCGAGGCGGCGCGGCGGACGCTGCAACTGCAGGTACCCCCACCCGGCGGTGCGGGCGGCGGGGACGTCCAGGGCATGGATGGGGGCGACGTCGGCGGTGGCGGCCAGGTGGGCGGCGGCCTGCGGGTGGAGGGTCATGCCGACGCCCGTGCGGAGCCGGCGACGAGGACGAATCCGAGCAGGCAGAGCCCGGCGCCGGCCCATGCCGGTGCGGTGAGCCCGACATGCGACAGTGCGAAACCGCCGGCGGCGACGCCGATGGCGTTGCCGAGGTTGAAGGCGGCGATGTTGCCGGCCGACGCCATCACGGGGGCGCCGGTCGCGTGGGCCAGGGCTCGCAGCTGCAGTCCCGGCACGGTCGCGAACCCGACGAACCCCAGCACCGCGAGCAGGACGACGGTGAGGACCCGGCTGTTCGCGCCGAGGGCGTAGCAGCCGAGGATCACCGGCAGCGCGCCGGTGAGGGCGAGCAGGCTGCCGTGCAGCCAGCGATCGGCGAGCCGGCCCCCGACGAGGTTGCCGATCACCAGCCCGCCGCCGAAGACGACGAGCAGCCACGGCACGGTCGCCTCCCCGAACCCGGTCACCCTCGTGACGAGCGGCTCGACGTAGGTGAAGGCCCCGATGACGCCGCCGAAGACGGCCGCCGTGGTGAAGAGCGGCAGCAGCACGCGGCGGTCGGTGAGGACGGACAGCTGCGCCCGCACCGGAGCGTCGTCGCGGGCAGCCAGCGCCGGCACGGCGAGACGGACCGCGACGAGGGCGACGACGCCTACGACCGCGATCGACCAGAAGGTCGCCCGCCAGCTCAGCGTCTGCCCCACCCAGGTGCCGAGCGGGACGCCGAGGACGTTGGCGACGGTGAGGCCGGCGAACATGGCAGAGATGGCCTGCGCCCGGCGCTGCGGCGGCACCAGGTCACCGGCCACGACGGCACCGAGGCCGAAGAACCCACCGTGGCACAGCGCGGCGATGACCCGGCCGACCATCATCACGCCGTAGCCCGAGGCCGCCGCGGAGATGACGTTGCCGAGGACGAAGAGGGTGATGAAGACCAGCAGGGCGGTCCGCGGCGGGCGGTGGAGCAGCAGCGGGGTCAGGGCGAGGGCGCCGACGACAACGGCCAGGGCGTATCCCGTGACGAGCTGCCCGGCGGCGGAGACGCTGACGTCCAGGTCGTCGGCGAGCGGGGTCAGCAGGCCGGCGATGGCGAACTCGGTGAGGCCGATGCCGAAGGCGCCGAGGGCGAGCGCGGCAAGTGCCGGTCCTGCCCGGTGTCGGACCGCCACTTCGGGGGCCAGCAGGTGGGTCATGGGAGTTCCTCCTTGTTCTCGCGCAGGTTTTTGCGCATGCTTGCGCCAACCCCGGCGGACGGGGTCGGGCGTGGGGTCTCAGAGGGTGGTCGAGGCCAGCAGCGCGAGAGCGTCCGCCGCCGCACTACCGGGAACCGCGTGATGGGTCAGCAGCCGTTGGCCGGTGGCCTCGGCCAGGTGGAGCACCTCGTATTCGACGTCCAGTTCGCCGAGGCGGGGGTGCCGCATCAGCTTCGTGCCGGTGGTGCAGAGCTCCACCGGCTGCTGGCGCCACAGCGCGTCGAACTCACGGCTCTCGGCGCGCAGCGCGGCGATGGTGGCGGCGGCCCGCTCGTCGTCGGCGAACTGTCCGGCGACGAAGCGCAGCGACGCCACGGCCCTGGTCGCCTCCTGCGCCCAGTCCCGGTAGAGGCTGCGGACGGCCGGATCCACGAAGAGCAGGCGGGTCCAGTTGACGGTGCCGGTGGTCGGCGCGGCGAAGGGCAGGTGCGGCGCGACCAGGGCATGCCCGATGCGGTTCCAGGCCAGGACGTCCTGGTTGCGGGCCAGGAGCACGGTCGGGACGTCGGCCATGGCGTCGATCAGCCGCAGCGTCGGCATCCGGGCGACGTAGGGCTCGTCGGCCGGTGGCTGGACGCTGCCACCGCGGGCGAGGGCGAAGAGGTGAGCCCGCTCGGAGTCGTCGAGTCGAAGCGCCCGGGCCAGCGCGTCCAGCACGGCGTCGGAGGCGTTCGTGGCGTGGCCCTGCTCCAGCCGGGTGTAGTACGTCGTGGAGACGCCCGCCAGCTCGGCCAGCTCCTCGCGCCGCAGTCCGGTCACCCGGCGCGCGCCGTAGCTGGCGATGCCGGCTGCGGTGGGGTCGAGGGCCGCCCGCCGGGATCGCAGGAACTCGCCGAGACCGAGATCGTTCGTCACGCCTCCCAGTCTGCGGTCCGGGCTCCGGTCGTGCCTGCCCCTGCCAGTGACAGGCACGGGTGACTTCGCTCGTGGGTCGTGCCAGGGTCGAGCCATGAGCTCAGCCGCCGAACAACTGCGCACCGCCCGCGACTTCCTCCTCGCCCACCGAGACGACTACGACACCGCCAAGGCGGGCTTCGGCTGGCCCCGGCCGGAACACTTCAACTTCGCCCTCGACTGGTTCGACGGAGTCCTGGCCGCCGACCACCCCGACCGTCCTGCGCTGCGGCTCATCGAAGCCGACGGCAGCGAGGCGTCGTACACCTTCGCCGAGCTGTCGGCCCGGTCGGACCAGCTCGCGGGTTGGTTGCGCAGCCTGGGGGTGGCCCGCGGCATGCGCGTGCTGGTGTTGCTCGGCAACCAGGTCGAGCTGTGGGAGACCACGCTCGCGGCGATGAAGCTGGGCGCGGTCATGATCCCGGCCACCACCTTGCTCGCCGAGGCCGATCTGCGGGACCGTATCGAGCGCGGTCGTGTCGGCGCGGTGATCGCCCGCAGCGATGTCACCGCCGGGTTCGAGCAGGTGCCCGGCAGCTACCTGCGTATCGCGGTGGGCGAGCCGGTCGAGGGCTGGGCCCGATACGGCGATTCGTCGGTCAGCCTCGAGCCGTTCTCCCCGGACGTCGAGACGCGCGCGGACGACACCCTGCTGCTGTACTTCACCTCCGGCACGACCGCGCTGCCCAAGCTGGTCGAGCACACCCACACCAGCTACCCGATCGGGCACCTCTCGACGATGTACTGGCTGGGGCTGCAGCCGGGCGACGTCCACCTCAACGTCTCGAGTCCCGGCTGGGCCAAGCACGCGTGGTCCTGTGTCTTCGCGCCGTGGCTGGCGGGCGCCACCATCTGCCTCTACAACTACGCGCGCTTCGACGCCGCCGCGATGCTCGATACGCTCCGCGACGCCAAGGTGACGACGTTCTGCGCGCCGCCGACGGTGTGGCGGATGCTCGTCCAGCAGGATCTCGCCGCCTGGCGTGACGAGCTGTCGCTGCGGGAGCTCGCCGGCGCCGGCGAGCCGCTCAACCCCGAGGTGATCGCCGCCGTCGAGCGCGGTCTGGGCATCACCATCCGCGACGGCTTCGGCCAGACCGAGTCCTCGCTGCAGATCGGCAACCCGCCGGGTGCCGAGCTGAAGCCGGGGTCCATGGGACGTCCGATGCCGGGCTTCGAGATCGACCTCGTCGACCCCATCACCGGCGCCGTCGCCGACGAGGGGGAGATCTGCGTGGTCCTGGATCCGCGTCCCGTCGGCCTGATGGTCGGCTACCAGGGCGACGACGAGCGCAACGCCGACGCCTTCGCCGGCGGCAGGTACCACACCGGCGACGTCGCGAGCCGGGACACCGACGGCTACATCACCTACGTCGGTCGCGCCGACGACGTCTTCAAGGCCAGCGACTACCGCATCAGCCCCTTCGAGCTGGAGAGCGTCCTCATCGAGCACCCGGCCGTCGCCGAGGCGGCGGTGGTCCCGGCGCCGGACGAGGTCCGCCTCGCCGTCCCCAAGGCCTACGTCGTCCTCGTCGCCGGGACCGAGCCGAGCCGCGCGCTGGCCGGCGAGATCCTCGCGTTCTGTCGCGAGCACCTGGCCCCGTACAAGCGCATCCGTCGCCTCGAGTTCGCCGACCTCCCCAAGACGATCAGCGGCAAGATCCGCCGCGTCGAGCTGCGCGAGGCCGAGGCGGGGCGGACGGGGCGGAGCGAGACCGAGTACCGCGAGGACGACTTCACCTGACCCGCCCGCCCCGTGACCCCCTCCAGTTTTGGCGGCAGCCGCTCAGATACGAGCGCCTGCCGCCAAAACCGAGAGGGGGAGGCGGGGTCACCAGGCGGCGATGTCGGCGACCACCCCGCCGGTGGCTGCGACGAGGTCCGCCGGCGTCAGCTCCACCTGAAGTCCTCGCTTGCCGGCCGAGACGAAGACGGTGTCGAAGAGCTCGATCGTCTCGTCCAGGACCACTGGCAGCCGCGTCTTCTGTCCGATGGGCGAGATGCCGCCGACGACGTAGCCGGTGGCCCGCGCCGCGGCAGCCGGGTCACCCATCTCGGCCTTCTTGCCGCCGACGGCGGCGGCGAGCGCCTTCAGCGACAGCTTGCCGGCCACCGGGACGACCGCGCAGGTCAGCGCGCCGTCGACCGAGGCGATGAGGGTCTTGAAGATCCGCTCCGGCTCGATCCCGAGCGCCGCCGCGGCCTCGTCGCCGTAGGCCTCGGCGCGCGGGTCGTGCTCGTACGGATGCAGCGTGAAGGCGATGCCCGCACGCGTGAGCAGTGCCGTCGCAGGGGTCCCGGTGGCCATGTGCGGAAACGTACCGGCGGAATGACCGGAGACCGTCGCCTGTTGCACGAGGCATGGCTGCAGCGACGCTGGAGATGGCGCGCCCGTTACTCTCGACCTTCGACGTGAAGGAGTACCGGGTGGCGGAAGAGACGGTCGAGGCGCGACGCGCCCGCTTCGAGCGGGACGCGCTGCCCTTCCTCGATCAGCTGTACGCGGCGGCGATGCGCATGACGCGCAACCCGTCGGATGCCGAGGATCTCGTCCAGGAGACCTTCGTCAAGGCGTACGCGGCGTTTCACCAGTTCCAGGAGGGGACGAACCTCAAGGCCTGGCTGTACCGCATCCTGACGAACACCTTCATCAACAACTACCGCAAGAAGCAGCGGCAGCCGCAGGAGTCCGGCAACGAGGATGTCGAGGACTGGCAGCTCGCGCGGGCCGAGTCCCACACCTCGACCGGGCTGCGCAGCGCCGAGATGGAGGCGCTGGACCACCTCCCGGACTCCGACGTCAAGGAGGCGCTGCAGGCGCTGCCCGAGGACTTCCGCCTCGCGGTCTACCTCGCCGATGTCGAGGGCTTCGCGTACAAGGAGATCGCCGAGATCATGGGGACTCCGATCGGCACCGTCATGTCGCGCCTGCACCGCGGCCGCAAGCAGCTGCAGGGCCTGCTCGGCGACTACGCGCGCGACCGGGGACTCATCCGCAGCGGCGCGGCAGGGGGCGACGAGTGATGGACGGCTTCGACCTGGAACCGGGTGGCATCAACTGCGACGCCGTCCTGGCCGACGTGTACCTCTATCTCGACCACGAGGGCGATCCGCAGCTGCGTGATCGCATCCAGCGCCACCTCGACTCCTGCAGCCCGTGCCTCAAGCATGTCGGGCTGGAGCAGGACGTCCGGGCGCTGATCTCCCGGTGCTGCGGTGGCGACCGGGCCCCGGCGAGCCTGCACGAGCGGGTCCGGCTGCGGATCACCGAGGTCTCGGTCGAGCGGCGGGTCGACTAGCGCACGATCCGCGCCACGAGCTGCGCCGAGGCGTACAGCCCGGCGTCGACCAGGTTGTGCCCCGGTTGTCCCAGGACCACCCCGAGCACGACGACGCGGTGTCCGTTGACGCTCCGGTGTGCCCGGAACATGAAGCAGCCGCCTGCGGCGTCCATGGACCCGGTCTTGGTGCCGACGAAGCCGTCGCGTCCGAGCAGTGTGTCGGTGTTGTGGATGGTCCCCGCCACCGGGATCGACGCCGACCGGGTCCCCGCCAACGCGGTGAAGGTGCTGTCCCGGGCCACGACGCGCGCTAGCTTGAGCTGGTCGGCGGCGGTCGAGACCGTGGCCGGGTCGAAGCCGCTCGGGTCGGCGTAGTGCGTGTCGCGCATCCCCAGGGCCCGCGCCGTGGCGTTCATCCGGGCGACGAAGGCCGCCACGCTGCCCGCCACCCGCCGGGCGAGGAACTCGGCCATGTTGTTGGCCGACGGGAGCAGCAACGCCAGCAGGGCCTGCCGCTCGGAGAGCCATGTCCCGGCCCGGACCGGCACCAGTGACTGGTCCTGGTCGCGCTGCTGCGCGGTACGGCGCGCGTCCGCGTCGGTGATCTGCAGCGGGAAGCCGTCCCGGCCCGGTCGCAGCGGAGAGGCGAGCAGGACGAGGTGCGCCGTCATCACCTTCGCCACGCTGGCGATCGGCGCCGGTCGCTGCCGCGGCCCCACCAGCGCAGGCCCGTCACCCACCACGAGCGCCGCCTGTCCGCTCGCCGGCCAGCCGTCCGCGCCGAGATAGTCACGGCGGCTGTCGTCGGTGAGGTAGCGATACCCGGCGACGAGCGCGAGGCCGGTGACGATCGTCAGCACGATCGTGAGGACGACGAGGTTCCGCAGGCGGTGACGTCGTCGGCCCGAAGCCACGACGGTGGTCTGGCCGAAGACGGCGTGCGGCGTCTCCGAGGGCGTCAGGGTGGCGGTCATGACCTCGACAGTCGCGGACCGCCGTTATCGTCGGCATTCGCGCGCGGCTTACGGCGCGCTTATGACGCCGGTCCGACCATGATCGGATGGTCACCGACGGGAGGGACGATCGTGCGGGTCTTGCTGGCCGACGACGAGCAGTTGCTCGCCGACACCGTGGCGGACGGGCTGCGCAAGCTCGCCATGGCGGTGGACGTCTGCTACGACGGCGAGGCCGCCAGGGAACGCCTGGCCGTCAACGCCTACGACGTCGCCGTCCTCGACCGTGACATGCCCCGGGCCACCGGTGATGACGTCTGCCGGTGGTTGGTGCGCGAGCAGCTCGGCACCCGGGTGCTCATCCTCACCGCGGCGAGCGGGATCCGCGACCGGGTCGACGGGCTCGGTCTCGGCGCCGACGACTACCTGACCAAGCCTTTCGCCTTTGCCGAGCTCGCCGCCCGCATCCAGACGCTGGCCCGCCGCCCACCGACGGCCGCGGCGCCGGTGCTCGAACATGAGGGCGTCGTCGTGGACATCCCCCGTCACCGGGCCTTCCGCGACGGCCGCGTCCTGGACCTGACCCCCAAGGAGTTCGCCGTCCTCACCGTGCTGCTGCGTCACGCCGGCGCCGTGGTGAGCTCGGAGGAGCTGCTGGAGAAGGCCTGGGACGAGCATGCCGACCCGTTCACCAACGCGGTGCGGGTCGCGGTGATGACGCTGCGCAAGAAGCTGGGTGAGCCCGCCGTCCTGCACACCGTGCCGCGGGTCGGTTACCGGCTCGGGAACTGAGCGGCGTGGGCACCGTGCGCCGGCGCGCGCTCCTCGCCGTCCTCGCCGGCTTCCCGGTCGGTTGGGTCTACATCGACGTCGCCTGGCGGCTCGTCGCGGCGCTGCTCTACGCGCTCCGCGGATCGAACCCGAACGACATCGGCTGCGGCGGTGGGGTCGGCCAGCTCGTCGGATCGTTCAACGGCTGCAACAGCCTGAGCTACCGCACCGGGTACGCGATGGTCGAGCTCATCCTGGGCACGGTGATCGCGGTGCTCATCCTCGTGGCGCTGGCCCGCTGGGTGACGGCGCCACTGCGGCAGATGACCGACGCCGTGGAGCAGTTGGGGCCGGCGAATCTCGGACTCCGGTTGCGACGCCGGGGGCGAGCCTCGGACGAGACCCGCCGCCTCGGTGACGCCGTCGACCGGATGCTCGACCGGGTGTCGGAGGGTTACGAGGCGCAGCGGCGCTTCGCCTCCAACGCCTCCCACGAGCTGCGGACGCCGCTCGCGACGCAGCGTGCGCTGATCGAGGTCAGCCTGTCGGCCGCGCTGACGCCCGAGCAGCTGGAGCTGCTGACGCGGCAGCTGCTCGCCACCAACGAGCGGAACGAGAAGCTGATCGAGGGACTGCTGACCCTCGCCGAGACCGACCGGGGAACCGTCACCACCACCCGGTTGCGACTCGACCAGGTCACGGCGGAGGCGACGCAGCTGCTGCGCGCGTCCGCCCTGGAGCGCGGGCTCACGCTCGACATCGAGATGGCACCGGCCGGGATCGTCGGTGAGCAGGCCCTGGTGGAGCGGCTCGTCGCCAACCTGGTGCAGAACGCGATCAAGTACAACCAGCCGGGCGGACGGGTGGAGGTCCGCGTCCTGTCCCCGGCCGTCCTCGTCGTCGGCAACACCGGACCGGCGGTGCCGCCGGATCAGGTGGCGGGACTCTTCGAACCGTTCCGACGGCTCACCGGCGAGCGGCTGGACCACGGTGGCGGCGTCGGTTTGGGGCTCACCATCGTGCGGTCCATCGTCGCCGCGCACCACGGCGTCGTCTCGGCCCGCGCCAACCCCGGCGGCGGGCTCACCGTCGAGGTGCGGCTACCGCCCGCGTGACAGCTGCCGGACGACGACGCGCGCCGGGCGCACCGAGCGGCCCACGGCGGTCAGCGTCAGGCCCGGTGACCGCACCGACTCCACGCTGCGGTCCAGGGCAGGGTCCGTGGTGACCACGACGTCCGCGACCTCCATCGTCGCCGCGTCGAAGGCCGCACCTGGTGCGGGTGCGACCACGGTCCCGCCCCGCCCGGCCAGCACCCGCTCGAGCTGCCCGGCCAGGGCCGCGAAGGCGCGCCGGTCCTTGGCCGCCCGCGCCGTGGTGGCGCAGGCGGCCGCGTCGCGGTGCACCTCGAAGAGGTCCACCAGCAGCGCGACGTCGGCGCCCGCACGGTCGCGACCGTCACGCTCGCGAGCGTCGTCGACCAGCCGGTCCAGGGTCGCCGACTGCCGTGTCACGATCCGTCCGAGATCGGTGACGGCGTCGACCACGTCCTGCCAGGAGGGCTCTGCGTCCATCGGACGATCGTAGGAAGCCTCGGTAGTCTCCGGCGGTGGCCGTCCACGGGATCGATCTCGGTACCACCTGCTCCGCCGTCGCGCGCGTCGATGCCGGCGGCCGTCCCGAGGTGCTCGTGGGCATGACGGGGGAGCCCACCGTGCCGTCGGTGGTGCTCTTCGCCTCGCCGGAGGATTATCTCGTCGGTGAGGGTGCGCGGCGGCAGTCCCGGCTCGACCCGGACCACGTCTGCGCGCTCGTCAAGCGGCGCATGGGCGACAGCGACTGGCGCTTCGTCGCGCACGGCAAGGGCTGGTCGGCCCCGGCGGTCTCGTCGCTGATCCTGAAGTCCCTGGTCGCTGACGCCGAGTTCGGCTCCGGCGAGCGGATCACCTCGGCCGTGATCACCGTCCCGGCCTACTTCGGTGACGAGGAGCGGCGGGCGACGATCCTCGCCGGCACCTACGCCGGCCTGGACGTCGTTGACGTGCTGAGCGAGCCCATCGCGGCGGCGCTGTCGTACGGCTTCGGTCGCCTCGACGGCTCCTTCGGACTGGACAAGAGCGGGGCCTACGAGACGGTCCTGGTCTACGACCTCGGTGGCGGCACCTTCGACGCGACCGTCATCGAGCTGGCCGACCGCCGGATCTCGGTCCTGGCGGTGGACGGCGACCACCAGCTCGGCGGCGCGGACTGGGACGAGCGGATCTGCCTGCACCTGTCGCGGCGGTTCTGCGAGGAGAACCCGGAGGCCGAGGATCCGCTCGACGACTCGACCGGCGGACAGGAGCTCGTCCTCGCCGCCGAACGGGCCAAACGGGAGCTCTCCGAGCGGGAGAGCACCGAGGTGGTCGTCGCGCACGACGGCGCCCGCTCGACCATCACCCTCACCCGAGCCGAGGTCGAGGAGATGACGGCTTCGCTGCTGCGCCGCACCCTGGACCTCACGACCGCCTGCCTGGCCGCCTCCGAGCGCCGCGGGGTCGGCCGGGTGAACCGGGTGCTGATGGTCGGTGGCTCGTCTCGGATGCCGATGGTCGGTCGGGCGCTGCGCGACGAGCTGGGCATCGAGCCGGAGCTGCACGACCCGGACCTCGCGGTGGCCAAGGGCGCGGCGCTCTTCGGGGCCAAGAAGGATCTCGAACGTCTCGTCGCGGCCGACCTCGTGACCCGTGGTCGGCTCGGCGACGGCGCGCCGCTCGAACACGCCCATCCCGACGAGCTGGACGCCGCCTGCCGTCGCGCCGCCGACGCACTCGGCCTGCCGCTGGCGCAGGTGCGGCGCTCCATCGAGATCCGGGTCGACACCGTCGTCTCGCGCGGCTTCGGCGTCCTCGCCGCGAACTCGATGACCGGTGAGTTGGAACCGGTCTGGCTGGTGCACCGCAACGACCGCTTGCCGATCCGGGCGCAGCGCTCCTTCGGCACGGTCCGCCCCGACCAAGACGCCATCGAACTGCGCATCGTGGAGCAGCAGAGCCAGGCCGAGTCCCGCCAGCTGCGCGACGTGAAGCTGCTGGTGGCCGGCTCCATCGACGGCATCCCGCCCGGTTACGAGGCCGGCAGCGAGGTTCAGGTGACCTTCGACATGGGCTTCGACGGGGTGCTCACCGTCTACGCCTTCCACGTCCAGGCGGGACTGCCGCTGACGCTCACCGCCCAGACCGGCGCCACGCTCTCCCAGGCCGAGGTCGCGCGCGAGCGCGAGCAGCTGCAGCGCACGCGGCGGCGCGAGACGTGAGCGTCGGCTTCGACGCCAACGGCTACCGCAAACGGGTGCTCGCCGCGGTGGCCAGGCGCGGGGGTCCCGAGGCGTCGGATGCCTTCGAGCTCTACGACCTGCCGCTCGACGGTGCCGAGCGCCTCCCGGACGCGGCCGTCGCCGAACAGGTCGCGGCGGTGTGGGCGTTCTGGCAGCGGCACCGCGACCACCCCAAGTACGGCACACTCACCGGACTGCTCGTCGAGTCCCATCAGGAGCGCAGCGCTCCGCTGCTCGACCGGCGCCAACGTGCCTCGCTGGCGGTCCGGGTGCGGGCGGAGCGGGCGCGGCGCGAGGAGGAGCGCTACGAGCTGCTCGACCAGGCGGTGAGCCGGCTCGTCGACCGGCACGGCGGGATCCCGCGCGACAAGATTGCCGGTCTCGTCGAGATCGGTGCGCTCGGTGGACTCGATGCCGAGCAGGTGCAGGCGCGGCTGCGCCGGTACCGGGTGATCGATGCGGCCCCGGCCGCGGTACCGGCGCCGAACCGCGAACCGGCGGTCAGCGACCACCGGCGCCGGCAGGTGCGCGACCTGCTCGACGAGTTCGGCCGGCTGCAGGAGGCCCCACCACCGGCGACGCTCTTCGCCCTGCTCGGCCTGGACCCGACGGCGACCCCCGGCGAGATCACCCACCGCGCCGAGGCCTGGCGCGCCCGCGCCCGGGAACTGCCGCCGAGCCGGATGCGTGCCGTCGCCGACGAGCTGCTGGTGCTGGTGCGCGAGCTGCTGGAGTCCGGCGGCCAGGTGCGGGACGGCTACCTCGACGCCGTGGTCCTGGACGTCACCGACCGACTGCGGCCGCGGGTGCGCGCGGCCGTCCTGGTGGAGGACCGGCTCGTCGCCGACGATCACGAGCACCTGGTGACCGAGGCCGTCGAGCTCGGCCTGGACTGGGACCGCGCCCGCAGGACGGTCGCCGGCATCGCCGACGAGCTGGGCGTCGCGGCCGAGCCGTTCGGTGGCGCTGCCCCGCCCCGACCACGGCGCGTCGAGCCGGAGCCGCCCGCGACCCGGCCCTGGGAGCAGCCGTTACGCGACGCGCGTAAGGCGTTGCGCTCCGGACGGCTGCTCGAGGCCCGGCGGTTGGTCGCCCATGCCGCGGCTGCTGCCGTCCGCGACCCGGCCGGGCAGACGCCGGTGCGCGCGGTCGCCGACGAGATCGAGGCCGCGATCGGCGAGGCCGAGCTGCGCTGGCGGGCTGCCGCGACGGCGATCGGGGCCCGGCGCTTCGCCGAGGCCGTCGAGCACCTCGAACACCTCTGCCGCGCAGCCGTCGACGTCCCTAGCCCGGGCGGTGTGGGGCAGGCCGAGCTCGAGCTCGACCGTGCCCGTCGCGAGGTCGCCGCCGCCGACGAGCTGGTCGCGGGCGCTGCGGCCTCCCCGGACCCGGCCGGCGCACTGCTCGCCGTCCTGGAGCGCTGGCCCGAGCATCCCGCCGCGGTGGCCGCTCTGGCCGCAATCCCGCTCCACCCGCCCCGTGGCGTCAAGGCGCATCGCGACCGCGGCGGCACCGTCATCGTCAGCTGGCAGGCCTCGGCCACGGCCGGCGTCGGCTACCGCGTCAGCCGGGTCCTGCCGGACGGCACCACCAAGGTCGTCGGGCGTACCCCGGCCTGCGTCGTGGAGGATGGCGGGGCCGGCTCCTCCGGACCGCTGCCGGACTACGTCGTCGTCGCCACCCGCGCGGGGGACACCTCCGCCGAGGCACGCACCGGGCTCGCGCCGGCCCCGGCTGCACCGGTCACACCGCCGGCGCCGCTCGCCGCCCCGGCCGACCTCGTCGCCAGCCGTCGTCGTGACGGCGGCGTGCTCGTCTCCTGGACCGGACCGGCGGGTGCCGAGTTCAAGGTGTCGCGCCGGGTCGGCGACGGCCGCTGGCAGGTCGTCGGCCGCACCCGGGCGACGTCCCTGGAGGACGGCGGCGCCCCGCTCACCGGCCCACTCCCGACCTACGCCGTCACCGCCTTCCGTGACGGCGCCGTCTCGGCGGAGACGGTCTCGGCGGGTTAGCTCGTGAGGGTCAACGATCCCCAGTCGAAAACGGTTATTCCGCTGTTCCCACAGGAGACCCTTGGAGCCTTGGGGTCATTGATAAACAGTCGGATTCGGTAGGCGTCCGAGACGTCGACATCAAGAGGGTATGTCTCGCCGGGTGACAGGCGTCCAGATTTGTCCGGAGTCGCGGCTCGATTGAGATACACACGCCATTCGATGGGTCCCGAACCCACAGACTGATCGTCGATCCCCAAGGTCCCGGTCAGCTTCTGAAAGTGCGCGGGAATGGAGTAATCGTATGTTACGTCGCCACTGTAGTCGGATTGGCAATTAGCTTTCGCTTGCAGGGAATGTGGAAGGATGTTGCCGCGCAGCGTTGCCGTTGCGTCGTCATCCATGATTCCGCCCGACGAGTCCACGTAGTCAGCAACTTCGGTGAAGTTCTCCTTGCCGGCTGTCGGGACGCCCGGTTCGCCTTCCACCGTGGACGTGGTAGATGAGGTTGCTTTCGGGAGCGGCGATGGTGGTTTCGCTGTCACCGTCGCCGTGGTCGTCGCAGTAGTGGTGACGGTCGGCGCAGAGATGACGTTACTCAGCACAGGAGTCGTACGGCCGAGGATGATGCCCAGAAATGTTAAGACAGCCGCCACGACGACGGCGCCGGCCCCAATCCAGGCGACGCGGAGTTGCGTAGCATGATCGTTTGAACTACTCACGTTGGCCCCCGGTCCGCGAAAGGTCCGAGCATACTCACGCCGCCTTCGTTCGCATCGCGACCTCGGTGACGTTTGGTCGAGTGAAGGTGCCACACGTTTTGAGTCGTCAGTTGGGCGTCGCGAACCCCAGCTGCCGCCACGCCTCATAGGTGGCGACGGCCGCAGAGTTCGAGAGGTTGAGGGAACGTCGTCCCGGCAGCATCGGGATGCGGACCCGGTCGGTGAGATGAGGGTCGGCCAGGACCTCAGGGGCCAGCCCGGTCGGTTCCGGGCCGAACATCAGCACGTCCCCGGCCCGGTAGTCGATGTCGGCGTACGACGTCGTCCCGGAGGTGGTGAAGGCGAAGACGCGCGCCGGCAGCACCGCCGTCCACAGTGCGGCGAGGTCGGCGTGGACGGTGACGGTGGCGAGGTCGTGGTAGTCCAGGCCGGCCCGCCGCAGCTGGGCGTCGGTCATGGTGAACCCCAGCGGCTCGACCAGGTGCAGGTGGGCGCCGGTGGCCGCGACCATCCGGATCGCGTTGCCGGTGTTCGGCGGGATGCGCGGCTCGACGAAGACGACGTGGAACATGGTTCCTCCCGGGATACGCCACGATTCGGGAGCGCTGGTCCCGCTGGGCGGGATCAGCGCTCCCGAATCGGGTCAGTTGGCGAGCTCGGCGGCGACGACGGGGGAGGCCTTGTCCGAGTAGTAGTCGTCCGGGTGCGTCTGGTCCGTCCCGGCCGGCGCCTTCACTGCCCGCAGGACGAAGGTCAGCAGCACGACGACGAGGATGTTGATCACCAGCGCGGTGACGCCGATGTAGACCTTCGTGTGCGTGAAGGGGATCTCGGCGATGGAGGCGCCGAAGTGCCGGACGCCGTCCACAGTGGTGACGGGCTTGCCGTCCACGATCTTGGTCGTTGCGTTCGGCACCTTCTGCAGGTACGCCTCGACCGTGCCGTAGGCCATCCCGGCGGCCCAGCCGGCCAGCAGAGCCCACCGGTGGAACCACCGGGTGTAGAGCCCGGCCACGATGGCGACGAGCGTCTGCAGGATCCACACCCCGCCGAGCAGCTGCATGTTGATGGCGTTCTGCTTGTCCAGCCCGAGCACGAACAGCAGCGCGCCGAACTTCACCAGGATAGAGACGATCTTGGAAACCCGGGCCTCCTGCTTCGGTGTCGCATCCCGCTTGAGGAACTCGCGGAAGATGTTGCGGGTGAAGAGGTTGGCCGCCGCGATGGACATGATCGCCGCCGGCACGAGCGCACCGATGGCGATCGCGGCGAAGGCGACGCCGGCGAACCACGACGGGAAGACGGCCTGGAAGAAGTGTGGCACGGCCAGCTGCGCGTTGACCGTCCCGTCGGAGCCGACGATGTTCATCTTCCCCGCGCCGACGAGCTGGATGGCGGCGAAGCCGAGCAGGGCGAGCAGCGCGAGCATCAGCGAGTACGCCGGCAGGATGGCGGTGTTACGGCGGATGACCGAGCGCGTCTTGCTCGACAGCACGGCCGTCATCGAGTGCGGGTACATGAACAGCGCGAGCGCCGAGCCGAAGGCGAGCGTGCCGTAGGCCCAGTACGTCGCCTCGCCCGTGACGAAGGTGCCGGTCGGCGCCCCGGTGGCCGGCGAGGGTGTCTCCATCTTCGTCTTCGCGGCCGCGAACATGTCACTGAAGCCGATCTGGCTGGCGACGTAGATGATCGCGACGACGATGACGACGTAGATCAACGTGTCCTTGACGAAGGCGATCAGCGCCGGCGCCCGCAGGCCGGAGGAGTAGGTGTAGGCGGCGAGGACTGCGAAGGCGACGATGAGCGGCAGGTCGCGGACGAACTCGTTGGACGATCCGCCGAGGCCCATGGTGTCGAAGACGGCCTGGATGCCGACCAGCTGCAGCGCGATGTAGGGCATCGTGGCGAGGATGCCGGTCACGGCGACGGCCAGGGCGAGGCCGCGGCTGTCGTAGCGGCCGCGCACGAAGTCTGCCGGGGTCACGTAGTCGCGCTTCTGCGCGACGCTCCACAGCCGCGGCAGGAAGACGAAGACAATGGGGTACGCGACGATCGTGTACGGCACCGCGAAGAAGCCCGTGACGGCGCCGGTGGCGTACATGGCGGCCGGGACGGCCACGAAGGTGTACGCGGTGTAGAGGTCACCCCCGAGCAGGAACCAGGTGACGATGGTGCCGAAGCCGCGGCCGCCCAGGCCCCACTCCTCGAGGCTGTCCATCGAGTCGGCCTTGCGCCACCGGACGGCGACGAAGCCACCCGCCGTCACGACGACGAAGAAGAAGATCACGACCGCGAGCTCGACGGTGTTGACCCCGCCGCCGGCGGCGAGCAGCGCCGGCGCGCTCACCGCTGCCGCC
This sequence comes from Jatrophihabitans sp. sgz311053, assembly GCF_056135305.1. Taxonomy (NCBI): domain Bacteria; kingdom Bacillati; phylum Actinomycetota; class Actinomycetes; order Jatrophihabitantales; family Jatrophihabitantaceae; genus Jatrophihabitans; species Jatrophihabitans sp. sgz311053. The sequence goes on along the minus strand of NZ_JBWAXP010000004.1, from coordinate 83,670 downwards.
GCGCGCGCTTGATGATGGCGTAGGCCGCGTAGGTCAGGATCGGCGTCAGCAGCACCCAGAGCAGCTGATACCAGTAGAAGAAGGGCCAGCCGCCGATCGTGGGTGTCTCCCGCGAGTAGAGCGGCACGGCCGCCAGCGCGACGCACGGGATCAGCAGCAGGACACCGACGGCGACGGCGGCACCGGTGGACAGGCGCGGGGGTCGCCCGTTTTGTGACTCGGACATGGGCGGGACCTTAGTAGGCTGCCCGTGATGTCCGCGCTCACTGACACCCTCGCCGTCCGAACCAGTCTGGACGACGCGCAGGTCGACCACATCGCTCGGCTGGTGGGGGAGTGGCAGCTGCTCGCCGACCTCGCCTTCGCCGATCTGCTGCTCTGGGTGCCGGTCGCGGTCCCCTCGGCCGAGGCCGGCTCGGTGCCCGGCTTCCTCTGCGTCGCGCAGTGCCGCCCCACCACCGGTCCGACGGCCTACCAGCACGACCAGGTCGGCGTCGTGCTGCAGGGCAACCGCGTCGCGCCGCTGCGCATCGCCTGGGCCGAGTCGCGCATCTTCCGCGAGGTGGACCCCGACTGGGACGGTGACCTGCCGATCCGTCGTGAGGCCATCCCGGTCCGCTTCGGCGACGAGGTCATCGCGGTGATCGGCCGCGACGCCAACCTCGCCAGCGTCCGCACCCCCAGCCAGCTGGAGCTGGTCTACCTGCAGAGTGCGGCGGATCTGGCCGGCATGGTCGCCGACGGGACCTTCCCGGCGCCGGACGACGTCCCGGCCGAGGAGGGATCGGGCCCGCGCGTCGGTGACGGCCTCGTCCGCCTGGAACCGGACGGCACCATCATCTACGCCAGCCCCAACGCGCTCTCGGCGTTCAGCCGCCTGGGTGTGACGGGCCCGGTGCTCTCGGAGCCCATCGACGCCCTCACCAGCTCCGTCGCCGACGACCCCTTCGACGCCAGCGACCTGGCCGGCGCCGTGGCCGAGGCCATCGACGGCGGCCACCCGGCCAGTATCGAGGTCGAGGCGCAGGGCGCGACCATCCTGTTCCGGGCGTGGCCGCTGCGGCCGCGAGGCGAGACGCTCGGTGCGCTGCTGCTGATGCAGGACGTCACCGAGTTGCGCCGGCGGGATCGCCAGATCATGAGCAAGGACGCCACGATCCGCGAGATCCACCACCGCGTGAAGAACAACCTGCAGACGGTGGCCGCGCTGCTCCGGCTCCAGGCGCGCCGGGTCTCCGTCCCGGAGGCTCGGACGGCGCTGGAGGAGTCGATGCGGCGGGTCCAGTCCATCGCTCTCGTCCACGAGACGCTCTCGGTCTCGGTGGACGAGGCGGTCGACTTCGACGAGATCGTCGACCGGCTCCTCACCATGCTCGCCGACGTCATGGGCTCCGAGCAGCGGGTCACGGGCCGTCGGGACGGAAGCTTCGGCGACATCCCCGCAGCGGTCGCGACCCCACTGGTGCTGGTGCTGACCGAGCTGGTCCAGAACGCCATCGAGCATGCCTTCCCCGGCGACGCCGAGGGGACGGTCACGGTGCTGGCCGAGCGGCGCCGAGGTGTGCTCGCGGTGATCATCCGCGACGACGGGGTGGGGCTGCCCGAGGGCTTCTCCGGCGCCAAGTCCGACCGGCTGGGCCTGCAGATCGTCAACACCCTGGTCTCGGCCGAGCTCGGCGGCGAGGTCGCCTACCGGGCCAGCGAGGCCGGCCGGGGTACCGACGCTGTCGTCGAGGTGCCGCTCACCGCCCGCCGGCGCCGCGACGGCTGACCGCCTCCGGCTGACCGCAGGCTGACCGCCGCAGGCGCCGCCACAAACGAACACGCGCCGTCGACGGGGACGGCGCGTGTGGCGTGCCCCGACCTGCGGGGCGTGGGGTCAGGCGAGCCGGGCGCGGGCGCGGGCGTTACGACGCTTGAGCGCGCGGCGCTCGTCTTCGCTCAAACCGCCCCAGACGCCGGCGTCCTGGCCGGACTCGAGCGCCCACGTCAAGCAGTCCTGGATGACCGGGCAGCGTCGGCACACAGCCTTCGCCTGCTCGATCTGCAGTATCGCGGGCCCGGTGTTCCCGATCGGGAAGAACAGCTCGGGATCCTCGTCACGGCATATCGCGCGGTGCCGCCAGTCCATCAGTCTTTCTCTCCTCACTCGGCGCGGTGGGGGCACATTCGCCCGCTGACCACGCTTGTGAATCCTTTCACGAGCTCTGGCACGGTTCAAGGAGCGGCGATGCACATCACCGGCTCGTGTCTCAGTCAGAACGCCGTGGTGGCAGGGATTCGGCCTGTCCTCCGACTCCGGGCGACGGTACGCGTGATCGACGGGCGGGTCGAGTCTTCTGCACGACGAAGGCGAAATTAATCCGACAATTCGGGTGGGGACACCACGACTCGGATCGCATTCGGGACCGACCGGAAGGTCACCTTGTCGCGGAAGCTCAGGGCGTCGCCGTCCACCTGGAAGGGCATGGGCTCGTCGGCGAGGACGGTGATGTGGTCGAGGTCATGCAGGCTGTGGGCCCCGAAACGCCCCACGCGAGGCCGGTTTCCCGAGAGTCGCGCCATGCTGACCAGCACGCCCAAGGTCCGCATCCGTCTCCTGGCGTAGACGCCGAGGCCCGAGCTGAAGGTGACCTCGGGGGTGGGCCGTAGCGGCCGGTTGCCGACGTAGGTCCAGGGGTCGGCGTTGGTGACGACGATGAAGTGGATGTCGTCCCAGCGGGTCCCGTCCGGCAGCTCGACCGACAGGTGCGGGTGCCGGCGGTCGGACTTGAAGAACTCCGCCACGCCGACGCGGCTGTAGAGCAGGTGTGTGGAGCGCTTGCCCTTGCGGCGCATCCGCTCCACGCCGTGGACGATGGCCGCGTCGAAGCCGATGCCGGCGGCGAAGCAGAAGTAGCGCTCCTCGCCGCTGGCCATGCTGGCCAGTCCCATGCTGACCGAGCGTGTCGTCCCGGCACGAAGCCCCTCCAGCAGCGAGCCGGTCGCCTCGATGCGGTCGTTCGGCAGGCCCAGGGCGCGGACGAAGACATTCGTCGATCCGGCCGGGACGATCCCGAGCGCCGGGACACCGTCGTGCACCCCGTCGGTCAGCAGCCCGTTGATCACCTCGTTGACGGTGCCGTCGCCACCGAGCGCGACGACGGCGTCGACGCCGGCGCGCATGGCCCGGCAGGCAAGTGCGGCCGCGTGCCCGCGATTGGCGGTCTCGGCCACCTCGAGCTCGGCGTCGCTGGCCAGGGCATGGGCGAGGACGTCGCGTTCACGACCGCTCATCGCGGTGGCGCGGGGATTAGTGACGACGAGGACTCGCACGCTCGCCCACACTACTGACGCCGTTAGGCTGGGTGCCGTGGACGATCGCTCGGCGGCCTCGCAGCCGGACCTTCCGGACACCGGTCCCGGCCGCGCCGTCCCGCAGCAGGTCCGGGCCGCCTGCGGCATCCTCGCCCTGGAGGGACTCGCGCTCGTCGGTGCCGGGCTCTTCCTCGTCTACGGCGCTGTCTTCGAGCACCCGCACGGTGTGCTGCGCCCACTGCTCGCGGCCGTGATGGCCTTCGCCGGAGCAGCCGCGCTGGTCGCCGGGGCTCGTGGTCTGCTGCGCCTCAGCTCCGGCGCCCGCTCGCCCATGGTCGTGCTGCAGGTACTGGCCCTGCCGGTCGGCTACAGCCTGGTCGTCGACGCCGGACGGGTCGGCTGGGGCGGCCCGATCGTCATCGCCGCCGTGGCCGTGATCTACCTGCTCTTCACGCCGCCGGCCCGTGAGGTGCTGGACCGCGCCCCACTGGACTAGCTGGTCTGCCGGACGACCGCGCCGCTCAGCTCTTGCGGCGCCGGGGCTCGGTCGGCGGCTCCGGCGCGCCCAGGCTCTCGCGCAGCCGCCGCAGACCGCGGGCGACGAGCCGCGAGACCTGCATCTGCGATACCCCGACGATGGCGGCGATCTCGGTCTGCGTCTTGTTGGCGATGAAGCGCAGCAGCAGGATCTCGCGCTCGGCCTCGGGCAGGTTCGCGATGACCTTGCGCAGCATCGCGCGCTGTTCGACCTGCTCGAAACCCTCGTCGGTGATGCCGAGCATGGGGTGCTCGGGGACGCTCTCGCCGGGTGCGGCGAGGACGTCGATCGGCACGCCGGAGTAAGCGCGTGCGGCGTCGAGCGCCTCGAGCACCGTCTCCTCGTCCACCTCGATGCGCGCCGAGATCTCCTTGACCGTCGGGGCGCGGCCGAGCTCCTGGCTGAGGTCGGCCCGGGCCGAGTTAAGGGTGGTCTGCAGCTCCTGCGCGCGGCGCGGCACGTGGATCAGCCAGCCGGTGTCACGGAAGTGCCGCTTGATCTCACCCAGGATGGTGGGGGTCGCGTAGGTCGAGAACTCGAGCTTGCGTTCCGGGTCGAAGCGGTCGATGGCCTTGATCAACCCGATGGCACCGACCTGGACCAGGTCGTTCATCGGCTCGTTGCGGCCGGAGAAACGGCGCGCCAGGTAGACGACGAGGGGCATGTGCTGCTCGACGAGCTGGTCGCGCAGCGACTGCCGGCGAGGGCTGTCCTCGGGGAGGTCGTGGAGCTCGGCGAGCAGGCGGGCTGCCTCGCCGTGATCACGACTCGCCCGCGCGGGCTTCTTGGGTGAGGTCACCGCGGGGCGCGCTTCTTGACGACGGAGATGGTGAGGCGCTGCGGGGCGGGCTCGACGGCGATCTCGGTGGCGAGCGCACCGAGAACAGTCCAGGCGAAGCCGTTGCGGTCGGGCTCGGCCGTGTCGGAGGTCGCCACGCTGGTGTGGACGCGCAGCACGCCGCTGCCGACCTCGAAACGGGCGTCCAGGGTGGCGGCGGCGGTCGCGTGCGGCAGCAGCAGGGCGCAGGCCTCGTCCACGGCCAGGCGCAGGTCCTCGATGTCGTCGATGGTGAGATCGCAGCGTGAGGCCAGGCTGGCGGCAGTGAGGCGCAGGGTGGACACGTAGACCACGTCGGCGGGCGTGCGCACCTCGACGATGTCGACGTCAGTACCCACCTGGTCCGGGGTCGTCATGGGTGTCCTCGGTTCTGTCTCGCGTTCGGGGAGTCGGCGGTGCCGGCTCAGGTCGGGTTGGGAAGGTTCCAATGTCGCAGCGTAGGGGTCGCGTGCTGGGCCCCGAGCAGCGACGGTGCCGCGGTGTCGAGCAGCAGGTTCGCGCCGCCGCGGATCGGCATGCCGATCCAGCGCGCGCCGAGCGCCCGACTGAAGTGGCCGTGGCCGACCAGGACCACCGGGCCGTCGGCCAGCCGGGGCAGGACCCGGTGCAGCAGCCGGTCGGCGCGCTCGCGGACGTCGGCCATGGACTCGCCGCCGGGACAGCCGTGGGTCCAGACGGTCCAGTCCGGCACCGTCTCGTGAATCTGGGCCGAGGTCAGCCCCTCGTAGTCGCCGTAGTCCCACTCGGCGAGGTCCTCGGTGTACTCGTCGACCCGCAGGCCGGCCAGCTCGGCGGTGTCGCGGGCCCGCTGTCGCGGGCTGCAGAGCACCAGCGCCGGCTCGACGCCGGCGAGCGTGTCGCGGACGGCCGCGGCCTGTCGGCGGCCCCGCTCGGTGAGGGGGATGTCGCTCGCGCCGGTGTGCTGGCCGGAGACGGACCACTCCGTCTCGCCGTGGCGGACGAGCCAGAGCTGCAGGTCGTCGGCCAGCCGGGTGCCGGCGGGCACGACGAAGGCCGGCTCCTCGACGGAGCCGGCCTTCGCGTCGCTCATGCTGCGGTGCCGTGGGTGATCAGGCGGCGTTCTTCGTCTCCCAGAAGATGGTGTCGATCTCCTTGATGTAGTCGAGGAGCTTCTGCCCCTCGGCCGGGTCGACCTCGCCCTTGCCGCCGGCAGCGCCAGCCGCCTTGGTGGCCTTGTTGAAGAGCTCGTGCAGCTGCGGGTACTTCTCGAAGTGCGGCGGCTTGAAGTAGTCGGTCCAGAGCACCCAGAGGTGGTGCTTGACCAGCTCGGCGCGCTGCTCCTTGATGATCAGCGCACGGGTGCGGAAGACCGGGTCCTCGTTGCCCTGGTACTTCTCCATGATGGCCTTGACCGACTCGGCCTCGATGCGGGCCTGAGCGGGGTCGTAGACGCCGCACGGCAGGTCGCAGTGGGCGTAGGCAACGGTGGCGGGGGTGCTTCGGAACAAGCGCATGGGTGTGGCTCCTCCAGCGAATAGACGACAGGGCCGGGACGATGTCGACCTTACTCATGGCACCATCCCCGACCGGAGGCGTGGCAAAACGTGGAACTGCCCTGGCTGCGGGTCGTGGTGTCCGGACCGTCGATGGTCCCGACGCTGCGTCACGGTGACGTGCTGCTCGTCCGCCGCGCTCCGGCGGCGGTGCGCGCCGGCGACGTCGTGCTCGCGCGCTTCCGCGACCTGCCGGACCGTCTCGTGGTGAAGCGGGCGGTCCGACCCGTCGACGGTGGCTGGTGGCTGGCCTCGGACAACCCCTTCGCCGGCGGGGACAGCGAGGCGCACGGTGCCGCGGACGTCGTCGGTCGGGTGACCTACGTGCTCGGCCCCGGCCGGCCGCGCCGGATGGGGCGCGGCCGACCGGGGCCGGGAGACGTGCGGGACTAGCTGAGCGGACGGACTAGAAGGCGTACGTGCCGTTCGGCGTGCCGAGGCCGGTGGGGCCGTCCCAGCCGGAGCCGGAGGTGCACCAGACGGCCGGCGAGCAGCTGCCGTTGCTGCCGGAGGTCACGTCGTTGAGGCCGCTGGTGTGGGACCAGGTGTAGCTGGCCGGGTAGCCGGAGAGGTTGCCACCCTGCGCGTAGACGCTGGCGACGAACGGCGCCGAGGCGCTGGTGCCGCCGTAGACCTGCCAGCCCGAGGAACCCTGGTAGGCGGTCGAGTCGTAGACCGCGACGCCGGTGTTGGGGTCGGCCACCGAGGAGACGTCGGCGTTGGCCTTGCCCGAGCACTGCGTGGCGCTGGTCTGCCAGCTGGGCTTCGAGTTGTAGGTGGAGCAGCCGCTGCCGGCACCGCTCCACGCCGACTCGCTCCAGCCGCGCGAGTTCGAGGACTTGGTCAGGCTGGTGCCGCCGACGGCGACAACCGAGTCGTAGCTGGCCGGGGACTCGACGCCGTAGCCGTCGTCACCAGTGGAGGCGGTGATGGCGATGCCGGGGTGGTCGTAGGCCGACGAGGCCGACGAGTCGCTGCCGCCGTAGCTGTTGCTGATCGCGGCCACGCCCTGCTTGGCCGCGTAGTTCACGGCCGTGCCGAGGTTCGAGAACGACGCCGAGTTGGCCTCGACGAGCAGGATCTTGCAGTCGGGGCAGGCCGCCGAGACCATGTCGAGGTCCAGGCTGATCTCGGTCGCCCAGCCGGCGTCCGTGCTCGGCAGGCTCGTGGTGCTGCCGGTCTGGCTGACCTTCTTGAAGCAGCCGTTGCTGGTGGTGCAGGACGGCAGGCCGTACTGCGAGCGGTAGACGCCGAGGTCCTTCTCCGCCGTCGGGTCGTTGTAGGCGTCGACGATGGCCACGGTCTTGCCGCCGGAGCTGGCCGAGCCGAGGTTGTAGGCCGAGCGCAGGTCCGACGGTCCGTAACCGGCCGGAGCGGCCAGGGCGACCGGGTCACCCTTGGAGTCGGTGACGACCCGGGCGAAGCACGAGGCGTGACCGACCTTGACGTGCGTGGCGCAGGTGCGCTCGTTGCCGTGGGCGCGAGCCTTGAACTGTGCGACCGCGGCGCTCCGAGCTGCAGCGGACGCCGGGGTCGGCGTGGCCGGTGCGGGAGTCGCGGTGGCCGGCGCGGAGAGGGCAGCGGCGGTTGCCGCAGTGCTCAGCGCCAGGGTGGCGGCGAGGATGTAACGCCTGGGACGGGACATGGGTGACGGGCCTCCGGTTCGTGAACCTAAGAGTCATTGATGAATGCAGCGAATACTGCCCTTCCGGACATTTGCCGTCTAGATGGAAACCGCGACATTTTTCGGGGCACGTTGGCGATCTCTCAGGTAGCACCGGGCGCCCTGGTTTTCGGCCTCGTGACAGACTGGGGAGGCAGGGCGAACCCCGGCACCGCAACCGTCAGCCGCTCTCACCGGAGCAGGCGCCGCAGTCACCGATCAGCGAAGCAGGAGCAGGACGTGGGGTTCGATCCGCAGAGTGCGGTGTTCGTCGCGCACGAGGGCGGCAAGCTGGCGCTCTCCAGCACGATGCCGCTCGTCGACCGCGAGTCGTTGTCGCTCGCCTACACGCCGGGCGTGGCGGAGGTGTGCACGGCCATCGCCGAGGACGAGTCGCGTGCTCGCGACTACACCTGGCGTTCGCGGCTGGTCGCGGTGGTGAGCGACGGGACGGCGGTGCTGGGGCTGGGCAACATCGGAGCCGCCGCGTCGCTGCCGGTCATGGAGGGCAAGGCAGCTCTCTTCAGCGAGTTCGCCGGCCTCAACTCGGTGCCCATCGTGCTCTCCACCACCGACGTGGACGAGATCGTCGAGACGGTGGAGCGCATCGCGCCCTCCTTCGGTGGCATCAACCTCGAGGACATCTCGGCACCGCGTTGCTTCGAGATCGAAGCCAGGCTGCGCGAACGGCTCTCCATCCCGGTCTTCCACGACGACCAGCACGGCACCGCCATCGTCACGCTCGCGGCGCTGCGCAATGCCGCCACCGTCACCGGACGGACGCTGGGCGACCTGCGGGTCGTCGTCTCCGGAGCCGGTGCGGCGGGCGTCGCCTGCACCAAGATCCTGCTCGCGGCGGGCATCGGCGACATCGCCGTCGCCGACTCGAAGGGCATCGTCCACGGCGGACGGGAGAACCTCTCGTCGGTGAAGGCCGAGCTGGCGCGGCTCACCAACAAGGCCGGGCTCACCGGTTCGTTGGAGGAGGCTCTGGCCGGCGCGGACGTCTTCCTGGGCCTGAGCGCCGGCCGGGTGGGCGAGGCCGCCGTCGCCACCATGGCCTCGGACGCGATCATCTTCGCCCTCGCCAATCCCGACCCCGAGGTCGACCCCGAGGTTGCGCACCGGCACGCCGCCATCGTCGCCACCGGACGCAGCGACTACCCGAACCAGATCAACAACGTCCTGGCCTTCCCCGGTGTCTTCGCCGGCGCCTTCGACGCGCACGCCACCGCCATCACCGAGAACATGAAGCTCGCCGCCGCCGAGGCGCTGAGCGGGGTCGTCGCCGAAGCGCTCACGCCCGACTACATCGTCCCGACACCGTTCGACGCGCGGGTGGCTCCGGCGGTCCGGCAGGCCGTCGCGGCACAGGCCGTGACCGACGGCGTCAGCGCGCTCGCCCCTGTCGGGAGCTGACCCAGCGGCTGCGCTGGTCCGTCCGCTGCGCTGGCCCGCCCGCGCACGGCGGGGGCGCGTACGGACCGGGGGCGTACGGACCGGGGGCGTACGGACCGGGGGCGTACGGACGGGTGTCGGTCGGGAGCGAGTGGGTGCGATCGGGAATGCGAGCAGCCCGCACCTGGTAGTACATGACCGTGCTGGGTCTCGAGATGGTGGTGGTGCTGGGCATCGCGCTGCTGCTGGCCGGTCTGCTGGCGCGGCGCTTCCCGGTCGCGCCGGCGCTGCTGCTGCTCGCCATCGGAGTAGCGGCCGGCTTCGTGCCGGAGTTCCGCCGCGCCGAACTGCCCCCGGAGGTGGTGCTGCTGGTCTTCCTGCCGGCGCTGCTCTACTGGGAGAGCCTGACCACCTCGCTGCGCGAGATCCGCAACAACCTGCGCGCGGTTATGCTGGCGAGCACCGCCCTCGTCGTGGCCACCGCCGGCGCGGTGGCGACCGTGGCCCACCTGCTCGGCATGCCGTGGGGACCGGCCTGGGTGCTCGGTGCCGCCGTCGCCCCCACCGACGCCACGGCGGTCGGCGTCCTGGCCCGGGCGCTGCCCCGCCGGACGGTGACGGTGCTGCGCGCCGAGAGCCTCGTCAACGACGGCACCGCCCTGGTCGTCTACGGCCTCGCCGTCGGAGTCACGGTCGGCACCGAACAGCTGGACACGCTGCACGTCTCCTGGCTGATCGTCCTCTCCTACGGCGGCGGGGCGCTCGCCGGAGCGCTCGTCGGGGTGATCAGCTGGCAGCTGCGACAGCGGATGGACGACCCCATCCTGGAGAACATCGCGATCCTGGTGACGCCCTTCGCGGCCTTCCTGCTCGCCGAGTCCATCCACGCCTCCGGGGTGCTCGCCGTCGTCGTCTGCGGCCTGATGATGAGCCAGGTGTCACCGCGCATCACCGGTGCCGCCGCGCGACAGCAGATGTCCGGCTTCTGGGTGCTGGCCACCACGGTGCTGAGCAGCGCGCTCTTCGTCCTCGTCGGCCTCGAGGCCCACACCGCCGCGCTGGACCTCACCAGCGTCTCGCCCGGACGCGCGCTGGCCTACGTCCTGGCGGTGACGGGCGTGGTGATCGGCGTCCGGTGGGCGTGGCTGTACACGACGCCCTACCTGATCCGCATGATCGACCGCCGTCCGCAGCAGCGGCTGCGCCGGGTCGGTGCCCGAGCCCGGACGGTCAACGCCGTCGCCGGCTTCCGCGGTGCCGTCTCGCTCGCCGCGGCCCTGGCCGTACCGAAGGAGCTCGACAACGGCCTGCCCTTCCCGGACCGTGACCTCATCGTCGTCGTCACCTCCGGCGTCATCGTCCTGACGCTGCTGCAGGCGGTGGTGCTGCCCGCGGTGGTCCGCTTCGCCCGCCTGCCCGACGACACCTCGGTCGCCGAGGAGCGCCGGCTGGCCGAGACCCGGACGACCGAGGCCGCCTTCGAGGCGCTGGACGAGCTCGCCGCCGACCTCGGCAGCGAGCAGCGCGTGGTCGAGCGGGTGCGCCGCGAGATGGAGAAGCGCCGCAAGCTGCTGGCCGCCGACGGTGGCAGCGAGGACCCGATCGTCGTCCACGACGACCAGTACACGGCGCTGCGGCTGGCGCTGCTGGGCCACAAGCGGGCCACGCTGCTCGCGCTGCGGGACGATCAGCTGATCGACGACATCGTGTTGCGGCAGGTGCAGGCCGGCCTGGACATCGAGGAGGTCCGGCTCTCGCGCTCGGCCGTCATCGAGTAGCACCCGAGCGGAGAGGCTCAGGCCACGACCAGCGGCCCCGGACGGCCGGTCCCCGACCCCAGCTCGCGCCACGCCGCGCCGAGCCGGGCCACCGCCTCCTGCAGCCGCGGGACGGGCTGCGTGAAGGGCAACCGCAGGAATCGTTCGAAGCTGCCGTCCAGGCCGAAGCGAGGGCCCGGCACCAGGATGACGCCGGACCGCTCGGCGAGGGCCGCCAGCGGGGTGGCGAGCGGGGCGTCGAGCTCGACCCAGAGCCCCAGGCCGCCCCGCGGAGCCACGCTGCGCCAGCCGGGCAGCTCGTCGGCGAGCGCGTCGCGCAGCGCGGCACAGTTGCCCCGAAGCTCCGCTCGCCGCTCGGCGGCGATCTCGTCCAGCGACGCCAGCAGCCGGGCGGCCAGCAGCTGCTCGAGCACGGGGCCGCCGATGTCGATCGTGCTCCGCAGCGCCGCGAGACGGTTCACCATGTCGGTGGCGGCCCGGACCCAGCCGATGCGCAGGCCGCCCCAGACCGACTTCGACAGCGACCCGAGCGTGATCACGCCGGCGTCGTGGGTCGCCGTCGGCGCGGGGGGATCGACGTCGAAGCCGAGCTCGACGAAGGTCTCGTCGACCACCACGGTGGTGCCGGTGCGTCGGGTCCGGCGCAGCAGCTCCCGGCGTTCGGCGTCAGTGGCCAGCGCCCCGGTGGGGTTGTGGAAGTCCGGCGTGAGGTACGCCAGCCGCGGCGTGCGGTGTCGCAGCACGGAGTCCCACTGCTCGCCGAGCCAGGCGGCCTCGGCCTCGATCGGGGCCGCGGCGACGCGCCCACCGTTCTGGGTGATCGCCGCCAGTGCGGCCGGGTAGTTCGGGACCTCGGTGAGGACGTGGTCGCCGGGGGAGAGCAGCAGCCGGAGGACGAGGTCCAGCGCATGCAGGGACCCGTTGGTGACGAGGATCTGATCCGGCCGTGTCGGCAGGCCGCGCCGCTCGAAGCGCCGGGCGATCGCCGCCCGCAGCTCGGGCAGGCCCGCGGGCTCGTAGCCGATGTCGTGCAGATGGGGGCCGAGATCATCGGCGGCGGCCACCGCAGCGCCGGCCAGGGCCGCGGGCGCACCGGGAAACATGGCCATGGAGAGGTCGATCGGGTCCGCCGCGGCCGGCCCGACGTGCCATCCGGCGGCGGTGCGCGGCCGCGCCCCGGCGGGGACGCGGACGAAGCTGCCCGCCCCCGTGCGGCTGTCGAGCAGGCCATCGGCGCGGAGTTGGTCGTACGCCGCCGTCACCGTCGCCCGGCTCCGGCCAAGAGCGGCAGCCAAATCGCGCTCGCTCGGCAACCGCGTCCCCACCGGGATACGGCCGTCGACGACGAGCCGTCCCAACGCCGTGGCGAGCACGGCGTACGCGGCGCCCGGCGCGGCACTGCCGTCCGGGAGCAGACGTGCCAGGGCCGTACCACTCACTCGCGCAGCGGAGACCACGGCTGCGATCATGCCACACGACCAGACCATTGTCAGCGCAATTGGACCGGTTATTGGAGGTCCTGCTGTGTCAGAGTGGTCCGGTGATCCTCACCCGACGATTGGTCCAGCTCTACGTGGGGCTCGGGCTCTATGGCTTCTCGTGCGCGCTCTTCGTCCGCTCCGGCCTGGGCCTCGACCCGTGGGACGTCCTGCACCAGGGCGTCAGCGAGCGGCTCGGACTGGCCATCGGGACGATCACCATCCTCGTGAGCGGGATTGTGCTGCTGTTCTGGATCCCGCTGCGGCAGTGGCCGGGTCTCGGGACCGTGAGCAACGCGCTGCTCGTGGGCTTCGCCCTGAACGTGAGCCTGGACGTCCTGCCCGGTGAGGCACCGCTCCCGGTTCGGATCGGCGAGCTCCTCGGCGGCATCGTCCTGCTCGGGGCCGCGACGGGCATGTACATCGGGGCCGGCTTCGGTCCCGGGCCACGGGACGGGCTGATGACGGGACTGGCCCGCCGCACCGGTCGCTCGATCCGGCTGGTGCGCACCGGGATCGAGCTGACGGTGCTCGCCGTCGGCTTCTGCCTCGGCGGCACGGTCGGCCTCGGCACGCTGCTCTTCGCCTTCGGCATCGGACCGATCACGCAGTTCTTCCTGCCGCGCTTCGACCTGCGGCCGTCGGTCGAGCCCGCCGCCGAGCTCACACCGGTCGAGGCCTGCTGAGGCTCACTCGTCGTCCTCGTCGTCTCGCGCCAACCAGGTGGCGAGTCGGTCGATCGCCGTCTCGAACTCGGGGTGCGCGTCGACGAAGGCCTGCAGACGGTCGCCGAGCCACTCGACGTCCACCTGCTCGCCCTCGCGCCGCGCGACCAGCTCCTCGATGCCGCGGTCGGTGAAGTACATCCGCTCGCCCCCGGACTAGCTGAAGGCGGCGGCGACGACCTCGCGCTGCTGCGACTCGTGCACCGACATCGAGCCGACGGCGGGCGACGCCGACGCCTTGCGCGAGGCGAGCATGAGGCTGCGGCCACCGAGGTGCTCGGGAAGGTTCAGCGCCATGAAGGGCCAGGCGCCCTGGTTGGCCGGCTCCTCCTGCACCCAGACCAGGTCCGCGTCCGGGTACTTCGCCAGCTCGGCGGCGATCGACTCGGCCGGCAGCGGGTAGAGCTGCTCGACCCGGACGATCGCCACGTCGTCGCGCCCTGACTTCTCCCGCTCGGCGGCGAGGTCGTAGTAGACCTTGCCGGCGCAGAGCAGCACGCGCGTCACCTTGCCCGCATCGGCGTTGGCGTCCGGCAGCACCGGCTGGAAGGTGCCGGTCGTGAAGTCGTCCAACTCGCTCACCGCGGCCTTGAGGCGCAGCAGGGACTTGGGCGTCATGGCGATCAGCGGCCGGCGGACGGGCGAAAGCCCCTGCCGCCGCAGCAGGTGGAAGTAGTTCGCCGGCGACGAGCACATGGCGACCGTCATGTTGTTCTCGGCGCAGAGCTGCAGGAATCGCTCCGGGCGGGCCGACGAGTGGTCCGGCCCCTGCCCCTCGTAACCGTGCGGCAGCAGCAGGGTGACGGCCGAGCGCTGTCCCCACTTGGCCTCGCCGGAGCTGATGAACTCGTCGATGATGGTCTGGGCGCCGTCGACGAAGTCGCCGAACTGCGCCTCCCAGCAGACCAGCGCGTCCTCGCGGGCCACCGAGTAGCCGTACTCGAAGCCCACGGCGGCGAATTCGCTGAGCAGCGAGTCGTACGGGAAGAACGGTGCTTGGTCGTCCGTGAGCTGCTTCAGCGGCGTGTACTCCGCACCGGTCTCGCGGTCGATGAGCGTCGCGTGCCGCTGCGTGAACGTCCCGCGGCGGGAGTCCTGACCCGAGAGCCGGACGGTGCGGCCGTCCATCACCAGCGAGCCGAAGGCGAAGAGCTCGGCGGTGGCCCAGTCGATCTTGCCGCTGCTCGCCATCGCGACACGGCGGTCAATCTGCGGCTTGAGACGCGGGTGGATGGTGAAGCCCTCGGGCGGATTCGCGTACGCCTCGGCGATCCGCTTGATGGCGTCGATGCTGACGGCGGTGGTGACCTGCTGCGACGGCGTCTCCCGCTCGATGTCGTGCTGCGGCGCAGCCTTGTCGCTGCTGTCACGGGTCTCGACGAAGACCTTCTCCAGCTGTGACTGGAAGTCCTTCAGCGCCGCCTCGGCATCTTCGAGGGTGATGTCGCCGCGGCCGACGAGGGCCTCGGTGTAGAGCTTCCGCACGCTGCGCTTGCCGTCGATGATGTCGTACATCAGCGGCTGCGTGAACGACGGGTTGTCGGCCTCGTTGTGGCCGCGGCGCCGGTAGCAGACCATGTCGATGACGACGTCCTTGTGGAACTCGCGCCGGAACTGCACCGCGAGCTTGGCCACCCGGACGCACGCCTCGGGGTCGTCGCCGTTCACGTGGAAGATCGGCGCGGCGATCATGCGCGCGATGTCGGTGCAGTACAGCGACGAGCGCGACGACGACGGCGAGGTCGTGAAGCCCACCTGGTTGTTGACGACGACGTGGACGGTGCCGCCGGTGCGGTAGCCCCGCAGCTGCGAGAGGTTCAGGGTCTCGGCCACCACGCCCTGACCGGCGAAGGCGGCGTCACCGTGCATCATCACCGGCAGCACGGTGTAGCCACCGTGACCCTTGTCCAGCAGGTCCTGCTTGGCGCGGACGATGCCTTCGAGCACCGGGTCGACGGCCTCGAGGTGGGACGGGTTCGCGGTGAGCGAGACCGCGACCTCGTTGCCGCTCGGGGCGTGGAAGGTGCCCTCGGCGCCGAGGTGATACTTCACGTCGCCGGAGCCCTGTGCGGTGCCGGGGTCGATGTTGCCCTCGAACTCGTTGAAGATCTTGGCGTAGGGCTTGCCGACGATGTTCGCGAGCATGTTGAGCCGGCCGCGGTGCGGCATGCCGATGACGACCTCGTCGAGTTCCTGATCGGCCGCCTCGGCGAGGATGCCGTCCATGAGCGCGATGACGGTCTCGCCGCCTTCGAGGCTGAAGCGCTTCTGCCCGACGTACTTGGTCTGCAGGAAGGTCTCGAAGGCCTCCGCCGCGTTCAGCCGGCCGAGGATGTGCAGCTGCTCCTCCCGCGAGGGCTGCTCGTGCTTGACCTCGATGCGCGCCTCGAGCCAGCGGCGCTGCTCGGGGTCGGTGATGTGTCGGTACTCGACGCCGACCCGACGGCAGTACGCGTCGCGCAGCGTGCCGAGGATGTCGCGCAGCTTCATCATCTTCTCGCCGGCGAAGCCGCCGACGGGGAACTCGCGGTCCAGGTCCCAGAGCGTGAGGCCGTAGCTGGTGATGTCCAGGTCGGGGTGCTTGCGGACGGTGTACTCGAGCGGATCGGTGTCGGCCATGAGGTGACCGCGGGTGCGGTAGGCGTTGATCAGCTCGATGACATGGGCTTCCTTGCTGATCTGCCCCTCGTGGGCTGCGAAGCTGTCGACGCGCCAGCGCACCGGCTCGTAGGGGATCTTCAGCGAGGCGAAGATCTCGTCGTAGAAGTCGTCGCTGAGCAGCAGCTCGTGGATGACCTTGAGGAACTCGCCGGACTGCGCGCCCTGGATGATGCGGTGGTCGTAGGTGGAGGTCAGCGTCATGATCTTGCTGATCGCGCGGTCGATGAGCTGGTCGGGGTTCATCCCGCTGAACTCGGCCGGGTAGTCCATGGAGCCGACGCCGACGATGGTGCCCTGACCCTGCATCAGCCGCGGGACCGAGTGGTTGGTGCCGATGCCGCCGGGGTTGGTGAGGCTGATGGTGGTGCCGGCGAAGTCATCGGCGCCGAGCTTGCCGTTGCGGGCGCGCCGGATGATGTCCTCGTAGGTGTTCCAGAACGTCGCGAAGTCCATCGTCTCGGCCTGCTTGATGGCCGCGACGACGAGGGACCGCGAGCCGTTCTTGCCCACGAGGTCGATGGCGATGCCGAGTCCGACATGCTCCGGCGTGACGAGGGCGGGCTTGCCGTCCACCTCGGCGTAGTGGTTGTTCATCTCCGGGTGGACGGCGAGCGCCTTGACGATCGCGTACCCGATGAGATGGGTGAAGCTGACCTTGCCGCCGCGCGCCCGCTTGAGGTGGTTGTTGATCACGACGCGGTTGTCGAAGAGCAGCTTCACCGGCACGGCGCGCACGCTCGTCGCGGTGGGCAGGTGCAGCGAGTTCTCCATGTTCTGCACGACCCGGGCTGCGGCACCGCGCAGTGGCGCGGTGCCCGGGTTCTCGACCTTCGGCGCCGGGGTGCTCGGCGCGGGCTTGCCCGCGACGGTGTTCTCGGCGGCCGGCGCCTCGGCGGGCTTGCCCTCCTTCACGGTCGCCGCGGGAGTGGGCCGGTTCTGCGCCGACGCCGGGGGCGGCGTGGCCGCGGCCGGGGTGGGACGGGGAGCAGAGCCGGCGGGAGCGTCGACGCCGTTCGAGACGCCGTTCGAGCTCGGGGCTGCGTTGCTGCTGGTGCCGCCACCGTTGCCGTTGGCAGCACCATTCGGGGAGCCGTTCGCAGAACCCGGCCGGAAGTCGTCGAAGAAGTCGTGCCAGGCGGCGTCGACGCTGTTCGGATCGGCCAGGTAGCGCTCGTACATGTCCTCGACGAGCCACTCGTTGGCGCCGAAGTCACCGCGGGTGGAGGGGTTGTCAGATTCCGTCGACTGGTCCGTCGCCACGTGTCTCGGCCGTCCTCGAGTGTCAGATCTAGTGCATCGGATGCATCTGAAGACCTTACGCGGTGAGCCTCGGCCGGGCATGTGTACGCGGGGCTGGTGTGCGGTAGTAGACGCCGCGGCCGGCGCGCAACGCGGGGACACGCCGGGAGGCAGGTCGGGGACGGGCGAGCCTGGTACGATTTGCCCCGGTGGTCAGCACTCCTCCCTCGGCACAGACAGCGAAGCGCAGGATTTGTTGAAGTTGCTCCTGTCGTAGCCCCGGAATCCACCCGGAAGCCACGCCCACGCGCATCACCCACCGGGACCGCGTGCACACGGCACACGGTCAACGGTTTCCGGAAAGGACCGAGTTTCATGGCACAGGGCATCGTCAAGTGGTTCAACAGCGAGAAGGGCTTCGGCTTCATCGCCCCCGAGGACGGTTCGGCTGACGTCTTCGTCCACCACACCGCGATCATCGCCGACGGCTACCGCAGCCTCGACGAGAACCAGCGCGTCGAGTTCGACACCACCCAGGGCCAGAAGGGCCCGCAGGCGGAGAACGTCCGCGCTATCTGATTCAGCTCGTACCCGGCCCCGGTCGGACGCCCTCGACGGCGTCCGACCGGGGCTGAGTCGTCTTCGGGTAAGGATGGGGGGATGACGACGCCTCCGACCCGACCCGAGCTCTCCGGCGACTTCGGCATGGTCGCCTCCACGCACTGGCTGGCCAGCGCGGTCGGCATGGGAATCCTCGAGCGGGGTGGCAACGCCTTCGACGCCGCCGCCGCGGCCGGCTTCACGTTGCAGGTCGTCGAGCCGCACCTCAACGGCCCCGGTGGTGAGGTGCCGATGCTCATCGCCCCCGCCGGGAGCGGCGAGGTCCTGGTGGTCGCCGGGCAGGGGCCGGCGCCGGCCGCGGCCACCCCGGAGCTGTACCGCTCGCTCGGCCTGGACCTCGTCCCCGGCACCGGCCACCTCGCCGCCACCGTCCCCGGCGCCTTCGACGCCTGGCTCACCCTGCTGGAGCGCTGGGGGACGCTGCCGCTGGCCGACGTGCTGGCCCCGGCCATCGGCTACGCGCGTCGCGGTATCCCGGTGCTGCCGGCCATCACCCGGACCATCGCCGCGGTCGAGTCGCTGCTGCGCGAGCACTGGCCCACCTCCGCGGCGGTGTGGCTCCCCGGCGGTCGGGTGCCGCAGCCGGGCGAGTTCCTCACCAATCCCCGGCTCGCCGACACCTACGAGCGGCTCGCGGCCATGACCGTCGGCGCCGCGCGGGACGACTTCTACCGCGGCTCGATCGCCGCGGCCGTCGACGCCTTCGTCCGGACCCCGGCCATGGACACCTCAGGCACTCCGCACGCCGGGGTGCTGACTGCTGCCGACCTGGCGGGGTGGAGCACGCCCATCGAGGCGCCGGCCACCCTGGACCTCGGCCGCTACCGCCTGGCCAAGACGCGCGCGTGGGGGCAGGGTCCGGTGCTGCTGCAGCAACTGGCCCTGCTCGCCGGCTTCGACCTCGCCGACACCACCCCGAACGACCCGCAGCTGGCCCACGTGGTGCTCGAGTGCGCCAAGCTCGCCTTCGCCGACCGGGAGGCGTGGTACGGCGACGTGCCCGACGTCCCGCTCGCTACGCTGCTCAGCCGCGGGTACGCCGACGAGCGGCGGGCGCTCGTCACCGACACCGCCAGTGCGGAGCTGCGGCCGGGGCGCCCGGACGGTCGTGATCCCCGGCTGGCGAGTTTCGCCGCGACCGCGCGCGCGGCGGGGACCGGAGAGCCGACGCTGCAGGTCGAGCCCGCCGTCGACGCGCGGGGGGGCACCCGCGGCGACACCTGTCACGTGGACGTCGTCGACCGCTGGGGGAACATGGTCTCGGCCACGCCGAGTGGCGGCTGGCTGCAGAGCTCCCCGGTGATCCCGTCGCTGGGTTTCGGGCTGGGGACGCGGGCGCAGATGTTCACCGTGACGCCGGGGCTGCCGAACTCCGTGGCACCCGGCAAGCGGCCGCGGACCACCCTCTCGCCGTCGCTGGCGTGGCGCGACGGCGAGCCCTACCTGGCCTTCGGGACGCCGGGTGGCGACCAGCAGGACCAGTGGCAGCTGCAGTTCTGGCTCTTCCACACCGTCCACGGGCTCAACCTGCAGGAGGCGATCGACGCAGCGACGTGGCACTCCACCCACTTCCCGTCGTCGTTCTTCCCCCGCGACGCCGAGCCGCGCGGGGTGGTGGCCGAGGATCGGCTCGGCCCCGAGACGATCGCGGAGCTGCGCCGCCGCGGCCACGAGGTCACCGTCGCCGACGGCTGGACGCTGGGACGGCTGAGCGCGGTGTCGCGGACCCCGGACGGCCGGCTCCGGGCGGCCGCGAACCCGCGTGGCGCACAGGGTTACGCCGCCGGTCGCTGACGGGCTGCCAACATAGGGGTCCGGGGACGGGGAGGGTCACTCGCATGACAGCCGCACCACTCACGGCGCAGGACTACTACCGCACCGCGCTCGGCGTGCTGGGCGAGCTCGGCAGCGGTGCGCTGACGATCTCGCAGGTCTGTGATCGCCTCGGCATCACCAAGGGGTCGTTCTACCACCACTTCGGCAGCATGGCGGGCTTCGTGACGGGGCTGCTGGCGCACTGGGAGCGCGAGCACAACGACCAGCTGATCGCTGCCACCGAGGCCGAGCCCGATGCGGGTCTGCGGCTCTACCGGCTCATCGAGTACGGCGTGTCCCTGCCGCACGCGCCCGAGGCGGCCATCAGGGCGTGGGCGCACAGCAGCGACGAGGTCGCCGACACGGTCGCCCGGGTCGATGCCCGCCGCGACGCCACCGTCACCGAGGCCATCGTCGGCGTCGGACTGCCCCTCGACCGGGCCCGGGTCTTCTCCGATCTGGCCCTCACGCTGCTGGTGGGCATCCAGAACCGGGACCGGGAGCCGGACCTCGGGCGGGTGCAGGCGCTCTTCGGTGAGCTGCTCAGGATGGTGGCGCTGGAGACCGAACCCGGCCGGCTGGAGCTGCCGCCCGCGGTGTGAGGGTGCCACCCCGGTCCCACCGCCGGGCAGCACCGAGGCAGAGCAGCATCCAGCTCACCGCGAGCAGCCAGCCCGCCACCACGTCGCTGAGGTAGTGGACGCCGAGCCCGAGCCTGCTGAATCCGACGAGGAGCACCACGGCGACCCCGGCCACCACCAGCGCCCGCCGGACGGCGCGCCCGCCGCGGGGGAGGCGGGGGAGCAGCACCAGCAGCAGCACCGTCACCCCCGTCAGGGAGGCGGTGGCATGTCCGCTCGGAAACGAGAGGCCGTGGGCATGGCTGAGCTCGTCGGGCACGGTGGGTCGGTCCCGCCTCACGACGAGCTTGATGATGTTGTTGATCAGGCTCGCCAGCACGACCGTCGCCACGGTGACCAGGGCCGCCGCCCGCTCGCCGCGCCGGAGGAGCAGCAGGGCGGTGACCGCCGCGAGCACCTGCCAGGTGGCGGGTTGGCCGACCTCGCTGACGACCTTCAGCAGCGTCACCAGCGTCGGGTGCGGCGCGATCGCGTCGTTGAGTCCGGAGGCCACGTCGAGGTCGAGCCGGCGCAGCGGATTCCAGTGCGTCACGACGAGGACCGCCAGCAGCAGGAATCCCGCCGGGGCGAGCAGACCGAGACGTCTCACCCGGACATGCTTCCCACCGCTGCTGAGGGAAGCTCGTGGCATCGCGCGGAGGCGGTACCGGTCAGCGCCCGCCCCGACGGCGCAGTCGCATCGCGAGGACGACGGTGCCGACGACGACACCGGCGAGCGTCGTCAGCACGCCGGGCCGCTGCAGCGGACCTCGACTGACCGCCACCAGCTCCTTGCTCGGTGCCGACGGTGCCGACGGCTCGGGCGCGCCGGGCGATGCCGCCGGCTCGGGGGCGGCCGACGCCGGGTCGGGCTCCGGGGCGCTGGGGGCGGCAGAGGCCGCCGCTGGCTGCTCGCTGCCCCGCGCGGCCAGCGCCTCGGCCGCGGCGGCGAGGCTGGCGCGAGCCTGCTCGATGCGGGCGCGCAGGTCGTCCACCCCGTCGGACCCCGATTCCTGACTCACGGTGTCTGTCTATCAGTTTCGTCTCGGGACGTCGGCGCGAGGTGACGTCGGCATCGACGGGTATCCCGTTGCCATGCCACAGGGATGGAGCAAGAAGCGCGAGCGCCAGTACGAGGAGATCGAGCAGAGCCTGGAGGACCGCGGCCGGCCGAAGAAGCAGGCCAAGGAGATCGCTGCTCGCACCGTCAACAAGAACCGGGCGCAGGCAGGCGAGTCGAAGCAGGCGAGCAAGACCTCGACGGACGACATCTCCGCCTCCCGGCGCGGCGGCCTCCGTTCCCACCAGGGTGCGCAGGGCCGGACCAAGGCGCAGCTCTACGAGGAGGCGAAGCGCAAGAATGTCTCCGGCCGGTCGTCGATGAGCAAGGCAGAACTGGAGCAGGCGGTCGGCCGCTGAGCTGAGGAGACGTCGATGGCGCAGGTGCCGGCGGAGTACGAACGCGACGAGAGCGCCGCGCACCGCTTCGATCGCAACTACGGCGAGCTGCTGCAGGAACTCCGCGTCGCGCAGACCGGGGTGCAGATCCTTTTCGCCTTCCTGCTCGGCATCGCCTTCCAGCAACGCTTCGGCGAGCTCACCGACGGCGAGCGGGCGCTCTACCTCGTCACGCTGGTGGCTTCGGCGCTCGCCGCGGTCCTGCTCATCGGACCCGTCGCGGCGCACCGGGTGCTCTTCGGCCGTCGTCGCAAGAACGAGCTGGTGGCGATCACCGGCCGGCTCGCCACGGCCGGGTTGGTCGCCCTCGCCGTGGCGATGCTCTGCGCGGTCGCGCTCATCGTGACCTTCGTGGTGAACCTGACGGCCGCGCTCATCGTGGGTGGCGCCCTCGCCGCGGTGGTCGTCGGCACCTGGATCGTGCTGCCGTGGCGGGCGCGGCGGCACGACGTCGACTGACGCCCTGACCGCTACCCCGCGGTGCCGCCGGCGTCGCGGGCGACGGCGCGGTGGGGCTCGCGACCCTTGGGCTGCCGGGGTCGCGGAGTGAGCGGCTTCACCGGCTGCCACGGCCGGGTGACGGCCTCGGTGCCGTTGACGGTGAAGTCCTCTCGGTCCCCGTTGTCGGAGAGGTGGGTGATGGGCACGGCGCCCTCGCCGTCCACGGTGTAGGTGACGGTGTCGCGGTCGATGGCGACGTGCAGCTTCGCCCCGCGGTAGCGGACCCCGAAGCGCAGGGCGTTCCACGCCGGCGGCAGCTGCGGCCGGAAGGTGAGCCGATCGCCGTAGTCACGCAGCCCGCCGAAACCGGCCACGACGGCGATCCAGCCGCCGGCCAGCGAGGCGATGTGGAGGCCGTCGCTGCCGTTGCGGTTCAGATCGTGCAGGTCCATCAGCGCGGCCTCGGCCAGGTAGTCGGTCGCGAGCTCGAGGTGCCCGACCTCGGCGGCGACGACGGCCTGGGTGCAGGCCGACAGCGACGAGTCGCGCACCGTCAACGGCTCGTAGTAGGCGAAGGCCTTCGCCTTCTCCTCGGCGGTGAAGCAGTCGCCGGCCCAGTGCAGGGCCAGCGCGAGATCGGACTGCTTGACGACCTGCATCCGGTACAGGTTGAAGTACGGCGCGTTGAGCAGCAGCGGGTAGTCGTCGTACTTCGCCGACCGGTCGAAGTTCCAGACCTCCAGGGAGGTGTAGCCGCGCGACTGCTCGTAGACGTCCAAGGCCGCGTTGAAAGGCATGGCGACGATCTCCGAGGTCCGCAGCCAGGTCGACCGCTCGTCGTCGGTGACGCCGTAGGCGGCGGCCGCCTGCCCGTTGTTGTGGACGGTGGCCGCCGCGGCCGCGAGGTTCTGCGCCGCGAGCAGGTTCGTGTAGGTGTTGTCGTGGACGATGGCGCTGTACTCGTCCGGACCGGTGACACCGTCGATGTGGAAGGCGCCGTCGTTGCCGGTGTAGCCCAGCGACATCCACATCCGGGCGGTCTCGACGAGGACCGGCAGCGCAACCTCGCGCTCGAAGACCTCGTCGTCGTTCCAGCGCAGGTAGCGGGTGATCGCCGCGGCGATGTCGGCGTTGACGTGCATGGCGGCGGTGCCGGCCGGCCAGTAGGCCGAGCACTCCTGACCGCGGATGGTGCGCCACGGGAAGGTGGCGCCCCGCAGCCGGAGCGTGTTTGCGCGCTCCTTCGCCAAATCCAGGGTAGAGGCGCGCCACCGCAGCGCGTCGGCGGCGGACTCCGGCGCCACCGCGGTGAGTAGCGGCAGCACGAACATCTCGGTGTCCCAGAAGGCGTGGCCGTCGTAACCGGGGCCGGTGAGGCCCTTGGCCGGGATCGCGCGCTGCTCGGCGCGGGCACCGGCCTGGTAGCTGTGGAAGATGCCGAAACGGACGGCCTGCTGCAGCTCGTCGTCGCCGTCGATCACCACGTCGGCGGCGTCCCAGAACTCGGCGAGGTCCTCGGTCTGCTCGCGTTCGAGGAGGTCCCAGCCGGCGTAGAGGGCACTGACGACGGCGGCGCTGACCTGGTCACGCAGCGCCGGGGTGGAGCGCTGGCTCGACCAGCCGTACCCGATGACCTTGGTGAGCTCCAGCTCCTGACCCGCCGCCAGGTGCGACGGGAACATCAGCCGCGCCCAGTTGTCGTGGACCTCCAGCTCGGTGCCGCTGTCGTCCGGGGTGGTGATGGCGTGGTCCATCATGGCGGCCATCTGCAGCTTGCTGCCCGCGGTGCGGTGGATCAGGTAGGCGCGAGTGCCCGAGCCGCCGCGCTCGACCGGCTTCAGCGCGTTCTTGATCACCTCCGCGACGCGGGGGTCCTTGGACTGCTTCGGCAGCCGCTCGTTGGCCACCAGCTCGGACTGCACCACGACGCGGACGGCGGAGTCCAGCGCCTGCACGCGGTAGCGGATGCCGACGATGGAGCGGTGCCGCAGCGAGACCAGGCGGCTGCTGCGCAGCCGGATGCGGGTGCCGGCGGGGGAGGCCCAGATCAGATCGCGCTCGAGGATGCCGCGCTTCATGTCCAGCACCCGCTCGTGGCTCTCGATGGTGCCGTAGCGCAGATCGAGCGGCTCGTCGTCGACCAGCAGCCGGATCAGCTTGCCGTTGGTGACGTTGAGGATGGTCTGGCCGGACTCCGGGTAGCCGTAGCCGGCCTCGGCGTACGGCAGCGGGCGGCTCTCGTAGAACGAGTTCAAGTAGGTGCCCGGCAGCCCGCTCGGGTCACCCTCGTCGAGATTGCCGCGCAGGCCGATGTGGCCGTTGGAGAGGGCGAAGAGCGACTCGGACTGACCGAGGAAGCGCTGGTCCAGACCGACCTCGCGCACCAGCCAGGGATCGACCGGGAAACGGCCGTCGCGGGGGGAGTGGTCGGTGATGTCGTGGCTCACAGCAGGTCCCCCAGGTCGGAGACGACGACGCTCGCGCCGTTGTCCCGCAGATCGTTCGCATGGTCGTCGCCGTAGCGGTTGACGCCGACGACGTAGCCGAAGTTGCCTCGCTTGCCCGCCTCCACACCGGAGGTCGCGTCCTCGAAGACGCAGGCCGCCGAAGGTTCCGCGCCGGCCTTCTCGGCCCCGGCCAGGAAGGAGTCCGGGGCGGGTTTGCCCTTGATGCCGGTCTGCTTGATGGTGACGCCGTCGACGCGGTCCTCGACCAGCTCGGCGAGTCCGGTGACCTCGAGGACGTCCTTGGTGTTGGCGCTGGACGACACCACGATCCGCCGCAGGCCCGCGTCGCGGGCGGCCTCGAGGTAGCGGCGTGAGCCCTCGAAGACCTTGACGCCGTCGCGCTTGATGCGGGCCAGGACGTCCTCGTTCTTCTTGGTGCCGATGCCGTTGACGGTGAGATCGTCGGCGCCGTCGCTGTCGGTGCCCTCGGGGACGTCGATGTCGCGGGAGGCGAGGAAGTCGCGGACGCCGTCCAGCCGCGGCTTGCCGTCGACGTAGCGCGCGTAGTCGGAGTCGGTGAACTCGCTCTGGTCGTGGTCGGCGAGGATCGGGTCGAAGGTCGCCTTCCACGCCGCTCGGTGCACGGCCGCGGTGTCGGTCAGGACACCGTCGAGGTCGAACAGGCAGGTCGTGATCGCGTCAGGGAGTCCGAGAGGCACCGGACCAGGATGCCCGATGTCAGCTGCGTTCACGCGCGATCGCCTCGTGGTGGCGCACCACCTCGGCGACGATGAAGTTCAGGAAGGCCTCAGCGAAGGCCGGGTCGAGGTGTGATTCGTCGGCCAGCGAGCGCAGCCGGGCGATCTGCCGCTCCTCACGCTGCTTGTCCGCCGGAGGCAGTCCCGCGTCGGCCTTGAGCTGACCCACGGTGCGGGTGAGCTTGAAGCGCTCGGCCAGCAGGTGGACGAGTGCGGCGTCGAGGTTGTCGATGCTGTCGCGCAGCCCGGCGAGCCGGGCCGTCACGGCGGGATCTGGGGTGCTCACGCCACGACCGTACGAGACCCGGCATCCGGGCGCGTGGTCACCCCGATCGCGTCGAGGTGTTCCAGCAGCGGGATGGCGACCCGTCGCGTCGTGCCGAGGGCCTGTCGGGCCTGGCTCGTGGTGAAGGGCTGCGGCAGCTCGGCGAGCAGTGCGCGGGCCCGCTGCGGTGCGTCCGGGGCCAGCACGACCTCGCCGGTGTCGGCCGAGAGCACGAGCAGGGTGCCGTCCTTGACCGCCGCGGCAAGCTCGCGACGGCCGAGGCCGAGCCGGGTGAGGTCGTCGCGCTCGGGAGCGGCGAAGGGGGTGGCGGCGAGCCGATCGAGCAGGGCACGGACATTGGCCGGTACCGGCCGGGGCGCGGCGTCGGGGCGCGTCACCCGTCCCTCGGCGACGTGCATCCCGGCGTCGGCAGCCAGCGGGGTGACGAGAGAGGGGTCGGGGAGGTCGAGCAGATCGCGCACGGCTGCAAGGGTCGGGGCGGGGTCCAGCGGCTCGGCCGCGGCCCGGGCATCGAGCACGGACGGCAGCGCGTCGCGCCACCGCTGCCAGCGGTCCGGGTCGACGACCCATGCCGCGTGCTCGACCGCGTCGTCGGGGAGGGTGAGGCCGAGCCGGGCGAGATGGTCGCGCCGCATCGCGCCGCGCCGGCGCAGCTCGGCGGCAGGGTCCGGACGCTCCCCGGCGGCGGCCAGCTCGGCTGCTCGTGCCGTGGCGGCGCCGCGCCGGTCGAGTGGGGGCGGGTCGGCGTCGAGGACGAGAACGCCGGCGGCGACCGCCTGCGCCCCCGGATTGCGCAGAACCGCGCGATCTCCGGCGCGTAGCGGCAGCGGCGCGGTCAGCGTCAGCCGCGCGTGCTCGTCGTCCAGCGGTCGCAACCGCACCGGCACCGAGGCGGTACCGACGTGCAGCATCAGCTCCGCCGGCTGCGGTCCGGCCGGGGTGAGGCGGACGTCCACGCAGTCGGTGTGCCACCAGGTG
Source organism: Jatrophihabitans sp. sgz311053 (assembly GCF_056135305.1). Taxonomy (NCBI): domain Bacteria; kingdom Bacillati; phylum Actinomycetota; class Actinomycetes; order Jatrophihabitantales; family Jatrophihabitantaceae; genus Jatrophihabitans; species Jatrophihabitans sp. sgz311053. The sequence goes on along the minus strand of NZ_JBWAXP010000004.1, from coordinate 57,117 downwards.
TCCGGAGTCAGCAGGACCTCGCCGCGGCCGAGCTCGTCGGCCGGAACGCCACGCAGGTTGAGCGCGACCCGGGCCACCGCCGCCACCCGGTCCAGTCGTTGCTCGGCCGACTGCACGCCGCGCACCGTCACCCGCCGTCCCCGCAGCTCCAGGACGTCGCCGACCGCGACGCTACCTTCGGCGAGCGTGCCGGTGACGACCGTTCCGGCGCCGCGCACGCTGAAGCTCCGGTCGAGCCAGAGCCGGATGGGTGCGTGGACGTCGGGTGCGGGGAGTGTGGCGACGAGGGTGTCGAGGGCCAGGCGCAGCTCGTCCAGGCCGGAGCCGGTCCGTCCGGAGACCCCGACGGCGGCCACCGGGTTGAGGCCTGCCTCGTCCAGCCGCCGGCGGGCGTCGGCCAGCACCGGCGCCGGATCGGCGAGATCCGAGCGGGTCACCGCCAGCACGCCGTGCCGGACGCGCAGTGCCGCGACGGCGGCGAGGTGCTCGTCGGACTGCCGCGACCAGCCCTCGTCGGCCGCGACCACGAACATCACCGCCGGGGCCGGACCGAGGCCGGCGAGCATGGTGCCGATGAAGCGCTGGTGCCCCGGCACGTCGACGAAGGCGATCTGCTCGCCGGACGGCAGCGCTGTCCAGGCGTAGCCGAGGTCGATGGTGAGGCCGCGGCGCTGCTCCTCGGCGAGCCGGTCGGGCTCGCGTCCGGTGAGGGCGCGGACCAGGGTCGACTTGCCGTGGTCCACGTGGCCGGCGGTGGCGACTACGTGCATGCGTCCGAGGCAGCCCGGATCGCGGCGACGACGGCCGTGTCGTCGGAGGGGGCGATACAGCGCAGGTCCAGCAGCAGCCGGCCGTCGGTGACCCGGCCGACCACCGGGGGGTGCGCGGTGCGCAGTGGCGCCGCGAGGTCCTGCGCCACCGCCACGGCCCACCCCGCCAGGGCGAGGCCGGGGGCGCTGCCGCCGCCGACCGCCCCATCGCTGGGGACGACCTCGGCCGGCGTCTCATTCCCGACGGCGGTGGCGATCGTCTCGGCGCGTCGCCGCAGGCCGTCGGGCTCGGCGGTGAGCGCCTGCCACGTCGGGGTCCGCTCCTCGCGCACCGACGCCTCGAGGGCGGCCAGGGTGACCTTGTCCAGCCGGAACGCCCGGTAGAGCGGATGCCGGCGCAGCGCGGCCAGGACGTCGGCGTCACCGAAGAGGAGCCCTGCCTGCGGCCCGCCGAGGAGCTTGTCGCCGCTGCAGGTGACCACGGCGGCCCCCGCGCGCAGGGCAGTGGTGACGTCCGGCTCGTCGGGCAGCAGCGGGTGCGGTGCCAGCAGGCCGCTGCCGACGTCGACGATCACGGGCCGACCGAGCCGCGCGAGCTCGCGCACCGGCACGCTGCCGGTGAAACCCTCGATGCGGAAGTTGCTGGGGTGGACCTTGAGGACGGCGCCGGTGGCGTCCCCGATGGCCGCCGCGTAGTCGGCTGCGGTGACGCGGTTGGTCGTGCCGACCTCGCGCAGCCGCGTGCCGGTGGACTCGATCAGGTCGGGGAGGCGGAAGCCGTCCCCGATCTCCACCATCTCGCCGCGGCTGATCACGATTTCCCGGCCGGCGCCGAGGGCGGTGGTCGCCAGCGCCAGCGCCGCCGCCCCGTTGTTGACGGCGAGGACGGCGCCGGCGTCCGGGACCGCCGCCTGCAGCGCCGCCAGCGCGCCGCGACCACGGGTGGCCCGTCGACCGTCGGCGAGGTCGAACTCGACATCGGTGTAACCGGCGGCCTGGGCGGCGGCCGCCACCGCTCGCGGCGACAGTGGCGCCCGGCCGAGGTTGGTGTGCAGGACGACGCCGGTCGCATTGATCACCCGGCGGGGCGGCTCGGGCAGCCGGCGCAGCGCGAGGTCTGCCGCGGCTTCGGGCGGGGCCTCGCCGTGCCGCACCGCGTCGAGGGCGGCGGTGACGGCCAGCTTCACCTCGGCGCGGCCCAGGCGCTCGGCCGCCGACACCAGCCGCGGATCGGCGAGGACCGCGTCCGTCCGCGGCACGGCGCGTCTCGGATCGGTCACGCTGCCTCCGCGGGGTCGGATTGGCGGAGACGGACGGGAATCGAACCCGCCGAACCGAGTTGCTCGGCTCCACCGGTTTTGAAGACCGGGAGGGCCACCAGACACCTGTACGCCTCCGCAGCGAACGCTACCCGCGGGTGCGCAGGCGCGAACGCAGCGGCCACCCCAGTGTCACGAACACGGCTGTCGACACCGCGAGCTGAACGAAGAACAGCGTCCACGAGTCGGTGCCGGTCGCGTCGGCGACAACTGCGGACCCGATCACGCCGATGATCCCATAGAGCGCAGGTGCGATGCCGCCGCGAAGGCGCTCCGGCAGCCGCTCGGCTGCCCATGTCGTCGTCTCGAGCCAGGCGAGCCCGACGACGATCGCACCAATAATCGCGCCGACGATGACCGCCATGATCATGAGGGGCCCTTCCGGGGCTGCCGGTATCTGGCTGCCCACTATGCACCAATAGTTCCAAAGATCTGTGCACATAATCGAGGTTGTCGGGTATCCCGACGTTGACCGGAGCCGCACGAAGGGAGCAACGATGAGCGAACCGACGATCGATCGCGAGGCCGACGAGGCCGACGTGGTCGAGCAGCAGCTCGAGGTGCCACCGGGCGACGACGAACGGACCGATCCCGAACCCAGCGACACCCACTACCCGGCCTGACGTACGGTCGATCCGGTGACGATCACCGACGCACCGCTGCGGCTCACCCGGTACGCCCACGGCGGGGGATGCGCCTGCAAGATCCCGCCTGGCGAGCTGGAGGAGATCGTCGCCGGCCTGCTCGGCGACGACGGTCCGGACGTGATCGTCGGCCTGGACGACGGTGACGACGCCGCGGTGGTCCGGCTCGACGAGACCACCGCGGTCGTCACCACCGCCGACTTCTTCACCCCGGTCGTGGACGATCCGTACGACTTCGGCCGCATCGCCGCGGCGAATGCGCTCTCCGATGTCTACGCCATGGGTGGCCGTCCGCTGGTCGCCGTCAATCTCGTCGGCTGGCCGCGCGACGTGCTGCCCGGTGAGGCGCTGCGCGAGGTGCTGCGCGGCGGCCTGGACATCGCCCGGCTGGCGGGCTGTCATGTCGGCGGCGGGCACAGCATCGACGATCCGGAGCCCAAGTACGGCATGGCCGTCACCGGCACCGCGGACCCGGCGCGGCTGCTGCGCAACGCCGCGGCCGAGGCAGGTCTGCCGATCACCCTCACCAAGCCGCTCGGGGTCGGGGTGCTCAACAACCGTCACAAGTCGACGGGTGAGGTGTTCGCCCACGCCATCGCATCGATGACCGCGCTGAACGCCGAGGCATCGGTCGCGGCCCTTGCCGCCGGCGCTCGCGCTGCTACGGACGTCACCGGCTTCGGCCTGCTCGGCCACCTCTACAAGATGGCGCGGGCCTCGAACGTCTCGGTGACGATCGAGGCGGCGGCCGTCCCGTACCTCGACGGCGCCCGCGAGGCGCTGCGGGACGGCTTCGTCAGCGGCGGGACGAAGCGCAACCTCGACTGGGTGCGGCCGCAGCTCGCCTCCTCGGTCGACGAGGACGAGCTGCTACTGCTCGCCGACGCGCAGACCAGCGGTGGTCTGCTCGTCGTGGGTGAGGTGCCGGGTTACCCCGTCGTCGGCGAGACCACCGTGCGCGGCGAGGCTGTCGTCACGGTGCGCTGACCGCCCCTCGCCTGCCCTGGCCCCACAGGCGGGGGGCGTATCGAACTACGAGCCCGCGGTCTCGCCGCGCTCGATCCGCTCCCGCTGCGGGACGATCGTGTACTTCGGGTCCCGGGCCGAGTCCTGGCCGGCCTCGAAGACGCCGAAGCGGGTACAGGCCGAGCCGGCCACCAGCGCGGCGCCCGCGACGGCGGAGGCGAGGCGGGAACGACGTCCGGCGACGGCGGCCAGCAGCGCTCCGCCGGCGGTGAGCGCCTTACTCGCCTGCATGAGCTTGCCGGCGCGTCCCTGGTGCAGCGCCTCGGCGGCGAGACCCATGGACTGCTCCATCCGATGCTCGGCGGCCAGCTCGGCAACGGCACCGGTGATCGCCAGGCGCCGGGCCGGGGCGGCCTGGGCGACCGGCGAACCGATCATGCCCAGGCCACCCGAGGCAGCGGCGGCCGAGCCGACGAAGACGAAGGGCAGCTCGCGGTGCGCCTCGTGCCAGGCGGGGGTCGCGGTGTCGGCCAGCAGCACCGCCGTGTACGACGCGACGGCGGGGCCGGTGAGGGCGGCGCCCAGCCCGGCCGGACGGGCCAGCGCGCGCAGCAGCCGCGTCGTCCAGCGCAGCTTGCGCGGCAGCACCGCGTCCAGCACCGGTGCAAGCTCGGCGGCACCGGCGATGCCGGCGGCGGGACCGTACGCCGAGAGGATCCAGGTCCCCACCGACATGGGGGAGGTGGGCTTGGCGACCCGCAGCATGTTGACGAATCGCGCCGGCTTGCCGAGATCGTGGACCAGCGCGGCGAAGGAGATCGAGATGCCGACCAGCCCGCCGAGCCGGCCGGTGCGCCGCAGCGCCGGGCGGTTCGTCAGGTCGGCACCGGCGCCGAGCAGCGACGACCCCGCCGCCAGGCCACCGAGGAAGAGGTAGGCCGGGATGTCGGCCTCCCACGGCGAGGCCTTGAGGACGGGCCGGCCGTAGTAGGAGGTGAACTCGACATCCGGGACGACGGGCGCGCCATCGCCGCCCGCCCTGCCGCGGCCGCCCTTGCGGCGCCGCGGCCGGGTGTCGGTCACGAGCGACCACCCAGGAACGCGCCGGCGGCGGCGGCGAGCAGTCCCACCGCGGCCAGGCCTGCCTTGCGCCACATGGTGGGGAGGTCCTTGGTGGTGACGACGGGGTCCGGCGGCAGGCCGTAAACCTCGGGCTGATCCAGCAGCAGGAAGATCGAGCCGGCGCCGCCGATGCCGTCGTCCGGCGACTCGCCGTAGAGCTGGGCCGAGGACACCCCCCGCTCATGCAGCGCGTCCACCCGCTTTTGCGCACGCTCGCGCAATTCGTCGAGGTCGCCGAACTGGATCGACTGGGTGGGGCAGGCCTTGGCGCAGGCGGGCTGCTCGCCGGCCTGCAGCCGGTCGTAGCAGAGCGTGCACTTCTGGGCGATGCCGACGTTCTTGGTCCCCTTCTCGCCGACCCGCCGGTCGATGACGCCGAAGGGGCAGGCCGGCACGCAGTAACCGCAGCCGTTGCAGATGTCGTCCTGGACCACCACCGTCCCGAACTCCGTGCGGAAGAGCGAGCCGGTGGGGCAGACGTCCAGGCAGGCGGCATGGGTGCAGTGCTTGCAGACGTCCGAGCTCATCAGCCAGCGGAACTCGGTGCGCTTGCCGTCCGGATCGACGGCGCCGGGCAGGGCCGTCCCCGGCATGCCCAGCGAGACCTTCGTGGTGTCGGAGCCGAGCATGGAGCGGTCGCCGCTGAGGGCCTCGTCCGCAGCCTTGTTAAGCGCGTCCGTCGCGGGCGGCCCGACCGGCAGGCCGGCCAGGCCCGGGTCGACGCCGGGAAGGGTCTTGGGCTGCTCGATGAAGGCCACGTGGCGCCACGTCGAGGCGCCGAGGGCACCGGTGTTGTCGTAGGACGACCCGAGGAGATTGAAGCCGTCGTCCGGGACGCCGTTCCACTCCTTGCACGCCACCTCGCAGGCCTTGCAGCCGATGCAGATCGAGGTGTCGGTGAAGAAGCCCTTGCGCGGCGGCGGCTCCTCCCAGCCGGAGCGCTGCGCGACGTGGGGGTCGGGCCCGTGGAACTGCGAGGTCACGAGGGGCCTTCCGTCGGGGTCAGTTCGTGGTTGCCGGTCTCGATCGTGATACCCGCCCGGCTCTGGTACTCCGCGACGTAGCGCAGCAGAGCGGGTCCGGTGGGGCGGCGGCCGGGCTGGATGTCGCAGGAGGCCACCTTGGACTCCTGGATGTGCACGTTCGGGTCCAGCGTCACGCCGAAGAGGTCGTTGGCCGAGTCGCCGGTGACGAGCGCCGACGAGCCGACGCCCCAGTGGTACGGCAGGCCGACCTGGTGCACGACCTTGCCGGCGACGGTGAGCGGCGTCATCCTGTCGGTCACCAGCACCCGGGCCTCGATCGCGGTCCGGGCCGTGACGATGGTGGCCCAGCCGAGGTGCTCCAGGCCGCGCTCGCGTGCCAGCTCCGGCGAGATCTCGCAGAAGAACTCCGGCTGCAGCTCCGACAGGTAGGGCAGCCAGCGGCTCATCCCCCCGGCCGTGTGGTGCTCGGTGAGCCGGTAGGTCGTGAAGACGTAGGGGAAGACGTCGCTGTTCGCCTCCGGCGGCGAGGGGTTCTGCAGGTTGTCCTTGCGCCGGAAGACCTCGCGAGTCGGGTTGGCCTGCTGCGAGTACAGCGGGTTGCGGACCGGCGACTCGGCCGGCTCGTAGTGGGCCGGCAGCGGACCGTCCAGCAGGCCGGCCGGAGCATAGAGCCACGCCTTGCCGTCGGCCTGCATGATGAAGGCGTCGTCACCGGCGAGGCCGTCGACCCCACCGGTGCCGCGTTCCGGGCGGTAGGACGGCGGGCGGTCGGCGATGAAGTCCGGGACGTCGTGCCCGGTCCACTTCTGCTGCTCCTCGTCCCACCAGACGTAGGCCTTGCGCTCGCTCCACGGCCGCCCCTCGGGGTCGGCCGAGGCACGGTTGTAGAGGGTGCGGCGGTTGGCCGGCCAGGCCCAGCCCCACTCCAGGGCGGTCCACTCCTGCTCCCGGCCGGGCTTGCGGCGCGCGGCCTGGTTCACGTCGTCGGCGTAGACGCCGGTGTAGATCCAGCAGCCGCCGGAGGTCGAGCCGTCGTCCTTCATCTCGGTGAAGGAGTTGAGCGGACGGCCGGCCTTCTCGCCGGTGAGGTGGAAGCCGTTGATCTCCTTGAGCACGTCCTCGGCGGACGGCTCACCCTTCTCGTCGACCGAGTAGTCCCAGGTGAGGTCCAGCAGCGGACGGTCCCGCTGCTCGGTCGAGCCGGCGAGACGCTCGCGCAGCTTGCGGCCGAGGTGGAAGAAGAAGTGCAGCTCGCTGCGGCAGTCGCCCGGTGGCTCGACGGCTTTGTGGTGCCACTGCAGCATGCGCTGCGTCTGCGTGAAGGTGCCGTCCTTCTCGACGTGCGAGGCGGCGGGGAAGAAGAAGACCTCGGTCTGGATGTCCTCGGTCTTCAGCTCGCCGGTCTCGATCTCCGGGCCGTCCTTCCAGAACGTCGCCGACTCGATCATGTTCAGGTCGCGGACGACCAGCCACTTGAGATGGGACATGCCGAGGCGCTGCATGCGCCCGTGGGCCGATCCCACAGCAGGGTTCTGCCCCAGCAGGAAGTACCCCTCGACCTTGTCGTCGAGCATGTCCATCACCGTGCGGTACGTGCCGTGGTCGTCGTTGATGCGCGGCAGGTACCCGAAGGCGTAGTCGTTCTCGGCCGTTGCCGCGTCGCCCCAGTACGCCTTGAGCAGCGAGGTCGAGTACGCGCGCGCGTTGGCCCAGAACCCCTTCTGCGCGGGCGAGGTGATAGTGGCGACGTAGTCGTCGAAGGTGTCGTGCTCGCCCGCCTTCGGCATCGGCAGGTAGCCCGGCAGCAGGTTGAACAGTGTCGGGATGTCGGTGGAGCCCTGGATGCTGGCGTGCCCGCGCAGGGCGAGGATGCCGCCGCCGGGGCGGCCGATGTTGCCCAGCAGTAGCTGGATGATGGCCGAGCCGCGGATGTACTGGATGCCGACGGAGTGGTGCGTCCACCCGACGGAGTAGACCCAGGAGGTCGTCCGTTCCCGGCCGCTGTTGGCGGTGACGGCCTGGCAGACCTTGAGGAAGGTCTCGACCGGGACGCCGCAGGTCTCGGCCACCATCTCCGGGGTGTAGCGGGCGTAGTGCCGCTTGAGCACCTGGAAGACGCAGCGCGGGTGCTGCAGCGTGTCGTCCCGCTCGATCTCGGCGTGGTGCAGCGAGGCGCCGTGCCCGCCGAGCTCGTAGGCCGCCTCGCGATCCTTGCGGGACTGGTCGTCCTCGCCGCGGGTGTCGCCCGGCTCGGCATCCCCGTCGTCGTCCTTGCGGACGTCGGCGATGTCGCGCTGCCCGCCGGCGGCGACCTCGTCGACCCCCTCGTACTGCCAGGACGTGGTGTCGTAGGTGTTCGTCTCGGGGTCGTAGCCGGAGAAGAGCCCGTCCAGGTCCTCGGTGTCCTGGAAGTCCTCACGCAAGATCGTCGAGGCGTTGGTGTATGCCTTCACGTACTCGTCGAACCACAGCTCGTTGTCGAGGATGTACTTGACGATCCCGCCGAGGAAGACGATGTCGCTGCCGGCGCGCAGCGGCACGTGCAGGTCCGAGACCGCCGAGGTGCGGGTGAAGCGCGGGTCGACGTGGATCACCGTGGCGCCGCGTGCCTTGGCCTCCATCACCCACTGGAACCCGACCGGATGGCACTCGGCCATGTTCGAGCCCTGGATGACGATGCAGTCGCTGTTGGCGAGGTCCTGCTGGAAACTGGTGGCGCCGCCGCGCCCGAGCGAGGCCCCCAAACTGGGGACGGTGGCGGAGTGTCAAATACGGGCCTGGTTCTCGATCTGCACCGCGCCCATCGCGGTGAAGATCTTCTTGATGAGGTAGTTCTCCTCGTTGTCCAGGGTCGCGCCGCCGAGGGCTGCGATCCCCAACGTCCTGTTGACGACGTCGCCGCCGTCGGTCTCCTGCCACGTCCGCGACCGGGTCTCGAGGATGCGGTCGGCGATCATGTCGGTCGCCGTCTCGAGGTCCAGCGGCTCCCACTCGGTGCCGCCCGGCCGCCGGTAGAGCATCGCGGTCTGCCGGCCGGGGGAGTTGACGAGCTGCTCGCTGGCCGAGCCCTTCGGGCAGAGCCGGCCGCGGCTCACCGGCGAATCCGGGTCGCCCTCGATCTGGGTGACTCGGCCGTCTTTGACGTAGATGTTCTGCCCGCAGCCGACGGCGCAGTAGGGGCAGACGCTCTTGACGACCTTGTCGGCCGTCTCGGTCCGGGCGACCTTCTCGCGGGTGGCTGCCGACTGCGCGGCCGTGCCACGCCCCAGTCGGTCGGTGCCGGTGAGCTGCCGGACGACCGGCCAGCCGAGGAACGCCTTGCCAAGGGTCACGTTCCGCACGCTACCCCTCGGATCGGACGCCGTATCCGGTTGCAGCGCTTCTCGTGCGGTTCGCGAACACTGTGCAACGGGTAAGGGGCGGAGATGAGCTTCAATGCGCCGCCGGAGATCACCGCGCTCGCGGTCAAGAGCGGAACCGCCAAGGCCAACCTCTCCGCGCCGAAGGCACTGGTCGGCGGGTTCCTCGCCGGGGCGTACATCGCCTTCGGCGCCCTGCTCGCCGTCGTCGCCTCCTCCGGGCTGAACCCCGAGACCTGGGGCGGCTTGATCACGGTGGTCACCGGGCTGGTCTTCAGCCTCGGCCTGATCCTCGTGGTGGTCGGCGGGGCGGAGCTGCTCACCGGCAACATGGCGCTGGTGCCGTTGGCGGTCTTCGCCAAGCAGGTGACCGTCGCCAAGATGCTGCTCAACTGGCTGTGGGTGACGATCGGCAACCTCGCGGGATCGCTCTTCGTCGCCTACGTGCTGGCCGACAAGACCGGCGTGATCGCCAAGGGAGCGCCGGGGACCGCGGGTGCGTCGTGGACCCGGCTGCAGGCCATCGCCGCAGGCAAGGGCATGACCGAGACCCACGTCGAGCAATTCCTGCGGGCGCTGGGCTGCAACTGGCTGGTCTGCCTCGCCGTCTGGCTGGCGCTGGCCGCCACCACGGTCGGCGGCAAGATCCTCGCGATCGTCTTCCCGATCACCGCCTTCGTCGCCCTCGGCTTCGATCACGTCGTCGCCAACATGTTCTTCCTGCCGTTGGCGATCTTCGAGAACACCGGGCTGACCGGGGGCGCGATGGTCCTGAACCTGGTGTGGGCATTCCTCGGCAACGCGGTGGGGGCAGCCGTCTTCGTGGCGGGCGCTTACTGGTATCTCTATGGGCAGTCTTCGCGTACGGAGTAAGCCGTTCGCAATTGAATTGTCCCGGGAGGGCTAGTGTCACCGCGTTCCACCTTCGGCCGATCGCTCACGGCCGGAGCGCTGCTCGTGCTCACCACCGCGCTCGCCGCCTGCGGCAGCGACTCCAGCTCGCCCGCAGGCTCGTCCGCACCGAAGCCGGCCTCGACGACGGCGTCGGGTTCGTCGGTCACGTCGCCGGCCACGACGGGCACCTCGGCCGCCGGCTCCACGGCCGCGCAGGCGAGCGGCAGCGACAAGCTGTTCTGCAGCGTCTACAACCCCAAGACCGCCGCTGCCGCCCGCACCAATCTGTCGGCGGCCCGCACGCTGCTGGAACGAGTGAGCGAGGTCGCGCCGGCTGCCATCAAGGCCGACGCCGAGCTGCTCAACCGCAGCCTGCTCGACGTGATGCAGAACAAGACCTCGGCCGACGTGGCGAGCAAGGTCCGGATCGCCTCGGTGCGGGTGTCGACCTACTACTCGCAGCACTGCCGCTGACCGCGCCCCCTCGCTAAGACGGGGAGGACGCGACCGACGGCCCGGCGCCTGGCCGCGCTGCTGCCCGTCGCCACTGCCCCGGAGCCATCCCGACGCGCCGCTTGAAGGCGGAGGCGAACGAGAACTCCGAGGCGTAGCCGACCGCAGCGGCGATGGCGGCCAGGCCCTCGGTGCCGTCGCGCAGCTGCTCCTTGGCCAGCGCGATCCGCCACTCGGTGAGGTACTCCAACGGTGGGGCGCCGACGACCTCGGCGAAGCGTCGGGCGAAGCCCGATCGCGACTCGTGGGCGATCCCGGCGAGCTCGTTCACCGTCCAGGATCGGGCAGGGTCGGCGTGGACGGCCCGCAGTGCCGCGCCGAGGCCGGGGTCGTCCATGGCGCGGAACCAGCCGGGGACCTCGCTCGCCGTCCCGAACCACGTGCGCAGCGCCTGGACCAGCGCGACGTCGAGCAGGCGGTCCAGCAGCGCCTGCTGGCCCGGTCCGCCGCCGAGCATCTCGGCGGCGAGCAGGTCGATGGTCAGGCGCAGCGGGCTGCCTGCGGTGGGGCGCAGTCGGACCAGCGGTGGCAGCGCGTCGAGCAGCGGTCGCGACAGATCGCCTTCGAACATGTACGCGCCGCAGCAGAACTCTGCGGCCGGGCCGTCGTCCGGGTCGCCGCTGCGCACGTGCAACGCAGGCTCCTCGCCGCCGCAGGCGCGCTGCAGGAAATCGGCGAAGGGCACCGTCGACTGCCCCGGCGCGGCGGCGAGGAAGTGCGGGTTGGCGCGCAGCAGCACGACATCGCCGCCGGCCACGCGGATCGGATCGTCGGCGGTGTCGGCGGTCCATGCCACCAGCTCGCCGTCGACGATCGCGTGAATGGCGAGCGCTCCGGCCATCGGGAACTCGATGCCCCAGTCGCCGTGCAGCGTGCTGCGTGAGAAGGCGGCGCCGCGGGCACGGGAACGTTGCAGCAGGTCTGTCAGGACGTCCATGGGCTTGGACGTTGACACAAATATCTGGCGCTTTCAAGCATGGAGCGTCTGCCGCCGCCGGTGTTGGCTGTTGCCATGACCAACGATGAGAAGTCGACGATGAAGGCAGTGCGCTACGACCGGTTCGGGGGTGTGGAGGTCCTCGAGGTCCGAGAGGTGGAGCGCCCCGTCCCCGGCGCGGACGAGGTCCTCGTCCGCGTCCGGGCAGCCGGCATCAATCCCGGCGAGGCGAAGATCCGGGCGGGGGTGCTCGCGGAGATGTTTCCCTCCACCTTTCCCTCGGGGCAGGGCAGCGATCTCGCCGGGACCGTTGTCGCCGACGGCTACGGCTTCACCGCCGGGGACGAGGTGCTGGGCTGGGTCGACACCCGGTCGAGCCACGCGGAGTACGCGGCCGTGCCGGCCGAGCAGCTCCTGCCCAAGCCGGCGAGCCTGCCGTGGGAGCAGGCGGGGGCGCTCTTCGTCGCCGGCGCCACGGCCTGGGCGGCGACCCGGGCCGTCGAGCTGCGGGAGGGGGAGACCGTGGTGGTGGCTGGCGCGGCCGGCGGTGTCGGCGGTCTGGTCGTCCAGCTCGCCGTCGAACGGGGAGCCACCGTGATCGGGTTGGCGAGCGAGCACAACCACGACTGGCTCCGCGGCTACGGCGTCGTCCCGATCGCCTACGGCGATGGGGTCGCGGAGCGGATCCGGGCAGCCGCGCCAGCCGGGGTGGCCGCGTTCGTCGACACGGTCGGCACCGGTTACGTCGACCTTGCCCTCGAGCTGGGGGTCGAGGCCGGCCGCATCGACACCATCGCCGATTTCCCCGCGCTGGAGCGGGTGCCGGGCCTCAAGGCCGAGGGCAACGCCCAGGGGGCGAACCGCGCCGACATGTCGGCTCTGGTCGAGCGGCTCACCGACGGCCGGCTGGAGCTGCCGATCGCGGCGACCTATCCGCTGGCCGAGGTCCGGGACGCCTTCGCCGAGCTCGAACGCAACCACACCCGCGGAAAGATCGTGCTGCTGCCGTGAGAAACGACGAGGCCCCCACCCGATGCGGTGGGGGCCTCGTGACGTGCGGGGACGATCAGTCGCGCATGGTGTCGATGTCGATGACGTAGCGGTAGCGCACCTTGGAATCCACGGTGTTGTCGTACGCCTCGTCGATCTTGCTGGCCGGGATGACCTCGACGGTGGCGCCGATGTTGTGCTCGCCGCAGAAGTCCAGCATCTCCTGCGTCTCCTTGATGCCGCCGATCATGGAGCCTGCCCAGCGCTTGCCTCCGGAGAGCAGGCCGAAGGCGTTGACCTCCATCTTCTCGGCCGGGGCGCCGACGTTGACCAGCGTGCCGTGCGTCTTGAGCAGCGACAGGTACTGCTCGATCGGCAGCTGCGCGGAGACGGTGTTGATGATGAGGTCGAAGGTGCCGGCGAGCTTCTTGAAGGTCTCGCGCTCCTTCGTGGCGTAGTACTCCTTCGCGCCGAACTTCTTGCCGTCCTCCTCCTTGTTCGTCGTCTGCGACAGGACGGTGACCTCGGCCCCCATGGCGTCAGCGATCTTGACGGCCATGTGGCCGAGCCCGCCCATGCCCACGACGGCGACCTTCTTGCCGGGGCCGGCGCCGAAGCGGTGCAGCGGCGAGTAGGTGGTGATGCCGGCGCAGAGCAGCGGGGCGGCCTGGTCCAGCGGGATGTTCTCCGGGATGTGCAGCGTGAACCGCTCGTCGCAGACGATCTCGGTGCTGTAGCCACCGGCGGTCGGCTTGCCCTCGACCCGGTCGATGGCGTTGTAGGTGCCGGTCATCCCACCGTTGAGGCAGAACTGCTCTTCGTCGTTCTTGCAGTTCTCGCACTCGCGACAGGAGTCGACCATGCAGCCGATGCCGGCGTGATCGCCCACCTTGAAGCCGGTGACCTCGGCGCCGACCTCCTCGACGACACCGGCGATCTCGTGGCCGGGGACGAGCGGGTACATCGCCTCGCCCCACTCGTCGCGCGCCGTGTGGATGTCGCTGTGGCAGATGCCGGCGTAGGCGATCTTGATGCGGACGTCGTGGGGGCCGACCTCGCGCCGCTCGATGGTGGCCTTCTCGAACGGGGCCTTGGCGGCGGGAGTCTGGTAAGCGGTGACCTGCGTCATGGGCGCGGTCTCCTCTCTGTCGAAGATTGTGGACAACTCACCTAATGGGTTACCCGGCGGAGGCGGTCGAGGAACGCGGTCTGGGCAGCGACGAGTTTCACGTTGGCGGTGTCGAGGTCGACCCACTCGGCGCGATCCACCTCGGGGAAGCTCTGCCGCCGACCGGAGCGCGGCGGCCATTCCAGCTCGAAGGTGTTGCTGACGACGGTCGTGACGTCGAGGTCGCCCTCGAGCGCCCAGGCGCTGACGATCTTGCCGTTGCGCTGTGTGACCTCGCCGAGCGGTACCGGGTCGCCGGCGGGTGCGGGGGAGCCGAGCTCCTCGGCGAACTCCCGGTAAGCGGCGTCGAGAGGGTCTTCCTCGGGCAGGTACTCCCCCTTGGGGATGGACCAGGCGCGCTCGTCCTTGCGCGCCCAGAGCGGACCGCCCATGTGGGCGAGGAGCACCTCGATGCCGCCGGGGGCAGCCGGTTGTGGGTGCCAGAGCAGCAGACCGGCGCTGGGGGTGGGAGCCACGATGGGGAGTCTTCCCCTTGCCGGATCCTGCGAGGTGTGGCGGGTGCGTGACACCATCGGCGGGTGCCGACCCTGGAACTGCAGGTCTCCGACCCGGTGGGGGTCGGTCCGTACCGGCTGCTGCGCCGGCTCGGCTCCGGGGGCATGGGCGTCGTCTATCTGGGCGAGGACGCGTCAGGCGAGCTCGTCGCGGTCAAGTGCCTGCCGCCGGGCGTGAGCGGTGAGACGCGGGACCGGCTGCGCCGGGAGGCGGGTTTCCTGGAGCAGGTGCGTCACCGCCGGGTGGCCGCCTTCGTCGCCGCCGACACCCGAGCGGACCGCCCGTGGATCGCCATGCAGTACGTGCCGGGCCCGTCGCTGGCGCAGGCGTCGGTGCCGCTCGGTCCGGTCCAGGTGCGGCACCTGGCCGAGGGCCTCGCCGACGCCCTCGTGGCGCTGCATCGCCAGGGTTTGACGCATCGGGACGTGAAGCCGGGGAATGTGATCCTCACCCACGACGGTCCCGTGCTCGTCGATCTCGGCATCGCCCTCGGCAACGACCTCACCGCGATCACCGCGGTGGGGATGGTCGTGGGCACCCCGGAGTGGATGGCGCCGGAGCAGCTCACCGGCCTCGCCACCACGCACGCCGTCGACGTCTGGGGTTGGGCTGCGGTGGCGACCTACGCCGCGACCGGGCGGCCGCCGTTCGGGTCCGGTGCGGTGGAGGCGCTGGCCCACCGGATCCGGCACGAGCAGCCTGATCTGACCGGGGTCCCGGACTGGCTGCGCGGGGCGGTCGTCGCGGCCTTCGCCAAGGATCCCCGGCAGCGGCCGGGGATGGACCAGCTCGCCGCGGTGGACGGGATCCGCAAGGTCGGTGCGCGGGTGCCGCAGCCCGTCGTCCCGGCTGCCCCGGCGCCCCGGCCGGTGCCGCCGGCCACGCTGGTGGCGCCCAATCCGCCGCCCCTTGTGCGTCCTCCTGTGCCGGGACCAATGCCACCGGTGCGGCGGCCCGAACCGGCGCCGTCGCGCCCGGCGGCGCCGCCCGCTGCCCCCGCCCGAGCCCCGAAGCGGGACGTCCGACGGGCGGCCCGGCAGGACGAGAGACGAGCCGGCAAACCGGCACGGCAGGCGCCGCCACCGCGTCCGCGCCGCCGCCGGTCATGGCTCCATCGCGTGCTGCGCAGGATCGCGTTCCTGATGCTGCTATTCGCGGCGCTGATCGTGCTCGCCACCATGGCCTACGGCTGGGTGCGCAGCCAGCTCGACCACGTCTCGTGGTCTCGGGCAGTCCGCGACATCCGTGATCAGGTGCAGCGGCTGCTCGACGGCGGGTGATCATCGCCGAGTTCTACAACGGCGGCCGGATCGGGGGCCGTCGACCCGGCGGCGGCTAGCCTGCCGCCGGTCGCTGCGCCGAGAGCAGGACGGCGACGGCCGGAAGGTCGACACGCCCGTCGCCACGGCCGAACTGCTCACCGGCAGCCACGACGTAGCGGTGACGCGCCTGCGCCCGCAGCTCCGGCCCCGCCTGCGCGAGCACCGCGCCGGTGCGCGGGGTGGCGTCGGCGATGACGTCGAACCACCAGCCGGGCTCGACGGTCATGGTCCAGCGCACCCGCTCGACCCGGACGCCCTCCCACGACGCGAGCAGCTGCCGCGCCTGCGCCTCGTCGGCGTAGCGGTACGGGTCGGGCCCGTCCGGGACGGTCGCGGTCAGCCCCATGTCGGCGACGACGCCGCCGATGCTGCCGATCGCGACGTTCGTCGCCGGGACGTCCCAGATCGTCATGGCCAGCCGGCCACCCGGGACGAGCACGCGCCCGAGTTCCCGGACGGCCGCGTCGGGCCTCGGCAGGTGGTTGAGCAGGTAGCTCGCCGTCACGGCATCGAACTCGCCGTCCGGGAACGGCAGCGTCTCGGCGTCGGCCGCGACGGCGTCCACCCCGGCCGCGGTCGCGATCGCCACCATCGCGTTGGACTGGTCCGCCGCCGTCACGGCAGCCCCCCGCTCGGCCGCGACGAGCGCGACGTAGCCGGGTCCGCTGCCCACGTCGAGCAGGCGGGATCCGGCGGTGACGCCGACGGCCTCGAGCAGGGCATCGATGCTGCCGCGGGTGAGATCGCCGAAGGCCGCGGCGTAGGCCCGCGCGCGCTGCTCCCACGAGTCGCGTTCCCAGGCCGCGAAGGCCGCACTCTCGTCGCTCATCGGCGCATCGTCGCATCCTGCTCGACGCCGAAATGACTGGCCGGGGCGATTAGCGTCGCTGGCGTGAGCGACTACGACTCCCGCCTCGTCGCGCTCTACGACGAGGACAACCCGGACGGGCCGGATCACGACTTCTACCGCGACCTCGCCGCACCGGCCGGCGCCGTCGTGGACCTCGGCTGCGGCACCGGCATGCTGACCGTCTCGCTCGCGGCACCGGGACGCTCGGTCGTGGGCGTCGACCCGTCGGCGGCCATGATCGACTTCGCTCGCCGGCGTCCGGGCGGCGAGGGGGTGACGTGGCTGGTCGGGGACAGCAGGGTCGTCCCGGCGCGGCGGTTCGACCTCGCGCTGATGACCGGCAACGTCGCGCAGCACATCGGTGCAGCGGACTGGCCACGGACGCTGCAGGATCTGGCCGCCGCGCTCCGTCCCGGTGGTCGGCTCGCCTTCGAGACCCGCAACCCGGCCGTCAGGGCCTGGGAGAGCTGGGCGGCGGCCGGACCCAGTTCCCGGCAGACCGCCGACGGCGAGCTCGTCGAGTGGTTCGAGGTCGACCACGACCCGTCCGGTGTCGTGACGCTGGTCAGCTGCACCCGGCTGGTCGAGACGGGGGAGGTGCTCCGGCACACCCAGCTGCTGACCTTCCGCGAGCGGGCGGAGGTGGCCGCGGCGCTCGACGGGGCCGGCTTCGAGGTGGAGGCCGTCTACGGCGACTGGCATCGCACCCCCATGACGGCAGCGTCCCCGGTGATGGTCTTCGTCGCCCGGCGGCGATGACCCCGGTCGGGGTAGCGTCGCCGCCATGAGCGCAGCGGGCAGCATCCCCGACAACGCCGACGTGATCGTGGTGGGGGCGGGGCTCGCCGGCCTGGTCGCGACCTACGAGCTCACCAAGGCCGGACGGCGGGTGCTCGTCATCGACCAGGAGAACCGCAAGAATCTCGGCGGCCAGGCGTTCTGGTCCCTCGGTGGGCTCTTCATGGTCGACACCCCCGAGCAGCGCCGCCTCGGGATCAAGGACTCCTACGAGCTGGCCCTGCAGGACTGGCTCGGCAGTGCCGGCTTCGACCGGCTGGAGGGCGAGAACCCGGAGGACCGCTGGCCCCGGCAGTGGGCCGAGGCCTACGTCCGCTTCGCCGCAACCGAGAAGCGTGACTACCTGCACGGGCTCGGCCTGCGTATCACGCCGGTCGTCGGCTGGGCCGAGCGCGGCGGGCACGACGCCACCGGCCACGGCAACTCCGTCCCGCGTTTCCACCTCACCTGGGGCACCGGACCGGAGGTGGTCCGCGTCTTCGCCGAACCCGTCCTCGCTGCCGAACGGCAGGGCCTGGTCACCTTCGCCTTCCGGCACCAGGTGGACGAGCTGGTCGCCGACGCCGGCGTCGTCGTCGGCGTCCGCGGCAGCCGGCTCAGCAGCACCCCCGCCGACGAGGCCCTGGAACGCGGCAAGGCGAGCAGCCGCGAGACCGACGGCGACTTCGAGTTCCGTGCCAAGGCCGTGATCGTCACCAGCGGCGGCATCGGCCACAACCACGAGCTGATCCGCCGCAACTGGCCCGTGGACCGGCTCGGCCCGGTGCCGAAGACCATGATCGCCGGCGTCCCGGCTCACGTGGACGGCCGCATGCTGGCAATCAGCGAGCAGGCGGGCGCACGCCTCGTCAACCGTGACCGCATGTGGCACTACACCGAGGGCATCAACAACTGGGATCCTATCTGGCCGATGCACGCGATCCGCATCATCCCCGGCCCCTCCTCGCTCTGGTTCGACGCGCTCGGCAAGCGGCTGCCCGCCCCCAACTTCCCGGGTTTCGACACCAACGGGACGATGAAGGCCATCCTCGCCACCGGCCACGACTACTCGTGGTTCGTGCTGACGCAGTCGATCATCGAGAAGGAGTTCGCGCTGTCGGGCTCCGAGCAGAACCCCGACATCACGGGCAAGGATCTCAAGCTGACGCTGAAGACCCGGGTCAGCAAGGGCGCAGCCGAGCCGGTCGAGAAGTTCAAGGAGCACGGCGAGGACTTCGTCGTCGCCGACAACCTGCGCGACCTCGTCGCCGGCATGAACAAGCTCGGCCGCGACGGTGCGCAGATCGACCCGGACGACCTGGAGCGGCAGATCGTCGCCCGGGACCGGGAGATCGACAATAAGTACTCCAAGGACCTGCAGCTCATGGCTGTCCAGAACGCGCGGTCCTACCTCGGCGACAAGATCTCCCGCGTCGCCAAGCCGCACCGCATCCTCGATCCGGCCCACGGTCCGTTGATCGCCGTGCGGCTGAACGTCCTCACCCGCAAGACGCTCGGCGGGATCGAGACCGACCTGGACGCACGGGCCATCGGGGCAGACGGCGCGCCCATCCCCGGTCTCTACGCCGCCGGTGAGGTGGCGGGCTTCGGCGGCGGCGGCGTCCACGGTTACAACGCGCTCGAGGGCACCTTCCTCGGCGGCTGCATCTTCTCGGGTCGGGCGGCCGGCCTCGCGCTGGCCAAGGCGATCGGGTGAGCACCCGGCGCCCCGGCACGAGGGTCGTCGTCGCCACCGACGACTTCCGCGGCCCGGTCCTGGTCCGGGAGGACGGTCCGGTCGCCGGGTCGGCCGTCCTGCTGATCCACGGGTTCTGCGGCTCCGGCGGCTGGTACGACCAGGTCGCGGCGCAGCTCGCCGACCGATTCCGCGTCATCCGCCCCGACCTGCTCGGGCACGGCGGCACCGGCGGCCGTGCCGCGGATGCGCCGCAGCAGGCGCGGGTGCTCGCCGGCCTGCTGGACCGGCTCGCCGTCCGCACGGTGACGGTCGTCGGACATTCCTTCGGGGCGGACGTCGCCGTCGCGCTGGCCGAGATCTCCGACCGGGTGGAACGGGTCATGATCATCTGTCAGGCGCCGGACTACAGCGACATCAACCTCCCCGGCGCCAGTGGGGTCGCGACCGCGCCCGTCCTCGGCCAGCTGCTGATCGGCTCCGCCCGGCTGGCGTCGCATGGCCTCGGCGCCGTGCTGGCCGTCCGGCCGCCGAAGGATCCCGCGGCGCGGTTGCTGGCGCGGCGCGCGCTGGCCGACTTCCGAGCGCTCGACCACGGCATGTTCCGGGTGATCCTGAACGAGCGGCGCGACCGGCTGGCGGGACGCCCGCTGGACGACCAGCTCCGCGACGCCGGCAAGCCGGCGCTCGTGCTCCTCGCCGGCAACGACCACTTCTACGGTGACCGGTCCGCCGCGCGATACCGGGCCGCCGGGGCGCGGGTGGAGATCGTCGCCGAGGCCGGGCACTCGCTGCAGATCGAGCAGCCCGGCTACGTCGCCGGTCAGCTCCGGGACTTCGTCGACGCCCCGGTGCCCGCCGGATAGGTCGGGGTAGGTAAGCAGCATGACTGCTGCCACCGAACTCCTCCTCGACGGCTTCGGCCGGGTCAACGAGCGCGTGCACGCCGTCCTCGACGGTGCCGACGAGCAGTTGTTGACCGCGCGCCTCGACCCCGAAGCCAACAGCATCGGCTGGCTGGTCTGGCATCTGCTGCGGGTGCAGGACGACCACGTCGCGGGCGTCGCGGAGACCGAGCAGGTCTGGACCGCGGAGGGCTGGCATGAACGTTTCGGTCTACCGTTCCCGCCCGAGGCCCACGGCTACGGGCAGAGCAGCGCCGACGTGGCGCAGGTCCGCGACATCAGCGTCGAGGACTTCACCGGGTACGCCGACGCCGTCCACGCCGCCACCCGACGCTACGTCGAGAGCCTCACCGACGACGACCTCTCCCGCGTCGTCGACGACAACTGGGACCCGCCGGTGACCCTCGCCGTCCGGCTGGTCAGTGTCATCGACGACGACCTGGAGCATGCCGGTCAGGCCGCTTTTGCGCGCGGCGTGCTCGAAAGGCGTTAGGCGCTGACCGTGGCGACGAGTTCGTCGTCCAGCGTGACCCGGACGAGCGCGGCAGCCAGCCGGGCGTGATTGTCCGGCGCGACCAGATCGCCGAGACGTGAGACCGGCAGTCCCAGCGCCTTCGCTCCGTCGCGGGCGCGCTCGTCGAAGAACGGGCGCAGCCAGGGCCACACCGCCTGCGCCTCGCGAAGGAAGATGTCCGCGCCCGCCGGGCCGATGCCGGGAATCTGCTGCAGCTCCGCGCGGGCTGCTCCCATGTCCTGTGTCAGACGGCGCAGGTCGCCGTGCCAGCGGTCCAGGACGAACTGCGCCGCCTCCGCCGTCCTGGTGGCGGTGCTCTCGTCGAAGCGGCGGTAATGCGCGCGGACGCAGGCGTCGACGCGCTGCTGCCAGCTGAGGTCCAGGGTGCGGCGGGGGGTGGTGCAGCCGGCCCGACGCAGCTCCCTGGCGGCGGCGACGCCGAGCTCGCTGCCGATCGGCTTGGCCAGGACGATCACGAGCACGGCCAGTTGCCACAGCGAGGCGGGCTTGTCCCGCAGCATGACGCCGGCCTCGTCGGTGAAGGTGCGGCCAGCGCTGTCCAGCAGCCGCCGAGCCACCTGCCGTGGATCGCTGCTCATGCCGTCGGGGTACCCCGCCGGCATGACGGAACGCAGCGGAGTCCTCTTCGACGTCGACGGCACGCTCGTCGACACCACCTTCCTGCATGCGGTCTGCTGGTTCGAGGCGATGCGTCAGAACGGGCACACGGTCCCGATGGCGGTGGTGCACCATGCCATCGGCATGGGCGGGGACGAGCTGCTCGACCACTGTCTCGGCGCCGACCGGGACCATGGCGACGACGATGCGATCCACGCGGCGCGGCTGGCGCTCTACCAGCAGTACTGGGGCCGGCTCACCCTGCTTCCCGGCGCGCGCGAGCTGCTCGCCGCCTGCGCGCACCGCGGGCTGGCGGTCGTGCTGGCCTCGTCGGCCTCGGAGAACGAGCTCGCCGCGCTCACCGACGTCCTCGACAGCGACGAGGTCATCACGTTGGCGACCAGTTCCAGCGACGCCGACGCCGGCAAGCCCGACCCCGACATCCTGCAGGCCGCGCTCGAGCAGAGCGGCCTCGCCGCGGCGAACTGCGTCTTCGTCGGGGATGCGGTGTGGGACGGCGCCGCCGCGGCGAAGGTGGGTGTCACCTTCGTCGCCCTCACCTGCGGTGGGACCCCCGAGCCGCTGCTTCGCGACGCCGGGGCGAGCGAGGTCTACGACGATCCCGCTGCTCTGCTCGCGGCGCTGGACGAGAGCGCCCTCGGCCGGCTGGGCCGCTGAGGGCTGGAGAGTCAGCCGCCGAGAGAGTCAGCCGCCGAGGGAGTCGGCTGCCGAGGGAGTCGGCTGCCGAGGGAGTCGGCTGCCGAGGGAGTCGGCTGCCGAGGGAGTCGGCTGCCGAGGGAGTCGGCTGCCGAGAAAGTCGGCTGCCGAGGAAGTCAGCCGCTAAGGGAGTCGGCCGCCGGGCGCGTCGCCACCAGCCGGGCGTCCCGTGCCCGGTCGGCGTCGATCTCGAAGCGGAGCAGCCGACGGCGGGGACGCCGTCCCGTCGCCTCGACGGCGTACCGGGCGCGTCGCGCGGCCTTGACGGCGCGCCGTACCCGCCGCGGGTCGTCGTCCCGGCGTGCCCGGCGGATCCGGCGCAGCGCGGTGCGTTCGGCGTGATCGGCCAGCGCGCGCAGGTCGCGCCGCGAGACACCCGGTCGGGCCGGGTCGCCGCCGGCGAGAGCGGCGAGCACTGCGAGCAGACGCCGATACCGGTTGGTCCGGACCGCAGCGACGAGGGCGGCCCGTGCCTCGGCGCCCTCGCGGTCGGCGGGCGGCTGCTGGTCCGGCTGCGACTCCGGCTCGGAGAGCAGCGTGGCCACCACGGCGGCGTCGCGCACCGCGCGGACGTGCCGGCGGTACCAAGCCAGCTCGGCTTGCAGCGCCCGCGCCGTGGTGTCGCTGCGGGCGGACGGGACGGCTTCGACCGCCAGGACCGGACGGAAGACGCGGACGAGGGCGTGCAGCCGGTCGAGGGCGGCGAGCAGGACGGCGGCGTCGAGGCTCGCCGCCTCGTTTGGACCACGCCGCAACGCGATGTCGGCCGCTACCAGGATGCGATGTGACTCGCCGAGAGCAGCGGCCAGCGTGCGCCCCGCCGGGGTTCGCGTGATGTCGTCGGCGTCGCGGCCCAGGGCACGGGCCAGCTTCGATCCGCTGCGCGACGGCCGAGCGCCCGCGCGCCGCAGCAGTGTGGCGTACCGAGCGAGGTCCGCCTCGTCGCCGGCGGGGCCGAGCTCGATCTCGAGCTCGCGCCAACGCAACGCGCGAGCCTCACCCACAGCGGCGCTGACGTGGTCGTCGGCGATCTCGACGACGAGGTCGTCCCCACGTCGCAACCGGGTCAGGTGTCGCTGGGTGGAGAGCGTGGCGACGGGCACGAGCTGCTCGCCCCGCACGACGCCGGCCAGCAGGTCACGCAGCTCGGACGGGACCGGCTCGTCCGGCTCGCCGAGCGGGACGGCGAGTTCCTGCCGCGCGACTCCGGCGGGGATCTTGAGCTGCCAGCCGGTGTCGGTGTCCCCGGTGCGTCGGCGCAGCGTGATGCGCTGGGCAAGCAGGTCGAGATCGGGGGAGTCGTAGTAGGTGGACCGCAGCGCCACCGTGCCCCGTTCGACCTGCAGCTCGTTGCCCCGCGGCTGCAGCTCCGGCACGACGAACCCGCTCGGCGCCTCGAACTTGAGCTCGCGTTCGCGGTGGCTGCTCGTCCGGCTCACCGGGTCCTCCGTTCTGTCCGTCCTCACCGGGCCAGCGTGGCGGCGACGACCGACAGGTCATGTACCAGGCCGGCGTAGGCGTCGTCGCGTTCCTCGTCCGGGGTTCGCAGTATGGCCGAGGGGTGGATCGTCGCGAAGGCGGCCGCCACGTCGATCTGCGTGCCGGCGAAGGGACCGCGGACCGGCGGCCAGTCGACCGCGCGACCCCGCGCGGCGGTGAGCCGGAACTGCGGTCCGTAGAGCGAGCCCGCGGCGGTGGCGCCGAGTGCGAGGAGGACCGCGGGCCGCACCGCGGCGAGCTCCGCCGCCAGCCAGGGCCGGCAGGCCGTCACCTGGGCGGCGGTGGGCTTCTCGTGGATGCGCCGCTTGCCCCGCTCGGTGAAGCGGAAGTGCTTCACCGCGTTGGTGGTCCACGTGGGGGTCTCGTCCAGGCCGGCGTCGCGCAGCGCCCGGCGCAGCAGGGCCCCGGCCGGTCCCACGAAGGGTTCCCCGCGCTGGTCCTCCACGTCGCCGGGCTGCTCGCCGACCAGCATCAGCTCGGCGGTGACGGTGCCGTCCCCGAAGACGGCCTGGGTCGCCGGCGCGTGGAGGTCACAGCCCTGACACCCGTCCGCCGCGCTACGCAGCCGCGCCAGGTCGCCGGTGTCAGGGACGAACTGCGCGGCGCCGGGGTGCGTGACTCGGGCCGCCACCTCAGCCGGCGGCGAGGCTGTCGGCGTCGGCGGTGAACCACGCGGGCACCGGAAAACCGCGCATCCACGCCAGGGTCCGCCAGTCACCGGGGGCAGCGGCGAGAGCGTCGTCCCCGGTGCGCCAGACGGCGACGCGACGGTCGTCGGTGTCGGCGTACATGAGCGCGTGCTCCGGTCCGTGGCCGGACCAGAGCTGGCAGCGGTGCTCCTCGGTTCCCGGCGCCGAGCCGGGGGCAAGGGCCGCGCACCGCAGGTCCACGGTGCGCGCGGCGAAGGTGGTCGGACGGTCCTGCGCCAACGTCATGGGCACTTCCTCTGCAGACCGACGCCGGGGGCTCCGCGCCGCGGCCCGAGCCGGGCCTGAGGGTGATCTATCCGCTCTGCCCGAATCGCAAACCTCGACACGGCGGTGAGGCCGCGGTGCGCGTCGGGCAGCACGTCGGAGAGGCCGTTTCCCGTACACCCACACCTGGAGGTTCCCGTGTCCGACGAACTCGCCGGCAAGACCATCGCCTTTCTCCTCGCCAATTCCGGGGTCGAGCAGGTGGAGCTGACCACTCCCTGGCAGGCGGTGCGTGACGCCGGTGGCTCCCCGGTGCTCGTCGCACCGGAGAAGGACACCGTCCAGGCCTTCACCAACGATGTCGAGAAGGCCGACACCTTCGAGGCCGACCGCGCCGTCGCCGACGTCTCGGTCGACGACTTCGACGGGCTGGTGCTGCCCGGCGGCACGACGAACCCCGACCAGCTGCGGATGGACTCCGACGCGGTGGCCTTCGTCAAGGCCTTCGCCGCCGCCGGCAAGCCCATCGCCGCCATCTGTCACGGGCCGTGGACGCTCGTCGAGGCGGGCGTGCTGACCGGCAAGACGCTGACGTCGTGGCCCAGCCTGCAGACCGACATCCGCAATGCCGGCGCGGCCGAGTGGCGCGACGAGGAGGCAGTCACCTGTCCCGAAGCGGGCTACACGCTGGTCACGAGCCGTAACCCCGACGACCTGCCGGCGTTCGGAAAGGCCGCTGTCGCCGCCTTCGCGCAGGGTTGATGTCCGGCTGACCGGTCGGTCTCTCTTATGATCACGGGCGCGTGCCATGAGAGAGGAACAACCGGGTGCTGGACCATGACCCCACCGGCGGGCCTGCTGATCTGACCGATGTCGGCGCCTCGGCGTTGAACGAGTTCGACGCCCTCGGCGAGATCGCCCGGGCGATGCATGTCCCTTCCGGCGACATCGAGCAGACGCTGCAGGCCATCGTCCGGGCCGCCGTGGTCGCCATCGACGAGGCCGACGACGCCGGGCTGATCCTGCTGGGCCGGCACAACCTCGAGCCCGTGGCCACGACGGGACGGCGGCCCGAGCTGCTCGACGGCCGGCAGCAAGAGGTCGGGGAGGGGCCCTGTTTCGACTCGGCGGCCGGTCAGCAGATCACGCTCGTCGGCGACCTGACACGCGACGACCGCTGGAGCTCGCTGCACGAGTTCGCGGCGGAGATCGGTGTCGCGAGCATGGCCTGCGTCCCGCTGCGGGTCGGCAGCAAGACGACCGGAGCGTTGAGCCTGTACAGCACGCGGGTGAACGCCTTCGACGGCGTCGATCTGCACTACGTCGAGCTCTTCGCCACGCTGGCGGCGCTCGCGCTGGCCGACGCCCAGCGTGCCGATCAGCTGCGCAACGCCATGCAGAGCCGGGACATTCTGGGCCAGGCCAAGGGCATCCTCATGGAGCGTCGCAGGGTTGGTGCCGACGAGGCCTTCGCGCTGCTCTCGACCGCATCCCAGGTCACCAACACCAAGGTCACCGCGGTCGCCGAGCACCTGGTCCGCACCGGGGAGCTGCTGGAGCCCGGCTCGCGCGTGCGCTGACGTCGAGCCGGGGCGAGCCGGTCCGGACGGGCTACTGCTGCTCGCGATGTTTCATCTCGGCCTCCAGCAGGTGGGGTGGTGCGTCGAGGGCCTGCCGGACGTGCTCCTCGGCGGCGCGGAAGACGTCGTGGTATTCCCGGTCGTAGCGCTCGACCAGCTCGAAGGTCCACATGCCGGCGATGACGTCCCGTCCGACCAGGCAGGCCTCGAGATCGTCGGCCAGCTCACCGGCGCCGGCGTCGCGCAGCTTGGCCACTGCCTCCTGCAGCGTCAGATCCGCATTGCCGGAGAGCCGGTGGAAGGCATACAGGTGCCCCCGGGCGTGCTCGGCCGCCTCGAAGGCCTCGCCGAGCTTGCCGAGCGCCTCGACGAGATCGTCGCCGACGCCGGCGGGGCGGGCGTGCACCGGGGGGCGCTCGGGGTGGGCAGCGCGGCCGAAACGGTCGACGAGCGTGGGGCCGGCTGAGGGTCGCGTGGGTGTCATGACCAGAGCCTGCCCCGCTGTCGGAGGTACGCGGTAGGTTGGAAGGACAGGTCGAGACAAGGCCGGAAATCCTGAAAGTCCCGGAGTTCTCGTGCCTCAAACACTTCCCGTACCCGTTGCTACGGACATTATCCGATTCCTGCTCGACCGCCTCGACGAGGACGACGATCAGGTTCGTCAGCTCGCGCGGGACGAGACCCGCAGCGGGGCTCCCGCGGGCGCCGGTCTGCGTTCCTCGGAGCGACTTCGCTCGGAGATCATCGCCAAGCGGCACGTCATCGGAGACCTGCAGCAGCTGCTCGTGCTGCGTGACCTGCCGTCGGAGAAGACGGTGCGCGACGCGGCCACCCAGGCGCTGCGCGCCCTCGCTGCCCCGTACACCGAGCACCGGCAATACCGCCCCGAATGGCGCGCACCCAAAAGACGCTGAGAACGCCGCGAAATCTTCGCGGATCGGACATTGTGGCCTCGAAAACGTACTGATGAGTACGATTTTTCCGGTGGCGCACTATTCATTAGGGCACGTTTTGGCCCGTGGGCGAAAGCGGGAGCCTCGATGCGACCGCTGAGAACTGGTCATCTTGCGTCGTCTGGGGTTCGTTGGCTGGATGTTGAGAAGCGGCTGTTCCCCCGACTGCCGCTGACGGTCCTGCCGGTGGTGCACCGCCGGCAGGACCGCTCACGGGCAGTACCCGTCCGAGCGCCCGGGAGGCGACGATGACGGAGTGGCACGACATGCAAGCCCGGCAGGTCCAAACTGAGGCCCGGCAGGCACCAGATGATGTGGCGGCTTCCAGGCACATGACCGGACTCAAAGACGGATACAGCAACGGATTCGGAAATGCGGTTCGCGAGGACGCCGGGGCGGTCACGCCCGGCGGTGCGGACCGTTTCGAGTACGCGACCGACGACCCCGCGGCGGCGCGGGACTTCATTGCGCGACTGGTAGCTCCGCACGTCCCGGTCATCACCGGTCCGACGGATCGCTGCCGTTTCCGGGTGACGTCGACCAGTCTCGACGACTTCCGGATCCAGTCCTTCGAGCACAGCATGACCGGTCACACGGCCATGGAGCCGGGTGGCTGGGTGATGGTGGCGCACCTGCTCGGCGGCAGTCTGGAGCTCGCCCGGCCAGGGCACACCGTCCGCGTCAACCGCGGCGAGAGCCACCTGTACCAGGCGCACGGCCCGGTCGAGGTCCACTGGAGCGACGCGCGGATCGGCGTCGTCCGGCTGGAACTCTCCGAGGTGGAGAAGCTGGCCACCGAGGTCTGTGGTGTCGACGCCGCCGAGTTGCGCTTCCTCGACACCAAGCCACGCTCGCCCGAGGCGGAGCGCTACTGGCAGTCGGTCGTCCGGATGGTGAACCGCGAGGTGCTGCCGAACGAGTTCGCGGCCCGCAATCCGGTGGTGCAGGCGTCCATCGGACGGCTCCTCGGCGTGGCGCTGCTGCAGACCTTCCCGAACACGGCCACGACGGGTTCGAGCGGGCTGACTCGCACCACCGGCCGGATCCCGCCGGCGGCGCTGCGCCGCGCGGTCGAGTACATCCAGGCCCACGCCGCCGACGCGATCACGATGGACGACATCGCCAGCGTGGCCCGCGTGACGCCGCGCTCGCTGCAGCACGGTTTCCGCCGGATCTGGAACACGACGCCGACGGCCTACCTGCGTCAGGTCCGTCTGGAGCGGGCCCACCGCGATCTGCAGGCGGCGGACCCGAGCCGCGGTGACACCGTCGCGGCGATCGCTGCGAAGTGGGGCTTCGGCAACGTCGGCCGGTTCGCGGCGCGCTATCGCGAGGCCTACGGCCGGACGCCGCACGAGGTGCTGCGGAGCTGAGCCGCTACCAGCGGTCCAGGTGGAGCACGCTCTCCAGCGGCGCGCGCTGGGCCGGCTTGAAGGTCTCTCCGGTGAAGTACGCCGTCGGCAGGAGCGCGCCCTGGTGGACGCCGTCCGGGATGCCGAGCAGCTCGGCGATCTCCCGCTCGCGGGAGATGGTGAAGCTGGTCCAGGCCGTGCCGAGACCGCGACTGCGGGCGGCGAGGGCGTAGCTCCAGGCGGCCGGGAGCAGCGATCCCCAGAGTCCGGCCTGATTGCCCGGCGGCAGCGGCGCACCGGTCTCGATGAGGGCGAAGACGTGAACGGGCACCTCGGCCAGGTGCTCGGCGAGCCACAGCGCACTATCCCCGACGCGGCGCTGGGTCGCGGCCCGGTCCGGATCGTCGCTGTGCAGGTTGCTCGCCGACGCCTGCGAGGCGAAGTAGCGTTCGCCCACCTTGGCGTAGTAGCGGCCGATCTCGCGGCGCAGGTCCGGGTCGGTGACGACGAGCCAGTGCCAGCCCTGCCGGTTGGAGCCCGAGGGTGCCTGCAGGGCAATCTCCAGGCATTCGCGGACGAGTTCCAACGGCACCGGCCGGGTCAGGTCCAGGCGCTTGCGGACCGTGCGCGTGGTGGTGAGGAGCTCGTCCGGAGTCAACGGCAGCGTCATGAGCCCACTGTCGCGCACCACGCGTGAGGAGGCGTGGCCGGGGTGCGACATCGATGAAATTCGGCGCAATGTCCGTATTGCCATGGTTCGGGAGCTGTGTAAGGGTCTGTACCACCTGTTCAGGTCTTCCCCATCGACACGACAAGACGGGACACAGAACGCATGAAGAAGCTCCGGACGATCACCACCGCCGCGGCCACCCTCGCCGCCGCTGGATCGCTCCTGTTCGCCGGCCAGGCCACCGCCACCGCGGCCGCCACGCCGAACATCATCGGCGGCTCGACCGCTTCGGTCGCCTGGGAGGTGCAGCTGCTGTTCCAACAGGGCGGCTCGGGCACCTACGGCTGCACCGGTGAGCAGCTCAACGCCAGCTGGGTGCTCACCGCGAACCACTGCGCCGACGGCACCACGGCGATGAACGTCTACCAGTCCAACAGCACCAGCAACCGCGGAACCGCCCACGCCGTCGACGCGCTGTACTCCGCCCCCAACGGTGACATCGCGCTCGCGCACCTGGCCTCGCCGGCGTCGCTGAGCAGCTACGCGCCCCTGAACCTCGGCTTCTCGCCGCAGTCCTCGGGCACCGGCGTCATCATGGGCTACGGCGCCCGCGCCAACGGTGCCCCGTCGTCCGGGCTGTACAAGGCGTCGGTGAATCTCACCGGGGCCTCCACGGACGCCTACAACGGCACCGCGCAGCACGTGAACGGCATCGACGGCGCCGCCAACCACGGCGACTCCGGCGGCGCGCTGACCGTCAACGGCAGCGTCGTGGCCGTCTGCTCCACCGGTGACGAGGCCGACCCGGGCTCGAACACGAACGCCGGCTCCAACTACGCCGTGCTGAGCCAGAGCGCGAGCTGGATCCGCAGCACCGCCGGGGTCTGATCACCCCGCAGCGAGCATCGTCCCTCGACAGCCGGCGGCCCCGCAGGCGCACGCGTACAGCGCGCGTTCTGCGGGGTCGCTCGGTTCGTCGATGATCAGGCTGTAGTCGATGAGCAGTTCCTCGCCCGCGACGATGGCGCGCAGCGTGCTGATGGTGACCCGCTGGCCGTCGCTCTCGGTCTCGCAGTTCGGCTCGCAGCCGTGGTTGATGAAGCGCGCCTCGTTGCCGTTGGTCCCGCCGTCGATGACGGTGCCGTCGCCGAGGTCGAAGTAGAACGTGTGACCGGCTGTCCCGGCGGCCTCGTGGTCGGCCGTCGCCTGCTCCCAGCTGATGATCTCGCCGGCGTAGTCGAGCAGGATCTCACCGGCCGGGATATCGACCGCGGCGAAGACCCCCGTGCCGTGGACGGGGGAGTCGCGGACCTCGAAACGTGGATCAGTCACGTGTCGATCATGCCAAGCCGCCGTCTGCGGATAACCCCTACGCGCACAGGACAGACTGGGGCGCGTGCTGCTGACCATCTCGACCACTCACCGACCCGCCACCGACCTCGGCTTCCTGCTGCACAAGCATCCGGCGCGGGTGCAGTCCTTCCCGCAGTCCGCGGGTGTCGCGCACGTCTTCTATCCCGAGGCAGGCGAGCAGCGCTGTACCGCGGCACTGCTGCTCGAGGTCGACCCGATCGGCCTCGTCCGCAACCGGCGCAGCACTCCGGATTCCTTTGCGCTGGGGCAGTACGTCAACGATCGCCCGTACGCCGCCTCCAGCCTGTTGGCGCTGGCACTGAAGGACGTCTTCGGCAGCGCGATGGCCGGTCGCAGTCGCGAGCGCGCCGAGCTCGTGACGACCCCGCTGCCGCTGGAGATCACCGTCGCCGCGCTGCCGTGCCGCGGCGGGATCGAGCTGCTCCGCCGACTGGTCGAGCCGCTCGGCTGGGAGCTGACGGCGGACGCGGTGCCGCTCGATCCGACCGTCCCCGAGTGGGGTGACTCGCGCTATCTGCAGGCGACGCTGCGCGGCACCCTCGTGCTCGGTGAGGCGCTGCGCCAGCTCTACGTCCTGCTCCCCGTCCTGGACGACAGCAAGCACTACTGGGTGAGCAGCGACGAGATCGACAAGCTGCTCCGCGCCGGCGAGGGCTGGTTGGCGACCCATCCGGAGCGGGAGCTGATCAGCCGGCGGTACCTGGCGCACAAGGGCGACTTCACCCGCACCGCGCTGGACCGCCTCGCCGAGGTCGACGACACCGACCCCGACGACCTCACGACCTCCGGTGCCGTCGTGCTGGACGCGCCCGACCGGCCCGCACCGCTGGCGCAGCTGCGGCGCGAAGCCGTGCTTGCCGCAGTCCGGGCCAGTGGCGCGACCAGCGTCGCCGACCTCGGCTGTGGCGAGGGTGCGCTGCTGCGGGACCTGCTCGCCGAACGGACGCTACGACGCATCGTCGCCACCGACGTCTCGGCGCGGACCCTGCAGGTGGCCGCACGACGGCTGGGACTCGAGCGCATGGGGGAGCGGGAACGCGAGCGCATCGACCTGTTCCAGTCCGCGCTCACCTATCGCGACGACCGGCTCGCGGGCCTGGATGCCGCCGTGCTCATGGAGGTCGTCGAGCACCTCGACCCGCCCCGACTGCCCGCCCTGGCCCGCAGCGTCTTCGGCCACGCGAGGCCGGGGACGGTGATCGTCACGACCCCGAATCGCGAGCACAACGTGCGTTTCGAGACGCTGCCGGCGGGTCGGCTGCGCCATCGGGACCACCGCTTCGAATGGACCCGCGCCGAGTTCCGCGGCTGGGCCGACGAGGTCGCCGCGCAGTACGGGTACGCGGTGCGCTACTCGCCGGTCGGCCCCGACGACCCCGAGGTCGGAGCGCCGACCCAGCTCGCCGTCTTCAGCCGTTCCGCTGTCGAGGAGGTGTCGGCATGACCCGCGAGATCGGCGTCCCCGAACTGAGCCTGGTCGTCCTCGTCGGCACCAGCGGTTCGGGCAAGACCACCTTCGGCAGGACGCACTTCCGGCCCACCGAGGTCATCTCGTCGGACTTCTGTCGCGGCCTTGTCGCCGACGACGAGAACGACCAGAGCGCCACGCCGGCCGCCTTCGCGCTGCTGCACCACATCGCCGGGGTCCGGCTGGCCGCAGGAAGGCTCACCGTCGTCGACGCCACCAACGTCCAGCCCGACGCACGCAAGAAGCTGGTCGCGCTCGCCCGCGAGCACGACGTGCTGCCGGTCGCAATCGTGCTCGACGTCCCGGCAGAGACCTGCCTGGAGCGCAATGCAGCCCGGCCGGACCGGGACTTCCCGGCCGCGGTGATCCGTCGCCAGCGCGATCAGCTGCGGCGCGGCCTGCGCAGCCTGTCCCGGGAGGGGTTCCGCACCGTCCACACCCTGCCCGCCGACGAGATCGACGACGTCCGAGTGGTCCGGCAGCGGCTTTACACCGACAAGCGGGACGAGCACGGCCCCTTCGACGTCATCGGCGACGTCCACGGCTGCCGTGCCGAGCTCGAGGCGCTGCTCGCCGAGCTCGGCTACGGGCTGCGGCGCGACGCCGAGGGTCGCGCCGTCGGCGCCCACCACGAGAGCCGACGCGCGATCTTCGTCGGCGACCTCGTGGACCGCGGCCCGGACACGCCGGGCGTGCTGCGCCTCGTCATGGGCATGGTCGCCGACGGTGACGCCCACTGCGTCTCGGGCAATCACGAGGCCAAACTGCTCAAGGCGCTGCGTGGCCGGAAGGTGACGGCCTCGCACGGGCTGGCCGAGTCGCTCGCGCAGCTGGCCGGTGAGTCCGCGGACTTCCGCGAGCGCCTGGAACCGTTCCTCGACAGCCTGCTGAGCCACTACGTCCTCGACGACGGCCGCCTCGTCGTCGCCCACGCCGGCCTGATCGAGAAGTACCAGGGCCGCGCCTCCGGACGGGTCCGCTCGTTCTGCCTCTACGGCGAGACAACCGGCGAGACCGACGAGTACGGCCTGCCGGTGCGTTATCCCTGGGCCGAGGAGTACCGGGGTCGGGCGATGGTGCTCTACGGCCACACGCCGGTGCCCGAGACGCAGTGGATCAACAACACCTTGTGCCTGGACACCGGCTGCGTCTTCGGCGGCCGGCTCACCGCGCTGCGCTACCCCGAGCGGGAGGTCGTCTCCGTCCCGGCAGCGGCGGTCCACTACGAGCCGGTGAAGCCGTTCCCGACCGATGCATCCGTTGCCTCCGGGCGGCACGCCTCCGACCTGCACCTGAGCGACGTCACCGGCAGCCGGGTCATCGAGACCCGCTACCAGCGGCGCATCGGCGTCCGGGAGGAGAACGCCGCCGCGGCCTTGGAGATCATGAGTCGCTTCGCCGTCGACCCCCGCTGGCTGGCTTACCTGCCGCCGACGATGGCGCCGGTGGCGACGTCCACGCTGCCGGGCCTGCTGGAGCATCCCGCGCAGGCGTTCGACTCCTTCCGGGCCGACGGCGTCGCCGAGGTCGTCTGCGAGGAGAAGCACATGGGGTCGCGCGCCGTCGCCCTGATCGGGCGCGACGAGCAGGCGATCCGGGAGCGCTTCGGCATCGAGGGCCTCGGCCAGGTGTGGACACGTACCGGCCGCGCCTTCTTCGATGACATGCTCACCGCCGAGCTGGTCGACCGGCTGCGGACGGCGGCGGCGCGGGCGGGGCTCTTCGACGAGCTGGACACTGGCTGGCTGCTGCTCGACGCCGAGTTGCTGCCCTGGTCGGCCAAGGCCGGACAGCTGCTGCGCGACCAGTACGCCGCGGTGGGTGCTGCCGCCCGCGCCGCGCTGCCGTCGGCAGTGGCCGTCCTCGAGCAGGCGGCGGCCCACGGGCTGGATGTCGGCGAGCTGCATGAGCGCACGCTGTCCCGTGCCGCGAACGCCGAGGCGTACACCGCCGCGTACTGGCGGTACTGCTGGCCCACCGACGGGCTCACCGGCGTGCGGCTCGCTCCGTTCCAGGTGCTGGCCACCGAGGGCCGGGCGCACCAAACCGAGCCGCACCGCTGGCACCTGGAGCTCGCCGACCGGCTCGTCGCCGCAGCGCCGGAGTTGCTCGCCCCGACGCGACGACTGGCGGTCGACACCACCGACGACGCCTCCACCGCAGCCGGGACGCGGTGGTGGACCGAACTCACCGGTGCCGGCGGCGAGGGCATGGTGGTCAAGCCCGCGGCCAATCTCGTCCGGGGGCCGAAGGGTCTCGTCCAGCCAGGGTTGAAGGTGCGTGGGCCGGAGTACCTGCGCATCATCTACGGCCCCGACTACACCGAGCCGCGGCACCTGGAGCGGCTGCGGTCGCGAGGGCTCGGGCACAAGCGCTCGCTGGCGCAGCGTGAGTACGCGCTGGGGCTCGAGGCGCTGGACCGTCTTGCGAACGGCGAACCGCTGTGGCGCGTGCACGAGTGCGTCTTCGCCGTCCTCGCGCTGGAGTCCGAACCGGTCGATCCGCGGTTGTGATCACCCGTCCAGGGCACGGACGTAGGTGCTGAAGCCGTGCGGCACCCGGCTGGTGCGGCGCGCGCTGGTGAGGACGGGGAGGGCGGCGGTGCTGTGGACGCGCAGCCCCGCCGCGCGGGCCCGGTCGGCGAGGTCCACGTCCTCACCGGTGGGCAGCGCCTGCCAGCCACCGAGCGCGCGGTAGGCGCCCGCGGTGATCGCGAGGTTGGCGCCGTGGACGTAGGGGTGGCCGTCGGTCAGCTCGTGCCGGGCGTACCAGGCGTCGCGGGCGGCGTCGTGCAGGGTGTCGTCGGGGACGACGGTGCCGAG
Organism: Jatrophihabitans sp. sgz311053; assembly: GCF_056135305.1. Lineage (NCBI taxonomy): Bacteria > Bacillati > Actinomycetota > Actinomycetes > Jatrophihabitantales > Jatrophihabitantaceae > Jatrophihabitans > Jatrophihabitans sp. sgz311053. The sequence goes on along the minus strand of NZ_JBWAXP010000004.1, from coordinate 22,901 downwards.
CACCACGTCGGCCCGCTGCAGGATCCGCCACAGGCCGACGAGCCAGTCGGCGGGCACCCGCGAATCGGCGTCCGTGCTCGCGAGCACCGCGTCGTCCGGCAGGCCGTGCAGTGCCTGCTCGGCGCCCAGCGCCCGGGTACGGCCGACGCAGCGGCAGGAGGTCTCCACGGCGATCACCCCGGTGTGGCCGCGCACGATCTCGGCGGTGCGGTCGCGGCAGCCGTCCTGGACCACCACGATCCGCACCGGGACGGGGCCCTCGGCGTCGTGCAGCCGCGCCACGGCGACGGCGACGGCGTCCAAGCAGCCGCCGATGACGGCCTCCTCGTCGGCGGCGGGGACCACGACCGCGATGCTCATGCGATGCCGTCCGTCTCGGCGACCGAGCGGCCGACCCGGCTCCAGACATCGAGGACGAAGTCGCCCTCGGTGTGGTGGACGAGCCGGTGCAGCCCGGCGCCGACGGCGGCGTGGACCTCCTCGGCGCGGTGAGGGTGGTCGGCGGCGTCGCGTCGCCAGTGGCAGGCGAGCAGGACGCCGTCGTCGGTGAGCGAGTCGCGCACCCGCGCGGCGAGCAGCTCGAGATCCTCGCAGTAGTAGCCCACCTCGCTGAGGACGATGAGCTCGAAATGGCCCGGCGGCCACTGCTCGGGGATCCGTCCGGCCTCGACGCTGACGTTGTCGTATGCCTCGAGCCGGCGCCGGGCGTTCTCCCGGGCGGCGTCGGCGAGGTCCCAGGCAACGAGCTCGTCGGTGCGCTCGGCCAGCCGGGCCGTCAACGCGCCGGTGGCGCAGCCGGGCTCGAAGCTGCGACGGAAGCGCCACCGCGGCAGCGCGGCGAGCAGCACCTCGCGCTTGCGTCGCTCGTAGAAGCGCTCGTCCAGTCCCCAGGGATCCTCCGAGCCCGCGTAGAGGGCGTCGAAGTAGGCGCCGCGGGAGGCCGCGGGTGCGGCGACGAAGCACTCGAAGGGCCGGTCGAAGTGGCTGAGCACAGCGGGGGTCAGGATGGCCTCGTCGCCCGGCCGCTGCGACAGCGCGGCGTGCTGACTGCGGTACTCGGCCAGCGCCGCGGTCTTGGCCTCACGGTCGGCGTCGGTGAGCGGCAGGATCCGGCAGCGGCTCCGCGGCAGGTCGTCGCCGGTCGGATCGCCCCAGTGCCAGAACCAGATCGGGTATTCCCACAGCTCGGCCTGGGTCGCCTGGGCGACCCGCGCCGCCGATCGCGCGCAGGCCTCGTGGTCGGGGTGGCCGTCGGCGCGATAGGGCGCGACGACCCGGACATCGGCCGAGGTGACGAAGGTCCGCAAGGCGGCGTCGAGGGCGCCCGGATAGTCGGCGAGGCGTCCGTCGGGCAGGCCGAGCCAGCGGACCGTCGCCTGCGGGGCGAGCTGGGCGACAGCCGCCGTCACCTCGGCGCGGCGGATCTCGGCCAGCCGGGCCGGGGTGTGGGTGGGGGAGAGCGGATGGGACGCCTCGCCGTCGCTGGCCACCAGCACGGTGACGGCGGCACCCGCCCGGGCAGAGGCGGTGATGAGACCCCCGGCGCCGAGGGTCTCGTCGTCGGGGTGAGCAGCGAGGACGACCAGCGGCCGCTGGCACGCCGAGACATGCGCGACGCCCTGCAGCAGGGGCGCCCAGGATGCCTCGGCGGTCCCGGTGTCGCGGTGGTCGAAGGCGGCTCCGTCGGAGTCCCGGCCGGGGTTCACGCCGGCTCCGCCAGCAGTGCGCCCAGCTCGGCGAGGTCGTTCTCGGCGTGGTGCTGGCGGACGTAGACGCTGAGGTCGGCGACCCGCCGGGCGTGCTCCTCGTCGAAGGCCAGCGGGGCGGGTCCGAGCGCGTGGAAGGCGTGACGCAGCACGGACTCGACGGCATCGGCCACCACGGAGCGCACCTGCAGCGCCAGCAGCCGACCGTCCCGCCCGGTGGCGCTGCCCTCAACCATCCGGGCAGCGGCATCCCGGAGGGTGGCGCGGGCAGCGTGCAGCGCAACGTCGGCGGCGCCCAGGTGCATCCGGACGATCGGGTCGTCTCGCCGCCGGGCACGGTCCCGCAGCGCGTCGGCGACCCCGACCGCCCCGCCGAACCAGCAGGCGGCGACGCCGAGCCCGCCGTAGCTGAAACCGGCCCGTTCGAGATACCACCCCGGCGCACCCACCGGCTGTGCCGGGACGCCGTCGAAGTCCACGGGCGCGCTCGTCACCGCCCGCAGCCCGCGGGAGACCCAGCCCTCGGCGGGATGCGGTCGGACACCGGGTTGCCGGAGCAGCACCCGGAACAGCTGCCGTCCCGCCGCCGTGTGGGCCGTGACCAGGGCGGCGTCGAGGCAGGACGCGAGCGAGCACCAGGCTTTGGTGCCGTGGAGCGTGACGCTGTCGCCGGGACCCTCGGCCGGTCGGGCGTCGAGCCGGACGCCGGGCGCCTCGGCGGCGAAGACACCCCAGGTCAGCTCCGGGTCGGCCGGTGTCCCGGCCTCGTTGAGGATGGCCAGCGCGTCGGCATGGGCCTCCAGCACGCGGGCGACGGTGAGGTTGGCGGCGGCGATGTCGGCGAGCAGGCTCCAGCGCTGCAGCGTGCCGCTGCCCGGCGGGGGCAGCGTCGCGCCGAGCCGGCGGGCGAGGTCGAGAGCGCCGGGGATGTCCTCACCGAGGGCGACGGCCGTGGCAACGGCGTCCCGGGTGCCGGCGGGTGCCTGGCCGAGAGTGTCCTGCTGCCGGGGTTCGGCGGTCATACCGAGCGGTTACCCCGGCGCGCAACGGCGTAACGACGGCCCTTGACCCCGGCGGTACGGCTACGTACCGTCGACGGGGTACACCGCCGTACCAGGTTGGGAGCCGCCATGACCGCCACCCTCACTCCCGCACCGGCCGTTCCGCCGGGGCCGGCGCTGCCCACGGCGGTCCAGGGCCTCGCTGCGGTGGTGGACCGGCGCCGCGCGCTCGCCGCCCTGCAGCGCCGCTACGGCACCGCGTTCCGGATCTCGATGCCGACCTTCGGGCAGTGCGTGGTGCTCAGCGACCCGGCCGAGGTCAAGGCGCTCTTCACGACCTCACCGGACCTGGTGGACGTCACCGAGGTGAACCTGGGTCGCGTCCTGGGTGGGAACTCGATGTTCGCGCTGCGCGACCAGCGGCATCGCAAGCACCGCAAGATGCTGGTGCCGCCCTTCCACGGTCGGCGGCTCGCGGCCTACGAGGCGCTGATGGAGCGCAGTGCGCGGGCGGAGTTCGCCGCCTGGCGCGAGGGTGAGGAGTTCGCCTCGCTGCCGTCGACCATGCGCGTGACCCTGGACATCATCCTGCGGGCGGTCTTCGGCGCCGAGGGCGAGGAGCTGCGCCGACTCGGCGAGCTGCTGCCGGGGTGGGTCGAGCTGGGTTCCAAGCTGGCCGTGCTGCCATTGCCGCAGTGGGATCTCTGGGGCATCGCGCCGTGGGGACGCTTCCGCCGCCAGCGCGCCGAGTACGACCGCATCGTCGACATCCTCATCGAGCGGGCCCGCCACGATCCGCGGCTCGATGAGCGCGACGATGTCCTGGCGCTGCTGTTGCAGACCCGCTACGACGACGGCTCGGCACTCACCCGCGACGAGATCGCCGACCAGTTGATCACGCTGCTCACCGCTGGCCACGAGACCACCGCGACCTCGCTGGCGTGGATCCTCGAGCGACTCCGCCGTCACCCCGCGGTGCTGGCGCGGCTGGTGGCCGAGGTGGACGCCGGCGGCAGCGACCTGCTCGCCGCGGTGATCACCGAGACGCAGCGGGTGCGGCCGGTCATCGACGTCACCTTCCGGCAGGTGCGGGCCGAACGCCTCGAGCTGGGGCGCTGGACCTTCACCCGCGGCCAGACGCTGATGGTGGGCATCGGGCTGCTGCACCACGACCCGGACCTCTTCGCTGACCCGGAGAGCTTCGACCCGGACCGCTTCCTCGGCGTGCGGCCGGACACCTACTCGTGGATCCCCTTCGGCGGTGGCACCCGTCGCTGCATCGGCGCGGCCTTCGCCGACATGGAGATGAAGGTGGTGCTGCGGACGCTGCTGCGGGACTTCACGCTGCACCCCACCGCCGAGCCGGACGAGCGCTTCCACTCCCGCGGCATCGCCTACGCACCCCAGCGGGGCGGTCGGATCGCGGTGACGCGTCGCCGCTGACCCGGGGCTGTCCCACGGTCAGGCGGTGTCCAGCAGGGCGATGACCGCGGTGGTCGCCACGTCGACGAGGTCGGACAGTGGACGGCCCGCCTCCACCTGTGTCGCGATCAGCTCGCGCAGGCCGCCGACGAGGATGACGCTCACCTCGCTCGGCACCGGGCCGTGGTCGTCGCGGAAGAGCGGGCTGTCCACGAGCTCGCCGATGAGTTCGATGAAGCGATCTTGTGCCTCGACCTGGACCGAACGCGCCGAGGGGAGGGCGGGGGAGTCTCGGATCCAGGCCAGGGTCAGCTCAGGCAGGGCTGTGGAGCCGTCCAGCCAGGCCTCGACGGCTTGGCGGACCTGTGTCCGCCACGGGGCGCCGCGGTCCACGGCGCCGGCGATGTGCGCGATCAGCTGATGGTTGACGACGTCCAGCAGCGCGACGAAGCAGGCTTCCCGTGAGTCGAAGTGCTCGTAGAACGTGCGGCGGGAGGTCCGCGCGTTGCGGACCACGTCGGCGACGGTGACCGCGGGAAAGCCCTTCGCGGCGATAGCCTCGGCCATGCCGGTGAGGAGCCGGCCGCGAGGGGTGTCGTCGGTGAAGACGCTGCCGGCAAGGCCGGGACTCACCTGCGACGGTTCGGACACACCTGCGACGCTAGTGGCACCGGGCCCGTGGTCAGCGCCCGGCGGTGAGCGTGTCGATGCTCCAGTTGAAGGCCGAGGCGAAGGCGTCGTGGAAGCGCTCGGTGGCGATGCCGCTGGCGCTGGCGACGCCGTCCTCGGCACCGGGTGAGGCCGCGCCGGCGCGATAGCGGTAGTCGGCGACATCGCGGACGAGCGCGGCCAGCGGACCCGCCGTGCCGAAGGCGCCCTCCTGCAGTTCCGGGCTCAGCGCGAGCTGCTCGGCGATCTCGTCACCGGGCATCTGCAGCAGCTCGTCGAGGGCCGACAGCATCCCGGCGGTGAAGGCGGTGCCCGGCGCAACGCCGGGGACGTCGGCGGCCAGCAGCTCGCAGGCCCGCGCCCGGAGCAGGACGTTGACGAATTCGTCGGCCGGAGCGGAGGTGCTCCCCGAACGCGCCAGCAGCAGCGTCAGCCACCGGCGCACCGCCACCGTTCCGGCGAAGACGAGCGCATCTCGCAGCGAGTTGATGCGCCGCGCGGTCTCGCCCGGCCGGCCGGCTGCCGCCAGCCGCATGATCTGATGCGCCAGGGCGGGGTCGCGGCGGATGACGTCCTCCAGGACGTCGAAGTCGGCGTCGTCGTTGCCCACGACGGCGGCTTGCTGCAGCCGGCCCAGGGTCGCCGGAGCGAGGGTACGACCGGAGACGAGCTGCGGTCGGTCGAGGTCGTGGCCCTGGAAGAGCGTGAAGCCGTGGGCGCGGAGCCGGCCGACGGCGGCGCGATCGCTGACCTGGTTGGCGAGTAGCTCCACCGGGTGGTTCCGGCAGTCGCGGACGAGCTGGTCCACCGCGTCGGGGGGTGTGAGGCGCATGTCGACGCGGACGACCGAGGCCAGTGGCAGCAGCGGTTTTGAGGCCTCCAGCACCGCGCCGCCGTCGAAGGCGAGCCGATAACCCGAGCCGTGCAGCTTCGTCACGCCGGCGTGGACGTCGTCGTCCAACTCGACGTGGGGCGGGATCTGGATGACCGTCTGCTCCGGCGGCAGGACGACCGGGATCGAGCCGGTGAGCACCTCGCGGTCGGCGCTGCAGAAGAGCAGCCGGTCGCCGACGAGGGACTCCAGCCCCAGCGTCACCGCGCCGAAGATCAACTCGGCCGTCATCTGGCCACCGCTGAGCCGGCCGGGGCGGGCGACGCTGCTGCGGAAGAGCAGTTCGTAACCGGCCAGGCCCTCCTCGCGATAGATGCCCTGTCGCCCGACGGCAACGCTCGCTGTGCTCACTGGGTCGGGGCCCTCTCGCTGACTACGTCGACATCGCCCGGAGGCTTGCGTGAGTAATCGGCTAGGCGCGCGACATCTTGAGGACAGTCGGCTGTGCCGATGATCTCGGCGAGGTCAGGGCTCGGTGCGCGCGCGGTGGCGGCGTTCGTTCTCGGCCAGGGCCCGGTCGACGAGCGCATCCACCTCGACAGGCGCGTAGCCGAAGAGCACCCGGAGGTAGATCGGGGCGAGGATGCCGTCATACAGCACGACCGGGTCCAGCGGCGGCGCGCCGGGTGTGCGCGCGGCGGACTCCTGCAGCTGCTCGAAGCGGCGCTGGTTCAACTCGGTGATGCCGAGGGTGGGGTCCTGGCCGTGGCGCAGCCGGATCTCGATCATGGTGCGGATCAGTCGCAACCCGCCCGCCTCGATCGAGGCGGCGGCGCTGTGAGCCCAGGCTCGGACGTCGGTCTCCAGGTCTCCGGTGACCACGATCGGTAGCCGCGTCTCGAGGTCGGCGACGGCCGCCTCGAGCACCAGGGCCTCCACCGATCCCCACCGGCGGTAGATGGTGACGTCACTGACTCCCGCGCGCTCGGCCACCGCGGCGACGGTGATCGGCCAGACGTCTTCGTCGAGCAACTCCGCGGCTGCCGCCAGCGCGTCCGCGCGCACCCGCGCCGATCGGCCACCGGGACGACTGCCGGCCGTCACGGGCGGGCGCCGGTCGGTGCGATGCCACTCACGAGCACGTCCTCTCTGTCGCGGGTGCAACCTTAGGTGGCCTCCGCTAAAGTAGTAGTTACTACTTTAAGACCGGAAGGGGTCAGTCATGTCCATCGCCTTCGCCGACGAGACCTTCGAGTTCGAGTTCGTCCGCAACCTGGGACTGATGTACTACGGCGGCGCCGATCTCGGCGACATGCTGGCGGCCGCGAATCGCATCGACGAGCCGGACTTCGAGAGTTGGTACGAGGGCTGGCGCGCACAAGCCGTCCGCGTCGAGGAGCGCGCCCGGACCAGCGAGGCGCGCGGCCACCTCCGCAGCGCCGCCGAGGGGTACCTGCGCTCGTCGACGTACCACCGCATGTCGGAGTTCTTCCTGCACGGCAATCGCTCCGACCCTCGCATCCTGTCCGCCTCCCATGCCGCGCAGCAGGCCTACTCCCGCGCCGCCGCGCTCGCCGGGCCGACCTGGGAGCAGGTGGAGATCCCCTATGAGGGCACCACGATGCCGGGCTACCTCTACCGGGTCGACGACACCGACACGCCCCGCCCCACCGTGATCTTCCACGGCGGCTACGACTCCAGCCTCGAGGAGCTCGGCTTCTTCGGAGCCCTGGCCGCGGTGCGTCGCGGCTACCACTGCCTCACCTTCGACGGACCGGGGCAGGGACGCCCGGCGCGGGAGCAGCAGCTGTTCTTCCGCCACGACTGGGAGAACGTCGTCACCCCGGCGCTCGACTTCGTCATCGACCGGCCCTTCGTCGACCCGAGCCGGGTCGCGCTCATGGGGCTGAGCCTGGGCGGCTACCTCGCGGCGCGCGCCGCCGCCTTCGAGCCCCGGTTCGCCGCGGTCGTGCTCTACGACGGCATGTACAGCTTCCACGAGACGGTCCGCTCGCAGCTCCCGGCGGACGCCCTCGCGCGACTGGACGCCGGCGACGCCGACGAGTGCGACCGACTGCTCACCGAGGCCATGCGGACGGATCCCGCACTGACCTGGATGGTCACCCAGGGCGTCTGGTCCTTCGGGGTGCAGCGACCCTCGGAGTTCCTCACCGGTGACCTCACCCGGTTCACCCTCGACGGCATCGCCGACCGGATCACGATGCCGTCACTGGTGCTTCGCGCCGACGGCGAGACCATCGGCGGTGCCGGACAGGCCGACCAGGTCTACGCCGCCCTTCCGGAACCCAAGCAGCTCGTCGGCTTCGGCCCGGAGGACGGCGCGCAGCGCCACTGCCAGGCGGGTGCCTACGCCTTCGCCCACCAGCGCATCTTCGACTGGCTGGACGAGACGCTCCCGTCCTGACCCTCCGACACCGACCGAAAGGACCGACATGACCACGCCATCGACCCGCGCCGCTCACCTGCGCACTGCCCTGGAGGCGTTCTTTAGCGGCGACATCGACACGTTCCTCACCCTCTACGGCGACGACTCCGTGCACACGTTCCCGTTCGCGCCACCCGGCATGCCCGGTCGAGTCGAAGGCAGAGCGGAGATCGCGCGGTGGATGCGGGGCGTGCCCGAGATCATGATCTTCCGCGACGGCGTCCGGGAGCTGCGGATCCACGAGGGGGCCGACGCGCTGACCGCCGAGTGGAACGCCACCGGCTACTTTCCCGACGGCACGCCCAGCGAGATGTCCTACGTCGCGGTCGTGACCTATGACGGTGACAAGGTGGTCGAGTATCACGACTACATGAACCCGCTCGGCCTGAGACACCCCACGGCGCCGTCCGCAGCGGCGGGTTGAGGTCAGAAGCCGATGCCGTGGAGTCGCTCGGCGGCGATGCGGAGGATGACCCGGACCTCACCCGCGCCGCTGTAGGACGGATAGGGGCCGCCGAGGTAGCGATGGGCGAGCGCCTCGATGTGCTCGGCGGCGCCGTCGGTGGTGATCTCGACGACCCGGCCCCGGACGGCGAAGTACCGGAAGGTGTCCTCGGGGTCGGTGATGTTCAGTGCCACCCGGGGATCGCGGGTGACATTGCGGAGCTTCTGGTGCCCCTGCACGGTGTTGACGAGGACGTGGGTCCCGTCGGTATCGACCCAGGTCTGCGTGAGCTGCGGCGACCCGTCCGGCATGCGGGTCGCGATGAAGCACGCACTCCGGCGCCGCAGGATGCCAAGGAGGGCGGCCGGCAACGGAAGGGTGCTCTCGGGTGGCGTGCTCACTGGTGGTCTCGGGTCTCGGTGGGGGGCTGTCGGCGGAGGGCGTCGAAGGTGGCGCGGATGTCGGCGGTGAGCTGCGCGGGCTGCTCCAGGGCGGCGAAGTGGCCGCCGCGTTCCGCCTGGCGGTAGAAGACGGTCCGGGGATAGCGGGCCTCGACCCACCGCCGGGAGGCACGGACCGCCTCCCGCGGGAAGATGCTGAACCCCGCCGGCATCGGGTTGGGGTCCTGTCGGCTGGGAAAGCGTGGCTGCTCGCGGCCGGCTTCGCGGTAGAGGCGGGCCGAGGAGGTGGCGGCGCGGGGCAGCCAGTACAGCATCACGTCATCGAGGATGTCGTCGAGCGCGACGACATCGGTGGGGTCCCCGTCGTGGTCGCCGACCCGCAGGAAGAGGTCGTAGATCCAGGCGGCCAGGCCGACGGGGGAGTCGTCGAGGCCGTAGCCGACGGCGGCCGGGCGCGATGCCATCACCGCGGCATACCCGGAGCCGTGCTGCTGGTAGGCGGCGGCGTCGGCGATCATCCGGCGCTCCTCGTCGTCGGCGTCCGCCGCCTCGCGGTCGTCGGGGAAGACCAGCGGCAGGTTGACGTGCATGCCGATGCAGCCGGGCGGGTGCAGTCGGCTGATGGCCTCGACGACGGCGCTGCCCCAGTCACCGCCGTGCATGCCCCACTGGCGATGTCCCAGCCGCCGCATCAGCTCCACCCAGGCGCGGGCAATGCGCTGCGGGCCCCAGCCGGACACCTCCGGCGCGCCCGAGAAGCCGAAGCCGGGCATGGCGGGGATGACGAGCTCGAAGGCCTGCCCGGGGTCCATCCCCTGACGGGTGGGGTCGACGAGGTCGTCGACCATGTGCCGGAACTCCAGGACGCTGCCGGGCCAGCCGTGACAGAGCAGCAGCGGCAATGCGTCGGGGTGCGGCGAACGCACGTGCAGGAACCAGATGTCAACGCCGTCGATCGTGGTGACCGAGGCGCCGAGACGGTGGAGCTCCGCGGCGCAGGCGTCCCAGTCGTAGCCGCCGGCCCACCGTGCCACCAGCCGCCGCAGCTGATCCACCGGCGGTCCGTCGTCGCTTCCGCTGCCGTCGCCGGAGCCGTCTGAGACCGGCCGCGGTTGTGGCCACCGGGTGTCGAGCAGTCGCTCGCGCAGCATGGCGAGCTCGCGGGGCGGGATGTCCGGCTGCCACGGCGTGACGGTCTCGGCGAGGTCTGGCGAAATCGGAGGCACGAAACGGAGCGTACTCTCCGTTCGGAGGAAACGCTCCGCTCCGGTTAGGATCGGCCGCATGTCGGAGGCACGCCCATTGCGCCGGGACGCGCTGCGCAATCGCGAGCGGGTCGTGGCCGCGGCGGCCACGCTGATGGCGACGCGCGGTCTCGGCGTCAGCTACGACGACATCGCCGATGCCGCGGAGGTCGGCGTCGGGACCGTCTATCGCCACTTCCCGGCGCGCCGCGATCTCGTCGCCGCCCTCTTCCGGGGACATCTCGACGACGTCGTCACCGCGGCGCAGCAGGCCGCAGCCGATCCCGACCCCGTCGCCGGCATCGCCGGCTTCCTGACCTCGTTGACCGAGCGGCAGGCGACGCACCGCGGACTGGCCGAGGTGCTGCGCGGCGGCGGCGACCCCGAGCTGGTGCGGGAGGCCAGCGCCCGCGTCACGCCGCTGGTCGCCGACCTGGTGTCGCGCGCCCGGTCAGCCGGACGGGTCGGGCCCGATCTCCTGCCCGGCGATCTCGTGCTCGTCGAGTTCATGGTCACCGCGCTGATCGACGCCGCCGGGGAGCGTGACCCGGACCTCTGGCGGCGCGGCCTCGCCTTGCTGCTCGCCGGCCTCGTCGCCGCCGACACGCTGCCCGCACCGGTGCCGGACGCCGCGCTGGTCGACCGGTTGTACCTGGGCCGGTAGGCGAGCGCTTATCGTCGCCCCATGGCCGTGCTCGCCACCTTCGCCCGGTTGTACGTCCGCGACCTGGATCAGGCGCTGGCCGCGCTCGCCGCCTGCGGCGTGTCACCGGTGCGGCTGCGTTTCGGCCACGCGTCGGGCATCGAGCTCGCTGTGGTCGGCGACGTCCTGGTCCTGGCTGCCGCGGACGAGGTGCTCGAGACCTTCCGGTCGACGGACCTCACCGTCGTCGTGGACGACCTCGAGCAGGCGATGGACGGAGCCCGAGGCGGTGGTGCGGTGATCGTCCGCGAGCCGGCGCAGCAGGCGACCGGACGCAACGTCACGCTGGCCTTCCCGGGCGGACCCGTCATCGAGTTCGTCGAATGGGACGAGCAGACACGCTCCACGGCGAGGGTGTGACGGCTACGCGCCGTCGTCCTCGGTGAGGGCCTCGGCGTAGGCCCGGACCGAGCGGCGGTAACGGGGCAGCGTCGGCTCGAGTTCCTCGATCACGACGCGGAGTGCCTCGTCGTGGCGGCCGGCACTGTGCAGCGCAAGGGCGAGGAAGATCGCCGGGGCCGCGCCTGTGGTCGGGTGCCTCGGCGCGTCGCGCAGCATGGCAACGGCCTCGTCGACCCTGCCGAGGTTGCGCAGCGTCGAGGCGTGTTGCACCACCAGCTGCGCGGCTCGGGCGGGGTCCACGGTGGCGAGGCCCACGGCGGTCGCCGCCGCATAGTGGCGGTCGGCCTCGGCCTCGCGGCCGCCGGAGTCGCAGGCACCGCCGAGCTCGAAGGCGCCGAGGGCGGGATGCGGTGCGCTGCCGGCGAGGTCCCGCATGCGGTCGATGCGTGCCCGGGCGTCGATCTCGTCGTCGGCCCAGAGGGCCGCGACGCGCTCCTCCCAGTTGCCAGCGTCCATGCCTGCAGGATATGGCGCCCGGGGTGTCGTGACCTCGACGGTCATTGCGCGCACGGTGCCGTCACGGCTGGTCCCGAACGTGGGTGGTGGTGGCAGTGAGTGCGCGTCGCAGCGATCCGCGGCGAGCACGGGCCGCAGCGATCCTCGCTTTGCCGCCCGTGCGAGCATCGGGCGTGCGCATCGCTGACTTTTCCGAGCCGCAGACCGACGCCGCTCGTGGTGCCCTCGCGCTGGCGGCGCAATACCAGTCCCCGGCGATGACGGCACACTCGATCCGCTCATGGCTGTGGGCCGAGGCGTTTGGCGTCGTCGAGGACCTCCGCGACATCGACCACGAGCTGCTCTACGTTGCCGCGATCCTGCACGACATCGGTACGACGCCCGAATACGACAACCATACGATCTCCTATGAACATGCCGGCGGACACGTCGGCGTTGCCTTGACCGCGGGAGCCGGCTGGACCGCCGCGCGCCGCCAGCGGGTGCTCGACGTGATCGTTCGTCACAACTGGACGAGCGTCGACCCCCGACTGGATGTCGAGGGGCATCTGCTGGAGACCGCCACCGGCCTGGACATCTCCGGAGCCCGATACGACGACCTCCCGGAGGAGTTCTTGCGTGAGGTGCTCGCGGCGCACCCGCGCGGTGACCTGGCTCAGGAGTTCGCGTCGTGCGTAGCGGATCAAGCCGAACGCAAACCCACGACTGCGGCACGCCGGCTCGTCGACAACGGTGTGGCTGACAAGCTCGAGCACAATCCGCTCGAACGGCTGCACTGACGCACGCGACGTCGTTGCCGTCCCCTTCGGTGGGGCCCGCGGTTGAGTTGCCCGGACGCGCGACGGGCGCCGCGCGCCCGTGGCCACTCGATCGGCTCGGCACCGTCGAGCAAGCTCGCCGTGCGCTCGCCTCACTCGGGCCGCCCGCCTCCGCAGGGCGAGAGGACGAGATTGATCTTGTTTGAGGCGCCAGAACCCCAATGAATGCGGGGCCTCATCCGTTGGTAGGTGATGGTTTCAGCTGGGTGAGGCCGAACCTCGTGTTGCCAATTCGTTGCCACATCGGAGGGTTCATTCGGCCGGGGGTTGCAGATCTCGATCGGCAAGTGAGCGGTAGCTGTCTAGAGGCTCCGAATGAAGGAAGGGAGTCCCCCCGGGTGCCCATGCGTTGGACTTGCGTCCCGATGGGTCAGCCGTGCCGATCGGCGCGCTGCCCGCAGCGCGGTGACCTTGACCGGCGCAGTCGAGCTTCCACGGCCCGGCACGAGACGTAGCTGCTCGTCCGACTTAAGGTCCGCTTCGGTCGGCTCGGCCTCGTCGAGTTCAAGTGTTGGCGGGCACGTCTGACGCGGCTGAGGCGGGACGTAGGACCCCAACGCGGGGGACCGAGGACATCCGAGGTGTCCGTATTGGTGTGATCATCCTAAGCCTCACGTAAGAGTGCTCTCAGCCGGTCCGGTGAATGCTGAAGCAGCGCTTAGAGTCCCTCCGATTGATCTTGGCTTTCCAAGATCGAGTTCGCCTCGGGAGGGTGTTTTCGTATGCAAGCTCGTGCACTGACGCGCGTTCTGTTCCGCACGACCGCTGGCGATGCTCGTTCGCGGCGCGGCCGTCTCGTGGCGTTCGCTCTGTGCGGTGCGTTGGCGGCAGTCGATCTCGAGGTCGTGACGCCGAATGCGTCGGCGTCGGCGTCGGCGCGGCGGCCACTGTCGGCACCAGCCGCCGGGAAGACCGAACCACTGGTTGCCGCGGACGTGGCGTCGGCACAGTTGACGGCGCGGGTGCGGGGGGTGCGAGTCGAGGTGTTGTCTGCGCGAGGGGAAGAGGAGACCACCTACGCCAACCCGGACGGCTCGTTCACGACCGAGAACTACCTGGCCCCGGTGCGGGTGCGAGACAGCAAGAATGAGCACGGCTGGTCGGATGTGGACTTGACGCTGACGGCGTCCGCTGACGGTGCGGTGGTGCCTGAGCAGCACTCGCACAAGATCAAGTTGGCCGGCAAGGCGGCCGCGAACGGGGTGCTGACGCAGATCGACGGTGGCAAGGGTCGGCAGATCGGTTACCGATGGCTCAAGAAGCTGCCGACGCCGGTGTTGGAGGGCAATCGCGCCACCTACCGGGGGGTTGAGCCGGGTGTTGACCTGGTGCAGGAAGTCACTCGTACCAGCGTCGAGCAGTTCGTGATTCTGAAAGACCGTGCAGCAGCTGACACTGTGGCCGAGCAGGCTGTTGAAGGGGTGTACCACCTACGGATCCCGGTGCAGCTTCGGGGCTTGTCGCCCCGTGAGCGCGCCGATGGAGGTATCGATTTCCTCGACGCCAAGGGTGTCGTAGCGCAGACCGTGCCGGCGCCTCGCGCGTGGGACGCAGCCTTGGTGCCCAACGCCGATGTTCCGGCGAACGTCATCGAACCCAAGATGACCTTCGAGGCCCGGGGAAGCAGCCGGAGCCGAGGAGATCTCGTGGTCGCGGTCGATGCGGCGTGGCTGCAGGATCCGGCGCGGCAGTTCCCGATCACGATCGACCCCACGACCACAATGGCGGCAGCACACGACACCTACGTGCAGTCGGACACCACCAGCCCACAGGCCGGCTCGAGTGAGCTGCGGGTCGGCACTTTCAACGGGTCCACCAAGGCCCGTTCTTTCATGAAGTGGTCCACGTCTGCCTTCCGCGGGGCGAGCGTTACCTCCGCGACGCTGTCGTTGTGGAACTTCCACTCCTGGTCCTGCACGGCCAAGCCGATGAACATTCACTCCTCGGCAACTACGGACGTCAACACGACGTGGGCCAATCAGCCATCGGCCGGCACGCTGCGGTACTCCCCGTCCTTCGCGAAGGGTTACTCCGGCTGCGCCGCCGGATGGCAGAACATTAACGTCACCTCCCTGGCGCAGGCATGGGCGGCCAGCACCGCCACCGCGCAGGGAATCCGGCTGTCAGCCTCGGAGTCAGACGTGAGCGGATGGAAGAAGTTCAACTCCGCCAACGCGTCGAGCAACGTGCCGAAGCTGTCGGTCACCTACAACCGATACCCGAACACAGCAGGAACGACGACCCACACACCGGGGACTGCGTCGGCGACGAGCACGGCCGGTTGGGCGACCTCGGCGACCCCGACGGTCAAGGCCGTCGTCTCCGACCCCGACGGCGGATCCGTCAAAGGCCTGTTCAGCGTCTACCTCAACGGCACGGGCAGCCCGATCATCGACAAGGCCTCCGGCTCGACGGTTACCTCGGGCGGCACCTCGCAGTACGCGATTCCCGCAGGGAAGCTCGCCAACGGGTCCCGCTACCTCGTACGTGCGTGGGCCTCTGACGGGACACTGGTCTCGAAGACCTACGGCGGTTATGACAACTTCGTTGTCGACAACACGGCCCCGGCCACACCGACTGTGGCCTCGTCGACATCGCCCGAGAATCAGTGGTCAGCCACCGTCGACGGCAACGGCAAGGTCGCGTTCAGCGCCACCAGCTCGGCGGCTGACACCGCCAAGATGCAGTACTCGTTGGACACTGCCACCTACGCCAGCACTGTCACCGCCTCGGCGAACCAGGCTGTCAGTATCGCGCTGGCCACGCCCGCGACCGGCAAGCACACGCTCTATGTCCGTGCACTGGATAAGGCCGGCAATGCGTCGCCCGGCAAGGCCTACGTCTTCTACTTCGGCTCCGGCATCGCCCTGGCGCAGCCGGTCGAGAACCACGTCACGGCTCGACGCATCCCGCTGCAGCTACAGATCGACCCCGGCCAGGTCAGCGCGTTGGGCGCGCACTCCTACCAGTACCGCCGCGGCGCCACCGACTCCTGGAGAACGGTGCCGCTGACCGACGTCACCAACGCCGCCGGCACCACCCTGACCGCATGGCCATCCACCGCTGCCCCCACCACCGCAGTCTCCTACTGGGACGCGGCCAAGACTCTCAGCGGGGGAGGGGTCATCGACGTCCGCGCAACGTTCGCCGGCAACAGCTCGACCACCGACCCGAACACAGTTGTTGTCGACATCAACGCGGGTCAGGCCGGTACCGCGCAGGCTGGTCCCGGTGAGGTAAACCTGCTGACCGGTGAGTACAGCGTGTCCGCGAACGACGCGACACTGTTCGGCGCGAGCATCGGCCGGAGCTACGGCTCCCGCTCGCTGACCGCGGGGCAGGACAATGGTCAGGGCGGCGCGTTCGGGCCGCAGTGGAACCTCTCCAGCGGCGACGAGTACCTCGACACCAGCTGGAAGTTCGTGCGCAAGACGTCGACGGTGTCGGTCGAACTCCAGAACGCAGACGGCTCGGTCGTGGCCTTCACCGCTGCCAACGGCGGCGGCTGGACTCCGGAGCCCGGCTCTGAGGAACTTGAGCTCACGGGGTCGCTCGCCGGATCGTTCACTCTCACCGACACCGACGGAAATTCGACTACCTTCGCCAAGCCGACGGGTGTCACTGGTGCGGCCGCTGACGTGTGGCCGGCCAGCTCGGCCAGCTCGGCCGCCAGCGGCGGCACGGCCCGATACGGCTACACCGTCGACACTGCCGGCAAACTGCGCCTGGCCCGCATCGCAGCACCCAACGCAGCGCTGAGCGGTACCGCGCTGCGGGCCTGTGCCGACCCAACGAGCAACCTGCTCGCTGCGGACCGCCGAGGCTGCCGCATCCTGGAGCTGGTGTGGTCCAGCCCGGCAGACGCTCAAACCGGCGGGTACGCCGGTCAGCGCGTCACCGCCGTCAAGTCCTACGCCTGGGACCCGGCGACCGCCAACGGCGCCGGAGCGATGACCAGCCGCACCGAAGCCACCTACGGTTACGACAGCACCGGCCAGCTCACCAGCGTCACCGACCCCCGCCCCGGCCAGGCGCCGGGCGGTCGAGCGTTGACCACCAGCTACAGGTACGACAGCAACGGGCTTCTCACTGGGCTCACCCCGCCCGGCCGGCAGCCCTGGACCTTTAGCTACGCCACCAGCGCTACCGCAGGACCAGCCTGGGACCGCGACCTGCCGACCTCGAAGGGCCGTCTCACGACAGTCGAGCGACCCATCCTTGCTGCCGGAACCGCCAGCACGGTCAACGGCACCGCACGCACCGCCGTGGTCTACGGCGTGCCCCTGACTACGGCCGCCGGCGGCCCGGCCGACCTCAACCTGGCCACCACCGGCCAGTGGGGTCAGAACGTCGCCCCGGTCGACGGAACCGCCGTCTTCGACATCGACGCCGCCGCCCAGCCCACCAACGATCACTGGGCGGGCGACGACACCACCGCCCGATCATGGAGCCGAGC
The DNA here is from genome assembly GCF_056135305.1 of Jatrophihabitans sp. sgz311053. Lineage (NCBI taxonomy): Bacteria > Bacillati > Actinomycetota > Actinomycetes > Jatrophihabitantales > Jatrophihabitantaceae > Jatrophihabitans > Jatrophihabitans sp. sgz311053. The sequence goes on along the minus strand of NZ_JBWAXP010000004.1, from coordinate 5,900 downwards.
CAGCGTCACCTACATGGACGTCAACGGTCGCGAGGTCAACACCCGCAACCGCGACGGCCTGATGGACGCCACCGTCTACGACCGCAACGGCAACACCGTGTTCGAACTCGACGGCGGAAACCGCGCCCTCGCCCTCGGCCAAGGCGTCGACGCCGACGCAACGCTGGCCGAACTCGGCCTCGACGGGCTGACCACCGACGCCCGCGCCACCAACCTGGCTACCGTCACCATCTACGAAACCGGCGCCAGCGGCGCCGCCCGCGCCAAGACCGTGCAAAGCCCGGTCCGCACCGTCGTCACCGCCTCCGGCGCGCAGGAACAGCAGCGCCCCACCCAGCGGCTCACCTACGACGCCGGACGACCCGACACCGCCACCACCAGCGACAGGGTCACCAGCGACACCACCGGTGGCCTCGGTATCGATAGCGACCCCGCCACCGCGACACTGGATAACGCTCGCACCACCACCACCAGCTACGACTGGAGCCTGGGCCTGCCGCTCGACGTCACCAGCGACCCGTCCCCAGCCAGCGGTGACGAGATCACCGTCCGGACCCGGTACGACGCCAAGGGCCGCACCATCAAGCAGCAGCAGCCCGCCGACAACGACGGCAGCACCGCAGGCACTCGAGTCACCACCTACTGGGGCGAAGCCAACGGCCCATGCGCCGACCGGCCCGAATGGGGAGACCTCGTCTGCCGCACCAGCTACGCCGCAGCCATCAGCGGCTCGACCGGCAACACCGACCTGCCCACCACCACCACTAGCTACAACCGCGCCGGCGCAGCCGCCAGCACGGCCGAAACCGCCAACGGCGTCACCCGCACCAGCACCACCACCTACGACGCCGCTGACCGTCCCACGACCACCAGCATCGCCGGCGACAACCTCGGCGGACCGATCGCCACCCGGACACTGACCTACGCCGCCGACACCGGCGAAATGCGCACCCTCACCGCCGATGGCAAAACCATCACCACCATCACCGACAGCCTCGGCCGGCCCATCAGCTACACCGACGCCACCGGCCTGCGCGGCACCACCACCTACGACGCCCTCGGCCGCCCGCTGCAGGCCAGCGAGACCGACACGGCAGCCGGCGGACTCGACCGCAGCTTCACCCGCACGACCACCTACGACGACAACACCGGCCGTGTCACCTCCGTTGATGAGACCCAGGCCGGCGCGGTCACCGTCGGTTACGACGCGGCCGGCAACGTGGCCAAGCAAACCCACACCGCATCGGATGCCGGTGGGCTGCAGGTCGCCTCGCGGTACGACACCACCGGCGCCGAGGTCGAACGCGTCTGGACCATGACCGGCTTGGCAGAGCCGGTGCTCTCGGAATCTGTCGTGCAGAACATCCATGGCCAGCAGGTCGACCACACCCAGATGCCGGGCGGGCACCGCACCTACACCTACGACAACACGGGCCGGCTCGCCAACACCGTCGAGCTCGACGCCGATCAGTGCACCGTCCGGGCCTACCGCTTCGACCAGAACTCCAACCGCACCGGCCGAAACATCGCGACTACCGACGCCGGAGTGGACGGCAACGGCGACGCCGTCGTCTGCCCCACCCCAGCGACCCCGTCGGTCGATGCCAGCTACGACACCGGCGACCGGCTCACCAACGCCGGATACGTCTACGACGCATTCGGTCGCACGACCCGCATGCCCGACAGCGACGGGCGGGTGATGCGACTCGGGTTCCACGTCAACGACCTCGTCGCCACCCAAACGCTGTTCGCCAACGCGACCGACGCCGACGCCAACAACGGTGCCGGACAGAATCCCGTCCAGTCCACCACCTACACGCTCGACCCCACGAGCGACCGGGTCGCCAGCCGGACCATGACGGCCGTCAACCCCGACACCAACACCACCGACACCGTCACCAAGACACTGCGTTACAGCTCCGGAAACGACGCGCCCACGTGGACCGACGAAGGCGACGGCACCATCACCCGCAGTATCAGCGGGCCCGGCGGCGACCTCGCCGCGACAGCCACCATTACTAAGGCCGGCACCGCGACCGACGTCGTCACCCGACAAATCACGAGCATCCACGGCGACGTCGCCGCCACTCTCCCCGCTAACGAAGCCGAACCACTGCAGATCAGCCGCTCCGACGAATACGGCAGTGACAGTGACGACACGCCCCGCTACGGCTGGCTCGGCGCGAAGGAACGCGCCAGCGACACCCCCGGCGGCCTCGTCCTCATGGGAATTCGTCTCTATAGCCCCGACACCGGCCGGTTCCTCACCACTGACCCCGTGTACGGCGGAAACGCGAACACCTACACTTACCCCACCGATCCCGTAAACATGTACGACCTGGATGGCCGATGCGGTTTTCCGGGCCTGCCGTGGGTGAAGTGCAAAAAGCCGGGGGGCACGTTTGTTACCGATATGTACGGAAACAAGTATCGGGTGCGAAAGAAGATTGTCAAGAAGATCGAGTCTAAGCACAATTTTACAATGGCCGCCTTGAAACGCTTCATGCGCGTCGCGAGCGCTTTCTATGAAGGCGGCACTACTTACGAATACCTCGGTTACGCAAAGCGATATTCTTGCTCTGGCATTTTATGGTGGGCAAAATGCAAGCTCGTTGAGCAACGCGTAGTCCGAGCAGTTGTCGATACTCGGCGGGTCGGCAAGGGAAGCTACGGCGTGGTCACGGCCTACTGTGTGGGCTCAGTGAAATGCCCAGGTTGGGTCAACAATGCGTTCTGATTCAACGGCCGGTTAGAGGAACGATCGATGATTGAGGATGCGCCAGTTCGCGTTTGGGTAAGAGTTTCAGCGTGGATGATCGCAGATGATCAGTCCCTCTTGATACGCCAAGCGCCGTTCGAACTTGACTTCGGGATCCGAGCTGTGCGCAAGTCAGGGACGATGACCAACGCTGGTGAGCACGACAGGCTCAAGCGTCGGGATCCAGCGGAGTCCGATCAGTATCCCGTGTTCTACGAGGTTGCGGGATTAGTCCATCCATGCCCAACTGGCGCCGGCGAAGCCGGAGACGAGGCGCAGCTGCTTCGGGTTCACAAAATGGACATCCTTTTATCGCCAGGTGTCAGAGAGGCTGATCTCACCGCCAGCTCCCGTGCAGCTTTCACCTGTCATTTTGAGATGATTGGCGAGTACGAATTTGATGCCTTTTCGTGGCCGGACGTGCGGAGGAAGTTGAAAATCCTGGAAGTTCGGAGAGAACTTCGGCTCGGAGACTTCGATCATTGGCTTCTCGCCGAGTGGCCAAGCTAACCCACGGGAGCCGGGCCGTTGGGTCCCGTGCTCGACCACAACGAGTCGGGGGTCAGTGGACCATACGGATCGCCGACCCCCGATTTCGGTCCTCGCGTCGACGCCCACCCGACCCGGGCGCCCAAAGCAAGGCTGCTATCGAAGCCGTCAGCGGCCAGCTCAGAGATCAGCCGGAACCCGACTTTGGGAGCGCGTTCTCCCGCGCGAAGTAGGCCGAGGCGCGCTTGAGGATCTCGTTCTCCATGACCTGGACCCCGTCGTCGTTGTCGGTTCAGGTCGCCAGGGTTTGTAGGTTCTCGGGTTCGGGGTTAGGTCGCCAGGTGGCGGCGACTTCGGTGGGGGTGCGGTAGCCGACCCCGGAGGGGGGTCGGTGGTGATAGCGGTGGATGTAGTCGCCGATCTCGGCCCGCGCCTGCTCGATCGTCTCCCACTCTGCGCGCCAGGCGCAGCGCTTCGTGAACTGCCCGAACCAGGACTCGATGAACGCCTGGGATTCCGGGTCGGATTCCGGGTCGCGGTAGCCGCCGCGACGGTGGGAGACGCCGCGTGCCGAGAGGTGTTTGCGGAACTCGCGGGCGGTGAACTGGCTGCCGTTGTCCGAGCCGAGGGTGAGCGGGCCGGGTGAAACGGCGCGGGCGAGTAGCCCGGCCTCGACGCAGGCGATCGCCTCCTCGGCGCGGGTGCGCAGATCCACGCGCCAGCAGGCGACCTCGCGGGTGCAGCAGTCGACCGCGACGTGGAGATAGACCCAGCCCTGAGCGGCGGTCCGGACCTTGGTCATGTATCTGGTCATGTCCGGATGCCAGAGCTCGTCGGGGCGGGTGACCCGGAAAAACCCCGGCCGACGGCGACGGTCGGGGTTGCGGCTGCGCTGCAGCAGGCGTGCTCGCGCATCACCCGCTGCACCCGCTTGCGGTTCACCGGCTCGCCCAGCTCGCGGGAGGCGAGGGCTGCGACCATGCGGGTGCCGTCGGTCGGGTTCGCTTTCGCGACCTCGACGATCGACTCGTCACCGGGCCGGCTGCGACGGCCGTCGCCGGGGCCGGCGGCGGCTGATCGGCCGATAGACCGCCTGCCGGGAGACGCCGGCGACACGAGCGACGACCGCAGGTTTGCGCCCGGTGGCGATCACGGCGCGGGCCCTGAACTGGCACCTGGACACCCGGTGCTCACGTCCAGTCCCGCGAGAGTTCCCCCGCGATCTCCAACTCATACGTTTTGCGCCCCAGCGCCCGTTCCAGGCTGGCGATCTTCTTCTTCGCCTCGGCCAACTCGGCCGCCTCGGGCGGCTTCTTGTCCCGCGACGTCGCCAGAGCGGCCTTGCCGCCCTCGAGCAGCCAGTCGCGCCACTGGTAGAACAACGCCTCGTTGATCTCGTACTCACGGCACACGTCACGCATCGACCGGTCGCCGCGCAGCCCGGCCAGCACGATCTCGGTCTTCTGTTCCGGCGTGAACGTCCGGTACTTCCGCTTCTCGCTCATCCACCCTCCAAGGGCGACCAGAGCGACCATCCTCTCTCAAGCCATCGCCAAGAGGAGCCGTCAACGAGCCACCGGGGTCCGCGTCATCCGGCATCAGCCAAGGAGTGCGGCAGCTGAGGCGATACATTCAAGCCTTCGGCCGCGGCCAGGGTTACCTCTACACCTACGACGCGAACGGGGACATGACGTTGTATCAGGTGGTCACCCCTTGACACCGGCCAACGCACTCTCGCGGGCCACGGCGCTGAAACGCATCGCGGCCCGTGGTCTCGGGGATCCGCTCAGCCCGCTGGGATTCGAGCCGGGCCCCGGCGTCTCGTGGCTCCGGGATACCGGTGAGCTGCTCCACGTCATCGCCCTCATGCCCAGGTGGGGTAGTCGCAACGTCCAGTGGGGTGTCGTGTCGGCAGAGATCGTTCCCGTTCTGTGGGAGGAGAAAATTGATCCGCGCACAGTTGCCGCGTCCGCCATGACCGGTGGACCGGGCGGTATTCACCACCCGCCGGCGTGCCCTGGATTTAAGCTTGAGGACCGGGTGAAGCCGGAGGAAATCGACACGATCGGCGCAGCGCTGGCCTCTGATGCCCTCCGATTCGAGGCATGGGTCCGGGAGTTAGCCACGAGGCGGAAGCTTCGCGAGTTCCTTCTCGACAACCACGAGCGGTCCGAACCTCGCGGGTTCGTTATCCCGTCCGGCCTTGGTTTGAAGCTGCTCACGGCTGCGGCTCTTGCAGCCGTCGACGGGGACCCGGCTGCGGTCGAGCTGGCTTCTGAGGCCGAGGTTGCGTTGGCCAAGCACCGCGGCGGCAAGATCACCGAAGGGCGTCTCAAGAGACTGCAGACGTTGTTCGCGACCACGCTGCCTAATGGGTTGTAGAAGCGTCTGCGCTAGCTGATCCGACCACGGACGTTGGTGACGGACCTGCGGCACCCACGCCACGATCTCGACCGCAGCGCGGTGCAGCGCGCCGGCGGCGGCTGCCTCAACGAGACGCTGTAGAGGTGGTGCTCTGGGGGGTCTGCTGCACCGATCTGTGACATCTTGACCTGGCCCACCAGTTCTGTTCCAGTCGATCTGGCTAACTGACTGCGGCGACGGTGGTCTGTTGGGACAGTAGTTCGTGCTGGATCGGGGTGCGGTAGTCGAG
>NZ_JBWAXP010000003.1:0-624611 GCF_056135305.1 Jatrophihabitans sp. sgz311053 | reverse complement strand
GAAGGCCTCCGGTCAGTGAAGCGGTTCCTAGACAGCTCCACTTCACAACCGGAGGCCTTCGCCTGTCTCAACGACAGGCCGATATCAACTCACCGGTGACAACGTCCCCGGGCATCACAACTAGGGCGTGTCTGACAATTCCCGCTCGTCGCGAGCGGCGGTCGGGTGCGCGCGATGCAAGGCGGAGGAGGACGGTCGTAGCCTGCTACGGCCGACGACGACAACGCGGCAGCGTGCTTGCCCGGGCGTCGCGCAGCAGAGCACGGGCTTGTCAGACACGCCCTAGCCGCGACTCCACCGACGCAGCTGGGCGGCAACGGCCTCCAGCGTCATGTGCCCCTGCGCGACGCTGCGGACGAAGACGTCGCCGTCCTCCGGAGAGGAGGCGGCGACGTCCTCGTCGTTGAGAATGAGGAAGTACCGCATGGCCACCCAGGCAAGGCGCTTGTTCCCGTCGATCAGGGCGTGGTTGCGGGCCAGTGACTCGAGCAAGGCGGCCGCCTTGGTCCAGGTGTCGGCATAAGCGTCCTCACCGAATGCGCTGGCCCGCGGACGCGCGAGCGCTGACTCGAGCAAGCCCACGTCCCGAACCAGGACATCTGCCGGGGCCACGGCGGCCTTGGCCACCGCCATGAGGTCTTCCAGGTCGAGGTAGACCGTCACTTGGCCAGCAGGTCGAGCAGCGCGGCATCTTCGGCAACGATCCGCCCGAGCACGGCCTCGCGTGTCTCCGCCTGCCGGCGTGCCGCGCTCTCGATGGCGCGGACGGCAGCCTCTTGCTTGCTGATGTGTTGCGCATCCGCCAATGCTTGGAGGGTCGCGTCCTGTTCCTCGGTCAATCGCAATGTCATGGCCATGGATCGATGATACCGCCGTGATACCACTCGTTACCGGTCGAGCGTCCAGTCGACAGGGTCGGCACCCTGCGCGACGAGGGCGGCGTTGGCGCGGCTGAAGGGGCGCGATCCGAAGAAGCCGTTCGACGCCGAGAGCGGCGACGGGTGGGCGGATTCGACGAGGGGAACGTCCCCGAGCAGCGGGGCCAGGTTGCGGGCATCGCGTCCCCAAAGGATCGCCACGAGCGGACCGCCGCGGGCGGCCAGGGATCGGATGGCCTGCTCGGTGATGGCCTCCCATCCCTTGCCGCGGTGCGAGGCCGGCTTGCCCGGCGCGACGGTGAGCGACCGGTTGAGCAGCAGCACCCCGTGGTCGGCCCACGCCGAGAGGTCACCGTGACTGGCCGGCTCGATGCCGAGATCGACCTGCAGCTCCTTGTAGATGTTGCGCAGCGACGGCGGCAGCGGGCGGACGTCCCGGTCGACGGCGAACGACAGCCCGATCGCGTGCCCCGGTGTCGGGTAGGGATCCTGCCCGACGATGAGCACCCGGACGTCGACGAAGGGCCGGGTGAAGGCCCGCAGCACGTGCTCGCCCGCCGGCAGGTAGGTCCGTCCGGCCGCGATCTCGGCCCGCAGGAAGTCGCCCATCGCGGTGATGCGGTCGGCGACCGGCGCCAGCGCCTGGGCCCAGCCGGGATCCATGATCTCGGTCAGCGGTCGTGCGGTCACGGCCGCTCCAGGGCGAGCTCCGGGACGCCCGGCGGAACGAAGCCCATGACCTGGCCGAGGAAGGAGAGCGCGGCCTGCAGGCTGTCGACGATCGTCTCGTGGCGCCGGAAGCCGTGCGACTCCCCCGCGTAGGCGCGGTAGGCGTACGGCAGGCCCTTGGCGACGAGCGCGTCGCGGAACCGCTCGGCCTGCGACGGCGGGACGATCGGGTCGTCCAAGCCCTGTAGCAGCAGCACGGGGCAGGAGAGGCCGTCGACGTTGTTCAGCGGCGCGCGCTGCTCGTAGAGCTCCCGCGCCTCGGGGAGCGGTCCGATCAGGCCGTCGAGGTAGCGCGACTCGAAGTCGTGGGTCTCCTGCGCGAACTGCAGCAGCTCGGCGACGCCGTAGTAGGAGATGCCGCAGGCGAAGACGTCGCTGGCTGTGAGCGCGCTGAGCACGGTCCAGCCGCCGGCCGAACCACCCTCGATCGCGAGCCGGGCCGGATCGGCGATGCCGGCGGCGGCGAGGCCTTCGACGGCGGCGACGGTGTCCTCGACGTCGACCACGCCCCACTGGCCGAGCAGCCGGTCGCGGTATTCGCGGCCGTATCCGGTCGAGCCACCGTAGTTGACGTCCACCACCCCGATGCCGCGGCTGGTGTAGTAGGCGACCTGCAGCGACAGCGACGGAGTCACGCTGGAGGTCGGCCCACCGTGGACCAGCGCGACGAAGGGCGGCAGCTCACCGGCGGGCGCCTCGTAGTCGGCGTTGCGGGGGCGGTAGACCACCGCATGGACCTCGCGACCTGACCGGCCGGTGAAGGTGTGCTGTTCGGCCTCGGGCAGGTAACCCGGCGCCGGCAGCGCCTCGACGTCCAGGCCGAGCCGGACGTCGCGCAGCCGGCCGGTGGGCAGGTCCAGCTCCCGCAGTCCGGACGGCACCCCCGCGCCGCCGGTGGTGAGCAGCACGGTGTCGCCACGGCCGCCGGAGAGCCCGATGGCCGCGTGCGCGCCGAGATCCAGGTCCCGGTACTCACCGCTCGCGGGGTCGAGCAGGGCGAGCGTGTCGGTGCCGAAGCGCCGCACCGTGAGCAGGCTGCCGTCCGGCCGGAGCGAGTACCAGCGCGTACCCAGGCTCCAGAGCGGACCGCCGATCTCGGCCGCGACCGGCGCCACCGGGCTCGCCTCGCCGCCGACGACCGGGACGGTGACGAGGTTCCAGAATCCGCTGCGGTCGGTGAGCGCGTAGAGGGTCTCGCCGTCGCGCCACTCCGGCTGCAGCACGGACTCCGTCACGCTCCCGAGCAGGGTGCGCGGCGGACCGGCCACGCCGTCGACGAGGTCGGCCACCCGCAACTCGGTGCCGTCCCACGGCATTTGCGGGTGCTCCCACGCGATCCAGGCCAGCCTGGTGCCGTCGGCACTCGGGCGCGGGTAGGCGAGGAAGTGCGAGCCACTCACGATCGAGCGCGGCTCGCCGCCGGCCAACGGCACCACCGCGATGTCGCGAGTCAGTGAGCCGTCGGCGGCGTGTCGCTCGCGCACGCACCAGATGTCCTCGCCGCGCAGCTGCAGGTCGCCATAGCGCCAGGCGCCGGGTGCGGGCGGCTCGGGCGTGATCGCCACCGGGGTGCCACCCGGTTCGTCGAGGCGGTACAGCCGCTGGTCGGTGAACTCGGCGAAGACCAGCAGGCCACGGTCGTCGGCGGTCCAGGCGCCGCCGCCGTACTCGTGGACCCGGCTGCGCGCGTTCCACGGCGGCGGCAGGACGTCCTCGGCGCCACCGCCGGCGGCCGCCCGCCGGACCGCGTACCGGCCGCCCTGGTCCGGACGCAGCTCCGACCACCAGATGTCGTCGCCGACGTAACCGCCGCCGCCGACCGGGTGGCCGACCGAGGCGAGCGCGTCCGCCGAGATGGGCGAGCGCCAGCTGCCGTAGGGCGCGACCGTCATGATCCGACCGCCTCCCGGATCCGCGCGACCGCCTCGGCGACCGCGACGTTCTCGCGGCTGTCGGTGCGGCGGTCCCGCAGTTCCACGACACCGTCGGCCAGTCCCTTGCCGACGATGACGATGGTGGGGACGCCGAGCAGCTCGGCGTCCTTGAACTTCACGCCCGGTGAGGTCTGCCGCCGGTCGTCGAAGAGCACCCGGGCGCCACCGGCCTCGAGCTCTCCGGCGATCCGCTGCGCCTCGGCGAAGACGGTGTCGTCCTTGCCGGTCGCGACCACGTGGACGTCCGCGGGCGCGACCGAGCGCGGCCAGCAGAGGCCCTTCTCGTCGTAGGTCTGCTCGGCGATCGCGGCGACCGCACGGGTGACGCCGACGCCGTAGGAGCCCATGGTCACCGTCACCGGCTTGCCGTTCTGGTCCAGCGCCTGCAACCCGAAGGTCTCGGCGTACTTGCGACCGAGGGCGAAGACGTGCCCCATCTCGATGCCGCGGGCGATCTCCAGCGGCGACTGGCAGCGTGCGCAGCGGTCGCCGTCGCGGATCTCGACGGCGCCGATCTCCCCGTCGGGGGTGAAGTCACGGCCGCGGACGACGTGGGCGGCGTGCTTGCCGGGCTCGTTGGCGCCGGTGATCCACTCGCTGCCCTCGACGACCAGCGGGTCGACGAGGTATCGGATCTCCAGGTCGGCGAGCACCTGCGGTCCGATGTAGCCCTTGACCAGGCCGGGGGCCTTGGCCAGATCCTCGGGGCCGGCCTGCTCGACGAGCGTCGGCTCCAGCTGGCCGCCGAGGCGCTTGAGGTCCACCTCGCGGTCACCGGGGACGCCGACGACGAGCAGCTCCCATTCCTCGGCTCCGGGGGCGAGGGTCCGCAGCACGACGTTCTTGAGCGTGCTCGACGCCGACGCCTCGATGCCCAGCTCGGTGACCTTGGCGACCAGGGTGTCGATGGTGGGGGTGTCCGGGGTGTCGAGCACCTGCTGGGCGGGGTGGTCCTGCGGATCGACCGGCTCGGGCGCGGCGATGACGACCGCCTCGGTGTTGGCCGCGTAGTCGCAGTTCGTGCACTGCACGAAGGTGTCCTCGCCGGAAGGTGCAGGGACGAGGAACTCTTCGGAGGCCGACCCACCCATGGCACCGGAGACCGCGAAGACGATCTTGTAGGTCATCCCCATGCGGGTGAAGATCCGCTCGTAGGCGTCGCGGTGCGCCCGGTAGGACGCCTCGAGCCCCTCGTCGGTGAGGTCGAAGGAGTAGCTGTCCTTCATGACGAACTCGCGGCCGCGCAGGATCCCGGCGCGCGGCCGGGCCTCGTCGCGGTACTTGGTCTGGATCTGGAACAGCGAGAGCGGATAATCCTTGTAGGAGGAGTACTCGCCCTTGACGAGCAGCGTGAAGAGCTCCTCGTGGGTGGGGGCGAGCAGGTAGTCGGCGTCCTTGCGGTCCTGCAGCCGGAAGAGCGTGTCGCCGTAGTCGTTCCAGCGACCGCTCTGCTCGAAGATCTCGCGCGGGATCAGGGCCGGGAAGTGCACCTCCTGCGAGCCGATGGCCGCCATCTCCTCGCGGATGATCGCCTCGACACGAGCCAGCACCTGCATGCCGAGCGGCAGCCAGGAGTACATGCCGGGGGCCACCCGGCGGACATATCCGGCGCGGACCAGCAGCTTGTGGCTCGGCACCTCGGCGTCGGCGGGATCGTCGCGCAGGGTGCGCAGGAACAGGGTCGACATTCGTAGCACCCGCTCAGGCTAGTGGGACGGGAATGCGCTTGCGCCGCGCGAGAGGCTGGCCTCATCGGCACGGCGCCACGGGCGCCGATCGGGACGACAGCGAGGAGGTGCCCCCTGTGACGACCACAGCCCGGGTGGCCCTTCGGTCCGCCCCCGTCCTCACGCACTGACCCGGCCACGGGCAGCGCGTCCTGCCCCTCCCGGAGATCGCAGTGCCCTACGACCCGACCCTGTACCACGACCTCGCCGACGACCCCGACTACGAGACGCCACCGTTCTCGACCTGGCCGCAGGCCCACCACGGCCCCGAGCCCCGGCCGGAGTGGGTCGTCACCGACAACAACGCCCTCGACACCGACCTCGGCGTCCTCAAGACCGGCAAGGAGGCCGACGTCCACCTGCTGCGGCGGGCGCTGCCGAAGACGGACGGCGTCCTGCTCGCAGCCAAGCGCTACCGCACCACCGAGCATCGGATGTTCCATCGCGACGCCGGCTACCAGGAGGGTCGCCGGACGCGCCGGTCCCGTGACCAGCGCGCCGTCGCCCGCGGCACCGGGTACGGCCGGGAGGTCGCCGCCGGCACCTGGGCCAATGCCGAGTTCGCGGCGCTGGCTCAACTCTGGGCCGACGGCGTCCCGGTGCCGTACCCCGTGCAGCTGCTCGGCACCGAGCTGCTGCTGGAGTTCGTCGGAACGCCCGACGGGGTCGCCGCGCCGCGGTTGGCACAGTGCCGGCCGACGACCGCCGAACTCGCCGACCTCTACAGCCAGTGCGTCGACGCCATGATGCGGATGGCCGCCGCCGGGTACGCACACGGCGACCTGTCGCCCTACAACCTGCTGGTCCACGACGGTCGGCTGATCGTCATCGACGTCCCGCAGATCGTGGACCTGGTCATCAACCCGCAGGGCGCGGCCTACCTGGAACGGGACTGCCGCAACGTCTGCACCTGGTTTGCCGCCCGGGGTCTGGACTCCGTCGAGTTCGACCACCTCTTCGGCGACCTCATGGCCGAAGCGGTGCGACGCTGGTGACCCGGGTAGCGTCACAGGCGTGGCGACGAACAGCGACGCGGCAGATGCGCAGTACGACCTCATCATCATCGGCTCGGGATCGGCGAACTCGCTGATCACGCCCGAGCTCGACACCTGGAAGATCGCCCTCGTCGAGGAGGGGATCTTCGGCGGGACGTGCCTGAACGTCGGCTGCATCCCGACGAAGATGTACGTCTACCCCGCCGATGTCGCGGACAAGGCCGCGCACAGCGGCCGGCTGGGCCTCGCCGAGGCGACACTGGACGCGGACTGGCCGGCGATCCGGGACCGCGTCTTCGGCCGCATCGACCCCATCTCGCGCGGCGGCCGGGACTACCGCGCGACCGGCACCGAGAACGTCACGCTCTACGAGGCACACGCGGAGTTCGTCGCGCCGAAGACGATCCGGCTCTCGACCGGCGAGACCATCAGCGGCGACCGCATCGTCATCGCCACCGGATCGCGGCCGGTCATCCCGCCGCCGATCGCCGAGGCCGACGTCCCGTTCCACACCTCGAACACCATCATGCGCATCCCGGAGCTGCCGCGGCGCCTGGTCATCGTCGGCGCCGGCTACATCGCCGCCGAGTTCGCCCACGTCTTCACCGCCTTTGGCACCGAGGTCACCGTGGTGTCACGCTCCAGCCTGTTGCGCGAGCAGGACGAGGAGATCAGCCGCCGCCTCACCGACCTGGTCCGCGACGCGTGGGACCTGCGGCTCGGCGTCGACGTGACCGGAATCTCGGGGACGACCGGTGACATCACCGTCGAGCTCTCCGACGGCTCGTCGGTGCACGCCGACGACGTCCTCGTGGCGGCGGGGCGGGTGCCCAACACCGACCGGCTCGGCCTGGACAAGGCCGGCGTCGAGCTGCACCCGGACGGCCGGGTCAAGGTCGACGAGTACCAGCGCACGTCGGTGGCGGGGATCTTCGCCCTCGGCGACGTCTCCAGCGACTACCAGCTCAAGCACGTCGCCAACCACGAGACGCGGGTGCTGGCCCACAACCTCGCCCACCCCGACGACCTCCGCGCCTCGGACCACCGCTTCGTCCCCTCGGCGGTCTTCACCCACCCGCAGCTGGCCTCGGTGGGGCTCACCGAGCAGCAGGCGCGGGCCTCGGGGCGGCGGTACGTGTCAGTGGTCCAGGACTACGCCTCGGTGGCCTACGGCTGGGCGATGGAGGACACCACCAGCGTCTGCAAGCTGCTGGCCGACCCGTCCACCGGGCAGCTCCTCGGTGCCCACATCATGGGCGAGCAGGCCTCCACCCTCATCCAGCCGATCATCCAGGCGATGACCTTCGGACTCGGCGTGACGGAGATGGCCCGCGGCCAGTACTGGATCCACCCGGCCCTCACCGAGATCGTCGAGAACGCGCTGCTGGCCCTCGACCTGGACTGAGCGCTGAGGGCGGCCGGATCGTCCGACGCGGGAGGGGCCGGCTGGCCCTACGCTGCAGGGGTGGGCAGCAACTACCGCCTGACGACGCTCGGGACCAACACCGAGCTGCTCGAGCTGCCCTTCGACCTGCCGCTGGCCGAGTGGCCCTACGAGCGGTTCGTCCACGTCCCCCGCGGCATCTCGCGCCACGTGGTGCGCTTCGTTGAGCTCGCCGGCGAGGTCTTCGCGATCAAGGAAGCCACCGACCGCTACGTGCTGCGCGAGCACCAGCTGCTGCGACAGCTCGCGGAGCACTCCGTCCCGGTCGTCGAGGCCTACGGCACGGTGACCGAACGCATCGGCGCCGACGGCGAGGAGCTGGGCGGCCTGCTCTTCACCCGGCACCTGCAGTTCTCGCAGCCCTACCGATCGCTCTTCACCGGCCGCAGCCTGCCGCACCTGCGACAGCGCCTGATGGACGCGCTGGCGGCGCTCTTCGTCCAGCTGCACCTGGCCGGCTTCTACTGGGGTGACTGCTCGCTGTCCAACGCCCTGTTCCGGCGGGACGCCGGCGCGCTCGCCGCCTACCTGGTCGACGCCGAGACCGGTGAGATCCACCCCACCCTCTCCCCCGGCCAGCGCGACCAGGACCTGGACATCGCCACCCTCAACATCGTCGGCGAGCTGCTCGACCTGCAGGCCGCCGGCGTGCTGGACGCCAAGATCGACGCCGTCGAGACCGCAGCCACGCTGCGCCCCTGCTACGACTCGCTCTGGCAGGAGCTCACCAGCGAGGTCGTCGTCCCCGCCGGCGAGAATTTTCGCATCCACGCGCAATTGCGGCGGCTCAACGAGCTCGGCTTCGACGTGGGCGAGCTGACCATCAAGACCGAGCCGGACGGCCTGCGGGTCCGCTTCGGCACGCAGGTGGTCGAGCCAGGTCATCACCAGCGCCGACTCTTCGAGCTCACCGGGCTGCGGGTGCAGGAGAATCAGGCCCGGGCGCTGCTGGGCGATCTCTCCCGCTTCAAGGCCAAGTGGGAGTCGGGCACAGAGGGCTCGGTGCCCGACGACCTCGCCGCCCGCCGCTGGTTGGACGAGAAGTTCTACGGCACGCTCGGGCTCGTCCCGCCGGAGCTGCGTGTGAAGCTGCCGGACGCCGAGCTCTTCCACGAGATCAACGAGCACCGCTGGCTGCTGTCGGAGAAGAACGGCCACGACGTGGGACGCGCCGCGGCCGTCGCCTCGTACGTCGGCACCGTCCTCGCCGACCTGCCGGACACGCGGGTGGATCTCTCGCAGGGCCCGCCCACCGAGGAGTTCACCCCTATCTTCGACTAGCGTCGGCAGCGTGAGCGACACCTACACCGGCGAGGTCGAGGTCGGCGGCGGCATGGACGTCCGGCGGTTGCCGGGCCTCACCATCGCCAAGCTGGCCGTGGGCCCGATGAACAACAACGCCTACCTGCTGCGCTGCACGCAGACCGACGAGGGGCTGCTCATCGACGCGGCCAACGAGGCCGACCGGCTGCGCGAGCTCGCCGAGTTCGAGGGTCCGGCCGTCTCGGCGATCCTCACAACCCATCGCCACCAGGACCACTGGGAGGCGCTCGCCGAGACCGCGGAGTTCGCCGGCGCCGCGGTGTACGCCGGTGCCGACGACGCCGACGAGCTGCCCGTGGCCGTCGACGAGCGGCTGCGCCACGGCGACACGGTCACCGTCGGCGACGCCGAGCTCGAGGTGATCCACCTGCGCGGCCACACGCCGGGGTCGGTGGCGGTTCTCTACCGCGACCCCGAGGGCACCGGCCACCTCTTCACCGGCGACTCGCTCTTCCCCGGCGGGGTGGGCAAGACGTGGTCCGGCGAGGACTTCGTCTCGCTCGTCGACGACGTCGAGACCCGCATCTTCGGCGAGCTAGCCGACGACACGTGGTTCTACCCCGGCCACGGGAACGACTCGACCCTGGGCGCCGAGCGTCCGCATCTGGCGGAGTGGCGGGCGCGGGGCTGGTAGCCCGGTCAGGGGCGCCCCGAGGCCCTGGTCTGCCAGACCGTCGCCGACACTGCCGCCCTTGGAAAGTTTCGGCCGGATCTGGTCGGCCAAACAAGGCGACCCAAACCTGTGTGCAAGGTCTGCAGCCCGAGATGGGGGATGGCGTAGCCACCCATGACCTTCGGTTTGCCATGGACCTCTGGACTTCGACGGCCGGCGTCATAACGTGCCGTCCGAGACTGGCATGCCTGCAAGATGCTGACGGTCTGGCAAGAGCCTTCGTACCCTGATCAGGAGGACATCTACGCGCCCTGAAGATTGGCTGCTGGTGGAGCAATGTCGAACAGGAGGGGTGAAACGGCCACTCTAGAAATCGTCATTATCCGACTCGTTTTGCCAGCGAACAATCAAAACTTCAGGCATGACTTCTGAAATGAAGTTCATCAATATTTCGTCCTTCATGGGATTCATTTTCTCGGACGTGGAGGCTAGCGTGAATGTCAACCTGCGCTTGCTGACCGCATAACTTGTGCCCACAATTTCGAGGCCCAAATCCCTCGCCTTCGCCCGGATCTCCCGAATCGCACGACCGCGCTGCTGTTGCTCGAATTCTCTCATCGGGGAGAAATCCATCGACTCAGATTTCTCGGTTCGTTCGAGATTGCGAACGATTGTCAGCAGCTCGTCGAGCTTCTCGCTGTCGGAGCGCGTTGCTGGCCGGGTCGTTTTCCCAGACCCTCGAACTTGCTCAAGTTTCGGCGCCAACTTGGGCCACCACAGATCGAATTGTTGCCTCAACGTGTCGTCATCGAGTTTGTGTTCAGAATGCACGTTGAGCGTCTTGACCAACTGCCAGGTTCCTTCTTCGTCAGCGACGCAAGCATTGAACTGGCCTAACGGTGGTTGCAAGTCGCCTGCCGTTCGGAAGTCAAGCAAGTACGGGATCACCCGACCCTCATCGCCCAAGTGCCGCGACATTGCACCGGCTTCGAACATAAGCCACGGCGCGTTCGCGTTTCCTGGAGTCACACAAAAAATGCCAATGGTTCGATCGTTGAGAGACTTGCTGATCTCTTCTAGCCATTTCGTGCCTCGCTCCATGTCAACCGAGATCCAGGGGTCCGCGCTCTGGATGACGCCCTTCAACCACGGTTTCAAAGCTTCGGCAGTCTTCTGACTGCGCTTGCCAGACCAGCTAAGGAAAATCTTCACGCCGCAAGGATGACAGTGCTGGCGCTCACTCACCAGTAGTCGGTGCGGTGCATGCACTGAGACGGGCAACATTGCCGGACTGATCTTCACTTCGACACCTACCCGTCTAGGGCTTTTATGTCGACGAATCCCAGCAGCGGGTCCGCCCGACCGTAGTTCTTCCGTGGGACCCGGCCGTAGCTCAGCAACGGCCACCGGCAGCGCCCGTCAGTCCGCCCCCGGCAGCGCGGCCGAGAGCGCACCGAGCCACATCGCGGTGAGATGGTCGACGACGCGGTCGCGGGTCATCGGCAGCCGGCCGGCAAGCACGGCCTCGATGACGTCGGCGGAGCCTCCCATCAGGAAGAGCGCGGTCGCCCGCGCGTGGCGGCGCTGCGCGAGGCCCATGCCGTGCAGCAGCGGCAGCGTGTCGATGGTGACGTCGGCGAGCTCGGTGACGAGCTTGTGCCGCCGCTCCCGCAACGGTCCGTGGCCGGCGGCGGCGACGAGGAGCAGGTTCGCCAGCCGCGGGTCGTCGGCGACGACGCCGTAACCGGCGGCGACCGCCGCCCGCACCTGGGCGGCCGCGTCGTCCGGCGGTGCCGCCCGCAGCGCCGTCACGGCGGCGACGGCGACCGCGTCGGTGACCGTGTCCACGGCGGCGACGAGCAGCGCGTCCAGATCCGGGAAGCTCTCGTAGAAGTAGCGCGGCGTCAGCCGCGCCCGCGCGCAGACCGAGCGGACGCTCACCCCGGCCAGGCCGTCGACGAGGAGCGCGTCGGTAGCGGCGGTGATGAGCTCGACGCGGCGCTGTTCGCGGCGCTCGTCGGCCGATCGTCCGCGGTACGGGCGACTGGCGGCCACGGCGGCTCCTTCCGGGAGAGATAATTGACAACGGTCGTTGTCAGACTATGGTCGGGCCGCAGATCGCCGCAACCTTGCGGACGACCGGCCGGCGAGAGGTTCCGACCCATGACCGTCACCACCGCGAACGCCATGCCCGGTCACCGCGGGCTCCCGCTGATCGGCGACACCGTCGCCTTTGCCACCGGCAGGATGACCGCGTCACTGCGGAACGTCGAACGCTACGGCCCGGTGTACTGGAATCGGGCCCTCGGCCGAACCTGGGTCAACACCGAGAGCCCGGAGGCGTGCGGGGCGGTGCTGCAGGACCGAGACCGCGTCTTCGACGCCAGCGGCTGGTCGCTGCTCATCGGGCCCTTCTTCCGGCGCGGACTGATGCTGCTCGACGGCCAGGAACACCACGCACACCGGCGGATCATGCAGGGCGCCTTCACCGCGCAGCGGTTGGCCGGCTACCTGGAGCCGATGAACGAGACGATCGACCGGGGGCTCTCGGCGTGGCAGCCGGGCGAGCGCGCCTTCTACCCGGCGATCAAGCAGGTGACGCTCGACGTCGCCACCCGCACCTTCATGGCCGCCGACGCCGACGCCGAGGCCGACCGGCTCAACACCGCCTTCGTCGACGCCGTCCGCGCCGGCACCGCCCTCGTGCGCGCCCCGGTGCCGGGGCTGCGATGGGCCAGGGGACTCACCGGCCGGCGGATCCTCGAGGAGTACCTGCGGCCCCGCATCGCCGCAGCCCGCGCGAGCGACGGCACCGACCTGTTCACCGCCCTCTGCCATGCCCGCGACGAGGAGGGCGCCGGCTTCGACGACGACGACATCGTCAACCACATGATCTTCCTGCTCATGGCCGCCCACGACACCGCGACCATCACGATGACTGCGATGTCCTACTACCTGGCACACCACCGGCAGTGGCAGGACCGCGCCTATGCCGAGTCCCTGGCACTGGGCGAGCACGTCGGCTACGACGAGCTGGAGCGCCTCGTGGCCCTGGACCTGGTGATGAAGGAGTCGCTGCGCCTCGTCACGCCCGTGCCGGGGCTGGTGCGGCGCGCCCGGGAGGAGACCGAGCTCTGCGGTTTCCGGGTCGCGGCCGGTAGCTACGTCGCCGTCCACCTCTGGGGCCTGCACCACCAGCCCGACGTCTGGCCGGAGCCGGAGCGATTCGATCCCGACCGCTTCGCCGAGCACCGGCGTGAGGACAAGGTCCATCGCTTCGCCTACCTGCCCTTCGGCAACGGCGTCCACAAGTGCATCGGCATGTTCTTCGGCGGCATGGAGGTCAAGGCCGCCATGCACCAGCTGCTGCGGCGGTATCGGTTGGAGGTGCCGGACGGTTACGAGATGCCACTGGACTGGTCGTCCCTGCCGCGACCCCGCGACGGGCTGCCGGTGACCCTCGTACCCCGCTGATCTTGGGCGTGCGTTCGAGTCGAGCGGGCCGCGCCGTCCGCTCTGGCACGGATCGTCCCGATCCGCGCGCCGGGACGGGCAGCCCTGCCCGTCGCGCCGGCTTGACGGCTCGTGACCGCGCTGCGAAGCATGATCGTCGAGACCGGGCGAGGAGGAGCACGACAGCGATGAGCAACGACGGATACGGCGAGCCGCAGTACCCGGCCGACCCGTACCCCGGCCCCGCCGGCTCACTCGGTGCAACCCCCCTCCCGCCGGCGAAGCCGCCGCTGATCCCACCGTCGCAGCGCGGCATCTTCGCCGCACTCGGCGTCGTCGTGATCGCGGGCCTCGTCGTCATCGTCCTGGCCGTCACCGGCGTCTTCTCCAGCGACCCGGCCAGCGGGAACTCGCCCCGGACCGCGGTCGAGGACGCGCTCTACGCCAGCAAGCGGCAGAACCTCGACGACCTCAAGCGCGTGGTCTGCGCCCGCGACCTCAGTAACCCCGAGCTCAGTGACGTCGTCGGCGACGAGCACGCGCAGAGCTACTCCATCGGCGAGGTGAGGCAGGCCGGCGACCGGGCCACGGTCGACGTCCGGGTGACGACGAGCAAGAACACGACGTCGACCTCGCTGCCGGTGCTGCGGGAGCAGGGCAGCTGGAAGGTCTGCTTCAGCGAGATCGACGACCCGACCGGCGGGTCGAGTTCGGGGGCGTCCTCCGGCCCGACCTCGGGATCGTCGTCGCCGGCGCCGACCTCGGACTCCCCGTCGGTCTCGGTCTCCACGCCGACCATCAACTTCTGCGCGTCGGCCAAGGACGCCGTGACGACGGCCAAGTACTTCGCCAGCTTCGTCGGCCTTGACCTCGTCACCCAGGCGGCGACCTGCGTCTACGAGAACGGCATCAGCAGCAGTGACCTGCGCGCCCTCACCGGCGACCTCTACTCCCCCGAACAGTTCACCAGCAGCGGGTCGACGTACTCGTTCCGCTCCGCGACCGGGACGAGCACGCTGGACGTGGTCGTCGAGAAGAAGTCGGACGGCAAGTACTACGTCGTCGCGGCGCGCAAGCGCTGAAGCACCGCCCGCGACCGCACGGGTAGCCTGCCCGTCGTGACTCGCGGCGCGCTCTCCTCCGTGCCCGCCGCCGGCAACCGGCGCGCGACGCCGATGCCGGCGCAGCTGAAGTTCTTCCACGGGCCGATGGACTGCGGCAAGTCGACGCTGGCACTGCAGATCGACCACAACCACGCCCGGCAGGGCCGCCACGGCCTGTTGCTGGTGCGCTACGACCGGTCGGGCGGGGCCACCATCACCACCCGGGTCGGGCTGGCCCGGGCCGCCATCGAGCTCATCGACGACACCGACATCCGCCGGCTCGTCCGCGAGCACTGGGCAGCCGGCCGTCGGGTCGACTACCTCATCGTCGACGAGGCCGGCTTCCTCACCACCGAGCACGTCGACCAGCTCGCCGAGCTCGCCGACGACTTCCACGTGGACGTGTACTGCTTCGGGCTGGCCACCGATTTCCGCACGCAGCTGCTCCCCGGCGCCAAGCGGCTCTTCGAGATCGCCGACGAGACGATCCCCGTCCATGTCGAGGTGCTCTGCTGGTGCGGCCGGCCGGGCGTCCTCAACGCCCGCGTGGTGGACGGCGTCATCGCGCGCGAGGGCGACACGGTGGTGGTGGCCGACACCGCCGCCGCCGACCACAGCGAGGCCGCCGGGGATCACGTCGAGGCCGATCCCGAGCGGGCACCCGAGGTCCATTACCAGGTGCTCTGCCGCACCCATCACCGTCGCGGCGACCTCGGGACGTCCGCGCCGGGACGCGGTCAGCTCACTCTCGACGACGCCTGACGCCGGCTGCCGCGACGACGTGCGCGACCACCGACGCCGTGGCGCCGACGGCGAGCGCCACCGGCACCGCGCCACGAGCCCGGCCCGACCTGATGCCGGCCACCACCACCGCGGCGTCGACGGCGTCGGAGGCGGCGCTGCCGAGCAGCCACGCCGGCGCGTCGTCGCCGGCTCGCGCCGTCCCCACGGCGAGGGCGCCGTCGCGAACGCCGAGCATCCGGGTCAGCCAGGTGACGCGTCGTGCGGTGGCGGTGTCGGCGCCGAAGAGACGGGCGACGGGGACCGGGGCGGCGAGGCAGGCCGCAGCCACCACCGCCCGGGCGGCGCCGAGTTCCGACGCAGTCGGCCAGCGCAGGTCCGATCGGGCCACCGTTTGCCCCCTATATGTCCGATTTTGGCCGCATCTGCTCTGGCACATGCCTGAGCAGCGCTGGGCGGAGCGGGTGTTAACACCCCGACCATAGGGGAATCATCACCGGACCTGGCACGTTGGCCAGGTGTCGGCACATCGCACGAGCGAGGAGGTGCCCGAGATGGCAGATCGAACTTTGCGGGGCAGTCGGCTCGGCGCGGTCAGCTACGAAACCGAGTACGGCGCGGAGCCTGCACCCAGGAACGTCGCCGCCTACAGGTGCGAACGTGGTCACGAGTTCAGCGTCCCGTTCTCCGAGGAGGCCGAGATCCCCGCGACGTGGGATTGCCGCCTCGACGGCAGTACGGCGAAGCTGATCGACGGCCCGGAGCCCGAGGTCAAGAAGACGAAGGCACCGCGTACTCACTGGGACATGCTCATGGAGCGCCGCACGATCGCCGACCTGGAGGAGGTCCTGGCCGAACGCCTGGACGTCCTGCGGGCGCGGCGCGGCCAGAAGAGCGCCTGACCGCACCACCCATCATGACGAGAGCCGCCCCGGCCGACCGGGGCGGCTCTCGTCGTCTCCGGGGTCGTCTCCGCCGGCCGGCTACGCCTCGCACTCTCGGCCGCCCAGCGCCGTCTCAGAAGAGTGAGAGCTGCTGGTTCGCCGGCTTGGGCGCAAGTTTCGGTGGTCGCCGAGGAGGTGCCGTGGGCCACCAGCGGCGCTCGGCGTCGGTGCCGGCGCCCGTGTCGGCATAGACCGGGGCCGGCGGCTCGGCATCGACCTCGGCCAGCACCCGCACCGCGGCGGCGGCGGAGTAGGTGAGCCCGAAACTGCGGTACACCGCCTCGACCTCCCCCGCAGGCAGCGGCAGCACGCCGGGCCCGGCGTCGAGGTCGAGGCCGAGCTCGAGGTCGGCGTGCATCGTCATGACCTGGCAGTTCAGTGACCACGCCTCCCGGGCACCGGGGGCCGCGAGCCGGTTGCCCGCGCCGCCACCGAGCCGGCGACGGACCTCGTCGAGGTCGGCGAAAGCCGCGGTCGCAGTACCGAACTCGGCCAGCAGCCGCGCGGCGGTGCGTGGTCCGACGCCGCGCACACCCGGCAGGTTGTCCGAGGGATCGCCGCGGAGCGCGGCGAAATCCCGGTACTGCTCGGGTCGCACACCGAGCAGCGTCACCAGCCGCTCCGGGGTCATCAGCGGGGAGGCCTCCACCCCACCGTCGATGATCCGCAGCACCGAGGTCGAGTCGTCGATGAGCGCGAAGGCGTCCCGGTCGCTGGTGACCACCACCGTGCGCAGGCCGCGCCCGCGCGCGAACGCCGCCGCGGAGCAGAGCACGTCGTCGGCCTCGAGCCCGGCGGGGACGACGACGGCGACCCCCAGATCGCGTAACGCCGTCGCCGCCGTGGCGAGCTGGCCGACCAGGGACTCCAACTTCTCACCGCGGTTGGCCTTGTACTGCGGCCACCGCTCCCGGCGCACCGAGGCATCGGGGTCGTCGAAGCCCACCACGACCGCGACCGGACGGATCCGGTCGACGGCGTGGACGAGCTGCGTCAGCAGTCCCCGGACGGCCCAGGCGTCCCGCCCGGTGTGGGCCTGCGCATGGAAGCTCCGGTGCACCAGCGAGTTGCCGTCGACGGCCAGGACGACGCCCGGCTGCGCTGCACTCACGAGCTCCACTCTGCCACCGGCCGCCGACACCGCGGCCACGCGACCCGCTTCCCGGCTGTGACTTTTGGGTAAGCCCCGGCTGAATAGTTAGCCAAGTGAACAAAAGCGGGGTTCGGACGGATGAGTGAGCAGCGGGCGCACTGGCAACAGCGCAACGTGACGAAGGCGGCGGTGCTCACCGCCGTGGGTGGCGTCCTGTTTGGCTACGACACCGGCGTGGTCGGGGGCGTGTTGCCGAACATCTCCGACGAGTTCGGCCTGGACTCCCCCTTCACCAAGGGGCTCGTCGTCGCCATCCTGCTCGCCGGCGCCGCGGTCGGCGCACTGGTGGCCGGCCGGGTGGCCGATCAGCTCGGCCGGCGTCGAGCCATCCTGCTGACGAGCATGGTCTTCGTCGTCGGCCTGCTGCTCTCGGCGCTCGCGCCGTCGCTCTGGGTCTTCTGGATCAGTCGCTTCCTCATCGGTGTCGGTGTCGGCTCCACCTCCTTCGTGGTGCCGCTCTACATCGGCGAGATCGCCCCGCCCGCGCGGCGCGGCGCGCTGGTCTCGCTGAACCAGCTCTCGGTCACCATCGGCATCCTGGTCAGCCAGCTCGTCGCCTACGGCCTCGCCGGCCACGGCGACTGGCGGGTGAGTGTCGGGCTGGCGCTGCTGCCGGCGATCGTCCTCGGCGCCGGCGTCGTCCGGGAGCCGGAGAGCCCGGCCTGGCTGCTGCGCCAGGGCCGCGAGGACGAGGCGCGGAGCGTGCTGCACCAGTTGCGCGAGACCGACGCCGAGGTCGACGACGAGATCACCGACGTCCGCCAGGGCGCACGGGAGGAGCGGAAGGGGTCGATCCGGGACCTGCTGGCTCCGGCGCTGCGACCTGCCCTGCTGCTCGGGGTGATCCTGGCGATCGTCCAGCAGATCACCGGCATCAACACCGTCATCTACTTCGCGCCGACGGTGCTGGAACAGTCGGGTCTGGGACAGTCGGCCGCCCTGCTGGCCCTGGTCGTGGTGGGCGCGACCAACGTGATCATGACCCTGGTGGCGATCCGCCTCCTCGACCGCGTCGGTCGCCGGCCCCTGCTGATCTGGGGCATGTCGGTGATGGTGATCGGGCTGGCCGCGTTGGCGGTCACCTTCGCCGTCGGCATCAGCGGTGGCGGCGCGGTGATCGCCACCGTGGCGCTCGCCGTCTATGTCGGCGCCTTCGCGGTGAGCCTGGGCCCGATCCTGTGGCTGCTCATCGCCGAGATCTTCCCGTTGCGGGTGCGGGGGCAGGCCGCCTCCATCGCGACCATGGCGAACTGGGCCGCGAACCTGGTGGTGGCGGTCTCCTACCTGTCGATCATCTCCGCGATCGGCGAGGTCGGGACCTTCGCGCTCTACGGGGCCATCACGGTGCTGTCGCTGGTCTACGTCGTCGCCAAGGTGCCCGAGACCAAGGGACTCAAGCTCAGCGAGATCGAGGCCGAGCTGGCCCCGAAAACGGAGCCGCGGGTGCCCACCGCCGCCTGACAGTGGTGATCCGTCAGTCGGTGCGGCGGTTGCGGAAGCGCTCCCTGCGGTACTCGATGCCCCAGCGCGTCACCCGGACCAGCGCCTCGCGCACGATCTCGCCGCTCATCTTGGACTCGCCGCGCTCGCGTTCGGTGAAGGTGATCGGCACCTCGACCACCCGGTAGCCGGCGCGCAGCGCGCGGGTGGCGAGGTCGATCTGGAAGCAGTAGCCCTGCGACTCGACATCGCGGTAGCCGATGCCCTCGAGCACGCCACGGCGGAAGGCGCGGTAGCCGCCGGTGACGTCCTTGACCGGGACGCCGAGCGCCACGCGGGAGTAGAGGCTGCCGCCGCGAGAGATCATCCGGCGCTGCCAGGGCCAGTTGACGACGCTGCCACCGGGCACCCAGCGCGAACCCAGGACGAGGTCCGCCTCGGTCAGCGCGGTCAGCAGCCGGGGCAGCTGCTCCGGCGCGTGCGAGCCGTCGGCGTCCATCTCGACGAGGACGTCGAAGCCCGCCGCCAGCCCCCACCCGAAGCCGGCGATGTAGGCCGCGCCCAGTCCGGCCTTCTCGGTGCGGTGCAGCACGTGCACGTGGTCGTCGACGTCGGCCATCGCATCGGCGAGCTTGCCGGTGCCGTCCGGGCTGCCGTCGTCCACGACCAGGATCTCCGCGGCCGGCACCGACTCACGGACCCGTCCGACCACGATCTCGATGTTCTCGTGCTCGTTGTAGGTCGGGATGATCACCAGCACCCGCCAGGGGGCGGGCTCGGAAGCGGACGTCACGCGGGCACCTTCTCATCCTGTTCGGGCGGGACTGTCGATTGGTCGGTTCGCCGTCGTCGCAGGCCGTCGACCCCGACGGCGAGCGCTCCCAGCAGGGCCAGGGCGGTGAGCGCGTACTCGGGCCAGGCCCCGATCCGAGTGGCGAGGGTCTGCGAGCTGCGTACCGGGACGGTGTCGAGGAGCACGGCGGAGGTGAAGAGCGCCCCGGAGCGTTCGCGGATGTCGCCGTCCGGCCCCACGACGGCCGACTCACCGGAGGTCGAGACCTGCACGGTGCTGCGACCGTGCTCGACGGCGCGCAGCTGGGTCATGGCCAGCTGCTGGTAGGTCTCGGCGGTGTAGCCGAAGGTGGCGTTGTTGGTCTGCACGACGAGCAGCCGGGCCCCGGCGGCGACCGAGGACCGGACCAGGTCGTCGTAGGCGACCTCGAAGCAGATGACGTCCCCGAGCGGCACCGGGCCGCCGCGGAGCAGGCCGTTGCCGCCGCCGGCCACCATGTCGGTGACGTTCTTCGCGTCCGAGCTGACGAACTCGGCGGCGGCGCGCAGCGGGATGTACTCGGCGAAGGGCACCGGATGGCGCTTGACGTAGCGCGCGCCCGGTCCTGTGGTCGGCGACCAGAGGATGCCGGCGTTGCGGCGGTGATGGGCGCCGGGTCCCTGCAGGATCGCCCCGACGAGCACCGGCGCGCCGACTGCCTTCACCGCGCGGTCGATCTCGCGGTAGGCGGCGCGGTCCCGGTAGGGGTCGATGTCCGAGGAGTTCTCCGGCCAGAGCACCAGGTCGGGACGCGCGACGGCGCCGCTGCGGATGCGGGCCGCGAGGCCGAGCGTCTGCCGGACGTGGTTGTCCAGGACCTCGCGGGCCCGGTCCTGGAAGGCCAGGCCGCGGTTGGGCAGACCACCTTGGATCACGGCGATCCGCAGTCCCCGGTCGCCGGCCGTGTCGGGCGAGAGCACCGCGCCGGCCGCCACCCCGAGCAGCGGGACAGCCACCAGCACGGCACCCCCGCTGACCAGCGTCCGGGCACGCAGCGGCCAGACCGCGAGGGCCGCGGCGGCGAGGCCCGCGCCGGCCACGGCCACCACGAAGGTCACCAGCGGGGCGCCGCCCAGCGCCGCGAACCACTTCAGCGGCGACTCGGCCTGACTGAAGGCCAGCCGGCCCCAGGGGAAGCCACCGAAGGGCAGCCGGTCGCGCAGGAACTCCTGCCCCACCCAGGCCGCACCCACCCACAGCGGCCCACCGGGCAGCCGGGCCAGCAGGGTCAGCGCGGCACCGAGCACCGCGAAGAAGGCCGCCATGGCGGCGCCGAGGAGCAGCCACGGCGCGGGGCCGACGTAGATGCCGGTCCAGTGGATCAGCGGCAGCATGAACGCCAGGCCGTAGAGATAGCCGAGCCAGGCACCGGTGCGGGCGCGGCGACCGTCCACGGCGACCGAGAGTCCGGCGACGGAGACGAAGGCGGCCGGCCACCACCCGAACTCGGGGAAGGCGAGCACGCCCACTGCTCCCCCGCCGACCGCCGCCAGGGCGGCCCAGCGCGCGGCGAAGGGCGCCGACGGGGCCGGACGCACCACCCGTGACCCGGTGCGGGGCGCCGCAGCGTGGCCGGCGTCGCCGCGCAGCCTGTCCCTCACCACCGTCACCGGGTCAGTATCGCTGTCGCGCTCCGATCCCGGCTGCCTCGCTCGGGCAGTCCTCATCACCGGTCGGCAGCGCCGTGGATGGTGGTGCCCCGCAGGACCGTCTGCCGGCACCGCGGCAACGGACCCTCGGCGGCGACGTCCGGCAGGCCGCTCGGTCTGGTCGGCAACCCGGCCGCCGACCAGACCGCGTACGTCGCGGGCGCTCCGACGGCCAGCACGCCCTCGCCGGCCCGGCCCGCGGCGGCCCAGCCGCCCCGGCTGTGCGCGGCGAAGGCGGCCTCGACCGGCAGCGACGCCGCCGGATCGTGGTGCGTCGCCGCGGCCCGGACCGCCGCCCACGGACCGAGCTCGGTGACCGGGGAGTCCGACCCGAAGGCCAGCGGCACCCCGACGGCGGCGAGGTCGCCGCAGCGGTTGAGCGCCAGCGCTCGCTCGCTGCCGTCGGCCGCCCGTCCCAGCCGCTCGGCGTACATGCCGTCCGCCCCGCCCCAGAGGGCGTCGAAGACCGGCTGCATCGACGCCACCAGCCCGCTCGCCGCCAGCCGGCCGGGGTCGCGGACGTACTCGGCGTGCTCGATGCGGTGCCCCGCGCCGGCGGAGCGCCCCAGCCGGGCCGAGGCGAGCTCGTAGGCCGAGAGCACCTGGTCCACGGCGGCATCGCCGATGGCATGGAACCCGGACTGCATCCCCGCGGCGACGCAGGCCTCGATGTGCGCGGCCAGTGCCTCGATGTCGAAGCGGACCCAACCGGTGTCGTCCCGATCGGCGTAACGCTCGTGCAGCGCCGCGGTGCCCGAGCCCAGCGATCCGTCGCAGAAGAGGTCCCCGGCCGCACCGACAGCACCGAGCTCGCGGGCCCGTTCGACGCCGAAGAGCTCGCCCCAGTAGCCGACGACCTCGCAGACGTCGCCGGCCGCGGCGAGGGCGAGCAGCCCGGTGAGGTCCTCCTCATGCGAGATCGAGGGGCCGGCCATCTCGTGGACGCTGGCGATCCCCAGGGCCGCCGCCTGGCCCAGCGCGGCCCGCTGCGCCTCCTCACGCTGGCTGCGGGTCAGCGCCGCGAGCGCGGCCCGCCGGACCGGGTCGTGGGCGTCCGGCTCGCCCACCCAGCCCTCGCCCCGGAACCCGGCCAGCTGCCGCACCCCCGGAACCGTCGCCAGCAGCGCCGACGACGCGATCGCGGAGTGGATGTCGACCCGCGCCAGGTAGACGACCCCGCCGTAGGCGGCCCGGTCCAGCTCCGCCGCGGTCGGCGGTCGGTGCTCGGGCCAGTCGGCCTCGTTCCAGCCACCGCCGAGGATGGGACGGCCGCCGTTGCGTCGGGCGGCACGCTCCACGGCGTCCAGCACCTCGCGCAGCGACCGGGCGCCGCGCAGGTCCAGGCCGGTCGTCGCCAACCCAGTGTCGGTGGTGTGGACGTGGGCGTCGACGAAGGCCGGCGTGACCAGATCGCCGGCGAGGTCGCGGGTCACCGACACGTCGGCGTAGCCGTCCGCGCCGTCCTCGTCGCCGAGCCAGACGATGCAATCGCCGTCGACGAGCATCGCGGTGACGGGGGCCGGATCGGATTCCGGCCGACCGGTGTGGATACGGCCGTTGCGCAGCAGGGTCGCCATCCGAGCGAGTCTGCCAGCGCGGCGGTAGCGTTTGCGGCACAATCCGAGCAGGTCGGCGAACGGAGGGCGATGGTCGCCAGTATCGAGGACGTCGCACGTCGTGCGGGGGTCTCGATCGCCACCGTGTCGCGGGCGCTGCGCGGGCTTCCCGACGTCGCCGCCGCCACCCGGGACCGGGTGCTGGCCGCCGCGGCCGATCTGGACTACGTGGCCTCACCCTTCGCCGCCCGGCTGGCCAGCGGCCGTACCACCACCGTCGGATTGGTGGTGCCGTTCGTGAACCGGTGGTTCTTCTCCGAGGTCATCGCCACCGTGGAGGGGGCGCTGCGGCGGGAGAACTTCGACCTGCTGCTGTACAACCTCGGCGATCCCGGCGGCCGCAGCCGCTTCTTCGACGTCATGCCGATGCGTAAGCGAGTCGACGGCGTCATCGTCGCGAGCCTCGACCTGGACGAGCCGGAGTTCGACGCCCTCGCCGACCTCAACCTCCCCGTCGGCCTGCTCGGCATCGAGCGGGAGGGGACGCTCTCGGCCGGGATCGACGACGTCGCCGCCGCCCGTACCGCCGTCGACCACCTCACCGGGCTCGGCCACCGGCGGATCGGTCTCATCGGCGGCGACACCGACGACCCGATGCGCTTCACCCCGCCGCTGCACCGCCGCGCCGGGTACGTCGCCGCCCTCGAGGCCGTCGGGGTGGCACCGGATCCGGAGCTGGAACAGCTGGGCTTCTTCACCGTCGACGGCGGCATCGAGGCTGCCCAGCGCCTGCTGGACCTCCCCGAGCGGCCGACGGCCATCTTCGCCGAGAGCGACGAGATGGCCTACGGCGCGCTGCGCGCCATCGACGACGCCGGGTTGCGCGTCCCGGACGACGTCTCCGTAGTCGGCTTCGACGACCAGCCGTTCTCCTCGCTCGCCCGACTCACCACCATCCGACAGCCGGTCGCCGAGCAGGCGCTGGACGTCACCACGCGGCTGCTCGCCCTCATCGCCGGTCGCGACGCCGACCCCGACCGCAGCCCGGCGGTGACGCTCCCCACCGAGCTCGTCGTCCGTGCCTCCACGCAGGCACCGGGGTCCGCGCCGTGAGCCTGATGCTGGTCGACGCGGCGGGACTGTACTTCCGCGCGTTCTACGCCGTCCCCGAATCGGTGACGGCCCCGGACGGCCGCCCGGTCAACGCAGTCCGGGGTTTCCTCGACATGGCGGCGTCGCTGATCGAGAAGCGCCGCCCGACGCGCTGGGTGGCCTGCCTGGACCTCGACTGGCGGCCGGCCTTCCGGGTGGAGCTGATCCCCAGCTACAAGGCGCACCGGGTCGCCAAGGACGGTGGCGAGGAGGTGCCCGACACCCTCTCGCCGCAGGTGCCGCTGCTGCTGGACGTCCTCACTGCCTTCGGGCTGGCCTGCGCCGGCGCCGAGGGGTTCGAGGCCGACGACGTCATCGCGACCCTTGCCGAGCGCGACACCGACATCGTCGAGGTCGTCACCGGCGACCGGGACCTCATCGCGCTGGCCACCGACCGTGTCACCGTCCTCTACACCGGACGTGGGCTGGCGAAGATGGAGACCCTCGGCCCCGCCGAGGTCCAGGCCAAGTACGGCATCCCCGCCGCGAACTACGCCGACTTCGCCGCGCTGCGCGGCGATCCCAGTGATGGTCTGCCCGGTGTCCCCGGCGTGGGTGAGAAGACGGCGGCCGCTTTGGTGGCCCGCTTCGGGACCGTCGAGGAGATCGTCGCCGCCGCCGAGGCCGGGGACGACGGCTTTCCCGCCGGTGCCGCCGCCAAGATCCGCAAGGCGCTGGACTACCTCGCCGTCGCGCCCGCAGCGGTCCGGGGCCGCACCGACGCGCCGGTGGCCGAGGTGGAGGACGCACTGCCTGTCCGGCCCCGCGACGAGATCCGTCTCGACGCCCTGGCCGAGCAGCTCGGCATCCAGAACTCGGTGGCCCGGATGCGGAAGGCGATCGACGCCGCACTGACGTGATCGCCGGCGCGACTGCTCAGCCCGTGCCCTCGTAGGTGTACTCGCCGTTGTCCTTGTTCTGGATGGTGACGGTGAACTTCTTGCCGCCGCCTGCCGTGCACTGGAACGTGGCGTCGTCGCGCGTCATCTCGAAGTCCTTGCCGCCGTTGCAGGAGACGTCCTCCGAGCCGGTCTGCCGGGCGATGGTGTCCTCGACGGCGGTGTGCGACAGGCTCTTGTCCCGGCCGATGAGCAGTACCGCCACCACCACGGCCGCCGCGATGACGACCACGGCCGCGCCGAGCGAGATCCAGAGCCCCTTGCGCGACTTGGCCGGCGCCGGAGCGGCGTAGGGGGAGCCGTACTGGCCCTGCCCGTACTGGCCCTGCCCGTACTGGCCCTGCCCGTACTGGGCTGCGCCGTACTGACTGCCCCCGTACTGGCCACCCCCGTACTGGCCACTGCCGTACTGCTGTCCGCCGCCGTACTGGTCGCCGCCCGGCTGGCCAGAGCCGTACTGACCGCTGCCGTATTGACCACTGCCGTATTGGCCACTGCCGTACTGCTCTCCGCCGCCGTACTGATTGCCGCCGTACTGCTGTCCGCCGTACTGGCCGCTGCCGTACTGTCCGGCGCTCGGCTGGCCGCTGGCGTACGGGTCGGCACCCGGCTGCGAGCTGCCGTACTGGCCGTACTGACCGCCCCCGTAGTGGTTGCTCCCCTGGTACCCGCCGTACTGGCTGTCGCCGTACTGGTTGCCAGCGGAACCGCTGCCGTACGGGGCGTCCTGCTGCCCGTGGCCGGGGGTGCCGAAGGTCTGCGTGGACTGCGAGGTCTGCGCGCCGTAGCTCTGGCCGCCCCCACCCGCGGGCGGCTCGTAGGCCGACGTGGGCTGATGCGCGTCCTGCTGCTGCGGGTTGCCGGAGGCTACGCCAGGGGCCGCGTCGGGACCTGGCTGCGGGGAGGGGCGGTCGTCGCTCCGGGCCGCGTCACCGGGCCGGTTGATGTCTGCCGAGCCGGGGCTGCTCCAGGTGGCGTCGCCGTCGTGGCGTCCACCGCTCTGCTCACTCATCGTCGCCTGCACCTCACGTGTCGTCGCTGCCGGACCACGCTATCGCTTCCACCCGTCTGGCGGATTCGGGAGTGCTGATCCCGCTGAGCGGGACCGGCGCTCCCGGATCGGGGTCAAGGCTGCATGCTCTGGGCCACCACACCGTGCCGGACCGCGGCGGCGGCCTGCCGCGCCGTGGTCGCCACCCCGCTACCGCCGGACGCCGGGGCGGAGGCGAGCTGGTCGAGCAGGTCGAGAAGCTGCTTGCACCAGCGGATGAAGTCCCCCGCCGACAGCTCGTTGCCGCGCTGCGAGGCGGCCTCCAGCACCTTCTCCAGCCGCTCGTGCCGGGCCCAGCGGTACACCGCCCAGACGAAGCCCTGCTCCGGGCGGCGGCTGGCCGGAAGCTGCCGTGACCCCTCATCGTCGGCCAGCTCGCCCCAGAGTCGTTCGGTGGCCGCGAGGGCATCGCGGATCGCCGGGGTCGGCAGCTTGTCGACGAGCAGCTCGTCGCGCCGCGGTTCGTAGACCAGGGTCGAGACGACGGCGGCGAACTCCGCGGCGTCCAGACCCCGCCAGGCGCCGTGGCGCAGGCACTCGGCGGCGAGCAGGTCGGACTCCGACCAGATCCGCGCAAGCTGCCGCCCGGCCGGCGTGGCGTTCTCGCCGACGAGGTAGCCGCGCTCGGTGAGGAGCTCGGCGATGCGGTCGAAGCTGCGTCCCAGCGACCCGGTCCGGCCCTCGATACGCTGCCGCAGCCCTTCGTTGTCCCGGACGAGACGGCTGTAGCGCTCGCCCCACCGGGCATGCTGCTCGCGATCGGTGCACTGGTGACAGGGGTGGGCCCGCAGCGCGCGCCGCAGCCGCAGCACCTCGGCGTCCTCGTCGGTACTGGAACCGCCCCGTCGCGGCCGGCGACCCTCCGGCGGCGGGATGTCCAGCGCCCGGATGCTGGAGGCGAGATCCTGGCGCTCCCGCGGCGAACGGGGGTTCACGTGCTTGGGCACCCGCACCGAGCCGAGGACGTCCACGGCCTCGGGGAAGTCGACCAGCGAGAGCCGTCCCGACCAGCGCGCCTCGGTGACCACCAGGGGTCGGGGGTCGTCCCGCGGCTGCACGCCGGGGTCCAGGACCACCGCGAGCCCCGAGCGCTTGCCGCGCGGTACTCGGATCACGTCGCCGCGCCGCAGCGTCTCGAGCGAGGCCGCGACGGCACCCCGACGCTGCGCGGCGCCCTCGCGCGCGAGCAGCGCCTCGCGGTCCGACAGCGCACGCCGCAGCTCGGCGTACTCGGCGAAGTCACCGAGATGGCACTGCATCTGCCGGGCGTAGTCGCGGGCGGTCTCGTCGTTGCGGCGGATCTGCGCGACGAGTCCGGCGACGCCGCGGTCGGCTTGGAACTGGGCGAAGGAGGCCTCCAGCAACCCTCGCGCCTCGGAGCGTCCCATCTGGTCGACGAGGTTGACGGCCATGTTGTAGGACGGACGGAACGACGAGCGCAGCGGATAGGTGCGGTTCGAGGCAAGACCGGCAACCCGCTGCGGGTCGACCTCGGGCGACCACAGCACGACGGCGTGACCCTCGATGTCGATGCCGCGGCGTCCGGCCCGTCCGGTGAGCTGGGTGTACTCCCCCGGCGTGATGTCGGCGTGCGTCTCGCCGTTGTACTTGTTCAGCCGCTCCAGCACGACGGTGCGCGCGGGCATGTTGATGCCCAGCGCCAGGGTCTCGGTCGCGAAGACCGCCCGCACCAGGCCCCGGACGAAGAGCTCCTCGACGGTGGCCTTGAACGCCGGGATGAGCCCGGCATGGTGGGCCGCGACACCGCGGCGCAGCGCGTCGCGCCACTCCCAGAACCCGAGGACGTCGAGATCCTCCGGCGGTACCGAGTCGGTGAGCTGGTCGACGACCTCGTCGATCTCGTGGCGCTCGGCCTCGTTCGTCAGCCACATCCCGGCGGCGACGCACTGTTTGGCGGCGGCGTCGCAGCCGGCGCGGCTGAAGATGAACGTGATCGCCGGCAGCAGCCCCTCGCGGTCGAGCCGCGCGATCACCGACGGCCGGTCCGGCGGGTGCCAGCCACGCGGCCGGTGTCCGCCGCGCCCGGGCCGACCCCGGTTCGGCAGCGGGTCCAGGTAACGGGTGCGGTCGGCGACATGGCGCAGCAGGCCAGGGTCTAGCGTCGTGCCGTCGCCGCCGAAGAGGTCGAACATCCGCGGTCCCACCAGCACGTGCTGCCACAGCGGGACGGGACGCTCCTCGTGGACGATCACCCTCGTCTCGCCGCGGACCGTGACGAGCCACTCGCCGAACTCCTCGGCGTTGGAGACCGTGGCCGACAGCGACACCAGCCGCACCGCCGCCGGGAGGTGGATGATCACCTCCTCCCACACCGCGCCGCGGAAGCGATCCCCCAGATAGTGGACCTCGTCCATCACGACGTAGCCGAGGCCGGCGAGGGCGTCGCTGCCGACGTAGAGCATGTTGCGCAGGACCTCGGTGGTCATGACGACCACGGGAGCGCCGGCGTTGATCGCGTTGTCGCCGGTCAGCAGCCCGACCTGCGACTGGCCGTACCGGTCGACGAGGTCGTGGTACTTCTGGTTGGAGAGCGCCTTGATCGGGGCGGTGTAAAAGCACTTCTGCCCGGCGGCGAGGGCCAGGTGAACCGCGAACTCACCGACGATCGTCTTACCCGCGCCGGTGGGGGCGCAGACCAGCACCGAGTGGCCGTCCTCCAGCGCCTCGCACGACTCGGCCTGGAACGGGTCGAGCTCGAAGGGATACCCCATCCGGAAGTCCGCGAGCACGGGACGGCTGCGCCGACGCCGAGACGCGGCGTACCGCTCGCTCGGCGATGCCATGACTCCAGCGTAGGCATGGGGTGGGCATCGGCCGGCCGGGCCACGCCGGAACCGGCTCCGACCCGTCCCTCCCCCGCGGGCGCGTGGCGGGTCAGGTGATGTCGGACCAGGCGTCCCGGCGGGCGCCCGGCGCGGCGCGACCCTCCGGTGCCCGGTCCAGGGCGGCCGGGAACGGGTCGATGACGGAGGGGACGTCGTCGTCGGGGTGCTCGGCGGCGCGCTCGGCCGCCTCCAGGGCCTTGCGCTCGGCCTTGCGCTTGTCGTGGACGTGCGCGACGAGTACGGCGATCTCGAAGAGGATCACCATCGGGATCGCCATCGCGCACATCGTGAACGGGTCGGGCGTCGGGGTCGCCACGCCGGCGAAGAGGAAGATCAGGAAGATCGCGGGTCGCTGCGACTTCTTCAGCAGCTTCGCCGGCAGGGCACCGGCGAAGTTGGCCATGACCAGGATCAGCGGCAGCTCGAAGGCGGCGCCGAACATGACCAGCATCAGCGTCACGAAGCCGATGTAGTCGGTGACCGTCAGCTGCGCCGCCGTCCCGTCGCCGGCGGCCTCGAGCAGCAGCTTCAGCCCCTTGCCGAGGACGATGTAGGCCAGCGACATGCCGGCGGCAAAGAGGAGCGTCGACAGCGCGATGAACCACAGCGTGTACTTCCGCTCGTTCTTGCGCAGGCCCGGCGTGACGAAGGCCCAGATCTGGTACAGCCACAGCGGGCCGGTGAGCACCGCACCGGTGATGACCGAAACCTTCAAGCGGGTGGTGAGACCGTCGAGCGCGCCGAGGTAGATGAGGGTGCACTGGCCGTCGCTGTTGGTGTACCGATACTGCTTCGGCACCCCGCAGTACGGGTCCTTGAGGATGTCCAGCACCGTCGGGTACAGGAACCAGCCGACGACGCCGCCGACGGCGACGATGACGAGGATCGCGACGATGCGGCGGCGCAGCTCGCGCAGGTGGTCCATGACCGACATGCGGCCGTCGGGTGTCTTGGGCGGCCGGGGTTTCTTCACCTTCTTGCGCCGGGTGGTCGCGGCATCCTTGCCGCCGCGCGACGCCGTGGACCGGGCCATCACCGACTCGGCGCGGCCGCGGCGAGCCGGGTCTGGACCTCGGCGAGCTGCTCGTGCAGGGCAGCCAGGTCCCCGTTGAGCGCCGTCAGCTCGGCCAGGTCACGCTGCAGGCGCTTGGCCTTCCAGCTGACCTCGTAGGCGCAGTAGCCCAGGACGACGAACGCCACGACGGCGGCAGCGGCCCAGGCGACGATCGGGATCCAGCCCATGGGCAGCACTGTACTTCGCGCCGATGACGATCTCCGGTGGCGGCTCGGCTCGCCGCTCAGGTGTACGCGGCCAGCGCGCGGGCGGCGTTGTCGCGGACGTCGTCGGCCAGCCAGCGCGGCTCGAGCACCTCCACCTGTCCGGCCGAGCCCAGCACGAGGGCGCGGACCCACGCCGGGTCGGCCACCCGCAGCGCCACCACCAGCGACTCACCGTCCTCGGTGACCGACTCGGTCGGGTAGTAGTCGCCGACCCATGCATAGGCCGGGCCGAGGCGCAGGTCCACCAGCAGATGCTCCGACGCCGGCTGGAAGACGCCCTCGGCGAGGTCGCGCAGCTCGATGTCGTCGGGCACCTGCGCCGGCTCGTCCAGCAGCCGCGCGTCGTCGATGCGGTCGGCGCGGAACATCCGCATCCCCTCCGCCTGCCGGCACCAGGCGTCGAGGTAGGTGTGGCCGTCGGCGGTGATGACCCGGACCGGGTCGACGACACGCTCGCTGGTCTCGTCGCGGGTGGCGCTGTAGTACCGCAGCCACAGCGCCCGGCCGCTGGCGACCGCGCGCTGCAACAGCGGGACGAAGCGCTCGTCCTCGTCGAGTTCGACGGCGACGGTCTCGTCCGGCACCGCACCGCCGGCCGCGGACTCGACCTTGGCCAGCGCACGCTGCACCGCGTCGGTGTCGGCCAGGCCGGGGGTCTCGGCCAGCGTCCGCAGCGCGACGACCAGGGCCAGCGCCTCCTCCGTCGTCAGCCGCAGCGGACGGGACATGCCGGCGTCGAAGATCACCGACACCGACTCGCCCTCGAAGGAGAGGTCGATCAGCTCGCCGGGGCCGTGACCGGGCAGGCCGCACATCCACAGCAGCGTGAGGTCCTTGCGCAGCTGCTTGTCGTCCACGCCGAAGTCGGCGGCGGCCTGCTCGACGCTGATGCCCGGCCGCGCCTGCAGGTACGGGACCAGGGCCAGCAGCCGGGGCAGCCGCTCCTCGTTGCTCGTCGCCGCCATCACCGCACCCCCGCCGCCGCGCGCAACCGGCTCACGACGGCCTCGACGAGCTCCGGCGGTTCGAGGACCCGGGCGCTCGACCCGGCCGCGGCGAGGACGCGGGCGAGCCAGCTGACCTCGGTGAAGCTGATCATGAGCACCTCGGCGCCGTCGGGACCTCGCTCCACGGCATCGTCGGCGATCCGGCGCAGCTGGCCGGCTCCCGGCCCGGCGACCCGAACCCGGGCGGTGCGGGTGTCCTCCGGGGAGCGGCCGGCGACGAGGCCGAGGAGGTCGACCTGCTCCGGCCGGACGAAGGCGTCACCGGCACCGACGGTCCGGACCTTCCCGACGATCCGGGAGAGCCGGAAGCTGCGGGGCTCGCCACGGTCGCGGTCGAAGCCGGCCACGTACCACCGTCGCCGCCACGACAGCACCCCCCACGGTTCCAGGGTGCGCTGCACCGGCTCGTGGTCGGCCGGCTTCTGGTACTCGAAGCGGACGACGGTCGCGGTGCGCGACGCCTCGAGCAGCGGCGGCAGACTCGGATCGCTGGCGTCCAGCTGCGGGACCGCACCGGGGGTGTCAGCCTCGCTGACGTCGGTGCCGGCGGCGCGAAGCTTGATCAGCGCCTGCCGCGCCGGCTCCCCCAGCGTCGCCGACTGCCAGAGCCGGGCGGCCAGACCGACGGCGGCGGCCTCGTCCGCGTCGAACTCGATCTCGGGCAGCTCGTAGTCACCGCGACGGATGCGATAGCCGTCCTCGGTGTCGAAACCGGAGTTACGGCCGGTCTCGAGCGGGATGCCGAGCTCGCGCAGCTCGGCCTTGTCCCGCTCGAACATGCGCTTGAAGGCCTCGTCGGTCGCCTTCGAGCCGTCGGCGGACTCGTAGCCGGGGACGGCGTGCCTGATGCGCTCGGCGCCGAGGAACTGGCGGGTGGCGAGCAGGCAGATCACCAGGTTGACGAGTCGTTCCGCACGGCGAGCTGCCATGTCCTCGAAACTAAGGCCTGCGGTTGCTCGCCGCCGTCGCGACACCCCCGCTGCCATACCGGCAATTCTGCCGGACGCGTCGATCCCGTCGTCACATCGAGGCGATGAGCTTCTCCACGCGCTCGTCCACGCTGCGGAACGGGTCCTTGCAGAGGACGGTCCGCTGCGCCTGGTCGTTCAGCTTGAGGTGCACCCAGTCCACGGTGAAGTCCCGGCGCCGCTCCTGAGCACGCTTGATGAAGTCGCCGCGCAGCTTGGCGCGGGTGGTCTGCGGCGGCACCGACTTCGCCTCGAAGATCGACAGGTCGGAGACGACCCGCTCGACTGCACCCTTGTTCTGCAGCAGGTAGTAGAGACCGCGGGTGCGGGAGATGTCGTGGTAGGCCAGATCCAGCTGCGCGACGCGGGGCGAGCTCAGCGGCAGGTCGTGCTTGGCCCGGTAGCGCTCGATGAGCTGGTACTTCGTCGCCCAGTCGATCTCGCGGTCGATGAGCGAGAGATTCTGCGACTCGATGGCGTCCAAGGTCCGGCCCCAGAGTTCCAGCACCCGCTTGGACGACTCGTCGCCGGCGGCGTCGGCGTCACCGTGCCGCGCGACGAAGTCGACAGCACGCGAGTAGTACTCGCGCTGGATCTGCAGCGCCGAGGCGCCGCGTCCGGCGGCGAGCCGGACCGGACGGGTGCCGGTGAGGTCGTGGCTGATCTCGCGGATCGCCCGGATCGGGTTCTCCAGCATCAGGTCCGGGAACTGCACCCCGTGCTCGATCATCCGCAGCACCAGATCGGCGGAGCCGACCTTGAGGAAGGTCGTCGACTCGTTCATGTTCGAGTCGCCGACGATCACGTGCAGCCGGCGGTAGCGCTCGGCGTCGGCGTGCGGCTCGTCGCGGGTGTTGATGATCGGCCGGCTGCGGGTCGTCGCCGACGAGACGCCCTCCCAGATGTGCTCGGCGCGCTGGCTGACGCAGAAGACCGCGCCCCGCGGTGTCTGCAGCACCTTTCCGGCCCCGCAGATCAGCTGTCGCGTCACCAGGAAGGGGATCAGCACGTCGGCCAGCCGACTGAACTCGCCGTGGCGGCCGACCAGGTAGTTCTCGTGGCAGCCGTAACTGTTGCCGGCGGAGTCGGTGTTGTTCTTAAAGAGGTAGATGTCGCCGGCGATGCCCTCGTCGTGCAGCCGCTTCTCGGCGTCGACGACCAGCCCCTCCAGGATCCGCTCGCCGGCCTTGTCGTGCGCGACGAGGCTGCTCAGCGAGTCGCACTCCGCGGTGGCGTACTCGGGGTGGCTGCCGACGTCCAGGTACAGCCGTGAGCCGTTCTTGAGGAAGACGTTGGACGAGCGCCCCCAGGACACCACCCGCCGGAACAGGTAACGCGCCACCTCGTCCGGGGAGAGTCGGCGCTGACCGTGGAACGTGCAGGTCACGCCGTACTCGTTCTCGATGCCCATGATCCGCCGCTGCACGAACCCAGCCTATCCGCGTCGCGGGCTCCGCGCCGGTACTTCGCCGAGCCGGCGTGAACCGTCCGTGAGGGCGGATTTGTTCGTTCTGGACACTTTTGCGCGGCCCGGGTGAGGGTGACCGGACATCCGCTGCACCCAGCCCGCAAAGGAGCGGCACCATGACGAGCACCCCCGACCGTCCCTCCCCCGCCACCGGCCAGGTTCCCCGCCGTCATCTCCTCGGCGCCGCCGCCGGAGCCTCGGCTCTCGGCGCCGCCGCCGCCGTGGGACTGCCGGCCCTGGTCGGGTCAGCACAGGCGGCGCCACCCACCCGGCCAGAGCCGCCGTCGGGATCCGGCGGCCGCAGCCGGCTCGACCCGCCGCTGCCGGCCGACGAGCGCACGCCCGGCCACGGCCGTCTGGACCGGGCCGGCGAGCGGCGGATCGACGCGCTGCTTCGTCGCATGACACTCGCCGAGAAGCTCGGCCAGCTGCAGCTGGTCAACACCGCGGAACTGGCCAGGACCGGGCTCGCGGGCGCCGGACCTGTCGGCGGCCTCTTCAGCGTGACCGACTCCGCGGTGCTGGACGAACTGCAGCACCAGGCGGTCACCAAGACCCGGCTCGGCATCCCCTTGATCTTCGGGCTGGACGTCATCCACGGCTATGTCACCAACTTCCCCATCCCCCTCGGCACCGCCAGCAGCTGGGACCCCGAGGTGGCGCGCACCGATGCGCGCATCTCCGCCGCCGAGGCCCGCGCCTCCGGCCAGCACTGGACCTACGCGCCGATGATGGACGTGACCCACGAGCCGCGCTGGGGGCGCATCGCCGAGGGCAACGGCGAGGATCCGTATCTCACCGCACAGTTCGCGGTGGCGAAGGTCGAGGGCTACCAGGGGGACGACTACAGCGCCCCGGATCGGCTCGCGGCCTGCATGAAGCACTACGTCGCCTACGGCGGCACCGAGGGCGGCCGGGACTACAACACCGTCGACGTCTCGCGGCAGCGGCTGCACAACCTGTACCTGCCGCCGTTCCTGGCCTCGGTACGCGCCGGCGTGGCGACCGCGATGGCGTCCTTCAACACCATCTCCGGCGTACCGGCCCACGGCAACGCCTACGCCCTGCGCGAGGTGCTCAAGGATCGCTACGACTTCGACGGCTTCGTGGTCAGCGACTACACCGGCATCCAGGAACTCATCAACCACGGTCTCGCCGGCGGCGGGGCCGACGCCGCGGCGGCCGGACTGACGGCCGGGGTGGACATGGAGATGGTCTCCACCAACTACGTCGACTACGGCAAGGCGCTGCTCGCCGCCGGCCGGGTGACGCAGCGCCAGCTCGACGACGCGGTCCGCCGGCTGCTGCGGATCAAGCTCCGGCTGGGCCTCTTCGAGCGGCCGTACACGGACCCGAAGCGGGCCGTCACCACCATCAGCGGTGCGCACGCCAGGGCCGCTCGCACGGCTGCCAGCCGCTCGATGGTGCTGCTGCGCAACGCCGACGACACCCTGCCCTTCGGAGCCTCGGTGAAGCGCATCGCCCTCATAGGCCCGCTGGGGCGGGCGACGACGGACCTCAACGGCACCTGGGCCGGGCTCGGCCCCGTGACGCCCCCGGTGACGATCGAGCAGGGGCTGCAGGCGGCCGGCAAGACGGTCAGCTACACCAAGGGCTGCGACGTCACCGGGGACGACACCTCCGGCCTCGCCGCCGCTGTCGCCGCCGCCAGGGCCGCCGATGCGGTCGTCCTCGCCGTCGGCGAGACCGCGGAGATGAGCGGCGAGGCCGCCGCCCGCAGCGACATCGGCCTGCCCGGCGTGCAGTCGCAGCTGGTCGCCGCGGTGGCGGCGGTGGCGCCGAAGACGGCCGTGGTGCTGATCAACGGCCGACCGCTCACCATCGGCGATGTGCTGGCCGTGGCCCCGGCCGTCCTCGAGGCCTGGGCACCGGGCTCGCAGGGCGGCAATGCCATCGCCGACGTCCTCACCGGGGCGGTCAACCCCGGCGGCAAGCTGCCGGTGTCGTTCCCTCGCGCGGTGGGTCAGGTGCCGATCTACTACAACCACGAGAACACCGGACGCCCCGCCGATCCGGACAACAAGTACACCTCCAAGTACCTGGACCTGCCGAGCGGACCCCAGCTGGAGTTCGGCTTCGGGCTGTCGTACACGACCTTCGCGGTCTCGGGGCTGCGACTCAGCTCCCACCGGCTGTCCCGGCGGGACGGGAAG
Source organism: Jatrophihabitans sp. sgz311053 (assembly GCF_056135305.1). NCBI lineage: Bacteria > Bacillati > Actinomycetota > Actinomycetes > Jatrophihabitantales > Jatrophihabitantaceae > Jatrophihabitans > Jatrophihabitans sp. sgz311053. The sequence goes on along the minus strand of NZ_JBWAXP010000003.1, from coordinate 589,251 downwards.
ATCACCGTCAGCGCCACCGTGCGCAACACCGGCTCGCGAGCCGGCGACGAGGTCGTCCAGCTCTACCTCCGCGACCCGGTCGCCTCGATCGTGCAGCCGGTACGGCGGCTCCGCGGCTTCGAGCGGGTGACGCTGCAGCCGGGCGAGTCGCGGACGGTCCGGTTCACGCTGACCCCGAGCGATGTCGGGTTCTACGACGCCGACGCCCGCTTCGTCGTCGAGACCGGGACGATCGAGATCCACGTCGGCACCAGCTCGGACGACACGCCGCTCACCGACGAGATCAAGGTCGTCTGATCGAGCCCTCGCGCATCGCTTTACAAACTGATGCCTCGTGTCTAACGTCTGGATGCATCGAACGTCGATGTCAACCAACGGAGGTTGCGGTGCGCGAGGGATCTCTCTCCGGAAGTCTTGACCAGGTGTCGGTGGCACGACCGGACTGGCGCGACGGCAAGCGCTACCTGTGGCTGCTCGGCACCGTGGTGCCGCTGTGGCTGTTCCTGGGCTGGGGCCTGGTGAACCTCACCGGTCTGAGCGTCTTCTGGTGGACCGGCGCGATCGTGTTGTACGTCCTCATCCCACTGCTGGATCTCGCCATCGGCGACGACCCCACCAACGCCCCCGAGGAGGCACTGGCCTGGCTGGAGCAGGACAGGTACTACCGCTGGGTGACGTACCTCTTCCTGCCGTGCCAGTTCGTCGCCTTCTTCGCCGCTTTCTGGCTGATGACGCGCCACGGCGGGCTGCCGGTGATCGACAAGATCGGCATCATGGTCTCGCTCGGAATGCTCAACGGCGTCGCCATCAACACCGCCCACGAGCTCGGCCACAAGCGCGAGCACCTGGAGCGCTGGTTCGCCCGCATCGCGCTCGCGCCCTGCGGCTACGGCCACTTCTTCATCGAGCACAACCGCGGCCACCACGTCCGGGTCGCCACCGCCGACGACCCCGCCTCCAGCCGTCTCGGCGAGTCGTTCTGGGGGTTCTGGCCGCGCACTGTCGCCGGCAGCGTCGTCAACGGCTGGCGGTTAGAGAAGGTGCGGCTGCGCCGCATGGGCAAGCGGACCTGGACGCTGCGCAACGACGTCCTCAACGCCTGGGCGATGACGGTCGTGCTGTGGGGCGTGACGATCGCGCTCTTCGGCATCGGCGTCCTGCCCTACCTGCTCGGGCAGGCGGTGCTGGCCTTCAGCCTGCTCGAGGCGGTCAACTACCTGGAGCACTACGGCCTGCTGCGGCAGACCACCGAGCGCGGCCGTCCCGAACGGGTCACCCCGCGGCACAGCTGGAACTCCAACCACCTGACGACGAACCTGTTCCTGTACCACTTGCAGCGACACAGCGACCATCACGCCAACCCGACCCGGCGCTACCAGTCGCTGCGCCACTTCGACGAGTCGCCGCAGCTGCCGGCGGGCTACGCGGCGATGATCCTGCTCGCCTACGTCCCGCCGCTGTGGCGCCGCGTCATGGACAAGCGGGTGCTGGCCCACTACGGCGGCGACATCACGCTGGCCAACATCCACCCGCCCAAGCGCGACGAGATCCTGGCGAAGTACGGGGCGGGCGCGGCACCGTCCTCGCTCGCGGCGTAACCGCCGAATGGCACTCTGGACCCATGGCCAGCTACACGTGTGAGGTCTGCGGCTACGTCTACGACGAGTCCCGCGGCGAGCCCCGTGAGGGATTCCCGGCGGGCACGGCGTGGGACGACGTCCCCGACGACTGGACCTGCCCTGACTGCGGAGTCCGGGAGAAGGTCGACTTCGTCCCGGCCGCGGCCCCGGCGTGAGCGCCCGGCAGCCGTACGCCACGGCGGCCCGTGCGCTGCTGCGCGAGACGATCGTCGGCGCCGTGGACGAGCTGACCCGCACCCGCGGCTGGGCCGCCACCACCATGGCCGACGTCGCCAAGGCGGCCGGCGTCAGCCGGCAGACGCTCTACAACGAGTTCGGCTCACGGCCGGCGCTGGTCGAGGCCTACGTCGCCCACGAGATCGACGTGATCATGGACGAGGTCGGCAAGGCCGTCCGGCTTCACGACGACGACGCGCACCTGGCGCTGCGCAGCGCCTTCGAGCTCTTCCTGAAGCTCGCCTCGGACGAACCCATCGTCCAGATCGTGGTCGCCGACGCCGAGACCGACTCACTGCACCGGCTGCTGACCAGCATCGGGCAGCAGCTGGCCTCCGAACGCGTCGCCACCCTCATCGTGGAGATCTGGCCGCAGGTGGGTGAGGCCGACGCCCGGTTGGTGGCGACCTCGCTGGTCAGGCTTGCGATCAGTCACGCGCTGGTCCCGGACCCGGACGCCGACGCCGACCCCGGCGTGGTCGCCTCGGGGGTGGGACGCATGCTCGCCCCGTTCGTCGACCAGATCCTCGGCCGGGACGGCTGAACCGGCTCAGGGGTTCAGCTGCAGGACGGGGCTGCCGTCGGCGAGCGTGATCTGGACGGCCGAGATGTCGGCCCGCGGCACCTCGGTACCGCCGGTGAACTCGGTGGGCTCCTCGCCGAGGGTCCAGCCGCCGGCGTCGAAGCGCTGGTGGTCCCGGTCGATGACGACCAGCTTGTAGGCGGTGCCGCGCTTCAGGCTCTCGGTGTAGCGGCACTGCAGCCTGATCTCGGTGCCCCAGCGCCGTGCGACCAGGGTGGCCGAGGCCGAGACCGGCACCGATCGCACCGGGGTGAAGGCGCGCGCCGTCCCCGCCTCGGGGGCCGTCCCGCCCGTGGTGTCCGAGCCCGGCCAGACCGCGACGAGCACCGCCGCGGCGCAGGCCGCCGCAGCCACCGCGACACCACCGAAAAGCAGGCCCCGCCGCCGGCGCTCCCGGCCGGCGCGGCGCAGCAGTCCGGGAAGCAGCGTCTCCGGCAGCACCGTCTCGGGCAGCACCATCTCGGGCAGCACCGTCTCGGGGGAATCCTCGTCGAGGCCGGCACCCGGTTCGGCTGCGGCGTCGCCGAGCAGCGCCAGCGTGCCCCGCGCCTCGGCGACCCGGTCGCGGCAGGCGTGGCAGTCCAGCAGGTGCTCCTCGAAGGCACGCCGCTCGTCGGTTTCGAGGGCGTCGAGGACGTAGGCGACGTCGTCGTGCAGGAACGGGTCGGGGCGTGGTCCGCTTGCGCTCATCGCACCTCCCCCAGCTCGTCGAGGGCCAGACGGAGCGCCCGCAGCGCGTAGTGCGTCCGGGACTTGATCGTGCCCGGTGGGACGCCCAACGACGCAGCCGCCTGGGCGACGCTGGAACCTTGGAAGTAGCACTCGTGCAGCACAGCACGATGCTCGGGCGAGAGCGTCCGCAGCGCGGTCATGAGCACATGACGGTCGACGGTGTGGTCGGAGGCGTCCGGGACGGGCTGCTCGGGCAGCTCGTCGGTGAGCCGCTCGTGGCGGCTGCGCGCGGTGCGCCACTCGTCGATGACGATGCGGCGGGCCACGGTGAAGAGCCAGCCGCGGGGCGAGCCCGCATCCCGGCTGAGCACCGTGGGGTTGCGCCAGGCCCGCAGCAGCGTCTCCTGCACGATGTCCTGCGCCCGCGCCCGGTCACCGTTGACCAGGCCCATCGTGTAGCTCCAGAGCGCCGGGGCGTGCTCGTCGTGCAGCGCCCGGAGCAGGCTGGCGTCGGTGTCGCCGCCCCGTGTCGTCGCCGCCATGCCGTCCAGTGTCTCGTGCGGACGCGGGTCGGCCAACGCCGTAGCCACGCCGGATCCGCCCACGTCCATCCATACGTGTCGGCTGTGCGATCGGTTCACGTGAACCGATCCGGTGAACCGGGACGGCGTTCCCTGCGTTGTCGCAGGTATGGCCCTTGATCCCGCAGTCACCCGTCGTTCCCTGCTCGTCGGCGGTGCCACCGTCGCCGGCGTCGCCGTCCTCGCCGCCTGCTCGGGTGGTTCCTCGGGCGACGGCAACGGTGCCGAGTCGGGAGCGGAGTCCGGCACCGGCTCGGCCACCGCACCGTCCGGCGCGGCCCCGAGCACGGGCTCGGGTACCGCCGTTGGTGCCGCGTCGAGCGGCTCGTCCGGCGGCGCCTCGTCCACGGTGCTCGCCACCCTCGCCGATCTGAAGGTGGGACAGCCGGAGACCGTGGACCTCCCCGGTGGCAAGAAGGGGCTGCTGACCCGGGTCTCGCAGACGGCGGTCGCCTGCTTCAGCACCGTCTGCACCCATCAGGGCTGCACGGTGAAGCCGGACGGCACCACGCTGGCCTGCCCGTGCCACGGCTCCACCTTCAACGCCGAGACCGGCGCCGTCACCGGCGGTCCCGCACCGTCGCCGCTGCCGCGCATCGACGTGAACATCGTCGACGGCAAGGTCGTCCCGGTCTGAGAGCTCCGGTCCGAGGGCTCGCGTCAGCGAGCTCCGGTCAGTCGGTGGGGGGCGTCGCGTCGTCCACCGGCGGCGCCGGGGACTCCGGCTCGCCGGCTGGCGCCGCCTCGGGCAGCAGCGCAGTGAGCGCGGCGCCGGAGTAGCGGCGGAACTTTCGCTTGCCGCGGTTGCGGTCCAGCACCGCGACCTCGAGCTGAGCGGCGCCGATCTCGCGGCTGCCGTCGGCTGCGCTGGTCAGCGCCCGGACCGTCGAGGCGAGCGCATCGGGCAGCGACTCCCCTGCGACGTAGACCTTCTTCACCTCGGCGGTGAGGGTCTCGGCGTTGCCGCCCATCACCAGGAACTCGGGCTCGTCGGCGATGGTGCCGTCGTAGGTGAGGCGGTAGATCTGGTCCTCGGCCGGCGTCTCGCCCACCTCGGCGACACAGATCTCCACCTCGTAGGGCTTCTGCTGCTCGGTGAAGATCGCGCCGAGGGTCTGCGCGTAGGCGTTGGCCAGCCCGCGGGCGGTGACGTCACGGCGGTCGTAGCTGTAGCCGCGCAGGTCGGCGAGCCGGATGCCGGCGACACGGAGGTTCTCGTACTCGTTGTACTTGCCGACGCCGGCGAAGCCGATGCGGTCGTAGATCTCGCTCACCTTGTGCAGCGCGGAACTCGGGTTCTCGGTGACGAAGAGGATGCCGTCGGCGTAGGTGCGCACGACGGCGCCGCGGCCACGGGCGATGCCCTTGCGCGCGAACTCCGAGCGATCGCGCATGATCTGCTCGGCCGAAGCGTAGAACGGCATGCTCATGCGTGTAGTCCCCTCAGCTGCCCGGACGGGCTTCGCGCTCGGCGATGATCTGGCGGACGACCCCGTCAAGCTCGTCGTCCGGGATGCGGGTCGTGCCCTCGGCAGTGGCGGTCATGACGACCGGGTAGATGCGCCGGGTGATGTCCGGACCGCCCGTGGCCGAGTCGTCGTCGGCGGCGTCGTAGAGGGACTCCACCGCCACGCGGACGACCTCGTCACGGGTCATGTTCTCGCGCCACAGCTTCTTCAGCGCGCCGCGGGCGAAGAGCGAACCGGAACCGACGGAGTGGAAGTACCGCTCGCGGGAGCAGGAACCGGTGACGTCGTAGCTGAAGATCCGCCCCGCGGTCGCCGGGTCGGCGGCTTCGGGGTCGTAACCGGCGAAGAGCGGCACGACGGCCAGGCCCTGCAGCGCCATGCCGAGGTTGCCGCGGATCATGGTGGCGAGCCGGTTGGCCTTGCCGTCCAGGGTGAGGTCGGTGCCCTCGATCTTCTCGAAGTGCTCGAGCTCGACCTGGTACAGCCGCACCATCTCCAGCCCGAGACCGGCGACACCCGCGATGGCGATGAGGGTGTAGTCGTCGGCGGCGTAGACCTTCTCGATGTCACGCTGCGAGATCAGGTTGCCCATCGTCGCGCGCCGGTCACCGGCCATGACGACGCCGTCGGCGTACTGGGCGGCGACGATCGTGGTCGCGTGCGTCACGGGAACTCCCGGCGGCGGGGCTGCGGGGAGCAGGCCAGGCGCCGCGGCGGAGAGGAAGTCGGCGAAGGACGACGATCCCGGCGCGGTGGCGTACCGCAGCACGCCCGCGTCACCCATCCCGTCGAGACGTCCGGTTCGATCGATCGTCACCCTCGCTCCTCACGCGTCGGCTTTGACTCGACCCTACCCGGGGGCGGCGACGCCTCTCGGGCGGCCGGGTCCTCGATGCGCGTGCCGGAGCGGGGGCTGGCTTACTGGCCGCCCTTCTGCACGAAAGCCCTGACGAAGTCCTCGGCGTTCGTCTCGAGCACGTCGTCGATCTCGTCGAGGATCGCGTCGACGTCCTCGGTGAGCTTCTCGTTGCGCTCGGCGACGTCGGAGTTGGTCTCGACCGTGGCCTCGACCTCGTCGTCCTGCTTGCGCTGGGACCGTGACTGACCGCTCTCGTGGGTGGGCATTGCAGCCCCTCTCTGTGACGTGTCCCGCCACCCTAGCTCGCGACAGGGACACCGCACCTGCCGCCGCCCCGGGGTGTCGATCGCCACAGCGGGGTAGACCGGCTCGCATGGCACGCATGCTGATCGGCCCGGTTCTGCGCTACGTCGGCCGGACGGAGGCCACGGTGTGGGTCGAGGTCGACGAGCCCTGCGACGTGGAGGTGCGCGCGGGTGAGCGGAGCGTCCGGGAACGCAGCTGGAGCGTCGAGGGACATCACTACGCCCTCGTCGTCGTCGACGGTCTCGAGCCGGGCACCACGACGCCCTACGACGTCCGGCTGGACGGCGAACAAGTCTGGCCCGACCCGCGCTCGACCCGACCGCCGAGCAGCATCCGGACCGAGGCCGACGACCGGCCCGTCCGGCTGGTCTATGGGTCGTGCCGTTACGGCCGCGGCGCCGTCAAACTCGCCGACAAGCACTTCGATCCCGACTCGCTGGCCGCGTACTCCCGTGCGCTCGCGACGGCCGCCGATCCGCAGTGGCCGGACGCGATCATCATGCTCGGCGACCAGGTGTACGCCGACGAGACTTCCGAGGCCACGCAGCGGCGCATCCGGGCCCGGCGCGACGTCAGCACCGGTGCCGGCGAGGAGATCGCCGACTTCGAGGAGTACACCTGGCTCTACCTGGAGTCGTGGACCGATCCCGACGTGCGCTGGCTGATGTCGACGGTGCCGTCGTCGATGATCTTCGACGACCACGACGTGCGCGACGACTGGAACACGTCCCACCAGTGGCGTTCGGAGATGCAGCAGACCGACTGGTGGCAGGAGCGCATCGTCGGCGGGCTGTCGTCCTACTGGGTCTACCAGCACCTGGGCAACCTCTCCCCCGCCGAGCTGCGCGACAACGAGCTGCTGCAGCTGATCCGCAGCTCCGACGAGGCGGACGCGACCTGCGCGCTGCGCGATTTCGCGACGCGCGCCGACAGCGAGGCCGACGGCCACAAGGGTGCACGCTGGTCCTATCGGCGCGACTTCGGCCGCGTTCGGCTGTTGATGATCGACTCGCGCTGCGGCCGCATCCTCGCCGACGGCGCCCGGTCGATGGTCGACGAGGACGAGTTCGCCTGGATCACCGAGCAGGTAGACGGTCGCGAGCAGGCCTACGATCACCTGCTCGTCGGGACGTCGCTGCCGTGGCTGCTGGCCCGCGCACTGCACGACATCGAAGCTTGGAACGAGGCGCTCTGCTCCGGGGCCCGTGGTCCCCGCGTCGCTCGCTGGTCGGAGAAGCTGCGTCGTGCCGCCGACCTGGAGCACTGGGCCTCCTTCCATCAATCCTTCGAGCGACTCGGCCGGCTCATCACCGCGGTGGCCGCCGGGGAGCGCGGGCCCGCGCCGGCCACGGTCTGCATCCTCTCCGGCGATGTCCATCACGCCTACATCGCCGAGGCGCGGCTGCCGGCGGAGGTCTCGTCGCGGGTCTTCCAGCTGACCTGCTCGCCGCTGCACAACTACGTGCCGACGTACATGAAGGTCACGTTCCGCATCTCGTGGAGCCGTGTCACGGAGCGGGTCGTCCGGTTCCTGCTCGGTCTCGTGCTGCGCGTGCCCCGCTCGGAGATCGTCTGGTCCCGCCTCTCCGGCCCGTTCTTCGGCAGCGAGATCGCGGAATTGGAGCTGACCGGCCGGCGGGCCGAGACGGTGCTGCGCCGATCGGCCGCGGAGACCGATCCCGACGAGCTGCGACAGGTCGACCGGCAGCTGCTGGCCGGGTGACGCCTCACCGCGCCAGATCGGCGACGAACTCCCCCAACTGGCTCAGGTTGCGACACTCGGTCATCGGCACGATGCGGCCGTAGTCCGACGCCCGCGAGTCCCCGGTGTCCCAGGCGGCGCGGCGTTCCGGGTTGAGCCAGTGCGCGTGCTTGGCCCGGCCGGCGAGGTCGGCGAGAACGGGCAGGGCGAGACCACCGTAGTTGGAGCGCGCGTCGCCGAGGACGAGCAGCGAGGTCCGCGGTCCCACGGCATCGGGGAACCGGCCGGCGAAGAGCTCGATCGCGCGGCCGTAGTCGGTGCGTCCCAACAGCCAGGTGACGTCGGCCTCCGCGGCGAGGTTGGTGACCGTCTCGACGACATCGGCGCCGGGACGGAAGAAGCGCGTGATCTCGTCGAGCTCGTCGACGAAGCCGAAGGCACGCAGCCGGCTGAACTGCTCGCGCAGCGCGTAGACCAGCAGCAGCGTGAAGTGGGCGAACGAGGTCACCGACTCGCTGAGGTCGCAGAGCACCACGAGATCGGTCTTGAGCGGACGGCGCGGCCGGTGCCGGGTGGTCATCGGCACGCCACCGGTGGAGAGCGCGCTGCGCATGGTGGCCCGGAAGTCCAGCTGGCCGCGGTTGCCGTGGCGTTCGTCCTGCGCGAGGCGCGCGGCGAGGCGACGGGCCAGCGGCTGGATCTCACGACGCATCGCTGCGAGATCGGTGCGCGTGGCCCCCAGGAAGTTGACCTTGTCGACGGCGGGTCGAGCCGCGGTCCGCGCCACCCGGGCCGCGTCGGAGTCCTCGGCGAGCCGGCGGGCGACATCGGCTCCGACGCGTTGCCGGAACCGCTCGGTCCGCTCGGTGATCATGGTCCGGGCGCGCCGTTCGGCCAGCCCGCCCTGCTCGCCGCCGGTGAGCACCTGCCGCAGCAGCCCGGCCATCAGCGTCTCCGGCGAAACCCGGCTCAGAACGGCGAGCTGGGAGTAAGTGGTGCTCCCGCGGCCACGGCCGGGCACGACCCCGAACAACTCGACTGCCTCCCGCGCGACGGTGTCGAGCAGTCGCTCGTCGCCGTCGCGCAGGTAGTCGGCGAGATCCTCCCGGATCCGGTCACGATCTGCGTCCTCGAGCGGACCGCGCGGCGCCGCCTCGGGCGGCGGCGGCGCAGGCGGACGATCCGAGAGCGGCCGCACCGAGGCGCCTGTCACCGCGGGGTAGAAGACGTCGAAGACGGCGTCGAAGACCGGTCGGTGCAGCTGCCGCTTCACCATGGTGCCGGCCAAGGCGGCGCGCAGCGTCTCCCGGTCGCCCAGCTCCACCACCGTAGCCGCGCGTATCGCGTCGATGCTCTCGGCCACCGACACGATCACCCCGGCCGCGCGCAGCGCCGCCACGAAGGCGACATGCCGTTCCAGCAGCGTGCGCGGGGTCTGCGCCGCCGCGGCAGGCGGGACGGCCGGCGGGGTCACGAGGTCAGTCCCAGCTCCTTGGTGGCGCGGGTGTGGTCGGAGTGGTGCTTGAGCACCACACCGAGGGTCTGCGCGATCGCGGCCTCGTCGAGGTCGTCGATCTCCAACGCCACCAGGGTCCGGGCCCAGTCGATGGTCTCGGCCACCGAGGGCAGCTTCTTCAGCTCCATCGACCGCAGCGCCGCCGCGGTCCGCACCACCTGCTCGGCCAGCTCCGCCCGGACGTCGGGAACCTGCGAGACGATGATGTCTCGCTCCCGCTCGGCCGCCGGGTAGTCCAGGAACAGGTAGAGGCAGCGGCGCTTCAGGGCCTCCGAGAGTTCCCGGCTCGCGTTGGAGGTCACCACCACGAAGGGCGTGGCGGTCGCGGTGACGGTGCCGAGCTCCGGGATCGTCACCTGGAACTCGGACAGCACCTCGAGCAGCAGCGCCTCGACCTCGATGTCGGTCTTGTCGGCCTCGTCGATGAGCAGCACCGTCGGCCCGTCCCGGCGGATCGCGGAGAGCAGTGGGCGGGTGAGCAGGAACTCCTCGGTGAAGATGTCGTCGTGCGTCTGCCGCCAGGTCGCGGTGGCGTCGCCGTCGCGGCCCACCTCGGATTGGATCCGCAGCAGCTGCTTGCGGTAGTTCCACTCGTAGAGCGCCCGCGCCTCGTCGAGCCCCTCGTAGCACTGCAGCCGGATGAGTTCGGCCGCGTGGGCCTGCGCGATCGACTTCGCCAGCTGGGTCTTGCCGACACCGGCCGGCCCCTCGACCAGCAGCGGCCGTTCCAGCCGGGCGGCGAGAAAGACGGTGGTCGCCGTCGCGGTGTCGGCGAGATAGCCGACCTCGGCGAGCGCCGACTGCACGTCGGCCGGGGAGCTGAACACGTCCCTCATCCTCCCCGAGAGCTCTCGTCGCTCCCTCGGCGGGCGGCCCGCCCGCGCTCACCTCGGGACACGCACGCCGTCGGCGATCCGGGTGAGGGTCTGCTGCGACCAGCGGGTGGTGTCCAGCCGAACGGTCACGGCCACGCCGCGGCGCACGAACCAGAACACCTCGTCCGCGCTGCGCCAGCCGGGGTGGCCGTTCACGCGCACCCGCCGGTAGAGGGCTTCGGCCGGGGGTCGCTCCTGGTAGGCGATCACCCAGTCGTGCGTCGTCTCGGGGTCGGCCAGCGGGGATCCGCGCAACACGTCGACACTCAGGTCCACCCGCCACCCGGTGCGGCTGCGAGACTCCCAGTCGCGGGAGACGAAGGCGACGTCGTCGAACTCGTAGGCGAAGTCGCTCGGGGCGCCGAGGCCGTCGGGAAGGTAGCCGACCCGAGCCCCGCCCACCGTGGTTCCGGTGGGGAGAGCCGATGCACCGGCGGCGGGAACGAGCGCGGCGCCGGCCATCACGGGTGAGCCGGTGGCGGCGGCAGCGGTGCCCACCGAGGCGAGGGCGAGGAGGGCAGCGACAGCACGACGCGGCGAACGGGACATGGGCATCTCCAAGCAGTGTGATCGGCCGCTCCCTGCGGCCGGGCAGTCCCCACCCTGAAGGAGGTCCGGCCGACCTCGCCGCGCGCTGATGCCCGCTGTGGACGACACGCCGAGCTGTGGATCGAGCCCGGCCACATGTCGGCGTTCGGTGCTATCCCTGACCCCACCCATTCCGGGGCGGGGGCCGGTCGGTGGCAGCACAAGCGGCGCGGCAGGAGTTCCACCCCGGGGCCGGCGGGCATGCGGGCACGCTCTGCCGCCGACCGTCAGTACCCGAGCTCGTGCAGCCGGTCGTCGTCGATGCCGACGTGGTGGCCCACCTCGTGGACCACGGTGGTGCGGACCTCGGCGACCACCTCCTCCTCGGTGTCGCAGGCAGCGAGAGTGGCGAGCCGGAAGATGGTGATCTGATCGGGCATCAGGCCGGCGTAGTCCGACATCCGCTCGGTGAGCGGGACCCCCTCGTAGAGTCCGAAGAGACCCGGATCGTCACCGTCCTCGACCTGCACCACGACATTGCGCAGCAGGCGCGCGAATTCGGCCGGAAGCGTGTCGAGCGCCTCGCCGACCATCTCCTCGAAGCGCGCGCGGTCGATCTCGATCACGAGCGCCTCAGGTCGACGCCTTCGCGCACTGCGGGCAGAGGCCGAAGAGCTCGACGGTGTGGTCGACGTCGATGTAGCCGTGTTCACGGGCGACGTCGCCGGCCCAGCGCTCGACCGCCCGACCCTCGATCTCCACCGTCCGTCCGCAGCGCCGGCAGACGAGGTGATGGTGGTGGCCGTCGCCGGGGTCGCCGCAGTAGCGGTAGGTGGCCTCCCCCTCGGGCGTGTGGATGACGTCCACGACACCGTCGTCCACCAGCGACTGCAGGTGCCGGTAGACGGTCGACAAGCCGACCGTCTCACCGTCACCACGAAGCACGGCATAGACGTCCTGCGCGCTGCGGAAACCCCCGGCGCGCTGCAGCGCCTCGCGTACCGCTCCGCCCTGCCGGGTCGCCCGCTGCCTCGTCGCCGCCATCACCCCACCTTAGCGGTAATGATTACGAACAGTGCCTAAGCGAACTCGCTGACCGGGGGGCAGGCGCAGACCAGGTTTCGGTCGCCGAAGGCGCCGTCGATGCGACGGACCGGCGGCCAGTACTTGGACCGCTTGTCCACACCCGGCGGGAAGGCGGCGAGCTCGCGCGGATACGGCGAACTCCACTCGCCGGTGACGCACTCGGCGGTGTGCGGCGCGTTGCGCAGCGGGTTGTCCTCGACCGGCCACTCCCCCGCCGCGACCCTGTCGATCTCGCCCTTGATGGCGATCATGGCGGCGACGAAGCGATCGAGCTCCTGCTGGTCCTCGGACTCCGTCGGCTCGACCATGAGCGTCCCCGCCACCGGGAACGACATCGTCGGGGCGTGGAAGCCGTAGTCGATCAGCCGCTTGGCGACGTCGTCGACGGTCACGCCCGTCGCCTTGGTGATGCCGCGCAGGTCGAGGATGCACTCGTGCGCCACCAGGCCGTGGGTGCCGGTGTAGAGCACCGGGAAATGCCCGGCGAGCTGCTTCGCCACGTAGTTGGCGGCGAGGATCGCCGCCCCCGTCGCTGCGGTCAACCCGGCGCCACCCATCATCCGGATGTAAGCCCAGGTGATGGGCAGGATCGCCGCCGAACCCCACGGCGCGGCCGAGATGGCACCGCAGCCGTCGACCGGACCGGCGCTGGCCTGCAGCGGGTGGTTGGGCAGGTACGAGGCGAGGTGTGCGCGCACCGCCACCGGCCCGACACCGGGACCGCCACCGCCGTGCGGGATGCAGAACGTCTTGTGCAGATTCAGGTGCGAGACGTCGGCGCCGAACTTGCCGGGGCGCGCCAGGCCGACCATGGCGTTGAGGTTGGCGCCGTCGACGTAGACCTGGCCGCCGGCGTCGTGCACCAGCGCGCAGATCTCGCCGATGTGCTCCTCGAAGACACCGTGGGTGGAGGGGTAGGTGACCATGATCGCGGCCAGCCTGTCGGCGTGCTGCCCGATCTTGGCGCGGAGGTCGCCGAGATCCACCTCCCCCTGCTCGCCGCCGGTCTTGACGACGACCACCTTCAGGCCGGCCATCACCGCCGACGCCGCGTTGGTACCGTGCGCCGACGCCGGGATGAGGCAGACGTTGCGTTCGTGGTCGCCGCGCGCCTGGTGGTACTGGTGGATCGCGAGCAGCCCGGCGAACTCGCCCTGGGCGCCGGCGTTGGGCTGCAGCGACACCGCGTCGTAGCCGGTGATCTCGCAGAGCCAGCGCTGCAGGTCGTCGATGAGTTGCGCGTACCCGTCGAACTGCCCCTCCGGCGCGAACGGGTGGACGTTGGCGAAGCCGGGGTTGGTGACCGGCTCCATCTCGGTGGTGGCGTTGAGCTTCATCGTGCAGGAGCCGAGCGGGATCATGCCGCGGTCCAGCGCGTAGTCCCGGTCGGAGAGCCGCCGCAGGTACCGCAGCATCGAGGTCTCGGAGTGGTGCGAGGTGAAGACCGGGTGCGTCAGGAACTCCGAAGTCCGGTTCTCGACGCTGTCGACGGTCTCGTCGAGGGCTGCGACGTCCGCGCTCACCCCGAAGGCCGTCCAGACCGCCTCGACGTCGGCACGGGTGGTCAGTTCGTCGCACGCGACACCCACGGTGTCGGCGTCGACGAGACGCAGGTTGATCCCGGCCTCGACCGCCGCGGCGACGATCGCGTCGGCCCGACCGGGGACGGAGGCGGTGACGGTGTCGAAGCGCGGGACGTCGGCGACGGCGACGCCCCCCTCGGCCAGCCCCGCCGCGAGGATCTGCGCGAACCGGTGGACACGCCGCGCGATGGACCGCAGCCCCTCCGGACCGTGGTAGACGGCGTACATCGACGCCATGACGGCCAACAGCACCTGCGCGGTGCAGATGTTGGAGGTGGCCTTCTCACGACGGATGTGCTGCTCGCGGGTCTGCAGCGCCAGCCGGTACGCCGGCGCGCCGTCGGCGTCGACCGAGACTCCGACCAGACGTCCGGGCAGCTGTCGCTCGAGCCCGGACCGCACGGCCAGGTACCCCGCGTGCGGGCCGCCGAAGCCCAGCGGCACGCCGAAGCGCTGCGTCGTGCCGACGGCGATGTCCGCACCGGCTTCGCCCGGCGAGGCGAGCAGGGTCAGGGCCAGCAGGTCGGCAGCGACGATCGCCTGCGCCCCGCGCTCGTGGGCGGCGGCGACGAGCGGCGCCAGTTCACGGACCCGGCCGGACGCGCCCGGGTACTGGACCATGACGCCGAAGACGCCGTCGAGGTCGGCCGGCAGCGGCTGGTCGAAGTCATGCGTGACGACCGTCAGCCCGAGCGGGACGGCGCGGGTCCGGACGACGTCCAGCGTCTGCGGCAGCACGTCGGCATCCACGACGAAGGTGTCGCCGTTCTTGGCGGCGCGATGCGCCAGCGCCATCGCCTCGGCGGCCGAGGTGCCCTCGTCCAGGACGGAGGCGCCGCAGACCGGCAGTCCGGTGAGGTCCTCGACCATGGTCTGGAAGTTGATCAGCGCCTCGAGCCGGCCCTGGCTGATCTCGGGCTGGTACGGCGTGTACGCCGTGTACCAGGCCGGGTTCTCCAGGACGTTTCGCCGGATCACCGGCGGCGTGAGCGTGCCGTGGTAACCGAGCCCGATCATGGACGTCAGCACCCGGTTGCGCGAGGCCAGCTCCCGCAGCTCCGCGGCAGCCTCGGCCTCGGAGACCGCCGCCGGCAGCGCCAGCGCCAGCTTCTCCCGGATCGAGGCCGGCACCGCGTCGGCGAGCAGATCGTCGAGCGTCGTGTAGCCGAGCGTCTCGAGCATGTGCTGCCGACTCGTGTCACGGCTGGTGCCGATGTGTCGATCGGCGAAGGCGTCGGCGTGTTCGAGATCGGACAGCGACGGACGGGGCTGGCTCATCAGACTCCGCAGGGCCGGGCCGGACGCGCGGTCGGGTGACCGGAACGCGCCCCCGTCTGTCGCGCTCGGCCCTGCACCGCGGCCGTGCCCTTCAGAGTGGCCTGCGCCGCGCGGTCCTGGTGCCTGAGAGGTTCCGGGGATGTTGCCCCTTCGGCGCCGGTCGTCTGCGATGACGCCGGCTCTCCCGCGTGGGTTCGATCAGCCGGCTACGACGTTACCAGCGAACCCGCCGTCCGGCAGGTCAGCCCGCGACTCCCCGACAGCGATTCCGAGCAGGCAGGCACGACCGGAGGCACCGCACGGTGATGCCAACCCGCAGCAGTGGCCCTAAGCCGTGGCAGAGCGCCGCTGCCGGCGCTGCGACAGCTCGTCGGCGGCGGTGGTGGTGACGACCTCGTCCTCGGCGCCGGCCCGCTCGCTGGGCAGGTGCTCCAGCGAGCCACGCAGCTCACGCAGCGCACCGCTGACGGCGATGCCGAAGACGCCCTGGCCGCCCTGCAGCAGGTCGACGACCTCTTCCGACGAGGTGCACTCGTAGACGGTGGTGCCGTCCGACAGCAGCGTCACCCGCGCCAGGTCGTCGACCCCGCGCTGACGCAGTGTCTCCACGGCGACGCGGATGTTCTGCAGCGAGACGCCGGCGTCGAGGAGCCGCTTGACGACCTTCAGGACGAGGATGTCCTTGAAGGAGTAGAGCCGCTGACTGCCTGATCCGGAGGCGCCTCGGACAGTGGGTACCACCAGTGAGGTGCGCGCCCAGTAGTCCAGCTGCCGGTAGGTGATGCCGGCGGCGGCGCAGGCGGTGGGGCCGCGGTAACCGACGCTCACCGCACCCTCGGACGAGGGGTCGTCGACGGCCGCGAACAGTGCTTCCTGCACCGGCATCTCGTCCATTGCGCATCCTCATCCGGCGGGAATCCGCCTACCGTGACCACTGTGGAGTGCCACCGCCGGAATTCCACTGCGGTGATTCGCCTGCTGCGACGGTAAGCGTGGGGGGCAGCTGTGGTCAATGCGACGCGCCGCGTTGCCTAACCCTCAACTGGAGGTCGAGCTCACGATCCCCCGCCCGAGGCGAAGTCCTCGGGAGTGATGGTGTCGAGGAATTCGCGGAACTTCTCCACCTCGTCCTCCTGCTCGTCCGGGATCTCGATCCCGGCGGCGTCGAGCACCGCGTCGGAGCCGAGGATCGCGACGTCGGAGCGCAGCGCGAGCGCGATCGCGTCGGAGGGGCGGGCGCTGACGGTCACTCCACCACTGAACCGCAGCTCGGCGTAGTAGATGTCGTCGCGCATCTCGGTGATGTGGACCGCCTCCAGCTGCACGCCAAGGGCGGAGATGACGTCACGCAGCAGGTCGTGGGTGAGCGGCCGGACCGTCTGCACGCCCTGCTGCTGGAACGCGATCGCCGAAGCCTCGACGGCGCCGATCCAGATCGGCAGGTAGCGCACGCCGTCCTCCTCGCGAAGCAGGACCACCGGCTGGTTCGCGGGCAGCTCGACCCGGACCCCGACCACGCGCATCGGATGCACGATTCGACCTCCTGTCTCGGCTGCTCACCGCTCGCGACCTGCGTGATGCTCGTTTCGACGCTACACGCCCGGGACCACCGCGGGGCTGCTCCCGGTGGACGGTCAGGGACCGCCGACGACCTCGCGCAAGCCGATCTGCACCAGCGCCGCGTGCAACCGGACCGAGAGCGCAGCCAATTCGCGGACGGTCTCCTCGGCCCGGGCACGTGCCTCGCCGCCACGCTGCTTGCCCATCGGGCCGACGACCTGGGCGAAGAGCCCGACCTCACGTTCGGCGGCGGTACGGAAGGCGCGCAGGTGGCGTCCCTCGAGGCCGAAGTGGGCCAGATCGGCGACGATCTTGGCCACGGCGAGGGCGTCGTCGTCGTAGTGACCGCCCGGCAGCGCCTTGATCAGCCCGAACTGCTCGAGCTCGCGCAGCTGCTCGGAGCGCAGGCCCGCAGCGTTCTGCAGCTCGTCGCGCGACATACGCATGGCGGCCGGGGCCGGGCGGAAGTGCTCGGCAGTCGGGGCGTTGTCCTCGATGGCGGCGATGGCGACGTGCGACGGCCGCGGGGTGGCGGCGCCGTCGGCAGAACTGGTGGTCGTCCCCGGCGGGACCAGGCCACGGTCGATCGCGTCCAGCTGGTCCTTGATGACGCGCAGCGGCAGGTAGTGGTCCCGCTGCTGGGACAGGACGTAGCGCAGCCGCTGCACGTCACCGGCGGCGAACTTGCGGTAGCCCGACGGCGTCCGCTGCGGGTGGACCAGCCCCTCACCCTCGAGGAAGCGGATCTTGCTGATGGTGAGGTCGGGGAACTCGACCTTGAGGCTGGCCAGGACGTCGCCGATGGTGAGTGTCGCCCGGCTGACGGACGTATCGCCGGAGGCTGCGCCGAGGGGGGTCACGCGTTGCTCGCCCCGGCACCGGTGCGGACGGCGGCGGTGAGGTAGACGAGACGGAACTTGCCGATCTGCACCTCGTCACCGCCGGAGAGCGGTGCGGCGTCGATGCGCTCACGGTTGACGTAGCTGCCGTTGAGCGAACCGACGTCGTGGACGGTGTAGCCGCTGCCCTCGCGGCGGAACTCTGCGTGACGGCGACTCACCGTGACATCGTCCAGGAAGATGTCGCTGTCCGGGTGGCGACCCGCCGATGTCACGTCCTGGTCGAGCAGGAATCGGCTGCCGGCGTTAGGGCCGCGCTTGACCACGAGCAGGGCGGAGCCGGGCGTGAGCGCGTCGACGGCGCCCTGGTGGGGCTCGACGCTGAACTCGGAGTCGGTGTCGGGCAGCGACCCGGTGGTGGGGTTGATCGTCGAGGTGACGTCGGCCCCGCCCGAGGCCGCGACCGGGAGCGCAGCGCCGCAGTTGCTGCAGAAATGGCTGCCGGCCTGGTTCTCGGTGCCGCAGGCGGTACAGAACACGCGTCAACCCTTCGTGTCGGTGACGGACGATCGCAGGGAACGCCGTTGCAGGTGCATCGGGACTTGCTCGGGACTTGCACTGGTGAAGCGGTGCCGGCCCGTGGCCAGCGTCGCACGAGCCTAGGACGGGCTCGCGGCGAGGGTCAATCGAAGGATGAGACTTCGATCAGCCGGCGAGGGTGCCGTAGGCGGCCGCGTCGAGCAGGTCCTCCAGCTGGCCGTCGTCGGTGACCTCGAGCTCGAAGAGCCAGCCGTCGCCGTAGGGCCCGGAGTTGATCAACTCGGGGTCGTCGTCCAGCGCCTCGTTGCGCGCGGTGACGGTGCCGCTGATCGGCGCGTAGATGTCCGAGACGCTCTTGGTCGACTCGATCTCGCCGACGGCCGACCCCTGCTCCACCGTGGCACCCACCTCGGGGAGCGAGACGTAGACGACGTCGCCGAGCGCTTCCTGCGCGTAGTCGGTGACCCCGACACGCACCGTGGTCGACCCGTCCGACGAGCGCACCCACTCGTGCTCCGCGGTGTACTTCAGGTCGTCCGGAACCTCGGACATGGCGGCTACCTCCGAATGTTGTGATGCCGTCGTCGTGCTGTCCTGTGCTGCTGCGCAGACCCTACCCACCGCGCACGACCACGCCCCGTCCGGGCGCGCCTCACCGTGGCTTGGCGTAGTCGGGGCGGGGCAGTGCCCGGGTGACGCGGATGGTGACCTTGCTCCGCTCGTCGACCGTCAACTCGCCACCGGCGGCACGCACCGCCGCCGCGATGCCGCCGGGGATGTTCAGCGCGGTGTCGAGAGTGGTGGGGTCGCCGATGGCCTGCACCCGGTAGGGCGGGGTGAGCGTCGTGCCGTCGACACTGACGGCTCCGGCGCTACCGCCGAAGTAGGTCGTGGTGCTGACCCGCAAGGACGTCGTCGCGTCGCCGAACTGGATGGCCTCGGCACCGGCGCCTCGCAGTTCCTGGACCACGTCGAGCAGGTCCTCGCCGGAGAGGCTGCCGCGGGGGTCGGTGACCGCAACGACCACACCGGGGCCGGTGGCCGGCAGCGTCCCCAGCAGCACCCCGAGCGAGCGCGCCTCCTGCTGCGCCTGCTGCCGTGCCACGGCGGAGCGGTCGTCGCTGTCCTTCAGGCGGCGCAGGGTGTCCTGCAGTTCGCCGATCTGCTGTCGTAGCCGGGTGGAGCGCGCGTTCTGGTTGTCCAGGATGCCGATCAGATCGTCCTCGCGCAGGCCGCTGAGACTGTCCGCGGAGGAGTTGGCCTGCACCTGGACGGCGATGGCGAAGCCCAGCAGCAGGGTCAGCACCCCGATCACCGCGGCAGAGGCGTGCCTGCCGGAGAGCCAGGTGCGCGGCGCGGGGCGGACCGGGTCGACCTCGGCCTGCTCCTCGGCGTCGTCTTTCTGCTCACCCATGCGCAAAGACCTCAGGCCCGGAACACCAGGCGACGGATCGCCGCGGCGTTGCCGAAGATCCGGATGCCCAGGACGACGACGACCGCGGTGGACAGCTGCGCACCGACGCCGAGCTTGTCGCCCAGGAAGACGATCAGCGCGGCGACGAGGACGTTGGAGATGAACGACACCACGAAGACCTTGGCGTCGAAGATGCCGTCCAGCCGGGCCCGCACGCCACCGAAGACGGCGTCGAGCGCCGCGACCACCGCGATGGGCAGGTACGGCTCGAGCCAGGTCGGCACCGTGGGCCGGAAGATGAGGCCGAGGACGATGCCGACGACCAGCGCGACGGCGGCGATCATCGGCTGGGTCCCGAGCTCGGCGAGGCGGTGGCGCTCGGCCGGGACTTCGCGGCGGTCGACGGCGCCGGCGAGGCGTAGCGCAGCGTGAAGGCGGCGCTGGCCGGCACGGTCACCTCGCCCTTGTTCTCGAAGGAGAAGCGGATGCCGGAGGCTCCGCGCAGCGTCTGGTACTTGCTGGCCACCGTGCTCTGCGCGAAGTCCACGGCGAGCTGGTCGCCGTTGCCGATGGCCGTGATCGTGTAGGGCGAGGTCAGCGGCTGGAAGTCCACGAGCACGGCCTCGCCGGCGAAGCGGATGGCGCTGGTCGGGGTGAGCCGGACGCCGTTCACCGCGATCGCCTCGGCGCCGTCGGACCAGAGCTGGTTGACCACTGCGCGCACGTCACGGTCGGTGAGGATATGCGTGGCCGCGATCGGGACCGAACCGCCGCGCCCGTTCTGCGCCGTCGGCGAGGGTGCCGGCGGCTCGCCGAGGGTGACGACCAGACCGGGGCCGCGGGCGGCAACCTGGCCCGCCGCCAGCTGCGCCCGCGCCAGCGAGCGCGCCAGGGCGCCCGAGGACGGCAGCGCCGAGGCCTGCAGCCGGTCGAGCTCCTTCTCGCCGCGATCGAGCTCGGCGGCCAGGCCGTTGGCGGTGTCGCGGGCATCCCGGACGCGGTCGGCGAGACGGTCGTGCACCTGCTGGGCCTCGGGCGCGCCGCGGTTGGTGTGGATGTAGGCCACCACCAGCAGGAAGCCGATGAGCAGCGCCCCTGCCGCGGCCAGCGGCGGATCGACGATGCGTCGCCGGGATTCTGCGCGCCCCTCGGAGCCGCGCTGCTCGCGTCGGCGCGCCGCGGCGGCGTAACCGGGGTCCAGGGTGTTCGTCGCCAGGTCGATCAGCAGCTGCGCGGAGACGAACCCCGGCGGTCGCGGTGGCTCGGGACGTGAGGCGGGCGGCGCACCGTCGGCCTCGCGGTCGGTGCTCACGCCGACGCCCGTACCGGATTGCGTATCAGCCCGGTCACCTGCCGCAGGTAGACCGCGCCGGCCCAGAGGTAGAGCGCCGTGCCCCAGATCGTGAAGGCCCACGCCGCCGCCCGCGCGATGTCGGCCAGCAGCCCGTGATAGGTCCCGAGCAGCAGCAGCGGAAAGGCGTACAGCAGGCAGAACGTCGCGGCCTTGCCCAGGTAGTGGACCTCCGGCGGCGCGTAGCCGGCGCGACGCAGCAGCGGCAGCGCCAGACCGAGGACGAGATCCCGACCGACGATGACGACGGCCAGCCAGAGCGGCACGATGTCGCGCAGCACCAGACCCGCCAGCGAGGCGAGGATGTAGAGCCGGTCGGCGGCGGGGTCCAGCAGTGCCCCGACGCGGCTCATCTGGCCCAGCCTGCGGGCCAGCACTCCGTCGAGCCAGTCGGTGAAGCCCGAGACCGCGAGGACGAGCAGCGCCCACAGGTCGGCCTCCGGCCCCAACAGCAGCCAGAGGAAGAGCGGCACGCCGAGCAGCCGCAGCACCGACAGCAGGTTGGGGATGGTCCAGATCCGGTCCGTGGTCCCGGCGGGGAGAGCTTCGGCCGTCACCCGACCTCCCGACCTGCTGCCTTCACCCGCCGTGCTGCCGACGGTGCGGTCCTGCCGAAACATCGATCTTGTCGGGACGACAGGATTTGAACCTGCGACCCCTTGACCCCCAGTCAAGTGCGCTACCAAGCTGCGCCACGTCCCGCGACGTGTTCACCATACCGGTCGCCTCGTGAGCGGTTTCAGCGCGGCTTCTTCTCCCGGACCCTGACCGAGATCTCGATCGGCGTCCCGGTGAAGTCGAAGTCCTCGCGCAGCCGACGCTCCAGGAAGCGCCGGTAGCCGGCCTCGAGGAAGCCGGTGGTGAAGAGGACGAAGCGCGGCGGCCGGGTGTCGGCCTGGGTGGCGAACAGGACCCGCGGGGCGCGACCGCCGCGCGCCGGCGGCGGGGTCTGCGCGACGACGTCGGTGAGCCAGCTGTTGAGCCGGCCGGTGGGGATGCGGCGGTCCCACGACTCCAGCGAGGTGCGCAGTGCGTCGGCGAGCCGGTCGACCGCCCGCCCGGTGCGCGCCGAGACGTTCACCCGCGGCGCCCAGGTCAGCCGGGCCAGGTCCCGCTCGATCTCCCGCTCGAGCTGGAACCGCCGGTCCTCGTCGACGAGATCCCACTTGTTGAAGGCGAGCACGAGCGCGCGGCCGGCCTCGACCACCTCGGCCACGACCCGCTGATCCTGCTCGGTCAGCCGCTCCCCCGCATCCAGCAGGACGACCGCCACCTCGGCCGCCTCGATGGCGGCGGCCGTCCGCAGCGAGGCGTAGTACTCCATGCCTGAGGCCTGGTGCACCCGTCGGCGCAGTCCCGCGGTGTCGACGAAGCGCCAGGTCTCGCCGCCCAGCTCGACCAGGCTGTCGACCGGGTCGACCGTCGTGCCGGCGACCGAGTCGACGACCGAGCGGTCCTCGCCGGTGAGCCGGTTCAGCAGGCTGGACTTGCCGACGTTCGGCCGGCCGACGAGGGCCACGCGGCGCGGTCCGCCGACCTCCTCGCGCTCGCGGGGCGCCTCGGGCAGGGCCTCGAGCAGGACGTCGAGCAGGTCGCCGCTGCCGCGGCCGTGCAGACCGCTCACCGGGTGCGGCTCCCCCAACCCCAGCGACCACAGCTCAGCGGTGTCCGGTTCGAAGCGCTCGTCGTCGATCTTGGTCGCGACGAGGACGACCGGTCGCTTGCCGCGGCGCAGCGTCTTGGCGACGGTGAGGTCGGTCTCCGTGGCGCCGGTACGACCGTCGACGACGAACATCACGACGTCGGCCGTCGCCACGGCACGTTCGGCCTGCGCCGAGACCATCGCCTGCAGGCCCTGCGCGTCGGGCTCCCAGCCGCCGGTGTCGACGAGCGTGAAGCTCCGGCCGTTCCACAGCGCGTCGTAGGCGATGCGGTCGCGGGTGACACCGGGGACGTCCTGCACCACGGCCTCGCGGCGGCCCAGGATGCGGTTCACCAGGGTGGACTTGCCGACGTTGGGGCGCCCGACGACCGCCACCACCGGGGTGGTCGGCTCGGTGTCGCTGCCGGACCCGGGCGAGGTCACGACCCCACGGTCATCTCGTACAGCCGCTGCACCACCTGGTCGATGTCGAGCTCGGTGGTGTCCAGTTCGACGGCGTCCGCGGCCTGCGCGAGTGGGCTCGCGGCGCGGGAGGAGTCCAGCCCGTCGCGGCGGGCGATATCGGCGGCGATGGCCTGCACATCGGCGTTGAGCTCCCCGGCCCGGCGCCGGGCGCGCGCCTCGGGGCTGGCGGTGAGGAAGACCTTCGGCTTCGCGGTCGGCCAGACGACCGAGCCGATGTCGCGCCCCTCGACCACGATGCCGCCGTCGCCGATGAGCTCGCGCTGCGCGGCCACCAGCTGGGCGCGGACCGCGGGCACCGCGGAGACTGCCGAGACCGCTGCCGTCGTCTCGCCCGAGCGGATGGCCTCGTCCACCGGCTCGCCGTCCAGGGTCACCGACGCGCGCTCGGGGTCGGTGGAGATGTCGATGGCCGCCTTCTCCACCACCTCGGTGATGCCGACGCCGTCGTCCAGCCCGACGCCGGCCCGCAGCACCGCCACCGTCGCGGCGCGGTACATGGCACCGGTGTCGAGGTAGCGGGCGTGCAACCGGGACGCCAGCCGGCGGGCGACGGTCGACTTGCCGGTGCCGGAGGGACCGTCCAGCGCGACGACTGCGGTGAAGTCCTGCTCGTCCGTGCTCACGCCGGAAAGTCTACGGATCGGGCTGGCTGCCCTCGGCGAGCCGGTGCAGCCCGACGAGCTCGTCACGGGTCAGCTCACGCAGCGTGCCGGGGCGCTGCGTGCCCAGTCGTACCGGACCGATGGCGGTCCGGACCAGGCGCTGTACCGGATGCCCGACGTGGGCGAGCATGCGCCGGACGATGTGCTTGCGCCCCTCGTGCAGCACGATCTCGACGATCGCGTGGCCGCCGTGGTCCTGGATGACGCGGAACTCGTCGGCCCGCGCCGGGCCGTCGTCGAGCACCACACCGGCCAGCAGCGACCGGGACGCGGCCCTGGGGAACGGCGCCGCGACGGTGGCCAGGTAGGTCTTCAGCACGCCGAAGGACGGGTGCATGAGCCGGTGGGCCAGATCGCCGTCGTTGGTCAGCAGCAGCAGGCCCTCGGTGTCGGCGTCCAGCCGCCCGACGTGGAAGAGCCCGTCGGCCTCGATCTCGGGGTGCTCGCGCAGCAGGTCGCCGAGGCTGGGACGTCCGCGCTCGTCGCTCATCGTGCTCACCACGCCCCGCGGCTTGTTGAGGACGAGATGCACCAGGTCGCTGCGCACGATCACCCGGTCGCCGTCGACGTGGATCACCGCGGTCTGCGGGTCGACCCGCGCCCCGAGCTGCGCGACCTCGCCGTCGACGGTGACGCGGCCGTCGGCGATGAGCTCCTCGGCCTTCCGGCGGGACCCGATCCCGGCACCGGCGAGCACCTTCTGCAACCGGATCCCCTCGGCCGCCTCGCTGCCGGGCTCAGGCATCGTCGCCGAGCGCGCCGTCCACCCCGTCGAGGGAGTCCAGCGCGGCGAGGTCGGGCAGCAGTGGGGCCAGCGAGGGCAGCTCCTCGACGCTGGTGAGGCCCATCTTCTCCAGGAAGAGCTCGGTGGTGCAGAAGAGGCCACCGCCGGTCTCCGGGTCGCTGCCCACCTCCACGACCAGGCCGCGGGCCAGCAGCGTGCGGACGACACCGTCGACGTTGACGCCGCGGATCGCCGACACCCGGGCCCGGGTGACCGGCTGCTTGTAGGCGATCACTGCCAACGTCTCCAGCGCGGCCTGCGACAGCCGGGAGCGCTGGCCGTCGCGCAGGAAGTGCTCGACGACGTCGGCGTGCTCGGCGCGGGTGAAGAGCCGCACCCCGCCGGCGATCTCGCGGACCTCCATGCCGGCGTTGCGCTCGTCGTAGGACCGGCGGATCTCGTCGACAGCGGCGCGGACGGCATCGGTCGTCTGCTCGAGACTCGCCGCCAGGGCGGTGACCGTCACCGGCGACTCGCTGACGAAGAGCACCGCCTCGACCGCCGAGCGCAGCTGCTCGGGGTCGGCGAGCCGCGCCGCCAGCACGCCCGGCAGCCGGGACTCGTCCTCGCCCTCGACAGGTACGTCGATGTCCGCGGCCACCACCTCGGCCTCGGCCGCCGGAGCGATGGCGTCCAGCGGGTCGGTGACGGGCGGCGGGTCGGGATGCGTGCTCACGTCGGTCTGTGCGTCGGTCTGTGCGTCGGTCACTGGTACTCCTCGTCCGCGGCGGTGGCCACGGGATCGTCGGTGGCATCGGCGCTGCCGGTCCAGCGCACCCGCAGCTCCGTCAGCGCCTCCACCTGGTCGAAGCTCACCGAGCCTTCCCGGTAGAGCTCCAGCAGACCGAGGAACCGCGCGACGACCTCCAGGGTCATCTCGCAGTCGGCGACGAGCGCGCGGAACGTGGCCGAACCCTGCCGGCGCAGCCGCTCCCGCATGAGCTGCATGTGCTCGGCCACGCTGACCTGCACGTTGTGGACGTGGTCGGTGCCGACGACCGGCACCGGTTTCGGCGCGAGCGCGCCGGCGGCGATGATGGCGAAACGCTCCGGGCTGACGCCGATGTCCACTTCGGGCAGCAGGTTCGCGAAGCGCTCCTCCAGCTCGACGGCCCGGCCGTGCCGCTTGGCCTGCCGCTGCTCGAGCTCGTGCAGGTGGGCCGCGGCCAGCTTGTAGGCGCGGTACTGCAGCAGCCGGGCGAAGAGCAGGTCACGCGCCTCGAGCAGCGCGAGGTCCTCTTCGTCCTCGACCTCGGCCGCCGGCAGCAGCCGCGCCGCCTTGAGGTCCAGCAGCGTGGCCGCCACCACCAGGAACTCGGTGGCCTTGCCGAGGTCCCAGGTGTCCATCCCCGCCAGGTAGCTGATGAACTCGTCGGTCACCTGGGACAGCGCGACCTCGGTGACGTCCAGCTGCCGCTTGCTGATGAGGTTCAGCAGCAGGTCGAACGGACCCTCGAAGTTGTCCAGCCGGACGCGGAAGGCGCCGTCGTCCGGCGTCTCGCTCGCGCCGGTCTCCGTCGGCGTCAGCTCGGCCAGGGCGACGGCGGTGTCGCCGTCGGCGTCCATCGGCAGCGTGGTGTCCGAGCTCATGAGCGGGCGATGACCTCGCGGGCCAGCGCGCGGTACTGCTTGGCCCCCGTGGACGAGGAGGCCCAGGAAGTGATCGGCTCACCGGCCACCGTCGTCTCGGGGAAGCGGACCGTGCGGGTGATCACGGTGTCGTAGACCTTGTCGCCGAAGGCGTCGAGCACCCGCTGGAACACCTCGCGGCCGTGCAGCGTCCGGCCGTCGTACATCGTCGCGAGGATGCCGTCGAGCTGCAGCTGCGGGTTGAGCCGGTCCTGGACCTTGTCGATGGTGTCGATCAGCAGCGCCACGCCGCGGAGGCTGAAGAACTCGCACTCCAGCGGGATGATCACCCCGTGCGACGCGGTGAGGGCGTTGACGGTGAGCAGTCCGAGCGAGGGCTGGCAGTCGATGAGGACGAAGTCGTAGTGCGGCAGCACCGGCGCCAGCGATCGGGCCAGCGTCTGCTCGCGACCCACCTCGGTGACGAGCTGGATCTCCGCGGCGGAGAGGTCGATGTTGCTGGGGAGCAGGTCCACGCCGGGTACCGAGGTCTTGCGGATGACGTCGTCGACGCCGACCTCGCGCTGCATCAGCAGGTTGTAGCTGGTGACGTCCAGCTGGTGCGGCTGCACGCCGAGCCCGACGGAGAGGGCACCCTGCGGATCGAAGTCGACCAGCAGCACCCGGCGGCCGACCTCGGCGAGGGCGGCTCCCAGGTTGATGGCCGACGTCGTCTTGCCGACGCCACCCTTCTGGTTGCACAGCGAGATGACGCGGGCGGGGCCGTGCCGCTCCAGGGGCGCCGGCTCCGGGACCTCGCGCTTGACCCGGGCAACGGCGGGATCGACGGCCTTCACCCGCTCGACGGCGAAGAGCGCGTCACCCTCGGGACCGCCGGGCGTCGTGTCGCTCACTGCCCGCTGCCCCCTCGGTGCGTCCCTGTCCACCCGGCCGGCGCCGGGGCTGATCGGACGCCGACGCTACACCGCGGCCGGGTCATCCCGTGCTGCCGCGTCCGGCCCGCGGGTGGGCGCTGGCGTACACCTCGCGGAGCGTGTCGACGGTGACCAGCGTGTAGATCTGCGTCGTCGTGACCGACGCGTGGCCGAGCAGCTCCTGGACCACGCGGACGTCGGCGCCGCCCTCCATCAGATGGGTCGCGAAGGAGTGCCGGAGCGTGTGCGGTGAGACCTCGGCGGTGATGCCGGCGCGCTCGGCCGCGGTGCGCAGCACGACCCACGCCGACTGTCGCGACAACGGACCGCCGCGGGAGTTGAGGAAGACCTTCGGCGTCCCCCGCCCGGCCGCGACGAGGTCCGGGCGGGCCCGGCTGAGGTAGGTCTGCAGCGCGCGGGACGCGTACGACCCGACCGGCACCCGACGGTGTTTGCCACCCTTGCCGCGAAGCAGGACGGTGCCCCCCACGGTGCCCGCGTCCGGACCGAGGTCCAGGTCGTCGACATCGAGACCGACCGCCTCCGAGATCCGGGCGCCGGTGCCGTAGAGCACCTCCAGCAGCGCCCGGTCGCGGCGCGCCAGGGCCGTGTCGGCGTAGCCGGCCGCGTCCAGCAGCCGCTCCACGTCCTCCAACGGGATGGCCTTCGGCAGCCGGCGGGGCGGGGCCGCGGGACGGACCTCGCGGGAGACGTCCACCTCGACGAGCCCGTCGCGCAGCGCGAAGCGGTGCAGGCCCCGGACCGCGACCACCGCCCGCGCCGCCGAGGAGGCCGACAGCGGCGAGTGGTCCTCGTCGCCCTGCCGGAGGTAGGAGAGGAACCCGCCGACGGTCTCGGCCTGCACCTCGGCCAGCGACTCGTGGCCGCCCGCGGCGAGGTAGTCGACGTAGCGCAGCAGATCGCGACGATACGAACTCAGGGTGTTCGCGGCGACGCCGCGTTCGACGGCGAGGTGGTCCAGGTAGGTCAGGACGACGTCTGCCGGGGCGGTGCGGGTGACCCGCGCGACCATCAGCGGCGCCAGGGCGCGTCGGCCGGCCGCAGGTCCCGCCAGTCCGTGGCCCGGCCGTGGACCGCCGCGAGCAGCCCGGCGACCGCGATCGAGTTCGTGATGCCGCCGGTGAGCGCGCGCCGGACGGCCTCGCTCAGCGACTCCCGCTCCACCGTCATGGACGCCTCCTCGTGCTCGCGGACGAAGTCGCTGTCGGCCTCGCGCAGGTCACGGGCGAGGAAGACCCGGACCTTCTCGTCGGTCATCCCCGGCGACGAGTGCAGGTCGACCAGTGTGTCCCAGCGAGCCGCCTCGAGCCCGGCCTCCTCCACCAGCTCCCGCCGGGCGGCGGCCAGCGGCTCCTCCCCCGCCACGTCGAGCAGCCCCGCCGGCAGCTCGTCGAGCCGGGCCCGGACCGGGTGCCGGTACTGGTTGACGAGCACGACCCGACCGTCGTCGTCCAGCGCGACGATCGCGACGGCGCCGGGGTGGCCGACGATCTCCCGCGTCGCGACCGAGCCGTCGCTCATCCGGACCTCGTCACGGCGAACGCTGATCACCCGGCCGTCGAAGAGCGTCTCGGAGGAGAGCACCTCGTAGTCGTCCTGCTCCCCCACGGATCAGTCCTCGGCCGCGTCGGTGTCGGGGATCTCGACCGGCAGCCGCTCGGCGGCGCTGTAGGCCAGCGCTGCCTTGACGAAGCCGGCGAAGAGCGGATGCGCCCGGGTGGGACGGCTCTTGAGCTCCGGGTGGGCCTGGGTCGCGACGTAGTAGGGGTGGACCTCGGCCGGCAGCTCCACGAACTCGACGAGGCGCCCGTCGGGCGACTCGCCGGAGACTACGAGGCCGGCCTTCTCCAGATCCGGCCGGTAGTCGTTGTTGACCTCGAAACGGTGCCGATGCCGCTCCGAGACCGAGGTGGAGCCGTAGGCGAGCGCGACCTGCGAACCCGCCACCAGCGTCGCCGGATAGGCACCGAGGCGCATGGTCCCGCCGAGATCCGCCTCGCCGGCGACGGCCGCGACCTGGCTGGCCATCGTCGCGATCACCGGGCTGGGGGTGTCGGGGGCGAACTCGGCGCTGTTGGCGTCGGTGATGCCGGCGAGGTTCCGCGCGGCCTCGATGACCATGCACTGCAGTCCCAGGCAGAGCCCCAGGGTCGGGATGCCGCGCTCGCGAGTGTGCTTGAGCGCGCCGACCTTGCCCTCGATGCCGCGGATGCCGAAGCCGCCGGGGATGACGATGCCGTCGAGTCCGGCGAGGGCGGCCGCGGCACCGGCCGGGGTCTCGCAGGAGTCCGACGGAACCCACCGGATGGCGACCTTGGCGCGGTTGGCGAAACCGCCGGCGCGCAGCGCCTCGACGACCGACAGGTAGGCGTCGGGGAGGTCCACGTACTTGCCGACGAGGCCGACCGTCACCTCGGCCCGCGGCGTGTGGACACGGTCGAGCAGGTCGCCCCACACCGTCCAGTCGACGTCGCGGAACGGCAGGTCGAGGCGCCTGACGACGTAGGCGTCCAGGCCCTCGGCGTGCAGCACCTTCGGGATCTCGTAGATGGACGGGGCGTCGACGGCCGCCACGACCGCCTCGGCGTCGACGTCGCACATCAGCGCGATCTTGCGCTTCACCCCGTCCGGCAGCTCCCGGTCGGCGCGGCAGACGACGGCGTCGGGGGCGATGCCGATGCTGCGCAGCGCCGCCACCGAGTGCTGCGTCGGCTTGGTCTTCAGCTCGCCGGACGGCGCGAGGTAGGGCACCAGCGAGACGTGCAGGTAGAAGCAGTTGTCCCGGCCGACCTCGTGACGCACCTGGCGGGCGGCTTCGAGGAACGGCAGCGACTCGATGTCGCCGACCGTCCCGCCGATCTCGGTGATGACGATGTGCGGTGCCAGGCCGTCCGGACCCGGCTCGGCCATCGCCCGGATGCGGTCCTTGATCTCGTTGGTGATGTGCGGGATCACCTGCACGGTGTCACCGAGGTACTCGCCGCGGCGCTCCTTGGCGATCACGCTGGAGTAGACCTGGCCGGTCGTGACGTTCGCCGAGCCGACGAGGTCGGTGTCGAGGAAACGCTCGTAGTGCCCGATGTCCAGGTCGGTCTCGGCGCCGTCCTCGGTGACGAAGACCTCGCCGTGCTGGAACGGGTTCATGGTGCCGGGGTCGACGTTGAGGTACGGGTCCAGCTTCTGCATGGTGACCCGCAGCCCACGCGCCTTGAGCAGCGTGCCGAGGCTGGAGGCCGTCAGGCCCTTGCCGAGGGAGGACGCCACACCGCCGGTGACGAAGAGATGCCGTGTCGTATGAGAGCCCTGAGGCGATCGATCCACGGACGTTCACGCTAACACGACGTCGCCGATCACGAGGACGGCACGCGCGACGCGCGATGGCGCCGTCGGGTTGCGGAGGTCCCGGTCAGCTCGGACGTTCGTCGACGACGTCGCCCTCGACGACGGGGACCTGCCCGTCCGGCCCGTCCAGGACGGCGGTCGCCGCCGTCACCCGGTAGGCCTCGTCCGCGGTGAGCAGCCCCGTCGCGTGCATCTGCCGGATCAGGCGTGCCCGGGCGTAGGAGTTGGGCGCGAAGGGTGCGGCGGCGCTGACGACCACCGTGGCGAACTGCCGGGCGGTGGCCACGGCCTTGGAGTCGGGGCGGACCGAGGTCACCACCTCGACCTCGCTGCGGGGCCGGATCAGCGGGGCGATGGTCTCGGACACCTCGGCGAGACGCTCGCGTACGAAGGAGGCGAGCGCGCTGAGGGCGGCGGGTGGTGTCGGAATGTCCATGGGCGGACTCCCCACGTTAGCGAGCCGGAGTCGGGAAGAGCGCGTCGGCTCCCTTTCCGGTGCCGTAGTCGCCGAACTGGGACTTCAGCGCCGCCGCGAGCGCCAGCGTCGTCGACACCTGGCCGAAGGAGGTGTTGGCGTCGTCGACGGTGGAGAGACGGTTGGCACCGGTGCCGCCGTCGCGGACGCTGGCGACCAGGCCACCGTCCGTGGCCGAGGTGCCGTCACCGGCCACGACGACCTTGCCACCGCCGGCGACAAGGGCGTCGACGAGGTCCTTCTGTCCGTTGGCGGCGTAGCTGTCGGTCTTCAGCTTGCCGCGGCCCAGCACGACCACCGTCGTGCTCGGGGTGACGCCGCTGCCCTCAACCGCCACGAGGCGACGCTCGGCGAAGGCGGTGACAACCTGCTTGGCGTCGCCGGCCTGCCCCTTGCCCAGCAGCACGTAGCTCAGCAGCGAGGCCCCCAGCTTGCCGGCGTCGTTGGTCTCGGGAGCGTTCCACGTCACCGGCCGCACCGGCCCGGTGGCGAGCGAGTTGATCTCGTCGCCACGACTGGAGTCCAGGTAACCCTTGGTGATGTCGAGGTCGCCGCTGACCTTGCCGCCGGCGGCCGCGATCTGCTCGCTGACGCCGTCGCGCATGCCCGGCGTCGTCCCCGGCAGACTGATGAGCAGCACCGAGGTGCCCTTGAGGGTGTTGGCGACCAGCTGCGAGCCATAGGTGGTGGCGAACTCGCCGGCGTCGTCGACCTGGCCCTGCAGCGTCTTCACCTCGGCCGCGAGGTCGTCGCGCTGCGTCTTCACGTCGTCGAGCTGGTTGCGCAGGTCCTTGGTGATGGGTCCGTTGAGGGCGGTGGTGCCGACGACGATGCCCAGCGCGAGTGCGAGGAAGACCGCGACGATCGAGACGATGTGGTAGCGGAACGAGATCACGAACTACTCCGGAACGGCTAGGAGAACAGGTTGCCGACCCAGTCCACGGCGCGATCCACGTCGTCGGACAGGGTGGTCAGATAGGTGCGTCCGGCGTCGGACACGGCAAGCGCCGCGGTGACCGCGACCAGGGCAGCGATGACGAGCAGCAGCAGCGCCGCGGCCGAGATGCGGTTGCGGTAGAGCCGGTTGACGGTGGCCGCGTCCACGAGCTTGGTGCCGACCTTCAACCGGGTGAGGAAGGTCGACGCCATCCCGGCGCGGCCCCGGTCCAGGAACTCGGTGAGGTCGGTGTGACTGCCGACCGCCACGATGAGCTCGGCGCCCTCGGCGTCGGCGAGCAGCAACGCGGCGTCCTCGCTGGTGCCCGAGGTCGGGAAGGTGGTGGCGGCGATGCCGAGGTCCTGCACCCGTAGCAGCCCCGGCGCGCGACCGTCGGGATAGGCGTGGACGACGACCTCGGCTCCGGTGCCCAGGGCAGTGTCGGAGACGGCATCCATGTCGCCGACGATGAGGTGGGGCTTGTGACCGGCCTCGACGAGCGCGTCGGCACCGCCGTCGACGCCGACGAGCACCGGCTTGTACTCGCGGATGTAGTGCTTCAGCGACTTCAGGTCGCGCTCGTAGTCGTGGCTGCGCATCACGACGAGGACGTGCCGGCCGCGCATGTCGGTGCGGATCTCGGGGATGCCCTCGCCCTCGAGCAGCATGCGGCGCTCACGGGACATGAATTCGCCGGTGTTGACGGCGAAGGCCTCGAGCTGGGACGTGAGCCCCGCCTTGGCCTCGAGCATCAGCGCCTCGACGGTCTCGATGTCCTGCGCGGTACCGGTCACGACGGGGTTCTCACCGAGGTACAGCGTGTCGCCGTCGATGCGGACCTTCGCGCCCTCCTTCACCGCCGCGAAGACCTCAGCGCCGACGTTGTCCAGCAGGACAACACCGTGCGAGACGATGAGCTGCGGTCCCAGGTTGGGGTACCGGCCGGAGATGCACGGCTGGGCGTTGACGATGACGGCGGGCTTGGCCGCCAGCAGCGTCTCGGCGGTGGCGCGGTCGAGGTCGACGTGGTCGATGATCGCGACGTCACCGGGGTTGAGCCGTCCGGCGAGACGGGTCGTGGCCCGATCGAGCCGGGCGACCCCGCTGACACCGGGCAGCGTCTCGTTGCGACGGCGCAGCGTGGCGAGCTTCATGGGCACCGATGCTGCCACCGGGGCGGCGCCGCGCCGGGTTGCGCCACGCGGTTCCCCGGTACTTGTGAGATCGGTATGTGCGCCGCGCGGTCGGGGTCAGTGGCCCGCGTCGGCGAGCAGCTCCGCGGCGTGCTCGCGCGCGGTGGCGGTGTCGGAACCGGCGAGCATGCGCGCCAGCTCGCCGACCCGATCGGCAGCGGTGACGACCCGGACGTCGCTGGCGGTGACCCCACCGTCGGCGGTGTCGCCGGGCTTGTCGACGACGATGTGCCGGTCGGCGAAGGCGGCGACCTGGGCGAGGTGCGTGACGACCAGCACTTGGCGCTCCTGGGCGAGCCGGGCCAGCCGGCGCCCGACCTCGACCGCGGCACGGCCGCCGACCCCGGCGTCCACCTCGTCGAAGACGAGCGTCGCGACCTGGTCCGGTCCGGTGGCGGCCGCGACCAGGCAGACCTCGACGGCCAGCATCACCCGCGAGAGCTCACCGCCGGAGGCACCTCGGGCGATGGGCAGCTCGGGCGCGCCCGGATGTGGGCACAGCAGCAGTTCCACCTCGTCGACGCCGTCCGCGGTGGCGCCCACCGCTGCCCCGTCGACCGTCAGCTGCACACCGCCTGCCGGCGGGCGCGGCCGGACCTCGACCCGTACCGTCGCGTTCGGCATGGCGAGCCCGGCGAGCTCCGCGGTGACGGCGGCGCCCAGCTCGGCGGCGGCCTCCCGCCGGCGTGCCGAGACCCGGGCGGCCTGCGCCGCCGCGGCGGCGGCGGCCTCGTCCTGGCGGGTCCGCAGCGCGGCGAGGGCCTCGTCGGAGACGTCGATGTCGGCCAGCCGGGCACGCGCCGCGTCGGCCCAGCGCAGGACGGCGTCGAGGCTGGGTTCGGGCTCGTCGCAGTACTTGCGCACCAGCGCGTTCAGCGCCGCCCGCCGCTCCTCGATCTGCTCCAGCCGGGCCGGGTCGGCATCCAGGCCGTCGGCGTAGGCACCGAACTCCGCCCCCAGATCCGCGGCGAGGGCGCCGAGTCCGGTGAGGCGTTCGGCCAGCGCGTCGAGGTCGGTGTCCTCACCCTGCGTGGCGACGAGCGCCCGACCTGCGACGGCGAGCAGTTGTGCGACGTCCACGGCCTCCGGCGACGGGTCGGCCGGGTCGCCGAGCAGGGCGTCGTGCGCGGTGCGGGCGGCAGTCGTCAGCGCCTCGGCGTGACCCAGCCGGGCGGCGAGCCGGTTGAGCTCCTCGGCCTCGCCGGGCTCGGGGGCCACCGCCTCGATCTCGGCGACGCCGTGGCTGAGCAGGTCGCTCTCCCGCCGCAGCTCGGCCGCCCGTTCGGTGCGCTCGCGCAGCTCGGAGTCGGCCCGGCGCCAGGCCTGGTAGGCCGCCCCGTAGGCGGTGAGTTCCGTGCCGGCGAACTGGTCGAGGGCCGCCCGCTGCGCCGCCGGACGCACCAGCCGCAGCTGGTCGGACTGCCCGTGCACGGCGATCACCTGCTCGGCGAGCTCCCCCAGCAGCGAGATCGGAGCCCCGGCTCCCCCGACGTAGGCGCGCGAGCGTCCGCCGGAGTTGACGACGCGCCGCAGCACGACCTCGGCGGTCGGGTGTCCGTCACCGGCCGGGTCGGGACCGTCCTCGTCCAGCTCGCCGCCGGCGTCTCGGACGCGGTGCGCAGCAGCGGAGGCCGCCGGCACCACCAGGCGCCCCTCGACGCTGGCCTGCTCGGCCCCGGTCCGCACCCGAGCCGGGTCGGCCCGGCCGCCGAAGAGCAGCAGCAGGCCGGTGACGACCATGGTCTTGCCCGCACCGGTCTCACCGGTGACGGCAGTGAGACCGGGCCCGAGCGGGAGGGTGGCGTCGTCGATGACACCGAGGCCGCGAATGCGCAGCTCCGCCAGCCCGCCGATCGGAGCGGATCCGACCTCGGAGTCGGGGCGGCGCCGGGTGGTGGTGCGCTGTCCCCGACCGGACGGCGCCGCGCCCGGCGAGGCGGACCGCGCCGTGCCGCGCGGGGCGCGGGTCTGCTTGCCGGTGGCCACAACGCTGCAGGCTAGCTGTCACCGGTGACAAGCCGGCGCGGCCGTCCACAGCTCAGGACGGTGGTGTCGGCCACGGCCGCCGGCGGGATGTGGCGTCGCGCGCCGGCAGCCGGACGTCAGCTGTCCGCGTCGTCGCCCTCGCCCGGCGGTGACGACGCCTCGCGCAGGCTGCGCACGGGGAGCTGGAACTTCGAGACCAGGCGGTCGGTGAAAGGGGTGTCGTCCAACCGGACGACCTTCACCGGCAGCGCTCCCTTCCGCACCCGCACCCGGGCCCCGGCCGGCACGGCGAAGGAGCGCCGCCCATCGCAGCTCAGGATCGCCTCGTGCTCGGCACTCACCAGGTCGATGTCGATCACCGACCGCGGCGCCACCACGACCGGTCGGGCGAAGAGGGCGTGGGCGGCGTTCGGCACGATGAGCATCGCGTCGACATCGGGCCACATGATCGGTCCGCCGGCGGAGAAGGCGTAGGCCGTGGAGCCGGTCGGGGTGGCGCACATCAGCCCGTCGCAGCCGAAGCGCAGCATCGGCCGCTCGTCGACGGCGACGGAGATCTCGAGCATGCGCTCGCGGTTGGTCCGTTCCAGCGACGCCTCGTTCAGCGCCCACGCCCGGTGCTCGACGGCGCCGTCGAGGATGATCTCGGCCTCGATCGTCACCCGTTCCTCGACCCGGTACTCACCGGCGACGAGGGCCGCCAGCCGGGCGTCGAGATCCTGCGGCTCGGCCTCGGCGAGGAAGCCGACGTGGCCCAGGTTGACGCCGAGCATCGCCACCCCCGCCGGCCGGGCGAGCTCGGCGGCACGCAGGAAGGTCCCGTCGCCGCCGAGGGCCAGGACGAACTCGCAGCCGTGTGCCGCCACCAGCGCATCGTGTGCCGAGACATGGCCGCCGCTGCACGAGCCCGCCTCCTCGGCCAGCATCCGGACGTCGAACCCGGAGGCGCGCAGCTGCGCCGCGGCACGTTCGGCCAGGGCCACGATGCGACCCCGCTCGGTGTGGACGACGAGCAGGACGGCGCGGGTCTCGGTCATGCGGGTCGACCGTTCATGTCTGCTGCTCCGTCCGAGGTCACGATCGCGTGGATTCCGTCGGCGTCGAGGGTGGCGGGCACGCCGTGTCGCAGCCACAGGAAGAATTCCACGTTGCCCGAGGGCCCCGGCAGCGGACTGCGCACCACGCCCTGCACGGTCCAGCCGAGGTTTGCCGCCACGCCCGCGACGTGCACCACCGCGTCGGCGCGGTGCTGTGGATCTCGGACTACCCCCTTGGCCCCCAACCTCTCCTTGCCCACCTCGAACTGCGGCTTGACCATCGGCAGCAGATCGCCGTCGGTGCGGGTGCAGGCCGCCAGGGCCGGAAGCACGATCGGCAGCGAGATGAAGGAGAGATCGGCGACGGTGAGGTCGGCTGCCCCGCCGATCGTCTCGGGCTGGAGTGTGCGGACGTTGGTGCGGTCGTGGATCTCGACCCGCTCGTCGGTGCGTAGTGACCACGCCAGCTGGCCGTAACCGACGTCGACGGCGACCACCCGGTCCGCGCCGGCGCGCAGCAGGACGTCGGTGAATCCGCCGGTGGAGGCGCCGGCGTCCAGACAGCGCCGCCCAGCGACCTCGATGCCGGGGAAGGCCGCCAGCGCACCCGCCAGCTTGTGACCGCCTCGCGAGGCGTAGTCCGGATCGTCGTCGTCGGCCACCACCCGCACGGAGGCATCGCCGTCCACGGAGGTCGCGGGCTTGGTGGCCGTCACGCCGTGCAC
Source organism: Jatrophihabitans sp. sgz311053 (assembly GCF_056135305.1). Lineage (NCBI taxonomy): Bacteria > Bacillati > Actinomycetota > Actinomycetes > Jatrophihabitantales > Jatrophihabitantaceae > Jatrophihabitans > Jatrophihabitans sp. sgz311053. The sequence goes on along the minus strand of NZ_JBWAXP010000003.1, from coordinate 552,859 downwards.
CTGGACCCGACCGGCGCCGATCAGCTCCACGGCATGCTCACGCGACCGGGCCAGGCCGCGCCGGACCAGTTCGGCATCGAGCCGGGCGAGCCGTCGCGCCATGTCGCCTCCCTCTTCTCGCGCTCCCGGATGTCGTCCCCGTATCGGCCGCTGCCGGCCCGCGGCCGCCCTGAGCCCGGGGTCCTCAGGCGTCGTCGATCTCGGAGAGTGCCTGCTGCAGCGAGGCATGAACCCGGCCGAAGGCGTCCGGGTGTTCGGCGAGCGGCCGCTGCGCCACGCCGTCCAGCTCGGCCAGCGCGGCGGCCACGGCGGGGTTCTTCGCTGCCGGTCGCGCAGCGGACGACGTCCCCGGCGTCGGCGGGCCGGGGCGTGGCGCGCTCGCCGGTGACGGGACATCGAGATGTGCCGGGCGCGGGCCGGGCACACCGCCGGGCAGACCGCCGGATCCCGCCGGCGGGCCGGGCCGGGGCGCCGACGCCGGTGACGGGGCGGCGCCGGGACGGGGCCCCGGTGTCGGCGCCGAGGTCGGTGACGGCGCGGCGGCCGGACCCGACGGACCCGGCACCGCCGGTACGCCGGCGTCGGGCTCGCGACGATCGTCAGCCGCGGCAGCGCGGTCGTCTCGCGGTTCCACAGGCTTCCTCTCCCGTCGACGTCATGGCAGCGGATCCGACCGTACCCGCCAGCCGGCTCGGCAGGTGCTCAGGCGAGGCCGAGACGGGCCAGCGCCGCGTCGGCGGCCTCGTCGGCGGCGACCACGGACTCCGGCGCCGCCGCGTGCTCGGGCTGGTGCGCTCCCCACCACGCTGCGCTCAGCGCGCGCACCGCGTCGAGGTCGTCGCGGTCGAGACGCCCCGGACCGGTGGCGGATCCGGGCTCCGCTTCGGCCGAACCGGCAGGCGGCTGCGCACCCGAGCCGAGCCGCAGCCCGCTGTCCGACGCCGTGACCTCCCACCGGCCGCAGCGTGAAGTCCCCTGCTGCTGCGTCGGCGCGGTGTGGGTGTCGAGCAGCGCCGAGACGTCGGCGCCGAGGTAGCTCGGCCGCAGCGCGGACGGCGCCGCCAGCAGATCCGGCACGTCCGTCACTCCGGAGAAGACGAGCAGGCTGGGACAGCCGACCGCGTTGGCACCCTCGATGTCGGTGTCGAGCCGGTCGCCGACGACGATGGGACGCTCGGCCCCGGTGCGGATCATCGTCTCGCGATGCATGGTCGGGTCGGGCTTGCCGGTGATGACCGGCTCCTTGCGCGTCGCCAGCCGCATCGCCGCCACCAGCGAGCCGTTACCGGGCAGCGGGCCGCGGGGCGAGGGGACCGTCGGATCGGCGTTGGTCGCCACCCAGAGCGCGCCGTTGTTGATCGCGACTGCTCCCTCGGCGAGCAGGGCCCAGTTCATCTGCGGCGAGTAGCCCTGCACCACCGCTGCGACCCCGTCACCCCAGCTGTCGGTGGCGACGAGTCCCCGCTCGGCGAGCGCCTCGTAGAGGCCGGTGGTGCCGAGGACGAGGACGGTGGCACCGGCCGGCAACTGCTCGGAGAGATAGCGCGCCGCTGCCTGCGACGACGTGATGACTTCCGACGCGTCTGCCACGATGCCGAGCTCGGTCAGATGCTCCGCCACGACCCGGGGTGGCCGCGCCGCATTGTTGGTGACGAAGGCGAGCTGCATCCCCGCGGAGCGGGCGCGGCGCAGCGCTTCCGGAGCGCCCGGCACAGCGTTCTTGCCGACGTAGACCACGCCGTCGAGATCGAGCAGTGCCACATCGTGGGCCTCTGACAACGCGATCTCGCTGTTCTGCAACGTGGCACTCACGGACTGGATGATTCCACGGCGCGGGATTTGCGTACGATCGCCCACCATGACCTCGGCAACCGACAATGACGTCTCCACCGGTCTGTCCCTGGCGCCTTTTCGTGGACTGCGCCCCACGGCGGACGGGCCGGAGCTGGCCCGTCGGCTCTGCCCGCCGTACGACGTCATCGATGCCGCGAGGCGGCAGGAACTGCTGGCGGCGGACCCGGCGAACGCGGTGGCCGTCATCCTCCCGGAGCCGAGCGAGGCCGGTTACCGAGACGCGGCGCAGACCTTGCGGCAGTGGGTCACGGACGGGCTGGCGGTCGTCGACGAAGCGCCGGCGCTCTACGTCTACGAGCTTCGCGAGTCCACCGGCCATGTCACCCGGGGTCTGCTGGGCGCCGTCGAGCTGCGGGACCCCGCCGACGGCGTGATCCTGCCGCACGAGAACACGATGGCGGGGCCGGTGGCCGACCGCCTGGCCGTGATGACGGCGACGGAGACCGACCTCGAACCCATCTACCTCGTCTACGAGGGCGGCGGGGCGGCATCACGACTCGTCGCCAGCGTCGGCGACGCCGGCGTCATCGCCGAGGCGACCACCGATGACGGCACCACCCACAAGCTGTGGCGCATCACCGACGCCGAGACCCATGTCGCCGTCGCCGGTGATCTGGGAACGCGTAGTGCGCTGATCGCCGACGGTCATCACCGCTACGCCACCTACCGCGAGCGCCAGCGCCGCCACGCCGCGGACGGCGCCGGACCGTGGGATCGGGGCCTCGCGCTACTGGTCGACACGAGCGAGTACGGGCCGCAGGTCCACCCCATCCACCGCACCATCTCCGGCCTGGACCTGCCCACCGCGATGCGGGCGTTGGCGGGAGTGGCGGAGGTTCGCGAGGTCGTGGATGCCGAGCGCGGCCTGGCCGAGCTGGCACAGGCAGACGGCTTCGCCATGGTCCTCACCGACGGCGAGGCCTTCCGGCTCGTCGTCGACACACGTGGTGCGCTCCGGTCAGCGGCCACGCGGCCGGACGACGACCCCGTTCTCGCCGCACTGGACGTCACCGTGCTGCACCGCGGCGTAGTCGAACGCGTGTGGGGACTCAGCGACGACGTGGAGACCGTCGGGTACGCCCATGATGTGGACGAAGCCATGGCGCAGGCCGCCCGGGTCCACGGCATCGCCGTACTCGTCCGCGCTACCCCCGTGACCGACGTCGCAGCCGTTGCTGCCGCCGGCGCTCGCATGCCGCGGAAGTCGACACTCTTCACGCCGAAGCCCGCCTCCGGCCTCGTGATGCGACGCCTCTCCGACCAGCGCTGAGCGGACAACCTGGACGACGGAGCCGCCGACCGAGCCACCGGCGGAGGGATCAGAGCAGCGCGGCTGCGCGGTCCACAGCGTCCAACTCCCCTTCGGGGTCGATCGCCGCGGAGGCGGCGAACCAGCTCGCGGCCTCCTCACGTCGCCCGGCGGCTTCGAGGGCATCGGCGTACGCGTACCAGAGCCGCATCGAACCGGGCCTCGGGCTCTCCCGGTCCAATCCACCGCGGGCCAGCACAGCCAAGGCCGCGTCGAGCTGCCCCAGATCGCGACGAGCGCCGGCAACGACGATGAAGAGCTCGATCCGGGCTTCCCGGTCCAGCTTCGCCACCTCGGGGTCGCTCAGCAGCCGAAGTGCCTGCGCCGGACGGCCCAGCGCCCGCTCGCAGTCAGCCATCACCGCGAGATTCCTGGCATCGCCGGTGATCCTGCGCGCCGTCCGCAGCTCTGTCAGCGCCTCGGCGTATTCGCCGGCGTGATAGGCGGCAACGCCCACCGCTTCACGAACAGCGCCGACTCTCGACGCGCGAGACCGCGCAGCCCTGGCCAGCTCCAGCGCACGAGGCGCGTCGTCCTCGAGCGCCTCGCCTGCAGCGACGAGGTACTTGCCAACAGCATCAGCATTGACCTTGCTCAGCGAGCGCAGCTCAGCACGGACCGAACGATCCAAGAGCATGACGTCCGCGTCCTCCGGCACCGGAGGCAAGCCATCGCGCAGCGCGCGATCCGAGCCTTGACCTCGGTCGCGAGACGCAAAGTCACGGCGTTCGGGACGCGGGCCACGGCCGACCTGGTCGCGCCCCCGGCCGTCCGGTCGAGGCCGACCATCCTGCCTCGACCGTTCGCCCCGTCCGTCACGATCATCGCGACGGGGACGCCCAGCCCCGCCGAACCGATCACTCCGAGCGGAACCTTCGTGGCGGTCACGCGCCGGACGACCGGACGAGCCGTGCGCCGAACCCGCGCCGCGGGAACCGCGACCGGCGCCGTCAGCTGCTCCTCCACCGTCACGGCCGGCCCCGCTCCGCGTACCGAACCCGCGGGAGTCACTCCCCCGACGGAACCCCTCCCCAGAGGAACGCGGCGGACCCCCGCGCTTGCCGCCCCGAGGAGCACTTCCCCCGGAGCTACTGCCACCGGAGCGGTACGGACGAGGTGAGCCACTGGAGGCGCGGTCTGACATAACTATCCATCCCTGATCAAGACTGTTAAATGCGACGAGGGCCGTTCGGAAAATCCGAACGACCCTCGTCGTCAAAGTGTGTCCGGCGACGTCCTACTCTCCCACGCAGTGGCCCGCGCAGTACCATCGGCGCTGAGAGGCTTAGCTTCCGGGTTCGGGATGGGACCGGGCGTTTCCCTCTCGCTATGGTCGCCGAAACTCTATGGAGATATGGTCCGCACCGTCTCGCAAAGAGACGGGGACCGTACCTCGGGAACCGCACAGTGGACGCGTAGCAGTGCCGACCGAAGTCGACAAAGATTGTGTGTGGCAAGTCCTCGGCCTATTAGTACCAGTCAGCTGCACGTGTTACCACGCTTCCACTTCTGGCCTATCAACCCGGTGGTCTAGCCGGGGGCCTTACTCCATAAAGGATGGGAGATCTCATCTTGAAGCGAGCTTCCCGCTTAGATGCTTTCAGCGGTTATCCCTTCCGAACGTAGCTAACCAGCAGTGCTCCTGGTGGAACAACTGGCACACCAGAGGTTCGTCCGTCCCGGTCCTCTCGTACTAAGGACAGCCCTTCTCAAATCTCCTGCGCGCGCGGCGGATAGGGACCGAACTGTCTCACGACGTTCTAAACCCAGCTCGCGTGCCGCTTTAATGGGCGAACAGCCCAACCCTTGGGAGCGACTCCACCCCCAGGATGCGACGAGCCGACATCGAGGTGCCAAACCATCCCGTCGATATGGACTCTTGGGGAAGATCAGCCTGTTATCCCCGGGGTACCTTTTATCCGTTGAGCGACACCGCTTCCACTTGCCAGTGCCGGGTCACTAGTCCCAGCTTTCGCTCCTGCTCGACATGTCTGTCTCGCAGTCAAGCTCCCTTGTGCACTTGCACTCGATACCTGATTGCCAACCAGGCTGAGGGAACCTTTGGGCGCCTCCGTTACATTTTGGGAGGCGACCGCCCCAGTCAAACTACCCATCTGACACTGTCCCTGATCCGGATTACGGACCTAGGTTAGACACCCAATTCGACCAGAGTGGTATTTCAACGTTGACTCCACGAACACTGGCGTGCCCGCTTCACAGTCTCCCACCTATCCTACACAAGCCGAACCGAGCACCAATATCAAACTATAGTAAAGGTCCCGGGGTCTTTCCGTCCTGCCGCGCGTAACGAGCATCTTTACTCGTAGTGCAATTTCGCCGAGTCCATGGTTGAGACAGTCGAGAAGTCGTTACGCCATTCGTGCAGGTCGGAACTTACCCGACAAGGAATTTCGCTACCTTAGGATGGTTATAGTTACCACCGCCGTTTACTGGCGCTTAAGTTCTGAGCTTCGCACCGAAGTGCTAACCCGTCCCCTTAACGTTCCAGCACCGGGCAGGCGTCAGTCCGTATACATCGTATTGCTACTTCGCACGGACCTGTGTTTTTAGTAAACAGTCGCTTCTCGCTGGTCTCTGCGGCCGGCCAACGCTCGGGCAGTAAATGCCGTCACGCCAACTGGCCCTCCTTCTCCCGAAGTTACGGAGGTATTTTGCCGAGTTCCTTAACCATGGTTCACTCGATCACCTTAGTATTCTCTACCTGACCACCTGTGTCGGTTTGGGGTACGGGCCGCTCAGAGCTCGCTAGAGGCTTTTCTCGGCAGCATAGAATCATCGAATTCGCCGCAATCGGCTATGCGTCACGTCTCAGGCTGATGTCGCGCGGATTTACCTACACGACGCCCTACACGCTTACCCCGGTGTTACCACTGACCGGTACGACTATCTTCCTGCGTCACCCCATCGCTTGACTACTACCAGTTCGGGTCGCGCGATCCACCATGTCAGAGTCGAAACTCATCTTGGCTTCTGGCGCTTAGCATTGCTGGGTTCGTCATGGGCGCTCTTCTGCGGGTACGGGAATATCAACCCGTTGTCCATCGACTACGCCTGTCGGCCTCGCCTTAGGTCCCGACTTACCCTGGGCGGATTAGCCTGGCCCAGGAACCCTTGGTCATTCGGCGGAGGAGGTTCTCACTCCTCATTCGCTACTCATGCCTGCATTCTCACTCGTGTGCCGTCCACGGCTGGGTTACCCCGCCGCTTCCTTCGGCACACGACGCTCCCCTACCCATCCATGCACCTGGCCGGCAGTCCGTAGACGGCCGACGGGCTATAGCATGAATGACACAGCTTCGGTGGTGTGCTTGAGCCCCGTTACATTGTCGGCGCAGAATCACTTGACCAGTGAGCTATTACGCACTCTTTAAAGGGTGGCTGCTTCTAAGCCAACCTCCTGGTTGTCTGTGCGACTCCACATCCTTTCCCACTTAGCACACGCTTGGGGACCTTAGCTGGTGTTCTGGGTTGTTTCCCTCTCGACTACGAACCTTATCGCCCGCAGTCTCACTGCCGCGCTCTCACTTACCGGCATTCGGAGTTTGGCTGATTTCGGTAAGCTTGTGGGCCCCCTAGACCATCCAGTAGCTCTACCTCCGGCAAGAAACACGCGACGCTGCACCTAAATGCATTTCGGGGAGAACCAGCTATCACGAAGTTTGATTGGCCTTTCACCCCTACCCACAGCTCATCCCCTCAGTTTTCAACCTAAGTGGGTTCGGTCCTCCACGCGGTCTTACCCGCGCTTCAACCTGGCCATGGGTAGATCACTTCGCTTCGGGTCTAGATCACGCGACTCAACGCCCTATTCAGACTCGCTTTCGCTACGGCTGCCCCTCACGGGTTAACCTTGCCACGTAACACTAACTCGCAGGCTCATTCTTCAAAAGGCACGCTGTCACGACTTTGCGCAAGGCAAAGCGACGCTCCAACGGCTTGTAGGCGCGCGGTTTCAGGTACTATTTCACTCCCCTCCCGGGGTACTTTTCACCTTTCCCTCACGGTACTTGTCCGCTATCGGTCACCAGGGAATATTTAGGCTTAGCGGGTGGTCCCGCCAGATTCACAGCGAATTTCACGGGCTCGCTGCTACTTGGGGTAACGCAAAGGAGGCGTCGAGTTTTCGTCTACGGGGGTATCACCCTCTGTGCCGGACCTTCCCAAGTCCTTCGACTAACTACGACGCTTTTTTACTCCTCGTTGGTTCGGCAGAACCAACACTGCGGCCCCACAACCCCACATACGCAACGCCTGCCGGCTATCACGCGTATCTGGTTTGGCCTGTTCCGCTTTCGCTCGCCACTACTCACGGAATCGCGGTTGCTTTCTCTTCCTGTGGGTACTGAGATGTTTCACTTCCCCACGTTCCCTCCGCATGCCCTATGTGTTCAGGCATGGGTAACAGGACATGACTCCTGTTGGGTTTCCCCATTCGGAAATCCTCGGATCAAAGCTCAGTCGGCAGCTCCCCGAGGCTTATCGCAGCCCCTTACGTCCTTCTTCGGTTCCTGGTGCCAAGGCATCCACCGTGCGCCCTTATTAACTTGGCCACAAAGATGCTCGCGTCCACTGTGCAGTTCTCAAGGTACGGGCGACCACGTGCGGTGGCTCATCGCGTACACCATGCGGTGCCGTTCGATGACCGACGTGGTCGGACGTTCGGCTCGGTCCAAAGACCAAAGCCGGAGGGTCGGTTACCCGCTCCCTCAGGACTCAACAGCGTGCCTACGCCAGCGCGAAAACGACTCAGAGGTTCCTGCGACCGAAGTCGCTGTACTGACCGGACGTCACTCGAACTGAGCGAACTAGTTAGTGTTCCACCCTTGAGCCACTCGCGCAGGACGTTCGCCTGCGAACGAGTGTTGGACCGAACTCCGTAGAGCCGGCCTTAGTGCTCCTTAGAAAGGAGGTGATCCAGCCGCACCTTCCGGTACGGCTACCTTGTTACGACTTCGTCCCAATCGCCAATCCCACCTTCGACGGCTCCCTCCACAAGGGTTGGGCCACCGGCTTCGGGTGTTACCGACTTTCGTGACGTGACGGGCGGTGTGTACAAGGCCCGGGAACGTATTCACCGCAGCGTTGCTGATCTGCGATTACTAGCGACTCCGACTTCATGGGGTCGAGTTGCAGACCCCAATCCGAACTGAGACCGGCTTTATGGGATTCGCTCCACCTTGCGGTATCGCAGCCCTTTGTACCGGCCATTGTAGCATGTGTGCAGCCCTGGACATAAGGGGCATGATGACTTGACGTCATCCCCACCTTCCTCCGAGTTGACCCCGGCAGTCTCCTATGAGTCCCCGACATTACTCGCTGGCAACATAGGACGAGGGTTGCGCTCGTTGCGGGACTTAACCCAACATCTCACGACACGAGCTGACGACAGCCATGCACCACCTGTGCAAGGCCCAAAAGGACCCCGTATCTCTACGAGATTTCCCTGCATGTCAAGCCCAGGTAAGGTTCTTCGCGTTGCATCGAATTAAGCCACATGCTCCGCCGCTTGTGCGGGCCCCCGTCAATTCCTTTGAGTTTTAGCCTTGCGGCCGTACTCCCCAGGCGGGGCGCTTAATGCGTTAGCTGCGGCACAGACCACGTGGAATGTGGCCCACACCTAGCGCCCAACGTTTACGGCGTGGACTACCAGGGTATCTAATCCTGTTCGCTCCCCACGCTTTCGCTCCTCAGCGTCAATATCGGCCCAGAGACCCGCCTTCGCCACCGGTGTTCCTCCTGATATCTGCGCATTTCACCGCTACACCAGGAATTCCAGTCTCCCCTACCGAATTCTAGCTTGCCCGTATCGGCTGCAGGCCCGGGGTTGAGCCCCAGGTTTTCACAGCCGACGCGACAAGCCGCCTACGAGCTCTTTACGCCCAATAATTCCGGACAACGCTTGCACCCTACGTATTACCGCGGCTGCTGGCACGTAGTTGGCCGGTGCTTCTTCTGCAGGTACCGTCACTTTCGCTTCGTCCCTGCTGAAAGAGGTTTACAACCCGAAGGCCGTCATCCCTCACGCGGCGTCGCTGCATCAGGCTTTCGCCCATTGTGCAATATTCCCCACTGCTGCCTCCCGTAGGAGTCTGGGCCGTGTCTCAGTCCCAGTGTGGCCGGTCGCCCTCTCAGGCCGGCTACCCGTCGTCGCCTTGGTAGGCCGTTACCCCACCAACAAGCTGATAGGCCGCGGGCCCATCCCTAGCCAGTAACCCTTTCCACTGCTGCAGATGCCTGCAGCAGTCGTATCCGGTATTAGCCCCGGTTTCCCGGGGTTATCCCAGTGCTAGGGGCAGGTTGCCCACGTGTTACTCACCCGTTCGCCGCTAGGACATCCCCCCGAAGGGAGAGCCTCGCTCGACTTGCATGTGTTAAGCACGCCGCCAGCGTTCGTCCTGAGCCAGGATCAAACTCTCCGTGAATGTTTATAGACACCAGCTAGAGAGCTGGAATGTCGACACAGAAAGTCGCCGTTCCTGAAAAACGGCTTCAATCACTGGTCATACGAGCTGACTGTTTAGCTTTGCCCGAAGGCATTGCTGAACGGAATTATCTTGCTCGATGTACCAAAGGAATCTCTTCCGTGACCGCGAACGATCACGAGACGAGAGTTATAAATATGGCACTAACTTTCGGCACGCTGTTGAGTTCTCAAGGAGCGGATGCGCACCGTCCGCGGCCGCTAGGCCGGTTCCGGGGCAACCCGAGATACATTAGCTGGTTGGTTCCGCACAGTCAAACACGACCTGCACCACCCAGACTCCCACTTGGTCGGGGCGCAGATAACATCCTGCCTCGTGCTTGGGGGAACTCCATCAGCCCGGCTCCACCAGCGTCCCGCGGCCTCTCGGCCTCGGCCCGCTTCGGTGTCTCCGTCGCGCTGACAGAGAGAACATTAGCTAGCGGGCCTCGCAACGTCAAATTCCTGGTGAAGACGCGTCGAGGCCTTAGATTTCGGGGGTTCCAGCCCTGATGCACCCCGATCTGATCGGCCGGAAGCCAGATCCGACTTGTGTGACGCCGACCACTCAAGGCTGAAAACCCCGGTTTTGCTGGGCCCCAGGACCTCACACCAGTCGTACGAGGCGTCGCTTGCCGTTGCTCAGGACCGCGTCCACGAGCTGCTCGCGCGCCAGGTCGTAGTGCCCGGAGGGGATGGCGACGCCATCGACCTTCACAGCCCCCGCATCGATCGCGCGCCGCGCTTCGCTGGAGCTGCCGGCGATCCCTGCGGCGACCATGAGCGCAGGGAGGTGCACCGGGTCGTCCGTCCCCAGCGGATGTTCCGGCACATCGGTGGGGATCTCGCGGCGCTTGAAGATCGCGTCGAAACGGCTCTCGGCGGCCGCGGCCTCGTCCGGGCCGTGGTAGAGCGCGACAACCTCGCGGGCCATCCGTCGCTTCGCGCCGTTGGCTCTCGCTCCCCCGGCGGCCACCTCGGCCTCAAGTTCGGCTACCTCGCGGGGATGGAGGGCGGTACAGAGCCGTGCGTAGAGCCCCACCACCGAGTCCGGGATGCTCATCAGCTTGCCGAACTGCTCGGCAGCCGGCTCCGCGATCGCGACGTAGTTGCCGAGCGACTTGCCCATCTTCTCGACGCCGTCGGTCCCCACCAGCAGCGGAACCGTGAGCACGGCCTGCGGGGCCTGACCGCGGGAGCGTTGCAGCTCCCGTCCGACGAGGTTGTTGAAGGTCTGGTCGGTGCCGCCCAGCTCGATGTCGGCGCGGATCTCCACCGAGTCGATCCCCTGGAGCAGCGGGTACACGAACTCGGAGAGGCTGATGGGCTGGTTGGACTTGAAGCGGCGCGCGAAGTCGTCACGTTCCAGCAACTGAGCCACCGTCACTTGCCGCGTGTAGCCCAGGATGTCGGCGAGACTCATGGTGCCGAGCCAGTCGGCGTTGTTCACGACCTCGGTTCGCTCCGGATCGAGGATGCGCATCAGCTGGTCGAAGTAGCCGCGGGCGTTGGCGATCACGTCGTCGGCGGACTGAGCCACCCGGGTCGCCGTCCGTCCCGACGGATCCCCCACCTGACCGGTGAAGCCACCCACCACCAGGACGGCCGTGTGACCCAAGTCCTGGAACTGCCGCAGCTTGCGCAGGACGACAGCGTGGCCGAGCGTCAGGTCCGTCCCCGAGGGGTCGATGCCGAGCTTGACCCGGAGGGGCCGATTCTCGCGCCGCGCGGCGAGAAGGCGCTCCTTCAGGCCGTCGGCGGGGAGGATCTGAGCGGCCCCGGAGGCCAAGATCTCGTAGGCATCGTCGAGGTCGTCCGGCAGGGAATCAGGCTGTTCGGTCGTCACACCCCTCAGTCTGCCGGGCCTCGAGGCGCCCGTCTCCGTCCACCCGCTTTGAAGGCCGACACCGACCCGGCATCGGCGAGCCAGAACCGCCAAGGACGCTCGGTGGCAACCGAGATCCCGACCCGCGGTCCGGTGGCGACTCCGTGCGGACGCCGGGAACGGACGTCGGACAACCGCACCGGCGACTCGGGGTCGGTCAGGTCCCGATCGTTGTCCGCTCCGGTGAGACCGAGACAGTTCGCCAGCCGGGCGGGGCCGCGGGCCAGATCCACGTCACGACGGCAGGCGGGGCGGCGTGCCCGGGCGACGTCGTGACCGGCGACGACCTCGCCGGCCCGGAGCAGGACGGCCGCCGCAGTGCCGTCCGGGCCGCAGACGACGTTGGCGCACCAGTGCATGCCGTAGCTGAAGTAGACGTAGAGCCGCCCCGGCGGTCCGAACATCACCGCCGTCCGCGGCGTCGGTCCGCGAAAGGCGTGGGAGGCCGGGTCGTCCCGACCCTCGTACGCCTCGACCTCCGTCAGCCGCACGGCCACCGTCGCGCCGCCGAGCTCCGAGGTCACGACGGCGCCGAGAAGGCGCGGCGCCACCGTGACAGCGGGCAGGGCGAGCCGGTCGCCGACGTCAGCCACCGGCGCCCGGCGCCGCCCCGGTGTCAGTCGACACCGGACTCCAACGCCGCGTGGTCGAGCGCGGTCTCGTCGACGGTGCGGTCCGGCGTCCCCTCGGTGGGGTACTCGGTGACGTGCTTGGCCTCCCCCGCCGGCAACGAGCCGAAGAGGGTGCCGTGCTCGACGAGCACCTGCCCCTCGTCCAGCGGCTGGGTCGCGTAGAGCTCCAGTTTGGTGCGCGAGTCGGCGATGTCGAGGTTGCGCATGGTGAGCTGGCCGATCCGGTCGGCGGGACCGAAGGCGGCGTTCTCGGTGCGCTCCATGGACAGCTTGTCCGGGTGGTAGCTGAGCGCGGGGCCGCGGGTGTCGAGCACGGTGTAGTCCTCGCCGCGCCGCAGTCGCAGCGTCACCTCGCCGGTGACGAGCGAGGCGATCCACCGGATGATCGACTCGCGGAGCATGAGCGACTGCGGGTCCAGCCAGCGTCCCTCGTAGAGGAGCCGGCCCAGCCGCCGTCCCTCGCCGTGGTAGTTCGCAATCGTGTCCTCGTTGTGGATCGCATTGAGGAGCCGCTCGTAGGCGATCCAGAGCAGCGCCATGCCCGGTGCCTCGTAGATGCCGCGGGACTTGGCCTCGATGATCCGGTTCTCGATCTGGTCGGACATCCCAAGGCCGTGGCGGCCGCCGATGCGGTTCGCCTCATGCACGAGAGCGACCGGGTCGTCGTAGTCGGTGCCGTTCACGGCGACGGGACGGCCGCGTTCGAAGCGGATCCGGACGTCTTCGCTGTCGATGCTCACGGACGGGTCCCAGAAGCGCACACCCATGATCGGCTCGACGGTCTCCAGCGAGACGTCCAGATGCTCCAGCGTCTTGGCCTCGTGCGTCGCGCCCCAGATGTTGGCGTCCGTCGAGTACGCCTTCTCCGAGCTGTCGCGGTAGGGCAGGCCGTGCTCGGTGAGCCACCGGCTCATCTCCGCGCGCCCGCCGAGCTCGGCGACGAAGTCGGCGTCCAACCACGGCTTGTAGATACGCAGGTCCGGGTTGGCCAGCAGCCCGTAGCGGTAGAAGCGTTCGATGTCGTTGCCCTTGTAGGTGGACCCGTCACCCCAGATGTGAACGCCGTCGTCCTTCATGGCTCGCACGAGGAGCGTGCCGGTGACGGCACGTCCCAACGGCGTGGTGTTGAAGTAGGCACGGCCGCCGGACCGGATGTGGAAGGCGCCGCAGGTGAGCGCGGCCAACCCCTCCTCCACCAGCTCCTTACGGCAGTCCACGGCTCGGGCCAGCTCGGCGCCGTAGGCCATCGACCGCGCCGGGACTCCGCTGATGTCCGGCTCGTCGTACTGACCGATGTCGGCGGTGTAGGTGCAGGGCACCGCGCCCTTGTCGCGCATCCAGGCGACGGCGACGGAGGTGTCCAGACCGCCGGAGAAGGCGATGCCGACGCGCTCGCCGACGGGCAGGGAGCTCAGAACCTTGCTCACGAGATGTCGATGTCCTTCAGGTCGTGTGCGGGTGGGGTGGTGTGGGGCAGCGTCAGGAGGTGGTCGGCGAGCGCGCGGCCACCGAGCGGATCGCGCGCTACCACCAGGATGGTGTCATCACCGGCGATGGTGCCGAGGACGTCGGGCAGGCCGGCGCGGTCGAGCGCGGACGCGAGGTAGTGCGCGCCACCGGGCCTGGTGCGCAGGACGACGAGGTTGGCGCTCACCTCGGCACTGGTGAGCAACTCCCCCACCAGCCGGGCCAGCCGCTGCGGCGTGGCGTCGCCGGCCGAACGCGCGGTGAGCGGCGAGCCGTCCTCCGGGACGACGTAGACCGGCAGGCCGCCGTCCGGCGTCCGGAGCTTGACGGCACCGAGTTCGTCGAGGTCTCGCGACAGCGTCGCCTGCGTCACGTGCACGCCGGCGGCGTCCAGCAGTGAGGCGAGTTCCGCCTGCGATCGGACCTGCTGGGACTCCAGCGTGGCCACGATGCGGGCGTGCCGCGCCGCCTTCGACGTCACCGGGCGGTCACTGACCGTCATGATCGTTCCAGCAGGAAGGTCAGCAGCGCCTTCTGCGCGTGCAGCCGGTTCTCGGCCTCGTCCCAGACCACCGACTGCGGCCCGTCGATGACCTCGGCAGCGATCTCGCTGCCCCGGTAGGCGGGCAGGCAGTGCAGCACGATGGCGTCCGCGGCCGCGCGGGCGACCGCGGCCTCGTCGAGGGCGTAGCGGCGGAAGGGAGCCTGTCGGTCGTCCTTCTCCGCCTCCTGTCCCATCGAGACCCAGGTGTCGGTCGCGACGGCGTCCGCGCCGTCGAGGGCGGCGTGCGGATCCTCGGTGACGAGGACGCTGCCACCGGTACCGGCTGCGATCCTCGTCGCGGCATCGACGATCGTGGGATCGGGCTGGTACCCGGCCGGGCCGGCGATCCGGACGTGCAGTCCGGCCGCCGCCCCGCCGAGCAGGTAGCTGTTCGCCATGTTGTTGGCCGCGTCGCCGAGGTAGGCGAAGGTGAGGCCGGCGAGGCGCTGCTTGTGCTCGCGGATCGTCAGCAGATCGGCGAGGATCTGGCAGGGGTGGAAGTCGTCAGTGAGGGCGTTGACCACCGGCACGGGGCTCAGCTCCGCCATCTCCTCGAGACGGTCCTGACCGTAGGTGCGCCAGACGATGGCGGCGACCTGCCGCGAGATCACCCGCGTCACGTCCGCGACCGACTCGCGTGTACCGATGTCGGCGAGGCGGCCGTCCACCACGACGGGCGAGCCGCCCAGCTCGCTGACGCCGACCGAGAAGGAGAGCTGCGTGCGCAGCGTCTGCTTGTCGAAGATCAGCGCGACGCTGCGCGGACCGGCGAGGGGCCGCCGGGCGAAGCGATCAGCCTTCAGCTCGTCGGCGAGGTCGAGCACGCCGAGCAGTTCGTCGGGCGAGAGGTCGTCGTCGCGCAGGAAGTGTCTAGGCATGGGCCGACTCCGTCGCGGTGACCTCGGCGAGGGCGGCGGCGAGCAGGGGAACGGCCTCGTCCACCTCGGCCTCGGTGAGGATGAGCGGCGGCGCGAGGCGGAGGGCGTCGGGTCTGACGGCGTTGACCAGCAGGCCCCGCGCCCGGGCCGCGGCCTCCACGGCGGCAGCCCGGTCGGCGGTGAGGGCGAGGGCGCGCCACAGTCCCGAGCCACGGACACCCGCGACGAGAGGGTCGGCGATGCCGCTCAGCCGGTCGGCGAGGTGCTCACCGACACGCTTGACGTTGTCGAGCAGGTGGTCCGAGGCGATGGTCTCCAGGACGGCGAGCGCCGCGGCGCAGGAGACGGGACTGCCCCCGAAGGTGCTGCCGTGGTCGCCGGGCGCAAAGAGCTCGCCCGCCGCGCCGATGCCGATACAGGCACCGATGGGCAGGCCACCGCCCAGGCCCTTGGCGAGGGTGATGACGTCCGGTCGGACGCCCTCGGCCTGGCTGGCGAACCAGTGTCCGGTACGGCCGATACCGCTCTGCACCTCGTCGACGATCATGATCGCCCCGGCGGCGTCGCAGATATCGCGCACTTCTGCGAGAAATCCGGTGGGGGGTGGGACGACGCCACCCTCGCCCAGCGTCGGCTCGACGATGACGGCCGCTGTGGCGTCGCTGACGGCAGCCCGCAGCGCCTCGCTGTCGCCGTAGTCGACGAAGGTCACCGGACCGGGCAGCGGCGCGAAGGGCTCACGTTTGGCGGCGTTGCCGGTGACGGCGAGCGCCCCCATGGTGCGGCCGTGGAAGCTACGGTGGCACGACACCACCTCGCCGCCGGGACGGTGTTTGCGGGCCAGCTTGAGCGCGGCCTCGTTGGCCTCGGCGCCGCTGTTGGCGAAGAAGACCCGGCCGGGCAGACCCAGCAGTTCGACCAGCCGTTCGGCAAGCCGCACCCCCGGCTCGTGCATGGCGAGGTTGGAGGTGTGCGCCAGCGTCGCAACCTGCCGCGACACCGCGTCGACCAGGGCGGGATGCGCGTGGCCGAGCGCGGAGACCGCGATGCCCCCGACGAAGTCCAGGTACTCCGCGCCGTCGACGTCGGTGACGCGGACCCCACGGCCGCTGGCCAGGGCCAGGGGCGGGGTGCCGTAGTTGTTCATCATGACGGCCTGCCACCGTGCTGCGGTGCTCATGCGTGTGCTCCTTTGCTCGGCAGAACCATGGTGCCGATACCGCTGCTGGTGAAGATCTCGAGCAGCAACGCGTGCTCGACGCGGCCGTCCAGCACGTGGGCCCGCGGGACACCGCCCTCGACTGCCCGCAGGCAGGCCTCCATCTTGGGGACCATGCCGCTGGCCAGGCCGGGCAACAGCACGGCCAGGGCCTCGGCGTCGATCTCGCTGATGACCTCGCTGCTGTCGGGCCAGTCCGCGTAGAGCCCTTCGACGTCGGTCAGCACGATGAGCTTCTCGGCCTCGAGACCGACCGCGACGGCCGCGGCCGCGGTGTCGGCGTTGACGTTGTAGGTCAACCCGTCCAGTCCCCGGGCGACGGTGGCGATGACGGGGATCCGGCCGGCGTCGAGCAGGGCGTGGATGGCTGACGGATCGACGGCGACGACGTCCCCGACCTGACCGATGTCGACGGGCTCGCCGTCGACGACGGCGTGGCGGCGCTCGGCGGTGAGCAGGCTGGCGTCCTCACCGGAGAGTCCGATGGCGAAGGTGCCGTGGTCGTTGAGCAGATTGACGATCTCGGCGTTGACGTCGCCGGTGAGGACCATGCGCACGATGCGCACCATCTCCGGCGTGGTGACCCGAAGCCCGCCCTTGAACTCCGACGCCATGCCGAGCCGCGCCAGGTGTTCGGTGATCTGCGGCCCGCCACCGTGGACGATCACCGGCTTGAGACCGGCGTAGCGCAGGAACATCACGTCCTCGGCGAAGGCCTGCTGCAACTCGGGGCTGGTCATGGCGTTGCCGCCGTACTTGACCACGATGATCTTGTCGTGGAACCGGGAGAGCCACGGCAGGGCGTCGACGAGGGTGGCCGCCTGGTGCCGGGCGCGTTCGATGTCGCGGGTCATGAGCTGTAGGCCGAGTTCTCTTCGACGTAGTCGTGGGTCAGGTCGTTGGTCCAGACGGTGGTGCCGGCGTCGCCGGCGTGCAGGTCGATCGCGATGCTGACCGCACGGCCGGTGAGGTCCACGCCTTCGCGGGGCTCGCCGGCGGCACCGCCGCGGCAGATGCGCACGCCGTTGATGTCGACGTCGACCCGATCGGGCTCGAAGGTGGCCGTCGTGGTGCCGATGGCAGAGAGGACCCGTCCCCAGTTCGGGTCGTTGCCGAAGAGCGCGCACTTGAGCAAATTGCTGCGGGCCACCGCGCGTCCCACCTCGAAGGCGTCGGCCTCGCTCGCCGCCCCGCGGACGTCGATGGTGATCTCCTTCGATGCGCCTTCGGCGTCGGCCAGCAGCTGCAGGACGAGATCGTGGCAGATCTCGTCGACGGCCTCAGCGAGTTCGGCCTCCTCGGCCGTGATCCCGCTGGCTCCGCTGGCGAGCAGCAGGACGGTGTCGTTGGTGGACATGCAGCCGTCGGAGTCGATGCGATCGAAGGTCCGCGGCATCGCGGCGCGCAGGATGCGATCCAGCGTCGCGGCATCGGCCACCGCATCGGTCGTGATGACGCAGAGCATCGTCGCGAGGGCCGGGGCGAGCATGCCGGCGCCCTTGGCCATGCCGCCGACGGTCCAGCCGTGGCGGGTGACGCAGGCCGTCTTGGCGCGGGTGTCCGTGGTCCGGATCGCCTCGGCGGCGTCGTCCCCGCCCCCGGCGCTGAGCCCGGTCGCGGCCGCGTCGACGCCGCTCAGCAGCTCTGGCATCGGCAACCGGACACCGATGAGACCGGTCGAGCAGACGGCGACGTCGACGGCGCTGAGCGACAGCACCTCCGCGACGTGCTCGGCGGTGCGGTGGGTGTCGGCGAAGCCGTCCGGGCCGGTACACGCGTTGGCACCACCGGAATTGAGCACGACCGCGCGAAGCCGGCCGTCGGTGAGGGCCTGCTGCGACCAGACCACCGGTGCGGCGCGAAAACGGTTCGCGGTGAAGACACCGGCGGCGGCGTCGAGCGGGCCGTCGTTGACGACCAGCGCCACGTCCGGCGCACCGGTGGTCTTCAGCCCCGCCGCGACGCCTGCGGCACGGAAGCCCCGGGCTGCGGTCACGCTCACGGCGCCACCCCGTCCACGGCGAGGCCGGCCGTCTCGTCCAGGCCGAGCATCAGGTTGGCCAGCTGCAGCGCCTGCCCGGCCGCGCCCTTGCCGAGGTTGTCCAGGGCGCTGGTGACGATGATGCGGCCGGTGTCCCGGTCGATCACCGCCTGCAGGTGGGCGCTGTTCGATCCGAGGGTCGCCGAGGTCCGAGGTTGCCGGCCCTCGGGCAGCACGTGGACGAAGGGCTCGTCGGCGTAGGCGTCGAGCAGTACCGCCCGGACCTCCGCCGCGCTCGGCCGACCGACGGGGCGCAGCGCCACCGTCGCCAGGATCCCCCGGGGCATCGGCAGCAGCGTCGGGACGAAGGTGAGGCCGGTGAGCCCCGTCGCCTGCTTGATCTCCGGCGTGTGCCGATGCGCACCCACCTTGTAGGCGGTGTGGTCCCCCATGACCTCGCTGCCGAGCAGGTTCACCGCCGCCGCGCGCCCTGCCCCGGAGGTCCCGCTGGCCGAGGTGACGACGGCATCGTCGGGATCGGCTATCCCGGCCGCGACGAGCGGGGCCACGGCGAGGATCGCGGTCGCGGCGTGGCAGCCGGTGTTGGCGACCTGAGTGGACGAGACGATCTGCTCCCGCTGTCCGGGGAGCTCGGGCAGGCCGTAGGTCCAGGCCGGCGCGTACTCGCCGCCGTAGTAGCGGGCGTGGGCATCGGGGTCCGTGAGCCGGTGGTCCGAGCCGAGGTCGACGACGCGGACGCCCGCGGGCAGCTCCGCCGCCAGTGCTGCCGAGGCGCCATGGGGCAGGGCGAGGAAGACGAGATCGGCGTCGGCCAGGACGTCCGCCGACGTCGGCGCGAAGGTCAGCTCGGCCAGCGAGCGCAGATGGCCGTGGACATCGCCCACCCGTTGACCGGCGTTGCTCTGCGCGGTCACGGCGGCGATCTCGAGGCCGGGGTGAGCCGAGACGAGGCGCAGCAGCTCGCCCCCTGCGTACCCGCTCGCGCCGGCGACGGCGATCCGGAATCCCATACGCAGGATTATGCAGTACCCCGCAACTTCATACGCGAGCGGGTCGGGCCAGGATGTACCGGTGACCCCGCCCCCGCTGGCCGAGCGCCTGCGTCATCTGGAGCAGGAGGCGGTGGCGCGGCTTCAGCCCGCCGTCGCCGACTACGTCGCCGGCGGTTCCGGAGACGAGATCAGCCTCGACGCCGCGGAGTCAGCATGGCGACGGCACCGCTTCGCGCCCCGGGTGCTGCGGGACGTCTCCGCTGTCGACACCCGGGTGTCGCTGTTCGGTGTCGAACTGCCCTCCCCCGTGGCGGTGGCCCCGGTGGGGTACCAGCAGCTGCTGCACCCCGACGGCGAGGCCGCCGTCGCAGCCGGTGCCGGGGCGCACCTCGTGGTGACCTCGGCGCGGGCCGATGTCGCGGTGGCGACGATTGCCGCAGTGCGGGCGGGACGGCCGTGGTGGCAGCAGCACTACGTGACCGCCGACCGGGGCGTGGGCGACGCGCTCACCGACCGGGCGGTCGCGGCTGGGGCGACGGCCGTCGTCCTCACCGGTGACACGCCGTACGTCGCGGCCAAGCGGCGTCAGGGGCGGCTGCGTACGCTGCCCCCCGGCGCCGAGCAGGCCCCCGCCACGCTCGCCGACATCGACCGGCTGGCCTCGCGCACCGGGCTCCCGGTGCTGGTCAAGGGGGTGCTGCGAGCCGACGACGCCCGCGCGGTGGTCGACGCCGGCGCCGCGGGGATCGTGGTGAGCAACCACGGCGGCCGGCAGCTGGACCGGGCCGTGGCCCCCGCCGATGCCCTCGCCGGCGTCGTGACCGCGGTGGGCGGCGAGGTCCCGGTGCTGGTGGACGGTGGAGTGCGCAGCGGCCATGACGTGCTCGTCGCTCTCGCCCTCGGCGCCACCGCCGTCCTCGTCGGACGTCCGATCGCCTGGGCCCTCGCCGCCGGTGGGGCCGACAGGATCCGGGACGTCCTCGACGCCTACACCGCCGAGACGGCCCACGTCATGGGCCTGGCGGGGTGCGCGAGCAGGTCCGAGGTGACCCTCGACCTCCTCGTCGGGTGATCAGCGCAGCCGCGCGCCGTGGCGCTCGACTGCGGCGGCCACCGCCGCGTCGCGAGCCGATGTCGCCTCCTCGACGGTGAGCGTGCGGTCGGGCGCACGGAAGCGCAGCGCGTAGGTCAGCGACCGCACCCCGGAGCCGAGCCGGTCGGCGTCGGCGTACACCGCGAAGAGCCGGACGGACTCCAGCAACGGTCCCGCGGCGTCGCGCAGCGTGGCCGCGACGTCCCCGGCCGCGACGCCGTCGTCGACGACCAGGGCGACATCGAGCAGCACCGGCGGGAAGGCCGAGATCTCCGGAGCCCGTGCCGGCGCCGGGACATCGAAGGCGTCGAGATCGAGCTCGACCGCGCAGGCGCGCTCGGGCAGGTCGAGCGCGGCGACCACCCTCGGATGGAGCTCACCGGCGTGTCCCACGACGGTCTCGCCGAGGCACAGCTCGGCGCACCGGCCGGGATGCCAGGGGGCCAGGGTGGCCGGACGCACCGTGAGTTCGGCTCGCGCCGCGGTCGCGACGGTGCGCGCGAAGGCGATGGCGTCGGACCAGTCCGCCGGGCGGGCCTCGCCCCACCACCCGCGCGGCTCCCGGTTCCCGGTGAGGACGGCCGCGATGTGGGTGGGCTGATCCGGCAGTGCGGCGTCCAGCGCGGCGATCTCCTCGTCGCTCGGTCGCGCCGCGATGCCGGGGAGGGCGGGCGGCGCAGCAGCCGGCCGCGGGAGGAAGACCAGACCGGTCTCGAAGAGCGCGAGATCCCGGCAGCCGCGGCCGAGGTTGCGTGCCGCCACGCCGAGCAGCCCGGGCAGCAGCGAGGTGCGCAGCTCGGGCTCGTCGTCCGAGAGCGGGTTCACCAGTCGAGCGGCACGGCGCCGCGGGTCGTCAGCGGCCAGACCGAAAGTGTCGTGGACAGCCGGTGAGACGAACGGGTACGCCAGCACCTCGGTGTACCCGTCGCCGGCGACGGCCCGGGTGACGGCGCGACGCAACTGCTGCCGTCCGGTGAGCCCGCGACCGGCCGGCGCCGACGGCAACAGGGACGGCAGGCGGTCGTACCCGGCGAGGCGGACGACCTCCTCGATGAGGTCGGCGGGGACGAGCAGGTCCGGACGCCAGCTGGGCGGCTGCACCTGCAGCACCTCGCCACCGTCGACAGTGCAGCCGACGGCCTCGAGGTGGGCGACGACGTCCTCGCGCGGGATCGACATGCCGGCCAGCTGCTCGGAGCGCTGCCAATGCATCGTGATCAGGGGGGCGGGTGGGACCTCGCCCACCACGGTGTAGCCCGCGACGTCGGTAGCGCCGCCGTGCTCGACGAGCAGCCGCACGCACCGCTCGAGCGCCGAGCCGGCGATCTCGGGGTCCACACCGCGCTCGAAGCGGCGGGCCGCCTCACTGGGCAGCTTGTGGCGACGGACGGTGCGCGCGACCACATCGGGCAACCAGGTGGCGGCCTCGAGCAGGACGGTCGTGCTCTCGCTGCCGATCTCCGTCGACGCCCCGCCCATGACGCCGGCGAGCGCCACCGGCCCGGAGTCGTCGGTGACGACGACATCGGTGGCGGCCAGCGTGCGGGTCTGGTCGTCCAGCGTGACGAGCTTCTCGCCCGCGGTGGCGTAGCGGACGCCGATGCCACCGCGGAGCTTGTCGCGATCGAAGGCGTGCAGCGGCTGTCCGGTCTCGAGCATGACGTAGTTCGTCACGTCCACGGCCAGCGAGATGGACCGGATGCCGCACTGCCGCAGCCGGGTGGCCATCCACTCCGGCGACGGGGCCGCCGGGTCGAGGCCGGTGACGGCGCGCGCCGAGAACCGCAGGCAGGCAGCCGGGTCGATCGTCACCTCGCCGGCACCGCCGTCGACGGTGGGCAGTGGCAGCGTGACGTCCCGGAAGGGCACGCCGAGTGCCGCCGCCGCCTCACGGGCCAGGCCACGGATCGACATCGTGTAACCGCGGTCGGTGGTGACGGCGACGTCCAGCACGGCGTCGGTGAGACCGAGCAGCGGCAGCGGGTCGTCGCCGGGCTCGGCACTGCCCGCCGGCAGCACCAGGATGCCGTCGTGGTCGTCGCCGATGCCAAGCTCGCGGACCGAGCAGATCATGCCGTCGCTGACGTGGCCGTAGGTTTTGCGCGCGGCGATCGCAAATCCACCGGGCAGCACGGCACCGGGCAGCGACACCACCACGAGGTCGCCGGGGCCGAAGTTGTGGGCGCCGCAGACGATGCCGCGGGGAGCACCGTCGACGTTGTGGGCGCCGACGTCCACCTGGCACCAGTTGATCGTCTTGCCGTTCTTCTGCGGCTCCGGCTCGGCCGAGACGACGCGGCCGACGACGATGGGACCGCTGAGCTGGTCGGCGCCCGATTCGACGCTCTCGACCTCCATGCCGACGCCGATGAGCGCGTCGGCGAGCTGGCGCGGGGTCAGTCCGGCGGGCAGGTCGACGTACTCGGCGAGCCAGCTGATCGGCGCCTTCATGCTTCCACTCCGAACGCCTGCGTGAATCGGAGATCGCCCTCGACGATGTCGTGCATGTCGGCGACGCCGCTGCGGAACATCAGCGTCCGCTCGATCCCCATGCCGAAGGCGAAGCCGGTGTAGCGCTCGGCGTCGATGCCGCAGGCGGCGAGCACGCGCGGGTCGACCATGCCGGAACCGCCCCACTCGATCCAGCCCTCGCTGCTGCAGGTGCGGCAAGGGCGGTCGGGGTTGTCGACGGAGTCTCCCTTGCAGACGAAGCAGAGCAGGTCCAGTTCGGCCGACGGCTCGGTGAACGGGAAGTAGTGCGGGCGCAGTCGGGTCACCATGTCGGGGCCGAACATGGCGCGGGCCATGTGGTCCAGGGTGCCCTTGAGGTGGGCCATCGTCAGGCCCTCGTCGACGGCCAAACCTTCGAGCTGGTGGAACACCGGGGTGTGGGTGGCGTCCAGCTCATCGGTGCGGAACACCTTGCCGGGGCAGACGATGTAGATCGGTGGTTCCTTGGCCAACATGGCGCGGATCTGCACCGGCGAGGTCTGCGTCCGCAGCACCACGCCCGAATCAGCGGAGCCGACGTAGAAGGTGTCGGAGAGCTCGCGCGACGGGTGCTCCGTCGGCGTGTTCAGGGCGTCGAAGTTGAACCAGCTGCCCTCGGCCTCCGGTCCCTCGGCTACCTCCCAGCCCATCGCGACGAAGACGTCGCTGATGTGCTCCATCACCGTGGTGAGCGGATGGCGGGCACCGGCGGGACGGCGGTCGGTCGGCATCGTGACGTCCACGGCCTCCTCGACGAGGACGCGGGCGTCGCGCTCGGCTTCGAGCTCGGCCTCGCGGGCGACGAGCGCCTGCTTGACGCGACCGCGGGCAGGGCCGAGGCGCTTGCCTGCGGCAGCGCGCGCGGCCGGGGGCAACGCCCCGATCTCGCGATTGGCCAGGGCCAGCGGCGAGCGGTCCCCGGCGTGGGCCAGGTTGGCCGCCTTGAGCTCGTCGAGGGTGGTGGCGGCGGAGATCGCGGCGAGGGCGGCCTCGACATTGGCGTCGATGGCGTCCTGCTGCAGGGCGGCGACCTCGACCGGGTCGAAGTTCTGACTGGTCATCTGTCTCTCGGGTGTCGGGCGGACACGCCCGGCTGTCAGCTCAGGCGCGCGGACGGAGAGCGGCCGCAAGCCGCGCGGCGAACAGCGCGTCGGACCGGGTCATGCCTGCAGCCTATCGCGGGGTGTCGGGCGGGTTCACCGGCACACGAACCAGTCGCCGAGTGGTCGATTTCTCGCCCGAGTGGCCGCGACGCGGCGACCACTGGGGACCGAAATCGACCACTCGGCCTGGGGTGGCGAGGGTCGTTCACGTGGCGAGGGTCGTTCACGTCGCGAGGGCGGCGTAGCGGCCGGCGTCGGCCAGCAGGCTGTCATGGGTGCCACGCTCGACGATGCGGCCGTGATCGACCACGGCGATCTGGTCGGCGTCGCGGACCGTCGAGAGCCGGTGGGCGATGGTGATGGTGGTGCGTCCGCGGGACAGTTCGTCGAAGGCGAGCTGCACGGCGCGCTCGGTCTCGTTGTCCAGGGCGCTGGTGGCCTCGTCCAGGACGAGGATCTTCGGGTCCCGCAGCAGCGTGCGCGCGATCGCGAGCCGCTGCTTCTCGCCACCGGAGAACCGGTAGCCGCGCGAGCCCACCATGGTGTCGTAACCGTCCGGCAGTCGCGAGATCAGCTCGTGGATCTGTGCTGCCTTCGCGGCCGCCACGATCTCGTCGTCGGTGGCGTCCGGCTTGGCGTAGCGCAGGTTGTCGCCGACGGTCGCGTGCAGCAGGTAGGTGTCCTGACTGACGACCCCGACCAGCGCCGCGACGTCGGAGAGTCGCAGGTCGCGCAGGTCCACACCGTCGACGGTGATGCGGCCGCCGGTGGGGTCGTAGAGGCGCGAGGTCAGCGCGGCGAGTGTGCTCTTGCCGGAGCCGGTCTCACCGACCAGGGCCAGTGTCGTGCCGGCGGGGACATCGAGGTCCACGCCCGCCACCGCGGCCGAGTCGCTGCCGGGGTACTCGAAGGTCACCGACTCGAAGCGGACATGGCCCGCGACGGTGTCGAGGTCGAGGTCGACCGGCTCGGCCGGGTCGGCGACGTCGACGGGCAGGTCCAGGTACTCGAAGATGCGCGCGAAGAGGGCCAGCGAGCTGGTGACCGTCACGCCGACGTCGAGCAGCCCCATCAGCGGCATGAACAGACCGGACTGCAGCGTGGTGAAGGCGATGATGGTGCCGATGCTCATGGAGCCGGCGGTCATGGGCAGGCCGGCGCTGAGGTAGATGACGGCGGGAATCGCGGCGAAGAGCACCCGCATCACCGCCATCCGCCACCGGCCGGCGAGATCGGAGCGGAGCTCCAGGTCGATGAGCCGCGCCGACGAGGCGGTGAAGCGGTCGATGAGCGCGGGGCCGGTCCCCATCGTCTTGGCGAGCTGGACTCCGCTGATGGAGAGCCCCTCGTCGATGGTGACGTTGAGGTCGGCGAGCTCGGCCTGGCGCTGCGCCGTGACCTGCCGGCGCATGCGGGCCACGCGGCGGGTCAGCAGGATCGACGGCGGCATGACCACGAGGGTGATCAGCGACAGCTGCCAGCTCAGCGCGACCATGGCGACCGCGGTCGCGACGACCGTCGTGAGGTTGGCGGCGATGCTGGTGGCCGTCGACGTGACGACCGACTGCATCCCGCCGATGTCGTTGGTGATCCGTGACTGGACCTCGCCCGTACGGGTGCGGGTGAAGAAAGCCATGGACTGCCGCTGCAGGTGACCGAAGACGTCGACGCGCAGCGTGTGCATGACCTGCTGTCCGACCTTGGTGCTCACCCAGGTCTGCACGACGCCCAGCACGGCGGTGATGCCGGGGACGGCGACCATCCCGGCGGCAAGCCAGACGAGCAGCGTGACGTCCTGCCGCGGCAGCGCGGTGTCGATCACGGCCTTGAGCAGGAACGGCGACGCCATGCCGAGCACGGCGGCAACCACGATGATCGCGGTGACCAGGCCGAGCTGGGCGCGATACGGACGGAACAGTCCGCCGATTCGGCGCAGCGAGACGCCGCGCGCCTGCGCCTTCTCGGCGGCGGTGGGCTTCTTGGCGGGGCCACCGGGGCGACCACCACCGAACATGGGGCTCGTCATACGCAGACGACCTCTCTCTCGGGACTCGGGGACATTGCTGAGGTTACCTCACAATGAGGCTGAACAACAATGTTCGGTAGGCTGTTCCCATGGCCGACCGGGATGCCGAGCTCGAGGCGCTCACCAATGCCTTCTGGAGCGTCGCCCGCCGGATGCGTCACGGCACGCAGCAGACGCTGGCGCCCTTCGACCTCTCCCCCGCCCAGTCGCGCGCGCTCGGCACGCTGATGCGGCGCGGCTCGATGCGGCCGGGCGCCCTGGCCGACAAGCTCGGCATCGCACCGCGCTCAGCCACCGAGGTCGTCGACGCCCTGGAGTCGCGCGGACTCGTCGAACGGACACCGGACCCGTCTGACCGGCGGGCAACGTTGGTGGTGCCGACCGACGCGGGCCGCGAGCTGATGTTCAAGATCCGCGAGGCGCGGATGGCCGAGAGCGACGAGCTCTTCGCCCGCCTCAGCGCCGCCGATCGTGCCGAGCTGATGCGGATCCTGCTCGCGCTGGAGGACTAACCGGCGCGGGTGGCCACCCGGCGCAGCTCGGCGCAGAGGTCCTCGCCGGCGGCGAGCAGTCCCGGCCGCAGCGAGTGGTCGACCAGCAGAGCACGGAAGGCGTCCGGCACGGTGACGTCGTGGTCCGGGCGGTGGACGACCTCGATCCGGTCGCCGGCACTGATCGTGCCGGGAGTGATCACCCGCAGGTAGGCGCCGGACCGGCCGTCCTCGGTGAACCGGCGCAGCCAACCGCGCACCTGCATCGCCTGCCGGAAGGTCTGACACGGAATGCGTGGCGCGGTCACCTGCAGCTCGACCGCCCCGATCCGCCACCGTTCGCCGAGGACGGCGGCATCGACAGCCAGCCCCTGCGTCGTGAGGTTCTCGCCGAAGGCTCCGTCGGGCAGCTCCCGGCCGAGGACGTCCTGCCAGTGGTCCAGCACCTCGCGGGCGAAGGCGTAGACGGCCTGGTCGTCGCCGCCGTGATGGCGCTGATTGCCGATGCGATCCCCGACGAGTCCACTGCCGAGACCGCCGCGCTTGGGACCGGGCGCGCGCACGTCGACCGGTCCGGCGACCGATCGCTTGCCGATCCCGGTGTCCTTGCCCCGCGGCTGCGCGACGAAATCCGGTGCGAGGTTGACGGAACGGACGATCACGACGGCGACCGGTGGGCGCGGGCGCTGGCATAGAGGCAGACGGCCGCGGCGACGGCGAGGTTGAGGCTCTCGGCGCGGCCGTGGATCGGGATGCGGACGCCGGCATCGGCGGCGGCCAGCACCGGCTCGGGCAGGCCGTGGGCCTCGGTCCCGAAGAGCCAGGCGGTCGGTCGCCGGAGCGTCCCGTCGTCGGCGAGCGCGTCGAGGTCCTGCTCGGCGTGTCCGGTGGTGGCCAGCGTGAGCAAGCCGGCCGCGGAGGTGTCCGCGACGACGTCACCCACCCGCGCCTCCACTACCGGCAGATGGAAATGGCTGCCCGCGGCGGCGCGCACGACCTTTCCGTTGTACGGATCCACGCCGCCGTCCAGGACGACGGCGTCGGCTCCGGCGGCGTCCGCGGTCCGGATGACGGTGCCGAGATTGCCGGGGTCGTTCGGCTCGACCAGCACGGCCAGCAGTCGCGGCCGGCCGGCGAGGACGTCGCCCAGCGTGGTGGTCGGCCGGGCGCAGACAGCGATCAGCCCCTGCGGGGTGACGGTCTCCGACAGCGCGGCGGCGTCCTTGACCGAGATCTCCGCTGCATCGGCGGTGAGCTCGGGGTGGCGATCCATCGCCTCGGCGGTCGCGAAGCTCTCGAGAACTGCGTCCGCGGCGAGCGCCTCGCGGACCGCCTGCGCCCCTTCGACCAGGAAACGCCCGGTCTCGCGCCGCGCGGTCCGTCGGGTGAGACGGCGCGCGGCCGCGAGCCGGGCGTTGCTGCTACTGAGCAGTTCAGGCAGCCGGGGACTGGGCGGCGGCGCCGCCGATGCCCTCGGCCTGGACCGCGGCGCGGCTGATCTCGACCAGCGCGGCGAAGGCGGCCGGGTCGCTGACGGCGAGCTCGGCGAGGACCTTGCGGTCGGTCTGGATGCCGGCCAGCCGCAGACCCTGCATGAAGCGGTTGTAGGTCATGTCGTTGGCGCGGGCCGCCGCGTTGATGCGGGTGATCCACAGCTGGCGGAAGTCGCCCTTGCGCTGCTTGCGGTCGCGGTACTGGTAGGTCGACGAGTGGAGCAGCTGCTCCTTCGCCTTGCGGTAGAGCCGCGAGCGCTGGCCGCGGTAACCGCTGGCTGCTTCGAGGGTCGTCCGGCGCTTCTTGTGGGCGTTCACTGCCCGCTTGACGCGTGCCACGGTGTGTTCCTTGCTCTCGGGCGTCGCACGCGGAGCGCGCGACGCGGGGGTTCAGCGGGAGACGGTCTACAGACCGAGCAGCTTCTTCACGCGACGGGTGTCGGCGGCAGCCACGGGGCTCGTGCCGGTGAGACGACGCTTGTGGCGCGACGTCTTGGACTCGAACTTGTGCTGGACGTTGGCGCGCTCGCTGCGGATCTTGCCGGTGCCGGTCACCCGGAAGCGCTTCTTCGTCCCGCTGTGGGTCTTGTTCTTGGGCATGAGGGTTCCTTCGTCGGTGGTACTGGTGCTCGGGTCTGCTACTCGGCGGGGGCCGCGTCGGCCGGTGCCGGTGCGGCATCCGGGCGCGGCATCTTCACGGCCTTGGTCGATCGGTGAGGCGCGACGACCATGACCATGTTGCGCCCGTCCTGCTTGGGCGAGGACTCGACGAAGCCGAGCTCCGTGATGTCCTCGGCGAGACGCTGCAGCAGCCGGAAGCCGAGCTCCGGGCGGGACTGCTCGCGGCCACGGAACATGATCGTGACCTTGACCTTGTCGCCGGCCTTGAGGAACCGCTCGACGTGACCCTTCTTCGTCTCGTAGTCGTGCGAGTCGATCTTCGGCCGCAGCTTCATCTCTTTGATGACGGTCAGCGTCTGATTACGGCGGTTCTCGCGGTCCTTCTGGGCCGCCTCGTACTTGAACTTGCCGTAGTCCATGAGCTTGCAGACTGGCGGACGCGCCATCGGTGCGACCTCGACGAGATCCAAGTCCGACTCGGCGGCGAGTTCCAGGGCCTTGCCGATCGGCACGATGCCGACCTGCTCGCCCTCGGGACCGACGAGGCGTACTTCGGGAACACGGATCCGGTCGTTGATCCTGGCTTCGGAGCTGATGGGACCTCCTACGGTCTGTCTGTGGGGTGGCGGTGCCCGTCCATGTGAAAGGCCCCGCTCGCTGGTGCTCGCGGGGCCCTCGTGGACTTCCGACCGGTCCTGGCACGCGTCGGCGTACCCGACGTGCCGGCACGGCCGGACGTCGTGGACCGGACCCGGCGCGCCGGTGATGCTGCGGCTCGGGTGGGAGGCTGGAGGGCTTCCGCTTGCACACCCTGTCGGTGAAGGCAGGGCTGGTCGCGTCCCAGCATAGCCGATCACCGGGCTGACCCCAATTCCCCGCCGCAGAGTTGTCGTACCCCGTGGGCAGGATGTCGGCATGCACTCCTTCTCACCCGCCACGCAGGCCTGGCTGGACGGCGCCTTCGCCGCGCCGACAGCGGCCCAGACGGGCGCGTGGGACGCGGTCGCCGCCGGCGATCACACCCTCGTCGTGGCCCCGACCGGCTCGGGCAAGACGCTCGCCGCCTTTCTCTCCGCGCTGGACCGGCTCGCGGCCGAGGCCGCCCCCGAGGATCCGCAGCGGCGCTGCCGAGTCCTCTACATCAGCCCCCTCAAGGCGCTGGCCGTCGACGTGGAGCGCAACCTGCGCGGTCCGCTGGCCGGGATCCGCCAGGCCTCGGCGCGGCTCGGCCTGCCGGAGCCGGAGGTGTCGGTCGCCATGCGCTCGGGCGACACGCCTGCCGACGAGCGTCGGCTCTTCGCACGACGGCCGTCCGACATCCTCATCACCACCCCCGAGTCGCTCTTCCTGCTGCTCACCTCGGCCGCGCGGGAGTCACTGCGGGGCGTGGACACGGTGATCGTCGACGAGGTCCACGCCGTCTGCTCGACCAAGCGCGGGGCGCATCTGGCCGTCTCCCTCGATCGGCTCGACCGGCTGCTGGACCGCCCGGCCCAGCGCATCGGGCTCTCGGCGACGGTGCGGCCGGTGGACGAGGTCGCCACCTTCCTCGCGGGCGGGCGGCACGTCACGATCGTCCAGCCCGAGTCCACGAAGACGGTCGAGCTCCAGGTCGTGGTCCCGGTGGAAGACATGTCCGCGATCGGCGAGCCGAACGACGATCTCACCGGTGCCGCCGCCGGATCGCAGCGCCGGACCTCGATCTGGCCCCACGTCGAGGAGCGGGTCCTCGACCTCGTCCAGGACCACCGCTCCACCATCGTCTTCAGCAACTCCCGTCGGCAGGCCGAGCGGCTGACCTCCAGGTTGAACGAGCTGGCCACCGAACGGGCAGGCCTGGAACCAGCGACGGACGCCTCGCCGGCGCAGCTGATGGCCCAGGCGGGTTCGGGCAACCCGGCCGGGGAGATCACGGTCGCCAGGGCGCATCACGGGTCGGTGTCGCGGGAGCAGCGCTCGATCGTGGAGGAGGAGCTGAAATCCGGACGGATCCCCGCCGTCGTGGCCACCTCGTCCCTCGAGCTCGGCATCGACATGGGTGCCGTGGACCTGGTCGTGCAGATCGAGTCGCCGCCGTCGGTGGCCGCCGGGCTGCAGCGCGTGGGTCGCGCCGGGCACCAGGTGGGCGCGGTGTCGCGGGGCGTCATCTTCCCCAAATTCCGCGGGGACCTGCTCGAGTGCGCGGTCGTCGCCGAACGGATGCGGGACGGACAGATCGAGTCCATGCGCTACCCCCGCAACCCTCTCGACGTGCTGGCCCAGCACATCGTGGCAATGCTCGCGCTCGAGCCGATGACCGTCGACGAGGTCGAGGAACTCGTCCGGCGGGCAGCGCCGTTCGCCGGGCTGCCGCGCTCCGCCCTCGAAGGTGTGCTGGACATGCTGGCAGGCCGCTATCCCTCCGACGCTTTCGCCGAGCTGCGCCCGCGCATCATCTGGGATCGCGTCACCGGTGAGCTCACCGCCCGCAAGGGGGCGCAGCATCTCGCCGTCACCAGCGGCGGGACGATCCCCGACCGGGGACTCTTCGGCGTCTTCCTCGCCACAGGCGAGGGTCCCGGCCGACGGGTCGGCGAGCTGGACGAGGAGATGGTCTACGAATCGCGGGTGGGCGACGTCTTCCTGCTCGGCTCGTCGTCCTGGCGCATCGAGGACATCACCCACGACCGCGTGCTCGTCACCCCGGCGCCCGGCGAGGTCGGCAAGATGCCGTTCTGGAAGGGCGATCAGCCGGGACGACCCGTCGAGCTCGGCCGCGCGCTCGGCGCCTTCCTGCGTGAGCTGGCCAGCTCTCCCGCCGATCAGGCGACCGCCCGCGCCAAGGCTGCGGGGTTGGACGAGTGGGGAACGTCCAACCTGCTCGCCTATCTCGCCGAACAGCGCGAGGCGACGCATCACCTGCCCGACGACCGGACGGTGCTGGTCGAACGCTTCCGCGACGAGCTCGGCGACTGGCGGCTGGTCATCCACTCGCCGTTCGGCGCGCCGGTCAACGCGCCGTGGGCGCTGGCCATCGCGGCCCGGCTCCGGGAGCGCTACGGCCTCGAGGTCTCGGCGATGCACAGCGACGACGGGATCGTGCTGCGGCTCCCCGAGACCGACGCCGAGCCGCCCGGTGGCGACATCGCGATCTTCGAGGCGGACGAGATCGAGGCCATGGTCACCGGAGAGGTCGGCGGCTCCGCGCTCTTCGCCTCCCGGTTCCGCGAGTGCGCGGCGCGCTCGCTACTGCTGCCCCGCCGCGACCCACGCCGCCGGACGCCGCTGTGGCAACAGCGCCAGCGTGCCAGTCAGCTGCTCCAGGTCGCCGGCGAGTACGGCGACTTCCCGGTCGTGCTCGAGGCCATGCGCGAGTGCCTGCAGGACGTCTTCGACGTCCCCGGCCTGGTCGGGCTGATGCGCGATGTCGCCTCGCGCCAGGTCAAGCTGGTCGAGGTCGAGACACCGTCCGCCTCGCCCTTCGCACGGTCGCTGCTCTTCGGCTACGTCGGCGTCTTCCTCTACGAGGGCGACGCGCCGCTGGCCGAGCGACGGGCGCAGGCGCTGTCGCTGGACTCGGCACTGCTGGCCGAGCTGCTGGGCGCCACCGACCTGCGCGAGCTCCTCGATTCGGAGGCGATCGAGCAGGTCGAGGCCGAGATCGCCCGTCTCGCCGAGGATCGCCACGCTCGTGGTCCGGACGGCGTCCACGACCTGCTGCGGGCCGTCGGCGACCTGACCACGGCCGAGGCGGTGGCGCGCGGTGCGACACCGCAGGATCTCGCCGCGCTGGAGGAGGGCCGGCGCGCCATCCGGGTCCGCATCGCCGGCGACGAGCGCTGGCTGGCCATCGAGGACGCCGGCCGCGTTCGCGATGCGCTCGGCTCCGCACTGCCCGTCGGGGTGCCCGAGGCCTTCACCGAGCCAGTGAAGGACCCTCTCGGCGACCTGGTCTCGCGGTACGCGCGCACCCATGGTCCGTTCGTGGCGGCCGACGTCGCGGCGCGGCTGGGGCTCGGTGTCGCGGTGGTGTCGTCGGTGCTGGCGCGACTCGGGGCGTCGGGGCGGCTCGTCCAGGGCGAGTTCCGTCCGGGGGGCATCGCCACGGAGTGGTGCGACGCCGAGGTGCTGCGCGCGATTCGTCGCCGCTCGCTCGCCGCGCTGCGCAAGGAGGTCGAGCCGGTCCCGCCCGAGGCGCTGGCACGCTTCATCCCGTCCTGGCAGGGGCTGGGCACGCGATCGTCCCGCGGCGTCGACGGGCTGCTGCGCGCCGTCGAGCAGTTGGCCGGCGTCGCGGTGCCGGCGAGCGCGCTCGAGACGCTGGTGCTGCCCAGCCGCGTCACCGGCTACTCCCCCGCCCTGCTCGACGAGCTGACGCTCTCCGGCGAGGTGGTCTGGGCCGGGGCCGGATCGCTGGCCGGCAAGGACGGCTGGATCACCCTCGCGCCGGCCGATCTGGCGCCGCACATCCTGCCGGCGCCCGACGAGGTGGACGACCCGCTGGCACGGTCGCTTGCCGACGCCCTCGGCAGGGACGAGGCGCTCTTCTTCAAGGCCCTCGTCGACCGCGCGATGGCCACCGCCGAGACGTTCGAGAACGACGAGGCCGTCATCCGCGCGGTCTGGGACCTGGTCTGGGCCGGCGTGCTCACCAACGACACCCTCGCTCCGATCCGCTCCCTGCTCGACGGTGGCAGGCGCACCGCGCACACCCGCAAGCCCCGCGCCCCGCGGAGCCGATACGGCCGCCACGGCGGTCTGACCGCGCCGGGCGGCGGTCCGAGCAAGCAGCGCCCGACGCCCTACGGCATGGGCGGCCGCTGGTCGGCGGTGCCGCCGCGTGACGAGGACCCCACCCGACGCGCGCTGGCGGCCGCCGACGTCCTGCTGGACCGGTACGGGCTCGTCACCCGCGGGTCAGTGGCCGCCGAGCGGGTGACAGGCGGTTTCGCCGCCGTCTATCCGGTGCTGAAGGCAGCGGAGGAGTCGGGTCGCGCCCGCCGCGGGTACTTCGTCGAGGGGCTCGGCGCGGCGCAATTCGCTCTCCCCGGCGCCGTCGACCGGCTGCGCGGCGAGGCACGGCCGCTGGACGCCCGCGCCGCCGAGGGCGTCACCGCGCTGGTCCTCGCCGCCACGGATCCCGCGAACCCGTACGGAGCCGCGCTGCCGTTCCCGCAGGCCCCGAGCGGCGACGACGGCAAGCGCGGTCACCAGGCGGCGCGCAAGGCAGGCGCGCTGGTGGTGCTGGTCGACGGCGCCTGCGTCCTCTACGTCGAGCGGGGCGGACGGACGCTGCTCTCCTTCACCGAGGATGCCGCCGTGCTGCAGCCGGCGGCCGACGCGCTCGCCCTCGCCGTGCGCGACGGGGCCCTGGGACGGCTACAGGTCGAGAAGGCCGATGGCGCCCCAGTGCTCGCCTCGACCCTCGGCGACGCGCTCACCCGGGCCGGCTTCCGGCCAACCCCTCGCGGTCTGCGGCTCCGCGCGTGACGACCGACCTGCGCACGGTCGAGGGCCGTCGCGTGTTCCGGAGCCACGGTCCCGGCCGAGGGAGGTGCTCGTCGTGCCCGAGGGCGACACCGTCTGGCTGACCGCGCATCGGCTGCACAAGGCGCTGTCCGGGCGCGCGTTGACGACGTCGGACTTCCGCGTGCCCGCTCTCGCCACCGTCGACCTGCGGGGGCGCACCGTCTCCGACGTGATCTCGCGGGGTAAGCACATCCTGACGCGCCTCGACGGCCCTGGCGAGCAGCTCACACTGCACAGCCACCTGCGCATGGACGGCTCGTACTACCTCTCGGCGCGCGGCAAGCCCACACCGCGTCGTCACCCCGACCACATGATCCGCGTACTGCTCGGTAACGACGAGTGGTTGGCGACCGGGTACCGCATCCACGACCTGGCGCTGGTCGGCCGCGCCGACGAGGGGACCTTCGTCGATCACCTCGGCCCCGACCTGCTGGGACCGGACTGGGACACCGAGCGGGCGCTGGCGAACCTCCGGTCCGAGCCCGACCTCACCATCGGCGAGGCCCTGCTCGACCAGACCAAGCTCGCGGGTGTCGGCAACATGTACAAGGCCGAGGTGCTCTTCATGACCCGGGTCCACCCGTGGACCAGGGTCGACGACGTGGCCGACCTGCCGGCCGTGGTGGCCATGTCGCAGCGCGTCCTGCTCATGAACCGCGACCATCCCGAACAGTCGACCACCGGCTACACGCAGCGTGGCCGCGAACACTGGGTCTACGAACGGGGCGGTCAGCCCTGCCTGCGGTGCCGCACCACAATTCGGCGACGCGATCAGGGACTGCCGCCCCGGCACCGCGGCACGTACTGGTGTCCCACCTGCCAGCCTGCGCCGCCACGGGAGGGGCGCTCGGTCTGAGCGGCAGGCGAGTCGGCGGGTCGGGTGAGCGACAGGCGCGCGTCGGGTCTGAGCGGCAGGCGCGCGTCGGGTCTGAGCAGCCGCGCGTCGGCGGGTCGGGTCTGACCGGCAGGCGCGCGTCGGGTCTGAGCAGCCGCGCGTCGGCGGGTCGGGTCGGAGCGGCAGGCGCGCGTCGGGTCTGAGCAGCCGCGCGTCGGCGGGTCGGGTCTGAGCGGCAGGCGCGCGTCGGGTCTGAGCAGCCGCGCGTCGGCGGGTCGGGTCTGAGCAGCGGGCCCGCGTCGGTGGGTCGGGTCTGAGCAGCAGGCGCTCGTTGCCGGATCGGACGTGAGCGCCGTCGGTCAGCGGCGGCGGGCGGCGCGCAACTGCCGGACGATGCGCCGCTGCTCCGCCTCCTCCCAGGCGCGGAGCAGACGTATCTGAGCCCGGATCTGCTCGTCCAAGGTGGCGCGGGCACCGATCAGCACCTCACCGGCCTCGTCGACATTGCGTCGGGCTGCCTCACGCAGCTGATGCAGGGGCGCCGCGGCGGCGGTGAGTGCCTGACGGATGTCGGCCAGCCCCGCGGCGGTCTGTTCGAAGGCGGCGAGATCGGGGTCGGCGTCGCGTCGGGCGTCCTGCGCGGCCCGCCGGGCAGCCGCCTCGGCGTCCTCCGCCTCTGCAGCCGCGGCGGCCAGAGTCGCGAGCTGCTGCTCGCAGGCCCGCCGGACCTCGGCCTGGCTCACCAGCGCGCGACCGGCGGCCGACGCAGCGAGGCGGCGTTGCTCGTCCAACCGGACGATGGCCTCCCGAATACCAGCCCGGACCACCTCGGCCGAGGGGACGCTGCGACTGCGGCGGCCGAACACGGGTGGCGGTACCTCGGTGTCTGTAGGTCGGTGGACGACGACGGGCCAGCGGTGGGTCGGCGTCAGTGAGTCGGTGTCGCCGGTTTCGGTGGCGGACAGGACCGGCGCAGCACCGCCGGGAGGCGACGCGGAGACAGCTCAAGCAGACCGAGGGGCCGCCGGCGCCGTCATCCCCGCACCGGCAGCGCCGGAAACCCCAGCGTCGGAAACCCCAGCGTCGGAAACCCCAGCGTCGGAAACCCCAGCGTCGTGAGCGCCAGCGCTGCTGAGGGCACCGTCCGGGACGGCGGCGGCAGGGGCAGCCACCGGCAACCCGGCCACGAGCACCGCGACGTCCTCGGCGATCCGGTCGGGCGTCGCCGGGGTCAGCAGGAACGACGCCAGCCAACGCAGCACCGTCTCCGTACCGCCGCGACCGGCCTCGCCGAGAAGGTCGGCGACGCCGTCGCGGGCCAGCTGCCAGGCCGGCTGCGCCACGTCGATGCGGGCGAGCGAGGCGAGCGCGGCCGGCTCCACCGCGGCCAGGCCACGGACGACCTCGTTGCGCGAGATGTCGCGCGCCGCCCCGGCGAGGGCGTCGGCGAGTGGCTGGGCGCGGTGGGCGTCGATGAGCTGCTGCACCTGATCCAGGACCAGGGCGGCGAGAACGGCGTCGCGGGTGCGGAAGTGGTTGTAGAGCGTCGCCTTGGCGACACCGGCGAGCGTGGCGACCTGCGCCATCGCGATCTTCGTCCCGGTGGCAGCGACCGCCCGGCCGGCACCGAGCAGCAGCGCGGCGCGGGTGCGACTCATCGCGTTGCCGGCACGGGTACGGGTCCCGGTGACCCGGACCGGAGCCGCCGAGGCACCCAACCTGGCGGCCTCGTCCGGCCGCCCGTCCACGGGGGCCAGCTCGGCGGCGACGGTGGGCCGGAAGAGCGTGTCGAACAGCGGGCTTGCCGAGGTGGTCATGCGAGCCTCCAGGCCGGGCGGACGACGGCGCCGTGTGAGGCGGAAGCTACCCCCGGTGCGGTGCACACCGCCGGATCTCCTCCGGCCCGTCGGCGGATCTGGTGCTCATGTTACTGATGTGACGAAAGGTGTCGTCAGGCGGCGACGGTGGGGAGCCTGCGCACCCGGCTCGTCGTCACGGTTCCGCCCGGCACGACGGCCGTCGACGCGGCCGCGCCTGATCCGACGGCACCGGCCGCAGCATGCGACACCGCTGCGCTCGGCACGGTGGGCTCGCCGCTCCCCGATCCACCCACACCGGTGGGGACCGGCGCCGCGGCGATCCGCGCCGGGCCGGGAATGGCGGCGACACGATGGGCGTAGGCCAGCTTCTCCTGGCGGCGAAGCGTGTCGCTGACCTCGGTGAAGAGCTCGGAGAGCTCCACGTCCAAGGCGCCGCAGATCGCGGCGAGAAGCTCCGAGGAGGGCTCCTTTTGGCCTCGCTCGACCTCCGACAGATAACCGAGGCTGACGCGGGCCGTGGCGGAGACCTCGCGCAGGGTCCGCCGCTGGCGCATGCGCAGGCCGCGAAGCGTCTCCCCCACGACCTGCCGAAGCACGGGCAGCTGTGCGGTCATCGGACCCACTCCCTCGCTCGTCGATCTCCTCGTCCGTCACTCACCGTACCGGCGAGGGACCGCGGCGAGGCGATGCCCGGACGGGGTCCGCTGTGGGCGAACAGTCTGATGCCGGTGGCCACCATGCACGATCAACGAGCGGCGACGACCGAAGATTCCCGGCGCAGCCGCAGGGCGCGAGCCACATAGTCGAATCCCGTGGCGAGGGCGACCACGATGGCGGCGACCATCACCACCCACGCGATGCCGTGCAGCCAGCCCCACGGCGGCAGCACGAACAGCCCGATGGCGACGCCTTGGAGCAGGGTCTTGATCTTGCCGCCGCGACTGGCCGGGATGACGCCGTGGCGGATGACCCAGAAGCGCAGCAACGTGACGCCCAGCTCCCGGGCCAGGACCACCACCGTCACCCACCAGGGCAGATCACCGAGCAGCGACAGCCCGACGAGGGCAGCCCCCACCAGCGCCTTGTCGGCGATGGGATCGGCCAGCTTGCCGAACTCGGTGACGAGGTTGCGCTTGCGGGCGATGTCGCCGTCGACGGTGTCGGTGATGCACGCGAGGGCGAAGACTCCCCAGGCCACGACCCGCCAGAAGGTGTCGTGACCGTCGGAGGCGAAGAGCATGCCGACGAAGACCGGGACAAGCGCCAGCCGCAGCACCGTCAAGGCGTTGGCGATGTTCCACGCCGACACGTGGTCCGGGGGGTCGCCGATCGGATCCTGTTGCAGCGGCGGCAGCTGCGCCTCCGCCGCGGCGCGTGCCCGGGCGGCAGCGTCGGCGTACCGCTCAGCCCGCTCGGCGTAGCGCTCCGCGCGCTCGGCCCGCTTGGCCGCCCGCTCGGCCGTACGGTCGCTCGTCGGATCGACCATCGCCTCCCTCGCGTGGTCGAGAGCCGCGCGAGGATTGGTGGCGGTGTCGCCAGCGCTGCCGGTGGCGGAGCGCAGCGCGACCTCGTCCGCCGCGTCGTGAGGCGCGCCGACGGACGGATCGGGCGGGGTCACCAGGGCTTTCCGGAGATCTGGGCGATCAGGTCCGCACCCTCGGAGTCGATGACGAACGCCGGCACGATCATGCCGCGGGCGTACTCGCCGCCCTCGCCGACGAGTCGCACCGAACCGTCGACCTCCGGCCCCTGGTGGGCCGCCCGTCCGATGATCTCCAGCCCCTCGGGCGTCTCGTCCAGCTCCTCGACGAGCACCTCGACGCGGGTGCCGACACGGTCTTCGGCGCGCTGGCTGACGAGCTCGTCGGCCAGGCTCTGGATGCGCTCCTTGCGGGCGGCGATCTCGTCCGGGTCGATCTTGTCGGTGAAGTCGGCGGCCTCGGTCCCGTCCTCGTCGCTGTAGCCGAAGACACCGATGGCGTCCAGCCCCGCCTCGGAGAGGAACGCCTCGAGTTCGGCGACATCGTCCTCGGTCTCGCCGGGGAAGCCGACGATGAAGTTGCTGCGGGCGCCGAGGTCCGGGGCGAGCGCCCGCGCGCGCCGCAGCAGGTCCAGGAACGGCTCGGTCCCGCCGAAGCGCTTCATCCGTCGCAGCACGGTCGGGCTCGCGTGCTGGAAGGAGAGGTCGAAGTAGGGCGCGACGCCGGGCGTGGCGGCGATCCGCGACGTGAGATCGGGGCGCATCTCGGCCGGCTGCAGGTAGGAGACCCGGACTCGCTCCACACCGTCGATCGCGGCCAGGTCGGGCAGCAACGCCTCGAGCGCCCGCAGGTCGCCGAGGTCCTTGCCGTAGGACGTCGAGTTCTCGCTGACCAGGACGAGCTCTCGGACGCCGGTGGAGGCGAGCCACGCCGCCTCGCCCAGCACGTCGGCGGGTTTGCGCGAGACGAACGAGCCGCGGAAGGAGGGGATGGCGCAGAAGGTGCAACGCCGGTCGCAACCGGAGGCGAGCTTGAGATACGCGACGGGGTTGTCGTCCAGGCGGCTGCGGGCGATCGTCGGACCCCAGGCGTGGCCGGGGACGGCGACCTCCTCGACCGCCGGCTGCCGCTGGACGGGCGATACCGGCAGCAGCGTTCGCCTGTCGCGGGGCGTGTGCGCCGCGACCGGACGGCCCGCGGCGACGTCGTCGAGGCGGGCGGCGATGTCGGCGTAGCTGTCGAAGCCCAGCACCGCGTCGGCCTCGGTCAGCGCGTCGGCCAACTCCGTGCCGTACCGCTCGGCCAGGCACCCGACGGCGACGACCTTGCGTCCCTCGTCGGCTGCTGCCATGACGGTGTTGATCGAATCCTGTTTCGCCGACTCGATGAAGCCGCAGGTGTTGACCACGACCACGTCCGCGGTGTCGGGGTCGTCGCTCAGCGCCCAGCCGCCGGCGCCGAGGCGGCCGGCCAGTTCTTCGGAGTCGACCTCGTTGCGCGCACACCCGAGGGTGACGAGCGCGACACTGCGTTCGGCCGATGACACGAGTTGCAGGTTACTCGCGCCATGGCCGGGTCTGTTCCATTGCAACACTCGACGACCGTCACCGCGTTCTTCAGCCGTGAATGCGATGACGATGTCCGCGGCCGGGCGCGCCGGCCAGCCGTCGACGGCGGGGGGCCAAGCAGTGCATGGTGAGATATCAAGTGACACGCTCGCGCATTTCGCCCGGCAGCACGGCCTCGCGCTGCTGCGGTTCGCCTATCTGATTAGCGGTGACCGGCATCGGGCCGAAGACCTGCTGCAGGACGTTCTGCTGGCCATGTACCGCCGCTTCGGCGACCAGGTAACGGTCGCCGATCCGGCGGCGTATGCGCGGCGGGCCCTGGTCAATGCCAACGTGAGCTGGGCACGCCGAGCGGCGAGTGGTGAGATCGCCGTCGCGGAGTTTCGCGATGACATCCGTGGTGCCGCGTGCCGGGACCCCGGCTCCGGTCCTGCCGAGCGGGACGCGCTCTGGCAGGCGCTGCGGTGTCTGCCGGAACGGCAGCGGACCGTCTTGGTGATGCGCTTCTACCTGGATGCCAGCGACCACGACATCGCGCGCACCCTCGACTGCCGTCCCGGCACCGTCCGCAGCCTCGCGTCGCGCGGGCTCGCGGCGCTGCGCTCATCGACCCTATGCAACGGAGCGACCTCATGACAGCCGATCTGAGTATCGAGGACCAACTGCGCGCCATGCTGCGCGAGCGAGCTGCCGACATCGAGACAGTCCCGCAGGCCGTGCAGCCGGAGATTGCCGACGACGCCGACGGGGCGCTCCACCTCGGTGCGCCCACCGCGCGCTGGCGGCCGTCCGCCCACCGGGGCCGGGCTCTCGCCGCCGCGGCGGTGGTGGCGCTGGTTGCGGTGGGGGTCGCCGTCGCCCTCCCCGACCACGACCGCGGCCGTCCGGTCGGCCGCACCCCCGATGCAACGAACGCCACGCTGGCGCCGACCGCGACGGTCACCGAGTGCAGGGCGGACCTGCCTCACGGCTGGGAGGCGCTCTCCGAGGGGCTGGGCGGCGGCGACCAGATCAGCGATGTGCCGCTCGCCGTCCGCGGCGACGGGGCGGTTCTCGTCGCACGGGACACCGGCGGATCACGCTCGGTGGAGCTGCTGACCGGCAGCGCCACCGACACCGTGCTCCGACTGCCCCGTTCGTCGGACCTGCTCGCGGCCTTCGGGGGCTTCTGGGGAAGGAAGGCGATCATCGGACTGGTCCGCTCCCCCGCCGGCAGCAACGGTGCCGGCATGCCACTGATGCAGATCCGGGTCGTGGACCTCGCCACTTCCACCACCGTTCATACGATTAGCACCATGACCGACCGGGACTTCATCGACGGCGGTCGATCGAGCGACACCATGGCGGTCACGAACAGCAGCGTCTACTGGGACAGTCGGGTGCGGTACACCGCTCGCACCAATTCGGTGCTCTCCTACGATCTGAGGACGGGAGCGACCAGCACGCTGCGTTCGGGTGCGCGCGTTCGCCTGTTCCCGTCCGCCGGTGGCCTGGCCGCCGGCCCCGCCGACGGGTCCGGCCGCTTCGACATCCTGGTCCCGGCGGCGGACGTTCCCGCCGACGTCCGTGCCGTCACCGACGAGCGCAGTCGAGTCACCCTCAGCACCGATGGCACACGCTGGGCATGGTATTCCGCCGGCAACGGCCGCCTCGGCTGGTACGACGGCACTCGTCTGCGCTGGATCACCGGCAAGAACACCCCGACAGTCCAGGACGCACCCGGCAACGTCACCGTCGTTGGTCGGTACCTCATGTTCCGCAGCGGCCGTGACGGGGGCAGGTCGGTCGTCGTAGACGCGACGACGGGCGCGACCGCGACGCTGCCGAGCAGGATCGGGATCGTCGGCGGTGCGGGGACGCAGGTCGTGACCGGCATCGACACCGGCAAGGACAACGGTGTCGTCGGCCGGGTCGACACCGCCACGTTGCCGGTGCCGACGTGCTGAGTTACCGAGGTGCTGCGTTGCCGAGCCATCCCGCCGTAGCCGGATACAGGGTCACTACGATGGCCACGTGCCGATCGTCCGCCGTGCCCGCACCGCGGATGTGCCGCAAATCAAGGCCCTGGTGGACATCTATGCCGGCTCCGGGCGCAAGCTGCTGGCCAAGGAGCTCGGCACGCTCTACGAGGACGTGCAGGAGTTCCGGGTCGCCGAGATGGATGACCGCGTCGTCGGCTGCGGTGCACTGCACGTGCTGTGGTCCGATCTCGGCGAGGTCCGCACGCTCGCCGTCCACCCGGACTACGTGAAGCACCGCATCGGCACGGCCGTCCTGGGCGAGCTCATCGCGCAGGCCCGCGAGCTGGGGCTGGCGCGGCTGTTCGCGCTGACCTTCCACACGTCGTTCTTCGGCCGCGCCGGCTTCACCGAGATCGAGGGCACGCCGGTCGATCCGTCGGCCTACGAGGCGCTGCGCCGCTCCTACGACCCCGGCGTCGCCGAGTTCCTGGGCCTCGAGTACGCCAAGCCGAACACGCTCGGCAACACCCGGATGCTGCTGCATCTGCGGTGACGATCGCCGCCGCTCCGGGCGTGTCTCACGTGTCACAGCAGTAACTGTCGATAGCGTCCCTGTCACAAGGAGGTGAGGGTGATGGCCACTCTGGACCGGATCGATCCGCCGTTCACGGCGTGGAGTCCCACGGCTGCGGGTATCGCGACCGAGGACGAGGTGTACGTCGGCCGACACCGCAAGCCCGGCAGCGTGAAG
Organism: Jatrophihabitans sp. sgz311053; assembly: GCF_056135305.1. Taxonomy (NCBI): domain Bacteria; kingdom Bacillati; phylum Actinomycetota; class Actinomycetes; order Jatrophihabitantales; family Jatrophihabitantaceae; genus Jatrophihabitans; species Jatrophihabitans sp. sgz311053. Next base: position 510,355 of record NZ_JBWAXP010000003.1, on the reverse strand, counting down.
CGGCTCTCCTTCACCGCGATGTTCCACACCGGTAAGCACCGCGCCCGCTGACCCACTCCCCCGCTCGACCCCCGGCCACCTGCCACGCAGGTGGCCGTTCTGCTGTCTCAGCTGTCCCTCGCCGTCCGCCGAGACGAGACGGGGCGGCCATCGGGTGGGCGACACGGCCATGCTGCGGCGGCAGTGGCGATGCGGCGACGGCCCGGCACAGCGACGGCTGCACCGGGCCACCACGTCGGCGCGGGGGACGCCGGAGGGAACGGCTACTCGGTACCGGTGCCGCGCATCGCGTCGGCCGCGTCGTGGTCGGCCAGACCCTCGTCCTCGTCGGGGGTCACCAGGTCGGCAGCACTGCCGCCGTTGCGCAGCGTGTACATGAGGCCGGCGAGCTCGTCGGGCGTCACCAGGACGTCGCGCGCCTTCGAGCCCTCGGAGGGTCCGACGATCTCGCGCGACTCCATGAGGTCCATCAGCCGGCCGGCCTTGGCGAATCCGACGCGCAGCTTGCGCTGCAGCATCGAGGTCGAGCCGAACTGGGTGGAGACGACGAGCTCGACGGCGGAGAGGAACAGATCCAGGTCGTCGCCGATCTCCTCGTCGATCTCCTTCTTGGCCGCCTGCGGCGCGGTGACGTCCTCGCGATAGGTCGGCTGCAGCTGCTCCTTGCAGTGGTCGACGATGGAGCTGATCTCGCTGTCGGTGACGAAGGCGCCCTGCATACGGGCCGGCTTGGAGGCACCCATCGGCAGGAAGAGCGCGTCGCCCTTGCCGAGCAGCTTCTCCGCCCCCGGCTGATCGAGGATGACGCGGGAGTCGGCGAGCGAGGAGGTCTTGAAGCCGAGCCGAGACGGCACGTTGGCCTTGATGAGGCCGGTGACGACATCCACGGACGGTCGCTGGGTCGCGATCACCAGGTGGATGCCGGCGGCGCGGGCGAGCTGCGTGATCCGCACGACCGAGTCCTCGACGTCGCGCGGGGCGACCATCATCAGGTCGGCGAGCTCGTCGACGATGACGAGCAGGTACGGGTAGGCCTGGTAGACGCGCTCCGAGCCGGGCGGGGCCTTGAGCTCGCCGTTGTGGACCTTGCGGTTGAAGTCGTCGATGTGGCGCACGCCCGAGGTCTCCATGTCCTCGTAGCGCATGTCCATCTCGCGGACCACCCACTGCAACGCGTCGGCGGCCTTCTTGGCGTTGGTGATCACCGGAGTCACCAGGTGCGGGATGCCCTGGTAGGCCGCGAACTCGACCCGCTTGGGGTCGATGAGCACCATGCGGACCTGGTCCGGGGTGGCCCGGGTGAGCACCGACAGGATGAGGGTGTTGATGCAGGACGACTTGCCGGCACCCGTGGCGCCCGCGACGAGCAGGTGCGGCATCTTGGTCAGGTTGGCGACGACGAAGCCGCCCTCGACGTCCTTGCCGAGCGCGACCAGCATCGGGTGGTTGTCCCGCTGGGCCACGTTGCTGCGCAGGACGTCACCGAGCATGACGACCTCGGGGTCGGTGTTCGGGATCTCGACGCCGACGGCGCTCTTGCCGGGAATCGGGCTCAGAATGCGCACTTCCGCGCTTTTCACGGCGTAGGCGATGTTGCGGGTCAGGTTGGTGATCCGCTCGACCTTGACGCCGGGGCCGAGCTCGACCTCGTACCGGGTGACCGTCGGGCCCCGGTTGAAGCCGGTGACGGCGGCGTCGACGTCGAACTCGCTGAAGACCTGCTGCAGCGAGGCGATGACCTCGTCGTTGGCCTTGGTGTGCTCTAGGTGCGGCGGGCCGGCGGCGAGGTCCTTGATGGACGGCAGCGTGTACATGCCCGCTCCGCCGGCGAGCTCCAACTGCACCGGACGGTCGATGGGCGGGAGCTCCGGTTCGGCAGGCTTGGCCACCGTGCGGGGCTTGCGCGGCTTGACGATCTTGGTCTCGGGTGCGATCTCACCGGGGTTGTCCAGCTCCGGGACACCGGGGATCTCGGAAGTCGTGGTGTCGGCGTCCGACTCCGGCGGCGGGGTACGGCGGCGACGCGAGGGACGTGCCGGGGCCGCGTCGACGCCGGCGGCGTCATCGACGTCGAGCTCCTCCTCCGACGGCTCACCGTCGGCCCCGGCTCGGAAGCCGAGCAGGGTGGCGGCGTAGTCGACGAGGACGCCGACCGGGGTGGCGGTCACGACGAGGATGCCGAAGGCCCCCAGCAGCGCCAGGATCGGCACGGCGATGATCGGGCCGAGCCCATTGCTGAGCGGGGTCCCGACCACGAAGCCGAGCAGCCCGCCGGCCTCCTCTCGGCCGGCGAGCTCGGCCGGGTTACCGGCCCAGACGTCGAAGAGGCCGACGACCGAGAGGGTGACGGCGACGCAGCCGACGACGACGCGGCCGCGGCCCTCCGGCACTGGCGCCTGGCGCAACAGATGAACCGCCGCACCGACGAGGACCAGCGGCAGCAGGATGGCGCCGTTGCCGATCAGTGCCCGCGTCGCGGTGTCCAGGGCGGCGCCGACCGGCCCGGCGGCGTTGAACCAGACCGCGACGGCCAGGATGGCTCCGAGCGCGAAGACGGCCAGCCCGACGCCGTCCCGGCGGTGCTCGACCGGCAGGTCACGCGCGGTGGCGGCGTTGCGTCCCGCTGCGCGGAACAGACCGCCGACCGCAACGGCTATCGCCCGCCAGATCGCGGCGAGCCCCCGGCCGAGAGCTGCCAGCGGGGACGACCCCGAGCCCCGGCCGCCGCCAGCCGTCGACCGGCGCGAGGTGGCACCGCGCGAGCCGGCTCCCGCTGTCTTCCGCGCGGCGCCCTTCCGTGCGGCGGCCTTGCGCGCCGGCGCCTTGCGAGCAGTGCCGCGCCCGGCGGCCGGCATGCGACTGGTGCTGTCGCCGGCGCCGCGGGACGAGCGGCGCGGGCGCGTCTCGGTAGAGCTGTCCACCCTCCTAACCTAACCGTCAGGTTGAGGGTTGCCCCGGAGGCTCGCGGCCGGGCGCGTCCGCTCAGGTGATGCGCAGCCCCGCAGCCGTGAGGTCCTCACGCAGGTGGCTGAGCTCGTGCTCGGTGGCGTCGGTCAGCGGCAACCGCACCGGGCCGACATCCATGCCCCGCAGCCGCAGCCCGGCCTTGACCAGGATGGTGCCAGCCGTGCGGAAGACACCGGTGTAGATCGGCAGCAGCTGCCGGTGCAGCCGTAGCGCCTCGGCGGTGTCGCCCCGCTCGAAGGCCGCAATGAGGTCGGCGGTCTCGTTGCCACAGAAGTGGGTGGAGGTCCCGATGACGCCCGCGGCACCGACGGCCAGCAGCGGCAGCGTCATGGCGTCCTCGCCGCTGTAGTAGACGAGGTCGGTCTCGGCCATGACCTTGGCGGCGGACACCGGGTCGTTCTTGGCGTCCTTGACCCCGACGATGTGCTCGTGACCGGCGAGCTCGAGCAGGGACTCGGTGAGGATCGGGATGCCGGAGCGGTGCGGGATGTCGTAGAGGAGCACCGGGAGGTCGGTCGCGTCGGCCACCGCCCGGAAGTGCGCGACGACCCCGGACTGCGGGGGCCGCGAGTAGTACGGCGTCACGCAGAGCAGGCCGTGCGCGCCGGCTTTGGCGGCGGCCTGCGCCAGATGGATCGAGTGGACGGTGTCGAAGGTGCCGACGCCGGCCACGACGTGGGCGCGATCGCCGACGGCCTCGACGACGGCGGCGAGCAGGTCGGCCTTCTCCACGTCGGTCGTCGTGGGCGCCTCACCGCCGGTGCCGCTGATGACCAGGCCGTCGTTGCCGCCCTCGTCGACCAGGTGGCGTGCCAGCTGCTGCGCCTTGTCGAGGTCCAGCGCTCCCGAGACGTCGAAGGGGGTGACCATGGCCGTGAGGACACGACCGAAGGGGCGCTGGGCGTCGAGTGGCACGGCTGAGAGTTTACCGGCGAGACGATCGGTGTTTCAGCCCTCGCTGACCATCGGGCTCGAGGCGACCTCGGTGCCGTCCGGCAGCGCGGTGATCTCGAAGTCGGCGAAGGCGTTGCCGGCGATGCGCTGCAGCTCCCGCAGGCAGGCGATGGCGAGGGCGCGGATCTCGACGTCGGCGTGCTCGGAGGCGCGCATCGCGACGAAGTGGCGCCACGCGCGGTAGTTGCCGGTGACGACGATGCGGGTCTCGGTGGCGTTGGGCAGCAGCGCCCGCGCCGCCTGCCGGGCCTGCTTGCGCCGCAGCGTGGCGTGCTCGACGTCGGCGAACTTCTTCTCCAGCCCCTCGAGGAGCTCGGTGTAGGCCGCGACGGCGGCCTCGGACGCCGCGACGAACTTCTCGTGCAGCTCCGGGTCGTCGGCGATGACGTCCGGCTCCACCATGGCGGCGTCCTTCTCCGGGACGTAACGCTGGGAGAGCTGCGAGTAGCTGAAGTGCCGGTGACGGATCAGCTCGTGGGTCAGCGAGCGGGAGATACCGGAGAGGTAGAAGCTCACCGACCCGTGCTCGAGCACCGACAGGTGTCCGACCTCGAGGATGTGCTGCAGGTAGCCGGCGTTGGTCGCGGTGGCGGGGTTGGGCTTCTTCCACGACTGGTAGCAGGCCCGGCCAGCGAACTCGGCGAGCGCCTGACCGCCGTCGGCGTCGGTCTCCCACGGGACGTCGGCCGGCGGCTCGAAGTGCGTCCAGGCGATGGCTTGGACCTTGAGCGGGACGATGTCGGGCACGGCGGACTCCGGGATCGACGGACGGGGAGCGGGTGCGAGCCTAACCCGCCGCCAGGGCGGAGCCGGCCTCCGCCACGGCATCGGTCAGCGCGGCGGCCAGATCACCCCGGCCCATGACCTCGATCCGGGACAGCCCGAGCCACGTGGCGGTCTCCCCCAGCTCTGCGGCGAGCTCGCGGGCGGTGTGACGCGGGTCGTGGCCGGGTTCGAGCCAGGCGCTCTGCACCCGCAGGACATCCTGCTGCCGGTCGGCCTTCAGATCGACCCGTCCGGCCAGGCTCTCGTCCAGCAGGAACGGCAGGACGTAGTAGCCGTACCGCCGCTGCGCCTCCGGCGTGTAGATCTCGATGCGGTAGTGGAAGTCGAAGAGCCGTAGCGCCCGGTCGCGGAACCAGACGACAGGGTCGAAGGGTGAGAGCAGGGCGCGGGCGCGCACCGCACGAGGGATGCGCGCGTCGTGCCACAGGTAGCTCGGCGGCCAGCCCTCGACCGTCACCGGCAGGAGCTCGCCGGCCTCGACAAGCTCGGCGACGGCACGCTTGGTGTCGCTGTGGGAGAGCCGGTAGTAGTCGCGCAGATCCGGTTCGGCGGCGACGCCGTGCGCCCTGGCGGCGAGCCGGACCAGCTCGCGCTTGGCGTCCTCGGGCTCGGGAGTGGGGGCGGCGAGGACCTCCGGCGGGATGACCCGCTCGGTCAGGTCGTAGTAGCGCTCGAAGTTGACCCGCTTGGCCGTGGTGATCTCGCCGGCGAAGAAGAGCCATTCCAGGGCAGTCTTGCCGTCCGACCAGTTCCACATGTGCCCCGGTCGCGGCGCCGGTCGCGGGATCTCGGTGTCGCTGGCGACCACGGGTCCCTTCTCGGCTACCAGCGTCCGGACGTCGTCGATGAGTGTCGGGTTCTCGCGGGCGATGCGTCGGATGCCGGGCCATGGCTCCACGTGAGCGCGCGCCATCCGCCAGCGCACCAGCGGGTGGTGCTCGACCGGCAGCAGGCACGCGGCGTGCGCCCAGTACTCGAACATGGCCGGCCGGACGCGCCGCGCGGTGTAGCCGGTGTACCGGTCCAACAGCTCGTGCGGATAGGCCCCGAGCCGGGCGAAGACCGGCAGGTAGTGGCTGCGCGAGAAGACGTTAACCGAGTCGATCTGCAGCAGTGACATCCGGTCGACGGCACGACGCAGATGGCGGGTGTCCACCCGCCCCGGCGGCACCGGGTCGGCGAATCCCTGCGCGGCCAGCGCGATACGACGGGCCTGCGCCAGCGTGAGCCGGCGGGTCGGAGCAGGGACGCGGGCGACCATGAACGCGACCCTACGACCGGGCTCCGACAACGGCCGGCCCCGTCCGCGGGGCCGGTGGTGGCCGGGTCGGCCGGGCCGCGGGGTTGGCCCCACGCCCGCGCGGTCGGCCCCACACCCGCGCGGCGAAATGGTCCGCCGGGCCGCGCTCGCATGGGGCCAACCCCGGCCGGGGCGGCCCGGGCCAACTCCTGCCGGGCCGCGCTGGCATGGGGCCAACCCGGCCGAGGCGAGCCGGGGGGTCCCGGCGTCGACCGGGGACCCCTCCCCCGTCTTTCGGGCTGCTCGTCGGCGGGATCGTCCCTAGGGTCGTGCGCATGACACAGCCACCCGCCGAACCGCCGGAGCAGCCGTCGCCGGGCGGCGCACCGCAGCCGGACCAACCGCACCAGCCCGAGCACGCCTCGGGCCCTGCCGGCGAGCAGTCCGGCCACGGGCATTCCGGCTATGCCCCACGCGGTGACGGACGGGACGGTCAGGGTCAGCCGGGCTACGGCGGTGCCGGCTCATCGCCGGACGCCCCACCCGGATACGGCCCGCCGGGCCCGTCGCCGTACGGCCCCTCTGGTGACGGCTAATCCGGCTACGGCTCCCCGGCTTATGGGCCACCCGGCTACGGCTCCCCGGCTTATGGGCCACCCGGCTACGGTCCCCCGGCTCACGACGAACCCTCATACGGCCCGCCGGGGTACCGCCAGGGCCCGCCCGGTTACTACGAGGGCCTGCCCGGCTATGGGACCGGCGGCTGGCCTCAGCGCGATGCCGGTTCCCCGTATCCCGGCGACGGCCAGCCGTGGCCGGCGGGTGCACAGCAGGGGCCGTCGGCCTCGGCGGGGTTGCGGATCGACCTCGGCGCGCGGGCACGGCAGCGTCCGCTGCCGCGAGCCGGCGCGTCACTCGCCGCGGTGGGCGGTGGGCTGCTCGTGCTCGGGGCGCTGGTCTGGGCCGGTGGCTATCTCGTCGAGGGTCTCTTCGGCGGCCTCTTCTCCGACCGCGGCGACCGCCCGAGCGCCGACCACAAGTACCTGGGGGTCGGCCTTTTCCTGGTGCTGGCCGTGCTGGCCTTCGCGGTCCTGATCAGCGTGCGCCGGGGCCCGGTCGCGTCGGCCGCGACCGTGGTGGCGGCGACGACGGTCCCGTTGGTGATGCTGTTCCTCACCGTCGACGTCGGTCCCGAGCCGTTCAGCGTCGATGCCGTCTTCCTCGTCTCGATCCTGGTGTGGCTGGTGGCGTACTTTCTGGTTCCCGGTGCCCGGGGACGGACGACGTTCCTCGCCGCCTCGCTGATCGCGGTGGCGGGCTACATCGGTCTCAAGGTGGTGGGCGACGACGCCTTTCGCTTCGCGGTCAGCAGCTCGTTCGGCTCGTCGCGCACCCCGGAGCCGGAGACGCTAGGCAGCGGCGTCGTGGGGCTCGCCCTGGGGCTCGGCTACTACGCCGCCGCACTGGTCCTGGACCGTCGCGGCCGGCACGGTGTTGCCACGGCCTTCGTAATCGCCGGCTTCGTCGACACCCTCGGCGGGATCACGGCCTTGGGCAACGATGCCGGCGTGGCCGGCACGGGCGTCGTCCTGCTGCTGGTGGGCGCCGTCCTCGCCTGCTACGGCGGCTGGGCCGAGCGGCGGTTCACCACCTGGGTCTGGGCCGCCGCCGTCGGCATCGGCGTCGTGATGCTCGTCTTCGACATCGCCTCCTTCGACAGCTATGTCGCCGCCGGCGCGACGATCATGGCGGCGGGCGTGGCGGTCGCGGCGGCAGCGGTTCCCTCGCAGCCGCGCGGGGTGAGGCTCCCGACATCGAGCAGGCCCCCTCCGCCGGGGCGGCAACCGCGACCTGACGCGGCTGCGGTTAGGGTCGGGCCGTGGCAGATGTCAGTGTGCGCACGGCCCGACCGGACGACGCCGACGAGATCGGCCGCATCCAGGTGACGACCTGGCAGACCGCGTATGCCGAGGTTCTGCCCGCCGCCGTCATCGACGCTCTCGACCCCGAAGCGGCGGCGCAGGCATGGCGCGCGGCCACCGAGGCCCCCCCGTCGCCGCGACATCACGTCCTCGTGGCGCTGGAGCAGCAGTGGCGTGTCGGCTTTGCCGCACTGACCCCTGCCGACGAGCTGCAGCCCGAGGATCCGCGACCCGACACCACAGGCGCCCTCGCTGCGCTGCTCGTCGAGCCGCGATGGGGCCGCCGGGGCCACGGCTCGCGGCTGCTGGCCGCCGCGGTGGACCATGCCCGCACCGACGGCGCGACGGATCTGATCATGTGGATCCCCGAGGCGGACGCGGCGAGCAAGGCTTTCCTGGAGTCCGCCGGCTGGGTCGCCGACGGCTTGGTCCGTGCCCTGGACACCGGCGCCGGCGAGCTGCGCGAGATCCGGCTGCGGACCGAGCTGGACGCCGCGGGGTGACGAGGCACGGTCGCGCCGGCAGTGGCGTGGCGGCCGCCCTTACCGCGACGCTGGTCCTGCGCCAACCACCCGCTACCGGCAGGATGTCCGCATGAGGTCTGTCTGTACGCGAGACAGGCTCACCGGACTGGCGTCCGGCATCTTGACACTTGCGTTCCTCAGCCAGGCGATCTGGCTGTCATGGCAGGACGAGCGCGCCTGGCGCTGGCTACGAGTGACCGTCGCCGTTCTGGCCGTCGTCGCCGTTGCTTCTCTCCTCGTCCTCTACCTGCCGAGGATGTGGCGGCGAAATCGGGCTCGAGGGGACTCCTGAAGATGGCGTTCACAGGTATCCCGGCCGTGGCGCTGGACTTCTACGAGGACCTGGAGAACGACAACTCCAAGGGCTTCTGGACGGCGAACAAGCACGTCTACGACGAGGCGGTGAAGGCGCCGATGACGGCGCTGGCCGCCGCGCTGGAGAAGCAGTTCGGCCCGGGCAAGCTCTTCCGGCCCTACCGCGACGTCCGATTCAGCAAGGACAAGACGCCGTACAAGACGCACCAGGGTGTCTGGTTCGACGAAACGTCGGTGTACTTGCAGGTCTCCGCGGCCGGACTCTTCCTGGCCGGTGGCTACTGGCGGACGTCCAGCACGCAGGTGCAGCGGTTGCGGCGGGCCGTGGACGACGACATCGCCGGGCCCGCGCTTGCCACGATCGTCGCCGGTCTGCGACGCAAGGGCTGGCAGGTCGGCGGCGAGCAGCTGAGCCGGGTGCCGTCAGGCTTCGACTCCGGCCACGTCCGCGCCGACCTGCTGCGGCACAAGACGCTGACGGCGGGCAAGGAGCTCGGCTTCCCCGACTGGCTGCACACGGCCGAGGCACGGACCAAGATCGCCGCGCAGTGGCGGACCTTGGCGCCGTTGACTGCCTGGCTCGACACCCACGTCGGCGCGGACTGAGCGACCCGCAGGCGGCTTCAGAGCGTCTCGAGGAAGTCGGCGAGATCGGTCCAGAGCGCGATCCGCAGCGGCAGCGGCATGCCGTTGTTCGCGCCGGACGGTCCGGGCAGGACGAAGGCGGGAATGCCCCCGACCGTCCACGACAGCTCGCCGTACCCGCGGGGTAGCCGCTCCCCTGCCGCCCGGGCGTAGGACGAGGCGGCCGTCTTGCTGACGAAGGCCACCGCCGGCGGTTCGGCTTTGCGCAGTTTCGCGTGAAAACTGCGCAGGTCGAAGACGGGTGGTTCGCCCTTGACGGCGTGCTCGGTGCGGACGAGATCGGTCAGCCCGACGCCGTGGTCGGGAAGCTCGCGATCATGCTCGGGGCTCAGCTCGGTCGGCGTGAAACCGGCGGCGTGGAGCAGCGTCCAGAACTTGTTGCCGGCACCGTCGTAGTAGTGCTGCCGCTCGGCCCGGTGCCACGCCGCGATCGTGCCGGCGATGACGACGCGCAGGCCGGGCCGCAGCAGGTCGGGGAGCACGCGTCAGAGGTCGAGCAGGGCTTCCAGGCCGACCGTGAGGCCGGGGTGCGACATGACCTGCCGGACGCCGAGCAGCACGCCCGGCATGAAGGAGACCCGGTCCAGCGAGTCGTGCCGGATCGTCAGCGTCTCGCCTTCGGCGCCGAGCACGATCTCCTGGTGCGCCACCATGCCGGCGATGCGCAGCGCGTGCACCCGCACCCCGTCGACATCGGCGCCGCGCGCACCGTCGCGGGCCTGCGTCGTCGCGTCGGGGGCGGGCGACATGCCTGCCTCGGCCCGCGCGGCGGCGATGAGCTCCGCCGTCCGGACGGCGGTACCGCTCGGAGCGTCGGCCTTGTTGGGGTGATGCAGCTCGACGACCTCGGCCGACTCGTAGAAGCGGGCCGCCAGCTGCGCGAACTTCATCGACAGGATGGCACCGATGCCGAAGTTCGGCGCGATGAGGACACCCACCTGCGGCGCGTCGGCCAGCCAGCCCCGGATCGTCTCCAACCGCTCGGCGGTGAAGCCGGTGGTGCCGACGACGCTGTGGATGCCCTGGTCGATGGCGAAGCGGATGTTGTCCATGACGACGTCCGGGTGCGTGAAGTCGACCAGCACCTGCGAGCCGGCGTCGGCGACGCTGAAGAGCCAGTCACCGGCGTCGACCATCGCGACGAGATCGAGGTCGTCGGCTCCGTCGACCGCCCGGCACACCTGCTGTCCCATGCGGCCGCGCGCACCCAGCACACCGACCCGGACCGGCTCGCTCACTCTGTCATCCTCTCGAGCCGCGTCCGCGGCCGCTGACGTGCCGGCATCTCAGCCGACCGCACCGTCGAAGTCGTGCGCACCGAACGGTCCTACCACGGTCAGGCACCGCGGTCGCGACAGCACCTCGCGCGCGACGTCGGTGGCGTCGGCGACGGTCACCGCGTCGATCTGGGCGAGCACCTCATCCAGCCCCTGGACGTCGGCGTAGGCGAGCTCGCTCTTGCCGATGCGGGTCATCCGGGATCCGGTGTCCTCCAGGCCCAGGACGAGTCCGCCCCGCAGCTGTCCCTTGCCCCGCTCGACCTCGGCGGCGGTCAGCGCGCCGCCGGCGACGGCGTCGAGCTCGTCGCGCATGATGGCGAGCACCTCGTCGGCCTTGCCGGGCTGACAGCCGGCGTAGACGCCGAACTGCCCGGCATCGGCGTACCCGCTGCTGTAGGAGTACACCGAGTAGGCCAGACCGCGTTCCTCCCGCACCCGCTGGAAGAGCCGTGAGCTCATCCCGCCGCCGAGCGCGGAGGAGACGACACCGAGCGCGAAGCGGCGCGGGTCGTGCCGCGACAGACCGTGGCAGCCGAGCAGGATGTTGGCCTGCTCGGTGTCGTCGGCGACGACCCGGACCGCCTCGGTCGGCCGGGCCGGCGGGCGCTGCGCGCTGGGCCGGCATGCCTGCGGCTGCTGCTGCGGGTCGAGCCGATCGCCGAAGGCCTGCCGGACGAGGCGGACCACCGCCTGATGGTCGACGTTGCCCGCGACCGTCACGACCATGGCGTCGGGCGTGTAGCGGCGCCGGTAGTAGCCGGCGATGCGGCGCTGTGTCAGGTCCCGGATGGACTCCTCGGTGCCGAGGATGGGGCGTCCCAGCGGGGTGTCGCCGAAGAGGGCGGAGGAGAACTCGTCGTGCACCAGATCGCTGGGGTCGTCGTCGCGCATCGAGATCTCCTCGAGCACGACGTCCCGCTCGACGTCGACGTCACGGGCGGCGATGGTGGCGTTGAGGACGACGTCGCAGACGATGTCCACCGCGACGGCGAGGTCCCGGTCGAGGACCGTCGCGTAGTAGCAGGTGTGCTCCTTCTCGGTGAAGGCGTTGAACTCCCCGCCGACGTCGTCCATCGCGGTGGCGATGTCCAATGCGGTGCGGCTGGCCGTGCCCTTGAAGAGCAGATGCTCCAGGAAGTGGCTGGTCCCGGCCTGGGCCGGGGTCTCGTCCCGCGACCCGGTCGGGACCCAGACGCCGACGCTGGCGCTGCGGACCCCGGACATCGCCTCGGTGACGACGCGCAGCCCGCCCGGCAGAACGGTGCGGGTGAGGGTGCCCCCGCCGGTGGCGTGCGCGAGGCGGCGCGTGACGGCGCGCGGTGCGGATGGCATCAGTCGATCCTACGGGCGCAGCGTCGCCCCGATCAGCGCGGCAGCCAGGCGTCCGGGGCCTCGTTGAGCCGGGTGACGTGCTCGGGCAGCTTCCCGTCGAGCACCTGGGCCAGCGTGGTCTCGTCCAGGACGAGCCGCAGGCTGGAACGCACCGCCACCCACACCTCGGGGAGATGCTCGGCGACGCCGGCGTAGGCGGTCTCGTGCGGTCGCAGTCCCCGGACCTCGGCCAGCGGCCCGTCGACCGCGCGCAGGATCGAGCCCAGCGTGATCTCGGCCGCCGGCCGGGCGAGCGCGTATCCGCCCTCCGCGCCGCGCTGACTGCGCACCAGCCCGGCGCGCCGCAGTTCGCCGAGGATCGCCTCCACGAACTTGCGGGGCATCCCCTGCTCGGTCACGACCGTGTCGATCTTCACCAGGGCGGGCTCGCGCGCCGCCAGGCTCAACAGGGCACGGACGGCGTAATCGGTCTTGGCCGAGATCTGCACCCCGCCATCATGCCCAATCAGGTAGGGAACGAGACAAGCGACCCGCCGGTCTCAGTCGGCGAGCACGCCCTGCCGCTCGGCCGGCACGTGCTCGGCCGACCGTCCCGCCGCGAGCAGCCAGACCCTGGCACCCTCCTGCAGCCGCAGCGATTCGCTCTGCCCGCGCGTCAACTGCGCCCAGGTGCCCTCGCCAGCGCCGGGCGTGTCGAGCTCGGCACGGATCTCGAAGCCGACGCGCTGGATCCGGCTCACCGTTGCCTCGATCGCGTCGCCGGCGGGGGCGGTGAGGATCTCGATGTCGTGCGGCCGCACCAGCCGGCCGTCCAGCCGGGTGACCGGGCCGAGGAAGGACATCACGAACTCGTTGGCGGGCTCGTCGTAGAGCTCGTCCGGGGTTCCCACCTGCTCGATGCGGCCGTCGTTGATGACGACGATCTCGTCGGAGACCTCGAGGGCCTCCTCCTGGTCGTGGGTGACGAAGACGGTGGTGACGTGGACCTCGTCGTGCAGTCGGCGCAACCAGTCCCGCAATTCCTTGCGGACCTTGGCGTCCAGCGCGCCGAAGGGCTCGTCGAGCAGCAGCACTTTCGGCTCGACGGCGAGCGCGCGAGCCAGCGCCATCCGCTGCCGCTGTCCACCGGAGAGCTGGGCGGGGAGTCGGTCGGCGAACTGCTCGAGATGGACCAGCTCCAGCAGCTCCCGGACCCGGCGCTTGATTTCGTCCTTGGGCCGCTTGCGGATCTCCAGACCGAAGGCGACGTTGCGCTCGACACTGAGGTGCGTGAAGGCCGCGTAGTGCTGGAAGACGAAGCCGACGTCACGGCGGCGGGCCGGCAGCGTGGTGGCGTCGACACCGTCGATGTGGACGGTGCCGGTGTCGGCGCTCTCCAGCCCGGCCACGATGCGCAGCAGTGTCGACTTGCCGCCGCCACTGGGCCCCAGCAGGGCGGTCAGCGCCCCGGAACGCACGCTCAGACTCACGTCGTCGAGCGCGACGAAGTCGCCGAAGCGCTTGCCCACGCCTGCGATCTCGATCCCCATCAGGATGTCCTTCCCCGGCGGCGGATCAGCGCCGCGATCACGATCGCCACCACGGCGATCAGCATGAGCACGAAGGCGACGGCGTACGCCGCGTCCGGATTCTGGTCGGCCTCCAGATAGGTGCCGACCCGGACGGCGGCCGTCTCGTTGTACCCGGCGACGCCGCCGCTGGTGACGACGAGCACCGCGCCGTACTCGCCGACGCAGCGGGCGATGCAGAGCACGATGCCGTAGGTCAGGGCGATGCGGATGGTCGGCAGCGTGATGCGGCGGAACCGGGTGAAGGCGTTGGCACCGAGGGAGGCCGCGGCCTGCTCCTGCTCCAGCCCCGCCTGCGCCAGCACGGGGACGATCGCCCGCAGCACCAGCGGCAGCGAGACGAAGACCGTGGCCATGATCAGGCCGGGACGTGCACTGGAGAAGTCGGTGCCGACGACGTCGGCGAACCAGCCACTCGGGCCGTAGACCAGCAGCAGCGCCAGACCCACGATGATCGGCGAGATCGCCACCGGCAGGTCGAGGAAGGCGTCCAGGAACCGCTTGCCCGGGAAGCGGTGCCGCACGATGAGGATTGCCAGCGCCACGCCGAGGACGGTGTTGATGACCACCGCCCAGGCCGCGACGATCAGCGTGTTCTGGAAGGCGGTCTGCGTGTCGGGGTCCGACAGGGTGTCGAAGAACTGCTGCAGTCCCGGCTGGAAGGTGCGGTAGGCCAGCACCGCCACCGGGAAGAGGACGAGCAGTCCGACGTAGAGCACCGCGATCAGCCGCAGCACGCGGCCCGCGCCGGTGGTCCGCCGGCGCACCGGGGCCCGGCGTGCCTTGCCGGTGACGGTGCCGGGGGTGACGAGATCAGCCACGACGCGCCGCCGTCCGCTTGACGATCTCGAGCAGCAGCAGCACCACGATCGCGACGACGAGCAGCACGAACGCGATGGCCGCCGCCTGCTGGGTGGCGGCCTCGGCGTTGTCGGCGACCTGGAGCTTGCCGTAGATGATCGCCGAAGCGATCTGGTTGCCCCTGGTGTTGCTGGAGATGAAGACCAGCGAGCCGTACTCCCCGATGGCGCGGGCGAAGGAGAGCGCCGCGCCCGAGAGCGCCGCCGGCAGGATCTGCGGCAGCACGATGCGCCGGAAGACGGTGGCGTCGGAGGCACCGAGCGAGGCGGCAGCCTGTTCGGCGTCACGGTCGAGGTCCAGCAGCACCGGCTGCACGGTGCGCACCGTGAAGGGCAGCGTGACGAAGAGCAGGGCCACCAGCAGGCCCGGCGCCGTGCCGCGCAGGGTCACATCGATCGGACTGTCGTCGCCGTAGAGCGCCAGCATGACGATGCCGGCGACGACGGTGGGCAGCGCGAACGGGATGTCGATGATCGTCTCGACGAGTCCGGCACCGCGGAACCGCTCGCGGACCAGCACCCACGCCACCAGCGTGCCCATGACGGCGTTGATCACCGCGACGGCGGCAGAGAGCCAGAGCGTCAGCCGTAGCGCCTCGGCGGTCTGCGGCGAGGTGATGGCGTCGACGAAGTCGCCGAAGCCGGCCCCGAAGGCCTTGCCGACCACGGCGGTCAGCGGCAGCAGGACGAGCAGGCAGAGCCAGAGGACGGAGACACCGAGCGACAGGCCGGACCAGCCGCCGAGCGGCAGTCCCGTCTTGGCACGGCCCGAACGCCGACGCGCGACCGTGCCGGCCGTCCCGTCGACGTCGTCGGGAGCGGCCGGCACGTCGCCCTGCGAGGGGGCGAGGGTCACGTCAGCTGGACCCCTCGATCTTGGTGTCGATGCCGTTGTCGCCGAAGAACTTCTCGTTCACGGACTTCCAGCCGCCGAGCTGATCGACGGTCACCAGCTTCTCCGGCGTCGGGAAGGGGTTGCTCGGGTCGTTGGCGCCCTTGACGGTGCCGACCTTGACCCCCTCGGTGACCGGGCGGAAGCCGGTGCTGGCGAAGATCTGCTGACCCTCGTCGGTGAGGACGAACTTCAGGAAGTCCTTGGCCGCCGTCGAGGCCTTCTTCGTCACCGCGGCCGGGTTCTGGATGAGCACGGTCTGCGGCGGGACGATGTAGTCCAGGTCCGCACCCTTGGCCCGGGCGGTGATGGCCTCGTTCTCGTAGGAGATGAGGACGTTGCCGGTGCCGGCCTCGAACTGCTGCGTGGCGACCGAGCCGCTCTGGGCCTTGCTGACGATGCGGCTGTAGAACTTCTTCAGGTACGCGGTGGCCTGCGCCTCGGTGCCGCCGGAGGCGGTGACGTGCGACCAGGCGGCGAGGATGTTCCACTTCGCCGATCCGGACGACGCCGGGCTCGGCGTGACGATCTTGACGCCGGACTTGGTGACCAGGTCGTCCCAGTTCTTGATGCCGAGCGGGTTGCCCTTGCGGACGACGATCACGACGACGGAGTCGGAGACGATGCCCTTGGTGGGGCCGCTGTTCCAGTCCTCGGCGACCTTGGCCGGCACCAGCTTGGTCATGTCCGGCTCGACCGAGAAGCCGACGTAGTCGGCCTTCTGCCCGCCGGCGACGTTCTTGCTCTGCGTGCCACTCGGACCGTACGAGGCGCGGATCGTCACGCCCTTGCCGGCGCTCGTCTTCTTGAAGGCGGTGGCGAGCGCGTCGTAAGCCGGCTTGGGCACGGAGTACTCGACGAGGTTGATCGACTTGGCCGACGACCCGGAGTCACCACCACAGGCGGACAGTCCCAGCGTCGCGGCGGAGGCCAGGGCGGCCACGGCCACCCATCGGCGCGAGCGGGTACGGGTCAGCGTCATCGGCTCTTCCTTCAATGTCTGCCGAAATGGCAATGTCGATCGGACTTATAGAGATTACCAAGAGACCGGCAGGTAGGCCCTGCTACCGGCACCACGGCGTCACGATGCGACATGCCTCACGCCGACACGCGGGACGAAACCGGACGACCGGTACACGGGTGACGGTCGAGGCGGTAGTGATCGTCAGGTCGAGGCGGTGAGGTCGGACTCCGGCGACGCCACGGCGCGCGGGCGATGCAGCGTCTCCGGCGCCCGCGCCACCAGCGCCACCGGAACGAGGCAGACGACGGCGCTGAGGACGAACGTCGGTGCGTAGCCACCCTGGTCGGCCACCCAGCCCGCGACGACGGGACCGAGCACGGACCCCAGGTCCCCGGCCATCTGGAAGACCGCCACCACCGTGCCGCCGCGGCCGGCGACGACATCGCCCATGATCGCGCCCGGTGCGACGGAGTCCGCGGCGCCGGCGACACCGAGCAGGACGGAGGCGACGAGCAGCCCGCCGAGGAACGAGAGCAACGGCAGCAGCAGGAAGGCCGTCGCCGCCACCAGCAGCCCCACCACGACCACCGGTCGCCGTCCCCGGACGTCCGCGACCTTGCCGACCGGCAGCAGCAGCGCGCCGCTGACCAGGCTGGTGACGAGGAAGGCGGCGTAGGCCCAGGCGTGGTCCAAACCGAGATCGTCGCTGACGTACTGCGGCACGATCGACGTCCGCGCCCCGATGATCGCGAAGGCGCCGGCGAAGGCGGCGGCGAGGGCGCCGACATAGGCCCGATCCCGCAGCGCCGCGCGCAGCGTCACCGGCGACTCGCGCACACTCTGCCGGGCAGCCAGCTCGCTGCCGCGGAGCGCGCTCAGGCCGAGGACGCCGGCGACGACAAGCGTGCCCGCGTAGAGGAAGAACGGGGCCCGCAGCGAGAAGGTCGCGACGGTGCCGACGGCGGGACCGGCGATCATGCCGAGCAGAAAGGATCCGGCCCAGACGCCCTGCGCGCGGCCGCGCTGGTGATCCGGGGTGACCCGCACCAGCAGGCTCACCGCGCTGACGCTGAACATGATCGACCCGACGCCGCCCGCGCCCCGCAGCAGGAGCAGCTGCCAGTAGGTCTGCGACAGTCCGGCCAGCAGGCTGGAGACGGCCACGATGCCGATCCCCGAGGCCAGCAGCAGCCGCTCCCCCACCGCGTTGACCATCCGCCCGACGAACGGCGCCATCAGCAACCGCATCAGCGCGAAGGCGCTCACGACGAGCCCGGCCAGGGTCCGGCTGACGCCGAATTCGCGAGCGAAGAGCGGCAGCGCGGGGGCGACCAGGCCGAATCCGAGGGCGACCATGAAGGCCACGCCCGTCAGCGCGCGGACCTCTACGGGGAGTTCGCGCAGCGACGCCCCGATCCGCAACCGCACCCCGTCACGATAGGCGAGGCCTTGCACGAACGCAGTTGTGGGCTTCCGGAGCATGGAGGTCACCAAGCTCGCCGTCTTCGCCCCACACCCTGCGCCAGATCGTGAACGTCAAGGGCGACTGACCCGCGGGTTACTGCGCTTCCCCTGTCGTGTGGTCGATTCTGCGCGGCACAAACGACCACACGACAGGGGAAGGTGGAGACGACGAAGGGCCGGGACGCGCGCAGCGCGTCCCGGCCCTTCCTCGAAGAGGATCAGCTGGTGGCGGGAGCCTCAGCCGGAGCGTTGTCTGGGGTGGCCTCGGACTTCGCCTCCTCGTCGACCAGACCCAGCGAGATCTTGCCGCGCTGGTCGATCTCGAGGATCTCGACCTGGATCTTGTCGCCGACGTTGACGACGTCCTCGACCTTGCCGATGCGCTTGCCGCGACCCAGCTTGCTGATGTGGACGAGACCGTCCTTGCCGGGGAGCAGCGAGACGAAGGCGCCGAAGGCGGCGGTCTTGACGACCGTGCCGAGGAAGCGCTCGCCCACC
The DNA here is from genome assembly GCF_056135305.1 of Jatrophihabitans sp. sgz311053. Lineage (NCBI taxonomy): Bacteria > Bacillati > Actinomycetota > Actinomycetes > Jatrophihabitantales > Jatrophihabitantaceae > Jatrophihabitans > Jatrophihabitans sp. sgz311053. The sequence continues at coordinate 492,144 of NZ_JBWAXP010000003.1, read as the reverse complement.
TTGGGCATCTGCGGGTTGGCGATCGCGTTGATGCGGTCGACGGCGGCCTCGGCCGACGGTCCGTCGGCGGCACCGACGTAGATCGTGCCGTCGTCCTCGATGGTGATGTCGGCGCCGGTCTCGTCCTGGATGGCGTTGATCATCTGGCCCTTGGGGCCGATGACCGCGCCGATCTTGTCGACCGGGATCTTCACTACGGTGACGCGCGGGGCGTACGGGCTCATCTCGTCCGGGCCGTCGATGGCCTCGGCCATGACGTCCAGGATGTGCAGGCGCGCGTCGCGGGCCTGCTTGAGCGCGGCGGCGAGCACCTCGGACGGGATGCCGTCGAGCTTGGTGTCCAGCTGCAGCGCCGTGACGAACTCCTTGGTGCCGGCGACCTTGAAGTCCATGTCGCCGAAGGCGTCCTCGGCACCGAGGATGTCGGTGAGCGCCACGTACTCGGTCTTGCCGTCGACCTCGTCGGAGACCAGGCCCATGGCGATGCCGGCGACCGGCGCCTTGAGCGGGACGCCGGAGTTCAGCAGCGCGAGCGTCGAGGCGCAGACCGAGCCCATGGAGGTCGAGCCGTTCGAACCGAGGGCCTCGGAGACCTGACGGATCGCGTACGGGAACTCGTCGCGGCCCGGCAGCACCGGCAGCAGCGCCCGCTCGGCGAGCGCGCCGTGGCCGATCTCGCGGCGCTTGGGCGAGCCCACTCGGCCGGTCTCACCGGTCGAGTACGGCGGGAAGTTGTAGTTGTGCATGTAGCGCTTGGTGCGGTTCGGCGAAAGCGTGTCGAGCTTCTGCTCCAGGCCCAGCATGTTCAGCGTGGTGACGCCCAGGATCTGGGTCTCGCCGCGCTGGAAGAGCGCCGAGCCGTGCACCCGCGGGATGACCTCGACCTCGGCCGAGAGCGTGCGGATGTCGGCCAGACCGCGGCCGTCGATGCGGACCTTGTCGCGCAGGATGCGCTGCCGGACCAGCTTCTTGTTCAGCGCGCGGAAGGCGGCGCCGATCTCGCTGTAGCGGTCCTCGAAGCGCTGACCCAGGGTGTCCTTGACGGACTCCTTGATGTCGTCGAGCTTGTTCTCGCGCTCCTGCTTGTCGGCGATGGTGAGCGCGGTCGCGACCTCGGCCTCGACCTCGTTGCGGACCGCGTCGTAGACCTCGTCGGAGTAGTCGAGGAAGACGGGGAACTCCTGGACCGGCTTCGCGGCGCTCGCCGCGAGGTCGGACTGCGCCTTGCAGAGGGCGGCGATGAACGGCTTGGCCGCCTCGAGACCCTCGGCGACGACCTCCTCGGTCGGCTTGGTCGCGCCACCGGCGATGAGCTCGATGACGCCCTCGGTCGCCTCGGCCTCGACCATCATGATCGCGACGTCGCCGTTGTCCAGCGTGCGGCCGGCGACGACCATGTCGAAGGAGGCGCGCTCCAGCTCCGAGTGCGTCGGGAAGCCGACCCACTGACCGTCGATGAGGGCGACGCGGGTGCCGCCGACCGGGCCGTTGAACGGCAGGCCAGAGATCTGCGTCGACGCGGACGCCGCGTTGATGGCGAGCACGTCGTAGGCGTGGTCGGGGTTCAACGCCATGACGGTGATGACGACCTGGACCTCGTTGCGCAGGCCCTTGATGAAGGTGGGGCGCAGCGGCCGGTCGATGAGGCGGCAGGTGAGGATCGCGTCCTCGGACGGACGACCCTCGCGGCGGAAGAACGAGCCGGGAATGCGGCCCGCGGCGTACATCCGCTCCTCGACGTCGACCGTCAGGGGGAAGAAGTCGAAGCCCTCGCGGGGCTTCTTGCCGGCCGTGGTGGCCGACAGCAGCATGGTGTCGTCGTCCAGGTAGGCGACGACGGAACCGGCGGCCTGCTTGGCCAGCCGGCCGGTCTCGAACCGGATGGTGCGGGTGCCGAACGTGCCGTTGTCGATCACGGCCTCGGTCTCGAACACACCGTCTTCGTGAACCTCTGTCACAGAGGTCTCCTCTCGTACGTGCCGGAGCGCACAGGCGACGTACGAGCGATTCACACCGCTGACCCCACTGGGGCCCGGTGCCGGTCTTCGATCGAAGCGGTCGGGGATCGTCCCCGCCCGCCACTACCGAGGACCGGCGTCAGTGCTCGGATGTCGCTGGTGGACGCGCGTGCGTCCGGCGATCGGTTGGTGTTTGTGCAGTTGTCCCTACGAAGAGAGGGAGCGACCCGTCCGGGTCGCTCCCTCTTCCACTACCGGCGCAGGCCGAGACGCTCCACGATGGAGCGGTAGCGGTTGATGTCGGTCTTCATGAGGTAGTTCAGCAGCCGGCGGCGCTGACCGACGAGCAGCAGCAGGCCACGACGGCTGTGGTGGTCGTGCTTGTGCATCTTGAGGTGCTCGGTGAGGTCACTGATGCGCCGCGACAGCAGCGCGACCTGGACCTCGGCCGAACCCGAGTCGCCGTCCTTGGTGCCGTACTCGGCGATGATCTGCTTCTTGACATCCTGGGCCAGGGGCACGGACGACTCCTCGTGATCTCGGTGCAGGCGCGCTCCACCGGTCTGAACCACGGTGGATGGGTGAACGCGCATGCGTCTGCGGGCGTCATGAACACGCCTCGTGGGCAAGGTTACCAGGACGCCCGGTGTGCGCCTGCCACCGCGCCGGGTATGTCCGTCTGCGTGAAACCGTTCGTCCTCACGCAGGATTCGCCGCTGTCGCCCGCTGACGCCTGGCAGCGCATCACCGACTGGCCCGCGCACGGTCGACACGTGCCCTTCACGACCATGCGGGTGCAGCCGCCGGGACCGAGTTCGGTGGGAACGGTCTTCACCGCGCGGACCGCACTGGGTCCCATCGGCTTCGACGACCCGATGGCGATCACAGTCTGGGAGCCGCCGGCCGACGACCGGCCGGGTCGCTGCCGGCTGGAGAAGCGCGGTCGACTGATCCACGGCTGGGCCGAGATCACCGTCTCGGCCCGCCCCGGCGGCTCCCGTGCGACTTGGACAGAGGTCGCCCGGCCCCGGGGGCTGCCTCGCTTCGCCGATCCGCTGGCCCGCGTCTCGGCGCGGCTGCTCTTCGGCCGGGTGCTGCGCAAGTTACTGGCGGGCTGACCCACGCGCGTCGGCCGCCGCCCGCGCCTTGCCGACGCCGACCAGCACCGTCGCCACCACGACCGTGCCGGCGAGGAGGGCGACGACGTAGCCGGCGAAGTCGGCGTCGCCGTAGCGCAGCGGGATGTCGTAGGCCGAGAGGTCGGCGGCGTTGTAGTAGACGAGATAGGCCAGCGGGAAGACGAGCCAGGTCAGCACCGACCACCACGAAACGTTGAGCAGATTGCGCCCCACCAGCACGACGTCGAGGGTCACCGCGATCGGCGTGATGAGGTGCTCGAACTGCGAGTGGACGGTGCCGAAGTCACTGTCGAGCAGCGCGGCGTAGACCACGAGCACCAGCAGCAGGGTCACCGCCAGCGCCCCGCGCCACCAGGGCGAGCGGGGCTCGTGCCAGCGGCGGCCGGTGACCAGGGGGTAGAGCAGCAGGCCGAGGTAGATCACCGCGGTGGCGAGGCTGGCCTGCTGGCTCAGCTCGCTCAGGGCCTCACCCAGCCCGCGACCCCGCACCGCTCCGATCACGCCGATGGCGCCGCAGGCCACGATGACGGCGCGCCAGAGGGCGGTCCCGGCGAGCGACCGGGCGTCGGCCGGCCGCCGGTGGTCGATCACGGCCCGGCCAGCTCGCGGGTGCGCGCGACGTCGGCGTCCATCTGGGTGACGAGCTCCTCGACCGAGTCGAACTTCGTCATCCCGCGCAGGTGGTGGGTGAACTCGAAACCGAGGTTCTCGCCGTAGAGGTCCCCGCTGAAGTCCAGCACGAAGGCCTCGACCCGTCGCTGCCGCACGTCGAAGGTGGGGTTGGTGCCGACGGAGATGGCGGCGGTGCCCAGCGCCGCGCCGGCGACAGTGCGACCCCACTCGTCGAGCCGGACCACGCGGCCGGCGTAGACACCGTCGGCGGGGACGGCGGCCCACTGGTCGGTGCGCAGGTTCGCCGTCGGGTACCCCAGCTCGCGGCCCCGCTGGTCGCCGCGCTCGACGACACCGTCCACCCGGTGCGGCCGTCCCAGCACGGCGGTGGCTGCGGCCATGTCACCGGCCTGCACGCAGGAGCGGACGTAGGTGGCGCTCATCGGGGTGTCGCCCTGCTGCAGCAGCGGGACGCCGTGCGCCGAGAAGCCGAAGGTGCGGCCGAGGCGGGCCAGCATCTCGACGTCGCCGGCCGCCCGATGGCCGAAGCGGAAGTTGTCCCCCACCACCACCGCCGAGGCGTGGAGCCGGTCGACGAGGACGTCGTGGACGAAGCCGTCCGGCGGCTGCTGCGACAGCTCGAGGGTGAACGGCAGGGCGAGGAAGACATCCACGCCCAGCTGCTCCACGAGCTCGGCGCGGCGCACGATGCTGGTGAGCACCGGCGGATGCGAGCCGGGGCGCACCACCTCGGCCGGATGCGGCACGAAGGTGATGAGCGCGCTCGGCACCCCACGTTCGGCGGCCAGCTCGACCGCCTGACCGATGATCGCCGCGTGACCGCGGTGCACGCCGTCGAAGACGCCGATCGTGACCACGCAGTGGCCCCAGCCGCCGGGGATTGCCTCGAGTCCGCGCCATCGCTGCACGGCCTCAGGGTAGCGACGGGCAAGCTGGAGGCGTGGCCGACTCGTCCCGCCCTCGTCCGGATGCCGTGACCTGGCTGGGTCACGCCGGGACGACGATCGATCTGGACGGCACCCGGCTGGTGACCGACCCGATCCTGCGCGACCACGTCGGCCCGCTGCGCCGCCACGGTCCGCCTCCGTCCGAGCAGGCCTGGCGGCGGCCGGACGCCGTCCTGATCTCCCACCTGCACCACGACCACCTGGACCTGCCCTCGCTGCGGCGGCTGGGCACGGACGTGACGATGGTGGCCCCAGCCGGGGCCGTCCCGCTCTTCCACGGCTTCGCCGATGTCCGAGAGGTCGATGTCGGCGACGAGTTGCGGGTGGGCTCGCTGGTCGTCACCGCACTGCCGACCCGGCACCCCGGCGACCGGGTCGGGTCCGGGTTGGTCGCCCCCGCCCTCGGCTACCTGATCCGCGGCACCCGACGGATCTGGTTCGCCGGGGACACCGGCGCCTTCGCCGGCATGCGGGACCTGCGCGGCGAGGTGGATCTCGCGCTGCTTCCGGTGGGCGGCTGGGGACCGTCGCTGGGACCGCACCATCTCGACCCGCGGCAGGCTGCCGGGGTGGCGGGGCTGGTCGCCGCACGGGCGGCGGTGCCGATCCACTGGGGGACCCTGCTCGTGCCGGGGCTGCGGCGGCTGCGCCCCGACCTCGCCGTCCGTCCCGGTGAGCTGTTCGCGCGGTGGGCGGCTCAGGTCGCCGGCGAGACCGACGTGACCGTACTCCCGCCGGGTGGGTCCACCGGGATGCCGTAGCTCACCGACCGGAAGTGGTCGTAGAGCGTGATGATCAAGGTCAGCAGCAACAGCAGGAAGAGCGCCGAGAGCCGGTCGACGGTCACCGCCGGCCGCAGCAACACCAGCACCTCGAAGATGACCGCGTTGATGACGACACCGATGGCGAAGCGCACCGGCAGGACGGGCGGGATCAGTCGCCGCTCCTCGAGCAGCTCGGTGACGCCGGCGTTGAGGACGACGGTGACGACGACGCCCAGCGCCAGCGCCCCCGCGCCGGCCGTCGTGGGCAGGATGTGTCCGAAGATCACCACCACCAGCGAGATCAGCACCGCCTTCTCCCCCGTGGTCCAGAGCAGCGTGCGCAGCCCCTCGGGCCGGGTGTCGGGTCGCTTGCGGGCCTGATGCCGGTCGACGCTCGTGGTAAACGGCCAGTCGGGGGGCGGCACCCGGCGCCGGGCACGAGCGACGATGGCCGACCCGGCCCCACCCGCCGCCACCGCGACCAGCGCGGCGAGGAGCGGGTGTGCCGTCACCTCGTCGGTGACGTCCAGATGCAGCACGTGGATCCACGTCTCCTGCGGCAGCTTGACCACCACCACGATGACGGCAGCCAGCCGCAGCAGTTGCCGGTCCGACAGCCGGGTCGGACGCCACCGGGTGCGGACCGCCTCGTAGGCGATGACGAAGTACTCGAAGGCGTTCGGGAAGATCAGCAGCAGCGGGCTCCAGCCGCTGTACTCGAAGGCGACGGTGCCGACCAGCCGCCAGTACCAGAGCACCCGACCGATGCCGAACGCGACGTCGTCGTGCCAGTTGCGCATCGTCGCGGTGTAGGCGATGACGAGGTAGTAGACGTCCAGCGCCTTGTCGTAGCTCTGGTACTCGGCCAGGACAGCCGAGACGTCGAACCACTGGAAGACCGTCTGGTCGATGCCGTCAACCACCAGAGACGCCAGCAGGGCGGGTAGCGGGAAGCGCGGGATGAACAGCGGGACGGCCAGGCGCAGCACGACCACGGCCGCGAAGACCACCTGCTGTTCGAGTGTCATGACCGCAGGGTCAACCGCCTGCCCGAAACGCCGGGGCGAGGGCGAGGGGGCTGTCCGGCCAGCGTTCGTCCAGCGCCGCCAGCAGGTTCGTGGCGAGCTCCGCGGCGGCGGGCAGCACCGCGTTGGCCGCGACGCGCCGCAGCCGGTCCAGCACGAGCGCGCGTCGCTGCGGCGACGGACGGTCGAGCTCCACCTGGTGGTCCAGCTCGGGTTCCGGGCCGAGGGCGAAGTCCAGGGAGAACGCCGCGCTCATCAGGCACCAGCCCACCGCGGCGGCCTCGACGTCGGCGACGAAGCCGTCCTCGGCGACCGCCGGCAGCTCGGCGGCAGCGATCTCGCGGTAGCGGGCCATCGCCCGGTCACGGACCTCGGCCGGGATCGCCCACGAGCACCAGCAGGTCGGCCACGGCACGAGCAGGTAGGCGACGTCCCAGGCGATGTGCGCCCACTGCGCGCCCTCGAAGTCGACGAGCACGATGCGCTCGCCCACGCGCACGTTGTTGTCCGGACAGGCGTCGGCGGGGGTCAGCGCGGCCAGGGGCGAGTCGGGGCTGAGCCGATCGAGCAGACCGGTGAACTCGGTCAGCGCGCCGGTCGGGATGGTGACGCCGAGGGCGCCGCAGTGCCGGTCGAGGAGCCGCTCGGCCTCGCGCACGTGCTGCGGCAGCCAGGACTCGGCGAGGTCGTCGCCACGCCGGGCGAGCTCCGCGGCAAAGCCCTGCCGGCTGCCTCGGGTGGCCAGGTGCAGTTCGGCGACCGCCTCCGCCCAGCCGACCACGGCGGCGGCCGCGTCGACCGGGTCGTCGCCGAGCAGGGCGTCCGCCACGCTGCTGCCCTCGCCGAGATCCTCCAGGACGAGCAGGTCCTCGGCGGCGGCGAGCACTGCGGGGACCCGGACGGCGCCGGGGACGCTGGCCAGCGCGGCGGGCTCCCGGCGCCGGCCGTCCCCGTCGAGGTAGCGCTTGAGCACCAGGCCCCGCTGCGCGCCGTCGCGGTCGGTGGCTCGCAGCCGCAGCACGGTGCTGCGATCACCCGAGGCCAGCGCGCCGACGACCTCCAGCTCCTCGCCGGGGAGCAGGTCGCGCACGTCGGCCAGGTTCCGGTCCTCGAGGTCATCGCTCACTGCTCAGTCCTACCCGAATCCGGCGCGGCGACGCGGGAGGCGACCTATCCGGCGGCCGCGAAGACCAGTACCGGACGGGCCCGGCCGTCGGCCTCGCGCAGCAGCGCCACGGCGCGGCCGTCGCCCGTGATCGCGCCGTGGACACCGTCGATCCCGCGACCGTCGAGGCTGCGGCCGAAGGAGAGCTCGCGGGCCTCGTCCTCGTCGATCCGGCGCACCGGCAGCGCCGTCCGGACGGCGTCGGCCAGCGGCAGCACCACCGGGTCGGGGAGGTCGGCGAGCGCGTCGAGGGTGCGCGCGCTCTCCAGGCCGAAGGGACCGACCCTGGTCCGCCGCAGCGCCGTCAGGTGCCCACCGGTGCCGAGCGATCGGCCGAGGTCACGGGCCAGCGCGCGGATGTAGGTCCCCGAACTGCACTCCACCGTCACGTCGACGTCCAGCAGCTCGTCGCGGCGTCGCAGCTCGCCCGCCTCGAAGCGGCTCACCGTGACGGGGCGGGCGGCGAGCTCGACCTGCTCGCCGTCGCGGACCCGGTCGTAGGCGCGTCGACCGTCCACCTTGATCGCCGAGACGGAGCTCGGCACCTGCTCGATCGTCCCGGTGAGGGGACGCATCGCCGCCCTCACCTGCTCGGCGGTGACGGCGGCGGCCGAGGCGCCGCCGACGATCTCCCCCTCGGCGTCGTCGGTCGTCGTCGCCGCCCCCAGCCGGATCGTCGCGGTGTAGGCCTTGTCGGTGAGGACGAGGTGGTGCAGCAACCGGGTGGCGGCGCCGACACCGACGACGAGCACCCCGGTGGCCATCGGGTCCAGCGTCCCGGCGTGGCCGACCTTGCGGGTTCGCGCGATCCTGCGCATTCTCGCCACCACGTCGTGGCTCGTCATGCCACCGGGCTTGTCGACGATCACCAGACCGCTGGTCACGGGAGGGGCGGGAGCGCGGGACACGAACCGACCCTAGTGACCCGTGACGAGCCAGGCGTCTCCGCGGACCCGGTGGAGCATGCCGACCAGCCGCACCAGGACGAAGGCGGCCAGCCCCGCCCAGACGCCGGCGATGCCCCAGTCGAACCGCAGCGCCAGCACGTTGAGCGGGGCGAAGGCCAGCACCGCGGAGAGCACCGTGATCGTGCGCAGGAAGCGGACGTCCCCGGCACCGATGAGCACGCCGTCCAGGGCGAAGACGACACCGGCGGCGGGGAGCATCGCCACGAAGAACGGCCACAGGATGTGCGCTTGCGCGACCACGGCCGACGACGAGGTGAACAGGCCCGGGATGAGCCAGGCGAAGGCCCCGAAGACGGCGGCGAGGAGCAGGCCGGCGTAGAGCCCCAGTCGCGCGACCTGCCACGACATCGCCCGGGCCGCGCCGACATCCGCACCACCGAGGGCGGCGCCGACCAGCGACTGTGCCGCGATCGCGAAGGAGTCCAGCAGCAGCGCGGTGAAGTTCCACAGCTGCAGTCCGATCTGGTGGGCGCCGATCTGCGCGGTCCCCATCCTGGACGCCACCCCGGCGGCGGTGAGAAAGGCGACCTGGAAGGCGGCGGCCCGGATCACGAGGTCCCGGCCGACGACGGCCTGGGCGCGGATGACAGTCAGCTCCGGTCGCAGGCTCACCCCGGTCCGGCGCAGGGCGGCCAGGAAGAGTCCGGCGCCGACGGCCTGGGCGGCGACATTCGCGACGGCCGAGCCGACGAGCCCCCATCCGGCGGGATAGACGAGCAGCGGGCAGAGCGCGGCCGAGAGTCCGTTCGCGGCGAGGACGATGACGACGGGGGCGCGGGTCCGCTGGATGCCGCGCATCCAGCCGTGGCCAGCCAGCACGAGCAGCACGCCCGGCAGCCCCAGTACGGCGACCCGGAACCACTGCTCGGCCGCGCGTTGGATCTCCCCGTCGCCAGCGAGCAGGCCGGTGAGCGGGCCCGCGAGAAGCCAGCCGACGACGGCGACCACGGCGCCGATCGTGGCGGCCAGCCAGGATGCCTGCACCCCCTCGCGGACCGCGCCGGCGGTGTCACCGGCGCCGTAGGCGCGGGCCGCGCGGCTGGTGGTGCCGTAGCCGACGAAGGTGCCGACGACGGTCAGCAGCGTCATCAGCGCGGCCCCGACGCCCAGGCCGGCGAGGTCGCGGGCACCGAGGTGACCGACGACGGCGGTGTCGACGAGCAGGTAGAGCGGTTCGGCGGCGAGCACCCCGAAGGCCGAGGCCGACAGCGCCAGCAGCCGGCGGGTGGGAGCCGTCGCGGCGGTGCCCGTGCCGGCGAGACGGTCAGACACCGGCGTCGGCGATGTCGGTGACCTGCCAGGCACCGCCCACCAGCAGCACGTTGACGCGTAGTCGCTGATCGGCGACGACACTGGTCCTGCCGTTCTCGGTGCGGCTGCCGGTGGCCGCCACCAGCACGATGACCCGGTCACCGCGGGCCTGCTCGATGGCGACGGCGGTGGCGCGGCCGGTGAGGTCGTAGCCCCCCTGCCGCACCCGGCGGGCCGCGGCGGGCAGCGAGGCCTGCAGCTCCGAGCGCAGCGGATCACCCGTCGCGGCCAGCGCCGCCGCCTCGTCGGAGTCGAGCGAGTCGCGGCGCAGGGTCAGCGCCGCCACCACGTGACGGCGCGCCGTCTCGGCGGCGTCGGCGACGCGGGCGGAGCCGGCGGGCACACCGGCATTGGCACCGGCGTCGAGCCGACTGATGAGGTAGCGACTGCCGACCCGCTGCATGGTCGCGGTCAGCGTGAGCGCGCTGTCCTGCGGGTCCGAGTCGCCCCGGACCACCGTCTGCACGCCGAAGATCAGCACCTTCGCCGTCCGCAGGTCCGACGACATCTCGCCGATCCCCGCGGCCGTCTGCCGGAAGGTCTGCACGATCCGTTGCGCCCGGGCCTGCCGGCCGAGGCTCCCCTCGATCGCGGCGCGGTACGCCCGGCGATAGGCACCCGTGGTGACCCCGTCGGCCGCGCGGAGGGCGAGGTCCAGCGAGCGGTAGTCGTAGGTCGTGACGGCGCCGACGCCGGCGGCGGCACCGGCCACGAAGGCCCGCGCAGCTGCGGCTGCCGAGCCTGCGGTGCCGGTCCTCGCGGCGGCCTGCGGCGTCGCGTCGTGACGGCGCAGCGCGACGACCGAGGCGATGATCGCGATCGCCGTGAGCGCGACGGCGACGACGAGCAGGACCGGTCCGCGCAGCCACCATCGCGGCGGGGCGTCGCGGGCCTCCTGCGCGCGCCGGGACGACCGGGTGGCGGGGGCGGCGGCGCCCGGACGCGGACGGCGCCGCGGCTCGACTGACGCCTGGTCGGTCCCGGCGTCGGCCGCGGAGGTGGTCCCGGAGTCGGCCGCGGCGTCCGTCGCGGTCTCCGTCGCGGCGTCGGCCCGGTGGTCGCTCACTCGTCCTCGTCGACGACCCGGGGCTTGCGGTACGGGTCTGCCTCCCCGGCCGGGACAGCCCCCTTCCGGGCCGCCTCCAGCTTCGCGTCCTCGGCCGCGGCGCGGGCGAGCAGATCCTCCAGCTGCCGGGCGTTGTCGGGCAGCGCATCGAGGGTGAAGGTCAGGGTCGGCGTGAAGCGGACGCCGGTCTGCCGTCCCACCTCGCTGCGCAGCACGCCCTTGGCCGACTCCAGCGCGGCGGCCGAGGCAGCGCGGTCGTCCTCGTCGCCGAGGACGGTGTAGAAGACGGTAGCGTCGTGCAGGTCGCCGGTGACGCGGACGTCGGTGATGGTCACCATGCCGAGCCGCGGATCCTTGATCTGCCGCTCGATCACCGTGGCCACGATCTGCTTGATGCGCCCGGACAGTCGCCGAGCGCGCGCCGCGTCAGCCATGACGTTCTCCTTCTCCGCGGAATCGAACTAGTTGAGGTCGTCGTCGTCGAGCACTCGCGTGCGGGTCGACAGCAGCTCCACCTCGGGGCGCCCGGCCACGAGGCGCTCGCACGCCGTCAGCACCTCAACGACGTGCACGCGGTCCCCCGCCACCAGCGACGCCGACACCTCGGCGCGCCGGTGGAGATCCTGATCCCCCGTCTCTGCCGCCGAGACCCCGTACTTGCGGACCAGCTCCGCCACGATCGGCCGCACGACCGACCGCTTCTCCTTCAACGACCGGACGTCCCCGAGCAGCAGGTCACAGGTCAAGACGCCCACCACCACCGCACTCACCCACTCTCGGGTTGGACAACCACGTCATGACGAGCGGAGCGCAGTCGGTGGCGTGCCGTCCGCGAGCCTGGATGGGCCTGGCCCCCCGAGCGAAGCGCGGGGTGGTTGCGAGCGGACGGCACGCCACCGACGAAGCGAACCTCAGACGCGCGGCTTCTCGCGAAGCTCGAACGTCTCGATCACGTCGTCGATCTTGATGTCGTTGTACGACCCGAGACCGATACCGCATTCGTACCCGTCCCGGACCTCGGTCGCGTCGTCCTTGAACCGCTTGAGCGACTCGACGGTGAGGTTGTCGGCGACGACGGCGCCGTCCCGGATCAGCCGCGCCTTGGCGTTGCGGCGGATCAGGCCGGTACGCACCAGCGAGCCGGCGATGTTGCCGATCCGCGGCACCCGGAAGACCTCCCGGACCTCGGCGGTACCGAGCTGCACCTCTTCGTACTCGGGCTTCAGCATGCCCTTGAGCGCAGCCTCGATCTCCTCGATGGCCTGGTAGATGACCGTGTAGTACCGGACGTCGACACCCTCGCGCTCGGCCGCCTCCCGCGCCTTGCCCTCGGGCCGGACGTTGAAGCCGATGACCACCGCGTCGGAGGCGACCGCGAGGTTGATGTCGTTCTCGGTGATCGCACCGACACCGCGGCCGATGACGCGCAGGCTCACCTCGTCCTTGGCGTCGCCGAGGTCGATGTTGACCAGCGACTCCTCGAGCGCCTCGACCGAACCGGCCACGTCGCCCTTGATGATGAGGTTGAGCTGCTCGACCTTGCCCGCGGCGAGCGCCTCGGTCCAGTCGGCCAGCGACACCCGCCGGCTGCCGGCAGCCAGCTGCGCATTGCGCTCGCGGGCCTGACGACGGTCGGCGATCTGCCGAGCGACGCGGTCCTCCTCGACGACGAGGAAGGAGTCGCCGGCACCGGGCACGGAGTTCAGACCCAGCACCTGGACCGGACGCGACGGAGTCGCGACGTCCACGTTGTCGCCGTTCTCGTCCAGCATGGCGCGGACCTTGCCGTAGGCGTCCGAGGCGACGACGGAGTCGCCGACCCGCAGCGTGCCGCGCTGCACCAGCAGCGTGGCGACCGGACCGCGACCGCGGTCGAGCCGGGCCTCGATGACGATGCCCTGCGCGTCCTGCTCGGGGTTGGCCCGCAGGTCGAGCGCCGCGTCCGCGGTGAGCAGCACGCCTTCGAGCAGGTCGTCGATGTGCTGGTTGGCGCGGGCCGAGACATCGACGAAGAGCGTGTCGCCGCCGTACTCCTCGGCGACCAGCCCGTACTCGGTGAGCTGCTGGCGCACCTTGGACGGGTTGGCGCCCTCCTTGTCGATCTTGTTCACCGCGACGACGATCGGGACGTCGGCAGCCTGGGCGTGGTTCAACGCCTCGATGGTCTGCGGCATGACGCCGTCGTCGGCGGCGACGACCAGGACGACGATGTCGGTGGTCGCCGCACCACGGGCACGCATGGCGGTGAACGCCTCGTGACCCGGGGTGTCGATGAAGGTAATCGGACGGTCCTGGCCCTCGTGCTCGACGTGGACCTGGTACGCACCGATGTGCTGGGTGATGCCGCCGGCCTCGTCCTTCATGACGTTGGTCTTGCGGATCGCGTCCAGCAGGCGCGTCTTGCCGTGGTCGACGTGACCCATGACGGTGACGACCGGCGGGCGGGCGATGAGGTTCTCCTCGTCGCCCTCGTCCTCACCGAAGGAGAGGTCGAAGCTGTCGAGCAGCTCGCGGTCCTCGTCCTCGGGGCTGACGACCTGGACGGTGTAGTTCAGCTCGGCACCGAGCAGCTGCAGGGTGTCCTCGTTGACCGACTGCGTTGCGGTCACCATCTCGCCCAGGTGGAACATGATCTGGACGAGCGAGGCCGGGTTCGCGTTGATCTTGTCGGCGAAGTCCGACAGCGAGGCACCGCGGGGCAGCCGCAGCACGTCGCCGTTGCCGCGCGGGACCTGCACGCCGCCGATCGACGGGGCCAACATGTTGTCGAACTCCTGGCGACGCTGCCGCTTGCTCTTGCGGGCGCGGCCGGCGGGGCCGCCCTTGCGGCCGAAGGCGCCGGCCGTCTGGGCACCGCGACCACCACGGCCGCGGCCACCGCCGCCACCGGAGCGGAACGGGGCGCCACCCGGACCACCGGGACCGCCACCGGGGCCACCGCCACCGGGGCCGCCGCGGAATCCGCCACCGCCGCCACCGGGACGACCGCCGGGACCACCCGGACGGCCACCGGGACCACCCGGACGGCCACCGGGGCCACCCGGACCACCACGACCGCCGGGGCCTGCCTGCCGGCCCGGCATCATGCCGGGGTTCGGGCGGGGCGGCATCATGCCGGGATTGGGGCGCGGACCGCCGGGGCCGCCACCGCCGGGCGCGGCCGGGCGGGGACCGCCGGGGCCGCCCTGGCTGCCACCGGGCGTACCCGGCTGCTGCGGGGCACGAGGCGCGGCGGGACGGGCGGGGGCGTTGGCGCCCACACCGAAGGGGTTGTTGCCGACGCGCGGGCCGGGACGCGGTCCCGGCGCGGCCGGACGCGGCGCCGCCGGGGCGGGAGCCGACGCCGCCGGCTGCTCGGGAGCAGCCGGGGCAGCGGGAGCGGCCGGTGCGCTCGGCACCGGCGGAGCCGGGGTCCGGGCTGCGGCCGGAGCCGGGGTCGCCGCCGGGGCGGGCGCGGCGGGAGCGGGCACGGCGGGCTGCGCCGGGCCGGGCACCGGGCCGGGCGTCGCCGCAGGCGCGGCCGGAGTCGCCTGCTGCGCGGGGGCAGCGGCGGGCGACGGCGTCGCGGCAGGCTGCTCGACGGGTGCGGTCGCCTTCTTGGCGGGCGCCTTCTTCGCCGGCGGAGCGGCGTCGGGGAAGGCCTCGCGGAGCCTGCGGGCGACGGGTGCTTCCACGGTGGACGAGGCGCTCTTGACGTACTCGCCCATGTCGCCGAGCTTGGCGAGGGCTTCCTTGCTGGTGATTCCGAGCTCTTTCGCAAGAGCTGATACGCGGGTCTTGCCGGGCACGTGTCTCCTTCGATGAGACCGTGCGGCGACACCGCGCGGTCCCTTAGTGGGTGGACCTACTCATTGCTGGCGCTTCATCGAACGCTCATTGCTCGTATCTCCTACGGGTTTTCGCCGCCGCACCGAACGTGTCGGCGTCGCTTCCGTCTGACGTCTCCGCAACGTACTCGCCCACCCGCGTCGCGCTCACCGTCGCGGGCACCCGAAGGGCCCTGGCGAATGCGCGGCGCCGAACGGCCAGTTCGACACACGACCCGTCGGGGTGCACCCAGGCACCTCGTCCGGGACGTCGCCGTCGCGGATCGGGCACCAGCTCGAGCGGGTCAGAGGCCGTCGGGCTGCTGTCCCGTGCCACGACGACACGGAGCAATTCCTCGGCCGGCACCCGTCGGCGGCACCCCACACAGGTGCGAATAGGGCCTTCGCGTAACGCCATTGCCCCATTGATCCCCTGTGAGACGCCGTCGACCACGCGACGACCGTCGTTCAGTCTACTCCCCGGCGTCGGGCGTGTCGGACACCGCCGCGTCGGCGCCGGACGGCTGGTCACCGGGGACCTCGCCATNGACCACGCGACGACCGTCGTTCAGTCTACTCCCCGGCGTCGGGCGTGTCGGACACCGCCGCGTCGGCGCCGGACGGCTGGTCACCGGGGACCTCGCCGTCACTGTGGATGTCGATGCGGGCGCCGGTGAGCCGTGCCGCCAGCCGAGCATTCTGACCCTCGCGACCGATGGCGAGGGAGAGCTGGAAGTCCGGGACGACGACCCGCACCGCCATCACGGCGGGGTCCACGACCTCGCTCTGCAGCGCGTGAGCCGGGGAGAGCGCGTTTCCGACGTAGGTCGCCGGGTCGGCGTGCCAGTCGATGATGTCGATCTTCTCGCCGTGCAGCTCGGCCACCACGTTGCGGACGCGCTGGCCCATGGGACCGATGCAGGCCCCCTTGGCGTTGAGACCGTCGACCGACGTCCGGACGGCGATCTTGCTGCGATGGCCGGCCTCGCGCGCCACGTTGACGATCTCGACGCTGCCGTCGGCGATCTCGGGGACCTCGAGGGCGAAGAGCTTGCGTACCAGGTTCGGGTGGGTGCGGCTCAGCGTCACCTGGGGGCCGCGCATGCCGCGGGCGACGCCGACGACGTAGGCCCGCAACCGGGAGCCGTGCGGGTACTCCTCGTTCGGCACCTGCTCGGACTGCGGCAGGATCGCCTCGACCTTGCCGATGTCCACCACGACGACGCCGCGCTGGTTGGCCTGCGCGTCGGCCTGGACGATGCCGGTGACGATGTCGCCCTCCCGGCCGGAGTATTCACCGAAGGTCTGGTCGTGCTCGGCGTCGCGGAGTCGCTGCAGGATCACCTGACGGGCCGTCATGGCCGCCACCCGACCGAAGTCGGTGGGCGTGTCGTCGTACTCCTCCTCCAGCTCGCCGTCGGCGGTGAACTCCTGCGCCCAGACGATCACCTCGCCGCTCTTGCGGTCGATGGCGACGCGGGCGTGCGGCATCGAGTGCGGCGTGTGCTTGTAGGCGGTCAGCAAAGCAGTCTCGAGCGCGTTGATCAGCGTCTCGAAGCTGATCTCCTTCTCGCGCTCGATGCTGCGCAGCGCAGTGAGGTCGACGTTAACCATGTTCGGCCTCCGTGGGATCGGCGGACCGCTCGTCGGCCACGCGGTTGAACTCGACCTGCACCTTGCCGCGGCCGAGGTGGGGCCAGGGCACCGTCTGCTGCCGTCCCTTGACCTCCAGCGTGACGCCATCGTCGTCACTGGCCAGGACCCGCCCGGTGATCGCCTTCCCGTGAGCCTCGGTACTGACGAGCCGCCCGCGGGCGCGACGCCAGTGGCGTGGCTCGGTCAGCGGCCGGTCGACGCCGGGCGAGGTGACCTCGAGCGTGTAGGAACCCGCCAGCGCCCGGGCGAGGTCACCGTCGGCCTCCTGACCGGTGTCGAGGGCGTCGGAGACGACGCGGCTGACCTGCGCGACGGCATCCAGGTCGATCCCGCCGTCGGCGTCCACCACCACGCGCACGATGCTGCGGCGGCCGGCTTGGGAGACGGCGATGTCCTCCAGGTCGTAGCCCGCGGCAGTGACGAGCGGATCGAGGAGGTCCAGCAGACGTCCGCGGAGTGCGGCCCCGGACGCTCCGGCTGACGCGGGCGGCGGCATGGCAACACTCCTTCTGTGACGGCCGGCGGGAACCGGGCCTGTTGTGCAGTGCCGGGGAAGTTTATCGGCAATCGGAGCGGCGCGAGACACCCCCGCCGACCCGAGCGGCACCGGCTCGGGCGTCTGCCAGGATTGGCTGGTCATGGGTGAGGCCACGGGTGAGACGGACGCGCCGCGCGACGACGAGCGCCCGCCCCGGCCTCGGCCCGCTCCCCCGGTTGCACCGGACTCGCCCGACTCGCCGGCAGCGGCTGCGGTGCCGCCTGACCCGCCGACCGACCCGCCGACCGGGACGGCGCCCGACCCGACGCCCGACCCGACGCCCGACCCGACGCCCGACCCGACGCCCGACCCGCCGACCGGGACGCCGACCGGGACGCCGACCGGGACGCCGACCGGGACGGCGACCGGGACGGCGACCGGGACGGCGACCGGGACGGCGACCGACCCGCCGACCGACCCGCCGACAGGGACGGCAGGAAAGCCGTCGGGGCACCATCCGGGGGAGTCGGCGGTCGAGACGACCGCGCCGCTCCCGGTCACCCCGACCGGCCCGACCGGCCCGACAGACCCGGCTGACCCCACGGACCCGGCCGTCGGCGAGACCTCCGGACCGCGCCATGCCGCCCCCGAGGCCGAGCGCGGCAGGCATCCCCGACGCTGGTTCCTGGGTGGCGCCGCCGCCGTCCTGGTCGCCGGTGGCGCGGGCGTGGCCGCAGCCGTCGTCCGCTCCCCTTCCCGGCCGGACCGCAACCCTGCCCCGGCTGCGCTGCTGGCGGCGGTGGCGGCCGAACGGGCGCTGCTCGCCGACCTGGACGCGACGACCGGCGGCGACGAGCAGGTCCGATCGAGGCTCACCCAGGTACGCGCCGACCACGCCGCACACCTCACGGCGCTGACCGCCCTCGTCTCGCGCTACGACTCGCCGCGGCAGCAGCAGAGCGGCGTGACTTCGGCCCCGGCGACACGCTCGTTCGCCGGCGGCACACCCCGAACGCTGG
The DNA here is from genome assembly GCF_056135305.1 of Jatrophihabitans sp. sgz311053. Taxonomy (NCBI): domain Bacteria; kingdom Bacillati; phylum Actinomycetota; class Actinomycetes; order Jatrophihabitantales; family Jatrophihabitantaceae; genus Jatrophihabitans; species Jatrophihabitans sp. sgz311053. Next base: position 474,209 of record NZ_JBWAXP010000003.1, on the reverse strand, counting down.
CGCAGCTGCAGGCGGCGGAGCAGCGCGCGGCGACCGCGGCGGCGTCGCATGCGGCCGCCCTCTCCGGCCGACTGGCCACCCTGCTCGCGAGCATCTCGGCCTGCGAAGCCGGTCACGCGGAGCTGCTGTCGTGAACGCCGTGACCGACAACCTGCAGGCCGCCCTCGCCGCCGAGCACCGGGCCGTCTTCGGCTACGCGCTGCTCGGACCGCGCCTGAGCGGGACCGATCGCGACCGGGCAGCGTCCGACTACGCCGCCCACGAGAGCATCCGCGACGAGACCGAGACGCTGCTGGCCCGGCGCGGGGTGACCCCGGTGGGGCCACGACCCGACTACCCCGATCTCTTTCCTGTCGCCGACGCCGCCGCGGCCCGGACCGTCGCCCGCCGGCTGGAGGACACCACCGCCGCTGCCTGGCGCGCCGTGTATGCCGCCGCCGCGTCTGGCGCCGCGGCACGGTCGGTGAGGTCCGAGGCGCAGCGCCGTCTCACTGCAGCGGCGGTCCGCTCGGTGCGCTGGCGTGCGGTGATCGACCCCGACCGCGCCACCACCCCGTTCCCCGGCATCTGACGGCGCGATCCGGGAGCGCCGATCCCGCCTGGCGGGACTACCGCTCCCCGATCGGCGGGCGGGTCAGAAGAGGATGGTGCTCAGCGTGCCCACCTCACGCATGCCGAGCCGGTCGTAGAGCCGGCGAGCAGGCGTGTTGAAGTCGTTCACGTAGAGGCTCACCGTCGGCGCGAGGGTGAAAGCGTGCGCGAAGACGGCCGCCAGAGCGGGGGCGGCGAGACCGCGGCCGCGCAGATCCGGCCTGATCCAGACGCCCTGCACCTGGCAGGTGTGTCGCGAGATCGCGCCGATGTCGGCCTTGAAGACGACCTTGCCGTCGAGGTCGAACCGGGCGAAGGCGCGCTGCTCCCGGATGAGACCGCCGAGCCGGCGGCGGTACTCGCCGCTGTGGCCGCCCGCCCGGAAGGGAGAGACGCCGAGCTCCTCGGTGAACATGGCTGCCGCGGCCGGCAGGTACGCGTCCAGCTCGGCGGCGAGCACCGGGCGGACACCGGCGTCCACCTCGGTCGGGGCGGCCGCCGCGTCCAGGACCAGCAGCGGCTGCCGTTCGCGCACGACCCGCGGCTCCTCCCAGGAGTGCCGCAGCTCGGCCCAGAGCCCGGCCACGCTGTCGCGGGGGCCGACGATCGAACTGCAGACCCGCGCCTCGGCCGAGAGGCGCCGACCCAGCAACTGCCACGCCTCGGCGTCCCCGGCGACGGGGAGCAGGTTGCCGCCGTGGAAGGCGGCTGCGGCCAGACGATCCTGGTCGTCCCTGATGCCGAGGACGGTGCCGCCGAGACGTCGCGGCGACAGTGACGTCACCGCGTCCAGCCGGTGGGCAAGCACGACGTTGACGATCGGGTCCTGCTCCACCAGGCGGCGCAGCTCGTGACGCTGGGTGTCGGCGAGCATGCCCACGGTCCGCGCCGGTCGGGCTGGCGGGCTGTCGGCGCCGGTCGCCGCAGCCGCCGTCCGAGACGGTCGACGTAGCAGTGAGCTCACATCGAGGACGCTACGGCACGTCCGGGGGCGGCTGCGGCATGCTCAGCCACCACTCACGGTGCCGACCGCCTGGTACTCAGGCGCCCCTGCCGGTGGAGTTCTGCAGACGCTCGATCTCCTCACTGGCCTCGGCCTTGGTGAGGTCGTCCTTGACCTCCTCCCCCGCCTCCTGCGCCAGCGTGTGCAGGTAGGAACGCTGCGGTCCGGTCATCGGCTCGTCGCCGGTCACCCACTCCTCGGTCGGCTTCTCCGCCTGCGGCGTGGCGTCGTCCTGGTCGGCCATGGTGCCTCCTCGTTCGAATTCGGTGTTCGAACGGAGCCTGCCCCGTTGCCGTCGTCCCTAACCGGTGGAAGGCGGCCCGAATCCCGAGTCGTCCCCGGGGAGTCAGGTGACGGAGACGCTGGGCTCACCGGAGGCGACGCCAGCGGCGCCCATCTCCTCGGCCATTCGGAGCGCCTCCTCGATGAGGGTCTCGACGATCTGGGATTCCGGGACGGTCTTGACGACCTCACCCTTGACGAAGATCTGCCCCTTGCCGTTGCCGGAGGCGACACCGAGATCGGCCTCGCGGGCCTCGCCCGGACCGTTGACGACGCAGCCCATGACCGCGACCCGAAGCGGCACCTCGATGCCTTCGAGGCCGGCCGTGACCTTGTCGGCGAGCGTGTAGACGTCGACCTGCGCGCGACCGCAGGACGGGCAGGAGACGATCTCGAGACGGCGCTGCCGCAGGTTAAGCGACTCCAGGATGGCGAGGCCGACCTTGACCTCCTCGACCGGCGGCGCCGAGAGGGAGACGCGGATGGTGTCGCCGATGCCCTGGCTCAGCAGCGCACCGAAGGCCACCGAGGACTTGATGGTCCCCTGGAAGGCCGGGCCGGCCTCGGTGACACCGAGGTGCAGCGGGTAGTCGCAGGCCTGCGCGAGCAGCTCGTAGGCGCGGACCATCACCACCGGGTCGTTGTGCTTGACCGAGATCTTGAAGTCCCGGAAGTCGTGTTCCTCGAAGAGCGCCGCCTCGTTCAGCGCTGACTCCACCAGCGCCTCGGGCGTCGCCTTGCCGTACTTGGCGAGCAGTCGCTTGTCCAGGGATCCGGCATTGACGCCGATCCGCAGCGAGACGCCGGCGTCGGCGGCGGCCTTGGCGATCTCGCCCACCTTGTCGTCGAAGGCCTTGATGTTGCCGGGATTGACCCGGACGGCCGCGCAGCCGGCGTCGATGGCGGCGAAGACGTACTTGGGCTGGAAGTGGATGTCCGCGATCACCGGGATCTGCGACTTCGCGGCGATTGCCGGCAGCGCCTCGGCGTCGTCGGCCGACGGGCAGGCGACCCGAACGATGTCGCAGCCGGCGGCGGTGAGCTCGGCGATCTGCTGCAGCGTGGCGTTGACGTCGGCCGTCAGGGTCGTGGTCATGGACTGCACCGACACGGGGGCGTCGCCCCCGACGGCCACCGAGCCGACCCGGATCTGGCGGGACTTTCGGCGGGGTGCGAGAACCGGCGGCGGGGCGGTGGGCATGCCGAGATTGGTGGTCACGTCTGTTAATTATCCCCTTCGCAGGATGCCGGCGGTCAGGAGCCGAAGAGTTCGATCGGACTCACGATGTCGGCGTAGAGCGTGAGCAGCGTGAGGACGATCAGGATCGAGGCGATGCCGTAGATCACCGGCAGCATCGAGGCGGTGTCGACGTAGATCTGTTCGCGCACCGGCGTGACGCGTTGTCCGTCGGCGCCGAAGACCGGCGGGGCCGACCGGGACCGCAGCCGGGCCCAGCCGCGGCGGATCGCCTCCACGATCGCGCCGGCGACGTGTCCGCCGTCCAGGGGTAGCAGCGGCAGCAGGTTGAAGAAGAACAGCAGCAGGTTGACGCTGGCCAGCAGGCCGAGCAGCGAGACGATCTTGTCCTTGGTGGTGATCTCGTGCGTCTCGGCGAGCTCGCCGCTGATACGGCCGATGCCGACGACACCGACAGCGCCGGTGGGATCGCGCTTCTCACCCTGGAAGACGGTGCCGAAGAGATTCGAGATCTTGTGCGGGTAGCTGGCCAGGGCGTCGAGGCCCTGCTTGATCTGGCTGCCGATCTCGCCCGGCACCTCGGTCAGCGACAGCGTGTCGTAGTAGCGCGGGATGACCGGCTCGACACCCAGGTAGCCGGTGGTCGCCAGCTTGGTGCCGCCCGAGCCGTCGGCGACGCGCTTGACGTTGCGCACCGGGGTGATGGCCAGCTGCCTGGTGGCACCGTCCCGCTCGACGGTGAGCGTCAGCCTGCGGTCGGCGGCCGGCTCGATGCGAGCCACGAAGGCGTCCCAGCTCGTCACCCGGGCGCCGTCCACGGCGAGCACCTTGTCGCCGGGCTGCAGCACCTTGTAGGCGGGCGCCTGCGACCCGGCGGGGCACTTGTTCGGGTCGACGTTCGTCGCGTTCGCCGAGACGACGCACTTGGTGATGGCGTTGATGGTGAGCGTCGGCGGCCGCTCCTTGGAGATGCCGATAGTGGTGAGGATGATGACGGTGAGCACCAGGTAGATGAGCAGGTTCATCGACGGCCCGCCCACCATGACGATCATCTTCTTGCCGGGGGTGAGCCGGTAGAACTGGCGGTCCTCGTCGCCGGGGGTGACCTCGGAGCGGCTGACCTGGCGGAAGTCCTCGACGGCGCTCGCCAGGCGCCGGGGCCAGCGTGAGCGCTTGCCGTCGGCCCGCGGCGGGACCATGCCGATCATGCGGATGTAACCGCCGAGCGGGATCCACTTCAGGCCGTACTCGGTGTCGCCCCGCTTCCGCGAGAACATCGTCGGACCGAAGCCGACCATGTACTGCGTCACCTTCACGCCGAACTTCTTGGCCGGCACCATGTGCCCGATCTCGTGCAGCGCGATGGAGAGCAGCAGCCCGAAGGCGAAGACGAGCACGCCCAGCGTGTAGAGCAGCCATGACGGCATGTCGGGCCTCGGTTTCCCTTCGTGCGTCGGACGTCCCGTGCGGTCAGTCCGGTCGCCGGCCCGCCACCAGCGCCTGCGCGCGGCCACGGGCCCACTGTTCTGCCTCTTCGACGTCAGCCACGGTACCGGGATCACCCACGGCGTCGTGGCGTTCGCTCAGCCACTCGTCGACTACATCGGCGATGGTGTCCACGATCTGAAGGAAGCCGATGCCGCCGTCGTGGAAGGCCGCCACCAGAAACTCGTTGGCGGCGTTGTAGACGGCCGGGGCGCAGCCCCCGACGGCACCGGCTCGCTTGGCCAGGGCCACGGCGGGGAAGGCGACCTCGTCGAGCGGTTCGAAGGTCCAGCTCTGCGCGGTGGTCCAGTCGACGGGCGCAGCGGCGCCGGCAATGCGATCGGGCCAGCCGAGCGCGAGGGCGATGGGCAGCCGCATGTCCGGCGGCGAGGCCTGCGCCAGCGTCGAGCCGTCGTCGAACTCGACCATCGAGTGCACGACCGACTGCGGGTGGACGACGGCCTCGATCCGGTCATACGGGACGTCGAAGAGCAGGTGCGCCTCGATGATCTCCAGGCCCTTGTTGACCAGCGTGGCCGAGTTGGTGGTGACCAGGCGACCCATGTCCCAGGTGGGGTGGGCCAGGGCCTGCTGCGGCGTGACGTCCGCCAGCTCGGCGCGGGACCGGCCCCGGAACGGACCTCCACTGGCCGTCACCAGCAGCCGCCGGACCTCCGCCGCGCGGCCGGCCCGCAGGCACTGCGCAAGGGCGGAGTGCTCGGAGTCCACCGGGACCAGCTGGCCCTCACCGGCGAGCCGGGTCACGAGCGGACCGCCGGCGATGAGCGACTCTTTGTTGGCCAGCGCGACGACGTGACCGGCCGACAGCGCGGCGAGGGTGGCACGCAGCCCCTGCGCGCCGGCGACGGCGTTGAGCACGGTGTGGCAGGGCCGGGCGGCCAGCTCGGCGGTGGCCTCGGGACCGACGTGCAGCGAGGGCGACGGCACGTCGCCGGGCCAGACGGCGTCCAGCTGCTCGCGCAACGCGTCGACGGCGTCGGCGCGGGCGATGCCGACCGCAGCGACCCGCAGCCTCGCGGCCTGCCGGGCCAGCGCGGCCACGTCCGACCCGCCCGCCGCGATCGCGACGATGCGGACCCGGTCGGGAGCCAGCGCGGCGATGTCGATCGTCTGCGTGCCGATCGAGCCGGTCGAACCCAGCAGGACGACCTCACGGGGACTCACCCCCGCATCCTCGCACCGGCCCGCAGTGCCAGGACCACCACCGGCGGCCAAAGGGCCTGCTGCGCGGCGACGAGGCGTTCCCAGAGGCCGCCGACCCCGCCGTCGACCCGCGCGTAGAACATCGTCAGCAGCACGATCGACAGCGCCGTGACGGCGAGCGCCACCTCGGGTCGCACCGCCCACGACCAGCCACGGCGGGCCGTGGTGGCCGGCCACAGCGCGAGCAGCAGGAACGTCGCGCTCGCCGACCAGCCGTGCAGGGTCGAGCCACCGGCGTGAGTCGGGAACGCCGCCACCAGGAGCGTCGTGACTCCCGCCAGCGCGAGCACGCCGCGGCTGGCCGGTCGCAGCGCGGTCAGTCCCGCCGCCGTCACCAGGTAGGCGAGGCCGAGCAGGATCAGCGCAGTGGTCATCACCCAGCGGTGGGGTGCGCCCGTGGCGGCCAGATCGCTGATCGTGTTGCGGACAGCGCTGAAGTCGTCGGTGCGCAGTGCCTGCGCCAGCGTCCACCCGCCGATGAGGACGACCGGCGCCGCGAGCGACGACAGCACCGCCCACCACGGCGGACGCGCCGCGGCCGTCCGGCTCATGCGAACAGCGACTTGCCCCACCAGTCGCCCGGCCCGCTCAGACCGGGCGGGCAGGCCCAGAGGCCGCTGCCGGTGTGCCGGATGTACTCGTTGAGCAGGTCCGAGCTCCCGAGCCGCCGCTGGATCGGGATGAACTGCTTGCGCGGGTCCTTCTGGAAGGCGATGAAGAAGAGCCCGGCGTCCAGCAGACCGGTCTCCGGATCGATGCCGTCGGTGTAGCTGTAGCCCCGACGCAGCAGCATCTGCCCGTCGTTGGAGGCTGGCGCGGCGAGCCGGATGTGGGCGTTGGCGTCGATGACGAGCTGCCCGTTCCGCTTCGCCGCCAGCTCGACGGTGTCGAACTCGTGCTTGCCGGTCAGCGGGGCCCCGGAATTCTTGGTCCGGCCGAAGACCTTCTCCTGGTCGGCCAGGAAGTCGGTGTCCCAGGACTCGATCAGCATCCGGATGCGACGCGCCACCAGGTAGCTGCCGCCCTCGAGCCACGGCTGGTCGGTCTCCTCACCGACCCAGACGAAGCGATCCATCTGGTCGAGGTCCTCGTCCTTGACGTTGTTGGTGCCGTCCTTGAAGCCCATGAGGTTGCGCGGCGTGTCCTGGGCCTTCGAGGTTGACGAGGTCCGGCCGAAGCCGAGCTGGGACCACCGCATGACGGCGGTACCGCGGGCCAGCCGGGCGAAGTTGCGGATGACGTGGAAGGCGACCTGCGGGTCGTCGGCGCAGGCCTGCACGCAGAGGTCGCCACCGCTGCGGCTCGCCTGCAGCGTGTCACCGGGCAGCGCCGGGAGGTCGACGAGGGCGGCCGGGCGCTTGTCGGCCAGCCCGAAACGCTCGTCGAACAGCGACGGCCCGAAGCCGACGGTGATGGTGAGGTTCGATCCGGACAGCCCCAGTGCCTCGCCGGTGTCGATCGGCGGACGCTCCGGGGAGACCTCGACGGCCCCCACCTGCAGACCCTTGGTCAGCTGGCTGGCCGCGGCTGCCCACGTGCCGAGCATGACCTGCAGGCTCTGCGCGTCGGTCGCGGTGACATCGAAGGCGGCGAAGGCGAGGCGATCCTGCGCGGGGGTGGCGATGCCGGCCTGGTGCTTGCCGAAGAACGGCACGTACCCGGCCGAGGCGCCCGTGCTGCCGGAGCCGCCGTCGCCACCGGGCGCGGCGCCGGCCTCGGTGGCGCGGGCGATGCCGAAGCCGGCACCGCCCGCGGCGACGACGCCAGCGGTGCCGAGGGCGGTCCCCAGGAAGCGACGCCGGTTGGGTCCGCGACGCCCGTCGTCGCCGCCGATTGCCGATTGCCTCATGACGTCGTGCTCATGATCAGGCGTTCGCCACCTTGCTCGAGACCTTGGACAGCGGCTCCTGCACGTTCTTCACGGCGGCGGCGAAGCCGCGCTTGTCCGCGGCGGTGAGCTGGTTGTAGAGCTTGTAGCCGGACGGGTTCGCCGTGGTCTTGTACTTGTCCAGCAGTGCGCTCAGGGTGGCGAAGCGGCTCTGGATCGTGGTGCTCAGCGTCTTGTCGATGGTGTCGAGGGCCGGCTGCAGCTGGGCGAAGGCCTGCTCGGCGCCCTCGACGTTGGCGGCGAAGTCGAGCAGGTCGACGCGCGAGTAGCGCTCCTCCTCGCCGGTGATCTTGCTGGCCGCGACCTCGTCGAGCAGCCCCTGCGCGCCGTTGGCGAGCTCGGTCGGCTTGTAGGTGAGCTTGGCGGTGAGTCCCTGCAGGCGCTTGATGTCGGCGACGAGCTTGTCGCCGTAGTCGCCCATCCCCTTGAGGCTCTTCTGCTGAAACAGCGACTTCTCGATGCGGTGGAAGCCGCGCCACTGCGAGGCCGGGACGTCGCCCTCGCGGATGTCGATGTCGGCGTCGATCGAGTCCTTGCCGATGACGAAGGACTCGGCGACCGGCTCGATGCGCTCGTAGAAGGGCCGAGCCGCCATGTAGGCCTGCTGCGCCGCAGCGAGATCCGTGCCGTGCAGCGCCGTGTTGAACTTCGCGACGGCCGTGACCAGCGCCGACACCTGGGTGTTGACGTAGTTGGCGTAGCCCTTGGTGCCCTGCGCGAGCAGCCCGGCCACGGTGGTGTCACCGCCGCCGGCGGCCTTGCCGGTGACGGTGAGCGGGCGCTTCTCCGGCGTCGCGCCGGGGCAGTACAGCTGGTAGGTGCCGGCAGTGAGCTCGACGGTGAAATTGCCGCTGAAGCCCGGCGGCAGGTTCTCCTTCTCCCCCACGATGCGCTCACCGGCGAGGATCTCGACCTCGCTGACGGCGGCGGCGTCCTGGTTCTTGACGTTGACCGTGACAGCCCCGGCCGCCAGCGTGGTGTGGTCGGCGACGCAGCCCTTGGCCTGGGTCACCACGACGTTGGTGACCTTCGACGTGCCCGAGGCCTGCGTGGCCGACGAGGTGCCGTTCGAGCTGCCGTTCGAGCCGGTGTCGCCGGAGGACGAGCAGGCGGTCAGCGACACCGCGACGGCGGCGCCGAACGCGAGGGTGATCCCGGCGGTGCGGGGGCGGGCGGTGAGGGTCATCGTCGTCTTCTCCGTGCGGCTCGGTCCACTGAGGCGAGGTGAGCCTAACCTAACTGATTCCTACCGTCGGACCAGGTCCGGCGCGGTCCGTGCCGGGACGGCCGCCGGGACCGGACGACGCGTCCGGCCGCGCAGCGCGAAGCCGATCACGACAAGCAGCGCCAGGATGGCGACCGCGATGCTCCAGCCCGCCACAGTGCGCAGCAGCGCACGCCGGTCCAGGGCGTCGTGATCGCTGCGGGCGGCGCGTTCGGCCGCCGCGACGACCCCGGCCGGCAGCGAGCGCGTCGCCGTCGCCACGGGGCGGGCGAGGGCGGCGTTGTTGCTGGGGGTGCCGGCCGTGGCCGTGACGACCTCGCGCCAGGTGAGGTCCAGCACGCGCGAGGTGCGGTTGTCCAGCCAGGCGGTGACGGTGATCTGCGCGTCGTAGCTGAGGGGGATCGTCCCGCCGCGGGTCTGGATGCCCACCGGCACCCGGCCGCCGTTGAGGGCCGCCACCGTAGCCGGGCTCAGGGCGGTGGGGCGACCGGCTGCGGCCGTGCCGGGCATGGTCGTGACGTAGCGCGTCGCGGGGATGTCGGTGGGGTTGCGGCCCCCGTCGGTCGCCTCGAGGCGCAACGCGACGGTCTCGGCCGTCGTCCCGGCGACCGGCTCCTGCCGCTGCGTACTGACCGTGGCGAGCTGCGCGTCGCGCTCGACGACCCGGGCACTCACCCGGCCGGCCTGCGTGATCGGGTCAGCCGGCGGCGCGTCGGGCGCGAGCAACGGCAGCACCAGCGCCGCCAGCGCCGCGACGACACCGACAGCGATCCCGCCCCGGACGACGGCCCTCGTCGGGACCGCGCGGCCGGGTGGCCAGACGACATAGATGCCGACGGGGACGAGGTAGGCGAGCCAGGCCAGGACCTCGACGAGCACCGGACGCGGCTGCAGGCCGAGCATGCCGGTGAGCAGCGACGCCTGGACCGTGCCGGGTTCGACCAGCCAGGTGAGGTCCACGACCCGCGACTGCCCGATGTCCAGCCAGCCCGCCTCGTGGGCGGTGTGGAAGGCGTTGACGACGAGGCCGGCAGCGACCAGGACGAGGACGAAGCCGGTGACGCGGAAGAACTTGGAGAGGTTCAGGCGCACGCCGCCGCGGTAGATGCCGTAGCCCAGGCCCACCGCGATGGCGATGCCGAGGACGGCCCCGACACCGGCGCTGGCCCCGGCGGAGGTCTCGTTGAAGGCGGCGAGCAGGAAGACGACGGTCTCGAGTCCCTCGCGGATGACGGCCAGGAACGCCATCAGCACCATGGCCCGGCCGACGTTGCCGGCGCCACCCATGGCGTCCCCGGCGAGCCCCTCGAGCTGGCCCTTGAGGTTGCGCGAGTTCCGGCGCATCCAGACGACCATGTAGGTCACCATGCCGACGGCGAGGACCGCGATGACGGTCTCGAGCCCCTCCTGCTGCCGCTGCGGCAGGTTCTGCGAGTAGAGCCGCAGCGCGATCCCGGCGGCGAGGCAGAGGACGATGGCCAGTCCCACGCCGAGCATCACCCAGCGGAGCAGGTCGCGACGGCCCTGCTTGCGCAGGAAGGCGGCGATGATGCCGACGATGAGCGCGGCCTCGAGGCCTTCGCGCAGGCCGATCACGAAACTGGGGAGCATGCGCTCGACTTCCTCACTGACACTTAGGTAAGGCAGGCCTTCGCAGACTAACCGAGAGGACGGGCGTCTCCGCAAGCCGCAGTCGCTACGGTGACTTGGTGATTTCGCAGGGTGCCGGCGGGGACCTCGTGCCGGATCTCGTGCTGGACCTCAACGCCGACCTCGGTGAGGGGTTCGGCGTCTGGCGCCTCGGCGACGACGAGGCGCTGCTCGACCTCGTCACCAGCGCGAACGTCGCCTGCGGCTTCCACGCCGGGGACCCGCTCACGCTGCGCCGGGTCTGCGCCGGTGCCGCCGCACGCGGCGTCGCGATCGGGGCCCAGGTCTCGTACCGCGACCTCGCCGGATTCGGGCGGCGGCGCATGGACGTGGCTCCCGACGAGCTCACCGCGGACGTGCTGTACCAGTTGGCCGCCCTCGACGGCATCGCGCGCAGCAGCGGCAGCGCCGTCACCTACGTCAAGCCCCACGGTGCGCTGTACAACACCGCCGCCGACGATCCCGAGCAGGCCCGGGCGGTGGCTGCCGCTGTCGCGGCCTACGACCGTGACCTGCCGCTGCTCGGGCTGCCGGGCAGCGCTCTGGCGGCGGCCGCCGCCGAGGCCGGGTTGCCTTTCGTCGGCGAGGCCTTCGCCGATCGCGGTTACACGGCGCAGGGTCGTCTCGTCGGTCGCCGGCAGGCCGACGCGGTGATCACCGACGCGGCGTCGGTGGTCCGGCGGGCACTCGGCCTCGCCCGGCACGGTCACGTGACGGCGACCGACGGCACATCTCTCGACGTCGCGGCGCGCTCGCTCTGCCTGCACGGCGACACGCCCGGAGCCGTCGCGCTGGCGCGGGCGGTGCGCGCCGCGCTGACCGACGCCGGCGTCACCCTCGCGCCGTTCGCGCCGCCGCCCGGAGCCGTCCGGCGATGACCACCCCGGAGGCGGCCGCCGGCACCCGCGTGCTCCCCTACGGCGAGGCGGCCGTCCTCGTCGAGACCGACCGGCCGTTGGCCTACGCGGCGGCGGTACGGGGCGCGGCCCCCACCGGGCTGCGCGACGTGGTCCCGGCGGCCGGCACCGTGCTGGTCTGTGCCGATCCCGGCACACTCGCCGGCGTGGTGGCGGCCCTGCAGGGGCTCGACCCCGTCGACGCGTCGGCGAGCCTCGCCGCGACGGAGGTGGTGTTGGACGTCGTCTACGACGGGCCCGACCTCGCCGCCACCGCAGCGGACCTCGGCCTCGCACCCGACGGGTTGGTCCGGGCCCACGCCGCGGGGGTCTACACCTCCGCCTTCTGCGGCTTCGCCCCGGGCTTCGCATACCTCACCGGCCTGGACCCGGCGCTGCATGCCGCACGGCTGGCCGAGCCACGCACCCGGGTGCCCGCCGGTGCCGTCGGCATCGCCAGTGAGTTCACCGGCGTCTACCCCCGCCCCTCCCCCGGCGGCTGGCGCCTGCTCGGCCACTGTGCCGCGGTGCTCTGGGACGCCGACCGGGACCCGCCGGCCCTGCTCGCGCCGGGCACGACGGTGCGGTTCCGACCGGCATGACGCTGCTCGATCTCCTCTCCGCCGGCCCGTCGACCCTCGTCCAGGACGTTGGGCGCGCGGGCTGGGCCCACCTCGGCGTGGCCCGCTCCGGCGCCTTCGACCTCGCCGCGCTGCGGGCGGCGAACCGACTCGTCGGCAACCGGGCGGACGCCGCCGGGCTGGAGATCACCCTCGGCGGACTGCACCTGCGCAGTGACCGGGCGGTCACGGTGGCGCTGACCGGAGCGCCGTGTCCCGGCATCGACCCGGGTGTCGCCGTCACCTTGCCGGCCGGCGGCGAGCTCCGGCTCGGCGTCCCGTCCACCGGCCTGCGGAGTTACCTTGCCGTGCGCGGCGGGGTGACGGCCGCGCGCGTACTCGGCTCGGCTGCCACCGACACCCTGGGCGGCCTCGGCCCGCCGCCGCTGCGGGCGGGTGACCGCGTCGCCGTCGGCACCGCCGTCTCCGGCGACGTCAGCGGCGCGCTCGTCGCCTGTCCGGCCCGGCCGGCGGCGCTCCGGCTCCGCCTCGGACCTCGCGACGACTGGTTCACCCCGGCGGGGATCCAGAGGCTGCTCGCCACGACCTGGCGCGTCCGCGGCGAGAGCGATCGCATCGGCGTCCGGCTCGACGGACCGTCACTGCAACGGGCCCGCGCCGGCGAGCTGCCGAGCGAGCCGGTCCTGCCGGGGGCGGTGCAGGTGCCGCACGACGGCCGGCCGCTGATCTTCGGGCCGGACGCGCCGGTCACCGGCGGCTACCCGGTCGTCGGAGTGGTGGCCGACCTCGGCGCCGTCGCACAGCTCCGGCCGGGCGACCCGGTCCGCTTCACGCTGCGGTGAGGTCCCCCGCGTCGGGTGTGGCTCAGGAGCCGAGCAGCGGGTGCAGGGCGTAGTAGACGACCGCGGCGACCGCGGCGGCCGCGGGGATGGTGAGCACCCACGCCACGACGATGTTGCCGGCGACACCCCAGCGCACCGCCGAGAAGCGGCGCGTGGCCCCGACACCCATGATCGAGGTGGAGATGACGTGGGTGGTCGACACCGGTAGTCCGTAGTGCGCGGTGGCGAGCATGACGCCGCTGGCGACCGTCTGCGAGGCGAACCCGCTCACCGGGGTGAGGGAGATGATGCGCCGGCCCAGCGTGCGCATGATGCGCCAGCCACCGGAGGCCGTGCCGGCCGAGATCGCCAGCGCGGAGGAGACGATGACCCAGAACGGGATGTCGTCGTTCTTGTTCAGATCGCCGTGGATGACCAGCGTCAGGAAGATGACGCCCATCGTCTTCTGCGCGTCCTGGGTGCCGTGGCCGAAGGACATCGTGGCCGCCGAGAGGATCTGCGCCCAGCGGAAGTTGCGGTTGGCCCGGACGGCGTTGGCCCGCCGGAAGATCCACAGCAGCGCCACCATGAACAGGTAGCTCAGACCGAAGCCGATGAGCGGCGAGGCCACCATCGGGATGAGGACCTTGTCCAGCAGCACGCCCCAGTGCGCGCTCTCGGCCCCGGCCAGCCCGGCTCCCAGCAGCGCGCCGATGAGGGCATGGGACGAGGACGAGGGCAGGCCGAAGTACCACGTGCCGAGATTCCAGACGATGGCTCCGACCAGGGCGGCGAGCACGATGACCAGGCCGGATCTGCCCACCTGGATGTCGACGATGCCGCTGCCGATGGTCTTGGCCACCTCGACGGAGATCAGGGCACCGAGGACGTTCATCACCGCGGCCATGCCGAGGGCGATGCGCGGCGTCAGTGCCTTCGTCGAGATCGACGTGGCGATGGCGTTGGCGCTGTCGTGGAAGCCGTTGGTGTAGTCGAAGCCGAGGGCGACGACGATGATCACCACGACCAGTGCGGTCTGGCTCACGAGAGGTCAGGACTCCTTGACCGCGATCGTCTCGACGGCATGGGCCACGTGCTCGAGCGCGTCGGCGGCCTCCTCGAGACCGTCGGCGACCTCACGCAGCTTCACCATCGTCAGCGCGTCGTAGTCGCCGCTGAAGAGCTTGGAGAGCAGCTTGCGGTAGACCCGGTCGGCCTCGTTCTCCAACCGGTTCACCTCGATCCAGTAGGGCTCGAGGTCGCGCAGCGTCTTCAACCGGGACATCGCCTCGGCCGTCTCGTCCGCCGACCGCTGCAGCAGCACGATCTGCTCGTTCATCAGCGGTGGCAGCCGGCCGACGTCGGCCAGGACGATGAAGTCCGCCGCCCCCTCGACCGCATCCACCACGTCGTCGAGCGCCGAGGCGAGGCGATAGATGTCCTCGCGGTCGTAGGGCGTGACGAAGCTGGTGTTGAGCTGCCGCATGATGCGGTGGGTGACGGCGTCGCCGGCGTGCTCACGCTCACGCAGTTCCTTCGCGATCGCGGCGCGGTTGGCGTTGGGGTCGTTCAGCCCGCTCAGCACGGTGATGGCGTCGGCGACGTTGCGTCCCGCCTCCGTGAACATGGTGTAGAACGCGTTGTCGCGCGGGGTCATGCGGAAAGCCACGGTGCTCCTCGATGCCGGGTGGAGCCGGTCGCCGGCCCGCCTCGGGGAGCCTAGCCACTGCCGTTGGCCCGCCGTTCACCCTGTCGTCATCGAACCGGGTGCGAACTCTCAGCGACGGCGCCGGCGGCGGGGTTTGGCGGGCTTGACCGCCTTGACGGCCTTGGTGGTCTTCTTGGCCGTCTTCTTCGCCACCCGGGCGGTGGCGCGCTCCAGCTGACCGTCGGCGTTGCGCAGCCGCTTGACGACGAGGACCAGGACGAGGCCGCCCGCGGCCGCCACCACGGCCTGCCCCTGCGGCGTGTTCAGCTTGGCGCGCAGGCTCTGCTTGGCGTTCTCGGCGACCCGCTTGGGGCTGGTGCGGTAGGCGAGCTGGTCGACGGCCGAGGCCAGCTCCGCACGCGACCGCTCGATGTCACGCTTGATGTCGTCGGCGCTGCGCTCGGCCACGGGACGTCCTCTCCTCGGTGCGACATGCTGCTCGCATGTGCAGGCAATCAGCCTAGTGCCGAGGAGGCCGTCATCGTCTGCGACCCGTGCGGCAAGGTTGACCCGGCACGCTGAACACCTCGGAGAGGAGCCACATGACCACGTCCCGCCTGTCGCCGGGCGACCCCGCCCCGGACTTCACCCTGCCCGATGCCGAGGGCAACGACGTCTCGCTCGCGGATTTCCGCGGCCGGAAGGTGATCGTCTACTTCTATCCCGCGGCGATGACGCCGGGCTGCACGAAGCAGGCCTGCGACTTCCGGGACAGCCTCGACTCGCTGGCCGCCGCCGGCTATGCCGTCCTGGGTGTCTCGCCGGACAAGCCGGCGAAGCTGGCGAAATTCCGGGAGCGCGACGCGGTGACGTTCCCGCTCCTGTCCGACCCGCAGCGGACCACCCTCACCGCCTACGGCGCCTTCGGCGAGAAGACGATGTACGGCAAGACGGTCACCGGCGTCATCCGCTCCACCTTCGTGGTGGACGAGGCCGGCACGATCGAGGTCGCGCAGTACAACGTGAAGGCCACCGGACACGTCGCTAAG
The DNA here is from genome assembly GCF_056135305.1 of Jatrophihabitans sp. sgz311053. Taxonomy (NCBI): domain Bacteria; kingdom Bacillati; phylum Actinomycetota; class Actinomycetes; order Jatrophihabitantales; family Jatrophihabitantaceae; genus Jatrophihabitans; species Jatrophihabitans sp. sgz311053. The sequence continues at coordinate 458,668 of NZ_JBWAXP010000003.1, read as the reverse complement.
CTGCGCCGTGACCTCGGGCTCGACTGACCTGCCGGCGCTGCGGGCCGCCCGGGAGGCGGCGGCCCGCCGCGTCAGCGAGCTGCGCCACGAACTGCAGGACGTGATCGACTCGGCGTCGTCGACCACCGGCGACGACGAGCACGATCCCGAGGGCGCCACCATCGGCTTCGAGCGGGCGCAGGCGCAGTCGCTGCTCAATCGTGGTCGACGGCGCCTCGCCGAGCTGGACGGCGCCCTCGAACGTGCCGCCGCCGGCGAGTACGGACGATGCGCCGTCTGCGGCGGACCCATCGGCGACGAGCGGCTGGCCGCACGGCCCGGCACGGACCGCTGCGTGAGGTGCGCGTCCTAACCGGACCGCGGTCGGCGTGGCCCGCGGCGGGGCCGCAGGTCCGTGCCGCGCGGGCGGCCGGTCACGTCCCGGTACCCACCCTGTTCTCGGCGACAGCCTTCTTGTAGAGCGCCGTCACCTTGTCCTTGAAGGCTCGCTCCGTCGTCGCGTCCAACTGGTCGATCGCAGGCAGTAGCTTGACGACGAGTTCCTGCATCTGCTTCGCCGACAGCTGCTCCTCGACCGGCAGGGTCGAAGCGCTGACCTGCCAGTTGTCGCGAGATCTCGCGCGCTCGAGCACCTTCATTCGCAGCGACTTGCCCCATCCTTCCGGCCAGGGCCTGCCGAGTCCCGCGAAGTACTCCACGAAATTCTTCCGCGACTCCCAGTAACGGGTCTCCAGATCCGACGACGCGTCATTGACGGCAGGACCGTACGGCTGCTTGATGATGGGAATGATCATGGCGAAGAACTGGTCGATCCGGGCCGCCGCAAAGCTGCCGACAGCTGCCTGGAACGCCGCCAAGCCTTGCGCGGCGTAATCGGCGTACGAGCCCCGTGGCGGCGCCGCGAACACCTGCAACAGCCGGTCGCGTTGGAGCAGAGGTCGCTCGACCTCGACCTCGCGAAGCTCTCCCGGCTCCAGGTCCCCGTAGATGGGATTCATGATCATGTCGATGATGCTCACGTACTCGGTCTGAAAGGTGAAGCCGGGAACGTGCTCGCGGAAGTGGTCCATCAGCCAGGGTTCCCAGTACTGCTCGGTGGCCGGACCCCTGCGCGACGTCAGGATCATTCCGTTGGCTGTGCTCACCTTCCAGCGGACATACCGAGGTGCGCTCTTCTCCGGATTCCGGAAATGCGTCGAAGCCCATACCGCACCGACGGCGTCGTACGTCTCCTTCCGGAACTGCGGAGACCGCCAGAACTGTCCGAAACTCTTCAGCAGCGGTCTCATGTCCCGAATCCTCCTCGTTTCAGCAAAGCGAGATCACCGCCGGCCTCTTCGACCCGTTTCAGGAGCTCCATAGCGGCCTCGGTGTACCACTCCTTCACGTCCGCCTCGAAAGCCTTGCGGTCCTCCATCAGCTCCGGGTGCTCCCGAACAGCGCGTTGCAGAACCGGGCGCAGCTCGTCCCTGAGCGAGTGCAACAGCGCCTTCGCCCACGTCTGCTTGTTCGCCGCAATCGCGGCGTTGATGTCCTCGGCGAGGACCGACCCGGCTTCTGCCCACAGTTGATCGTCCGTCGGCTCGGGACCGCTCGTCGGTCCCGTCCCCGGCGCCTTGCCCGGTGATTGCTCCGCCACCGTCCCCGATGGTTTTTCGGACGCCGGCACGCCGGGGGCGGCTTTGATCCGGACCACGACGTCCTGGCGCACCTTCTCCAGGGTCTCCGAGGTCACGGCCTTGCCCAGGGCCTGCTGCAGCGCTCCGGGGAGTTCCTTAGGCATTTCGAGAGGCTTGCCCGGTACCGCCGCGTCCTTGAGGACGTCGACCGCCACCTGCTCTCGGATGGCGTCAACCGCTTGCGTGGCGAACCAGGTGGCGGCCCTTGGTGTCCATGCCATGCCGTCTCCCCGGTCCTATCTCGCGCCGGCCGAGGCACGTTGCCAGGCCGCCGGGTCCGACAGTTTCGTCACCATCTCGCGGCGCCACGCTTGATCGAACTGGGTGACGATGTCGGCGTCGGACATCCGCAACGCCCTGCCTTCCTTCATCGCCTCCACGAGCGCCCGTTGATAGGCCTTCTCACCCTCGGCCGACGCGAAGAAATCCCCGGCCGCAGCCGCGACACGAGAGGTGACCTGCGGGATGCTGACGGCCGCGGGGGCGCGATCCTGGTCGCCGTCCTCAACCGCCAACCCGTCGACCACGCGGACAGCGGTGTCGAGCTTGAAGGCAAGCTGCGCCGCCTTGACCGTGGCCTTGCGGTCACCGGTCACCTTGCCCACCGCGATGCGGACGGCCCGGCCGTCGGGGGTCTGCAAGGTGCAGGTGCCTATCGTCAGCGCCCGCGGCTTCTTGCCCTTCAGCGTGGCGTGCCAGGCCTTCGCCTCGGTCTCGTTCTTCGAGACCAGGAACAGGGACACTGTCTTCTTGTCCGACAAAGCGATATCAGCCGCCGCGACGAACCAGAGACCTTTGCCGTTCATGGTCTTGGCAATGGCACGCAGGTCTTTGGACATCGCGATCTGAACGTCCTTGGACGGGCTCTTGTCGAGCACCTCCGGCGTCAGCAGTGGCATTTTTACCGAGCCTTTCGTCGGACAGACGGGAATAGCAGACAGGAACATGGGCGCAGGAATCTGCCCATTCCTGACTGCGAAACGAAGAACATGGAGGCGGACGTCGAGAGTCGACGGTCGTGACAGACGCGCCCGGGGGCGATATGACGAGTAGACGAGACCATAGGGCCGGTTCAGTCCGGTTGCAATACTTTGCGGCAATCGGACGCGGCGTCCGCACCATCCCTTTCGCGCGACCGCGTGATCAACCCATCGGGTCGGCCGAATCGATGTGCGCTACCTACCTGCCGCTCCACACCGGTGGTCGCTTCTCGACGAAGGCGCGCATGCCTTCTGCGGCATCGCGTGAACCGAGGGCTGGTGCGGCGATGTTGTTCTGCCGGGCGAAGGACTCGTCGGTCGGCCAGTCACCGCTCTCGTCCACGATGCGTTTGCTCAGCGCGACCGACAGCGGCGCGTTGGCAGCGATACGTCCCGCCAGGTCGAGCGCCGCCGCCAGCGCGGCGCCGGGCGTCACCACGCGGTTGACGAGTCCGATGGCGGCGGCACGCTCGGCGCTGATCGGATCGCCGGTGAGGACCATTTCCAGGGCGAGCGCGCGAGGCAGCCGCTGCGCGAGCCGCAGCACTCCCCCGGCTGCGGCGACGAGACCGCGCCGCGGCTCGGGGAGCCCGAACTGCGCCTGCGCGGAGGCGACGATGAGGTCGGCTGCGAGGGCGAGCTCGCAGCCACCGGCGAGCGCGGGCCCCTCGACCGCCGCGATGAGCGGGGTGCGTGGTGGCCGCTCGGTGAGGCCGAGCAGACCGCGCCGCAGCGAGAACGGGAACTCGCCACGGCTGCCCGCCCGGAGATCCATACCGGCACTGAAGTAGCCGCCCGCCCCGGTGAGGACGGCGACCCGGATGTCGTCGTCGGCGTCGATGTCGTCCACGGCGCGTTCCAGCAGCAGGGCGGTCCGCGGGTCGATGGCGTTGCGGACCTCCGGCCGATTGAGCGTGATGACCGCGATGCCGTCCCGGCGCTCGACGAGGACGGGCGCCGCCGGTGCCGCGGGCAGTTCGACCCGATCGCCACCGGCGAGGGCAAAGTCGTCGCGTCCGGTGACCGTGACCGGACGGTGCAGCGGGTCCTGCCCCAGCAGCAGCTGCACCAGGTCGGGCCGGACGACCCGCAGCAGCGCCCGGTCACCGGAGGGCGTGAGGACGCTGACGGTCGCCGCGGTCGGCTCGTCGTCCCGGTCGTAGGCGACCGTCCAGGCCTCGACGACGGCCGGGCCGGTGTAGGCGGAGAGCACGCGGCGCGCGGTGGGCAGCGGTACCGCCGGATGCAGGTGGCGATACTGCCGTGCGGGCGGTCGCGCCGAGTAGACCCCGATCGCGTGCTTGGTGAGGAACCAGCCCAGCGAGGTCGTCAGACCGTAGGCGTCGGGCTCGTCACGCAACCGCTGCACCAGATTCGCCACCGCGTGCGTGCCGTAGTTGTTCCCGGGGCCACCGCCGAAGGTGAGACCGCCGGTCACCGTCAGCGGACGGTTCGGGTCGTCGACCGCAAGCCGCAGCGCGGCCGCGCCGATCTCGACCGCGGACGGGAAGCAGGCGTAGAGGTCGACGTGCTCGACCTCCTCGACGGTGATCCCGGCGTGGGCGAGCGCGGCGTCGCCGATGGCGCGGATCGCCGGGGAGGCGGTGAGATCCGCTCGCTCCGAGACGAACCAGTCGTCCTGCGCGGCCGCGCCGGCGTGGACGAAGACCCAGCGGTCCTGCGGGACTCCCGCGGCCTCGGCGGCGGCGACACTGCAGAGGATCAGACCCGCGGCGAGGTCCACCTGCAGGTTCGCGCACATCAGCTTGCGATACGGCGTGGCGATCATCCGGTTCTCCGGCCCGGTGGCCGCGATCTGCTCGGCGGTGCGCCGCTGCGGCTGCCAGGCATGCGGGTTCGCTGCCGCCACGTCGGCGAACCGGCTCCAGAGCTCGGCGATGCGGACGTCGTGCTCGGCGGCGGTGGCACCCCGCTGGCCCCGGATGGCCGTCTCGATCAGGGCGTACATGAACTTGGGCTGTCCGAGCCCAGCGGCGGACTCCGCGTCGTTGCTGGCCTCGCGCTCGTCGCCTATCACCCGGCTCGGCGCGACGCTCTCGTCCTTGGCGGGCCACGGCGGCGTCTCGCCCCGTCGCTGCAGTGCGGCCAGGGTGGCGCCGGCCTCCGCGCCGCTGACGAGGACGACCTCGGCCCGCCCGGCGGCGATGGCGTCGGCCGCATCGTTCACGCTGAGCTGGCCACCGTCGCCACCGAAGCGCGCGGAGACGACGGTCTCAGCGGGGTCGGCGCCGACTGCCGCCGCCACCCGCGCCGCCTGGTCGTCGTAGGTCCAGGAGGTGGAGGCCACGGCGTAGACGGCGTCGGCCGCCGCGAGCAGGTCGTCCTGAGCCCCGGCGTCCTCGGCCGCCGCGCGCAGGGCGCGGACGCTGAGGGTGACGGGATCGCCGGTGACGTCCGGCTCGCGCTGCGTCACCTGGCCGACACCGACGACGACCGGGGTGCGCGGGTCGAGATCGGTCCCGGTGCGCCGGTGGCGTACCGGTCCGGTGGTGACGCGCCGGGTCCGGCGGCCCGCGCTGAGACCGGCGAGGTCGGCGAGCGCGGTGCTGACGGCGTCGTCCACCGCCGCCATGACGCTCGCGCCCATCGGGCCGCGCACCGCGTCGCCGCGCAGACCCAGCTCCACCCGCAGCAGGACTCCGGCCCGATCCGGCGTGACGGTGACGGCGAGGTCCATCCCGACGCCGACCCGGCTGCTCCCACGCCAGCGCATCGCGGTCTCGTCCAGGGCAGTCACCCGCCACTCGACCTCGGCGGGGATGCCCATGATCTTGACCTGCTGCACGAACTCGGCACCGACCGTGGCCGCGCCGGGCGGTGTGCTCCAGGCGGCGTGCAGTGGCAGCCAGTCGGCCCACCGGCCGGTGTCCCGCAGGATTGCCGTCACCGCGGCGGCCTCGACCGGGAGGGACCTCTCGGCGGCGGACGTCCGGTCTGGGGTGCTCTCGGCGGTCACGGATCTCCTCTGGTCGACGTCATAAACCGTCATCGCGTACGGTAACAAGATGCGTCGAACCCAGCAGCAGCGCCGGGAAGGTACTCGCGCGCTGCTGCTCGACGCGACGCTGGCCTGCCTGGTCGAGCGCGGCTACGCCGGGACCACGGTCGGCGAGGTCCTCGACCGGGCCGACGTCGCCCGCGGCACGCTGCTGCACCACTTCCCCACCAAGACCGCCCTGCTCGTCGCCGCCGTCGGTCACATCGCCAAGCAGCGTGCCGCCCTCTGGCGTCGCGAGGCAGCGCAGTTGGCCACCGGGCCGCGACGGCTCGACGTCGTGGTGGACGCCCTGGTGGACCTCGCCTGGCGCGACCTCAACAGTCCTGCGTTCTTCGCGGGCCTGGAGCTCTGGGTGGCCGCTCGCACCGAGCCGGAGCTGCAGGCGGCCTTGGCCCCGGTGGAGGCCGGACTCTTCGACAGCATCCGGGAGACCCTGCTCGGCGTGCTGGGTGAGGACTTCGCCGGTGACCGACGGGCGAGCACCCTGGTCCAGTTCACCGTCGACCTGCTCACCGGACTGTCGCTGTCGACCATCCTCACCGGAGCCGGCGGGGTCGACGGCGGACGACAACTGCTGCTGCGACGCTGGAAGCGGGCTCTGCTCGTCCTCTTCGGCGACCTCGATGCCGGTGCCCTGACCGGGAGCCGCTGAGGCTCTTACCGTCCGTGCTGACGGTCAGCGCCGGACGACGAAGAGCCCGTTCACCAGCTTGCGCACCCCGCCGGGCGCCGTCATGAGGTTCTGCACTGCGAGCGCCTTGCCCGGCCGCTTGGCCACCAGGGTGCTGGAGCCGCTGCCGTCGAAGACCAGCGCCGAGGAGCAGCGGCGGGCCAGCAGGTAGGAGGTGAGGGTTGCGTACGTCATGCCGGCGCGGCCGGGCCGGTCACCCTCGACCACCCCGAGGAGGAGCGTGCGGCGATCGCCCAGCACGCAGCCGAAGGTCTCGGGCTTCTTCTTGTTCCCGTAGACGTTGATCCCGGTCCGGTCGTCGTAGCGCTTGCCGTTGCGGACGAGCTGCCGTGCTCCGCTGAGCAGAGTGGTGATGCCGGGGACGCTGTAGCCGGCCGAGGCGGTGATCGTGCTGCCACGGACCAGGGCGCTGCGGATCCAGGTCTTGGTCGCTCCCGCGCAGGAGATGAGCGCGTGGGTGCCGCGGCCGGCGCGGGTGAACCGCTTCTCGCTGTAGGCGATCGTCCCGACCCGGTAGCGGCTCGAGCCGAGGTCGGTGAGCCGGACGACGGCGCAGGTGTGCTTCGGCCCCGGCGGCTTCTGCAGCGACGAGCTCAACTGCAACGGATCGACCAGGGTCATCCCGCCGTTCTCGGCGTTCTCGATCGAGTTGACCGAGGTGATCTTGTAGCTGCGCGCCTTGCCTCGGGCGTCGGTGGCGTAGACCTTCCCGTGGAAGCCGGGGTTGCCGACGGCGGCGCGGCCGTCCTTGGTCACGTAGAGCACGGCGTTCTTGCCGACCAGGGCCGACTTCAGGATGCGGCCGTCGCGACTCAGTCCGCCGCGCGGGACCGCCGCCGGGTCGAAGAAGTAGAAGGTGTCGCCGTTGATGCCGGCGACGGCCTTCTCCTGCCGGGCCAGGGCCAGCCCGGTCAGCCGGGGCGCACCGATGACATTGCCCGGGCTCGCCGCCTGCAGCCGGGTGTGGGCGTCGAGGCGGACCCGGAGCGTCCAGATGCGCTGCGCGCCCTGGTACTGCAGCAGCGAGTGCGTCAGCGTGACGCCCGGTGCCAGCGTGGTCGTGCTGGTCCGGGCGCTCGCGGCCCTCGCCTCGGCCGGAGGCGCCACGGGTCCGGCCTGGACCAGGCCGACGGTCAGCAGTGCGGCTGCCGACAGCGCGCAGCACGAGAGGGCGGGACGTCGCATCGGGGGCTCGCGTTCGTCTGGCTTACGGGGGGGTGGATCAAGTGTGCACGACCGAACACGGCGCGTACAGCGTCGCTGTGAAGTGCCGGCGGCGGGATTCGAACCCGCACTGTCCAGGACCTAAACCTGGTCTCTCTACCCAGTTGGAGTACGCCGGCTCCGATTGCCGCCGCACCAGGTAGCGGTCTGGGCGTGGCAGTTGGGACACAGGATACGAAGGTTGCCGAGCCGGTTGTCGGTCGGATCGCCGTTGCGATGATCGAGTTGCAGCGCCATCGGCTTGCCGCACCAGGTGTCCAATCCGCAGGTCTCGCAGCGCGGCTGTTTCAGCCCGGCGGCGATCAGGCGACGCCGTAGCCCGGCGCTGTTCGAGTACGTCGAGTTCTGGACCAGGATGTCGTCCAGCGGCATCGCGGCGAAACCCCGGCCGGTGGCGACGCCGCGAGACCAGGCCTGTCCCCGGAAGTGCGCCGTGTCGAGCCCGAGGCGACGGATGTGTGCGATCAGCAGTCGGTGCGTGCCCCCGCTCGGGCGATAGCCGAGTCGACGATGGACCTCGGCCATCGTCATGCTCGTGGCCACAACTTGAGCGAGATCGTCGTCCGTCCACGACCGCCGAGGCGCCGGCCTGCCGGAGACCGGGGCCGCGATGTGGCCGGCGTCGAGCCCCAGCCGTGCGATGTGGCGACGCAAGGATGCGTACGTGCCGCCCCCGACCGACAGATCGAGCCGCCTGGCGACCTCGCCCAGCGTGCGGCTCATGCTGACGGCATCGCGAAGCTCGGACTCGGTCCAGCGCGTCGGGCGGGGCACACTCGCAACTTAATGAGCTCCTCCGACAGTCCTGTCGGACTCTGTCGGACCCGGACCCTCGACCCCGTCCGACCCGTGATCAAGAGGCGGTTTCGGTCGGGCGGAGCGACCAGAACGGCCTGTTGATCATGAGGGTGAGGCCGGGGGTTCGGGACAGCGCGGGTGCCGAGGTCAGACGGACTCGGCCTCGGATTCGTGGTGTCCCGAGTGCGGCCGGGCCGACTCCGGGTCGTGGGGGACGGCGGGCTCGGCACCGGGCAGCGGCTCACCCTCGGGGGCGCAGCGCAGGTCGTGGCCGACCGAGGTGAGGCACTTGCCGGTGGCGAGCTTCCACTTCCACCCGTGCAGCTGGCAGGTCATCACGCCGTCCTCGACGACGCCGAAGCGCGACAGGTCCGCCTTGAGGTGCGGGCAGCGGCGCTGCATCTCCCAGCCGCCCAGCGTGATCGTCTCGTTGGCCGAGGCCTCGTTCTGCTCCAGGAACCAGCCCTCGGCGTAGTTGAGCCGCTCCTCGGAGAGGCACTTGAAGAAGACGTAGACGAACTCGTTGTACGGGCCGATGCGCTGGGCGGAGAACCGGCAGGAGAGGAACAGCGAGTTCACCCAGTCGATCTCGTGCTCGGCGATGAGCTGCTCGACATAGGCCCGGCGGGTCCGGAACCGGTAGCGGACCTTCTCGTCGGTGTACTCGCGGACCTCGCGTCCGACGAAGTCGATGAGCAGGTCGACGTCACCGCGGTCGGCGTCCTCGAGGGTGAACCGCACTCCCCCGTCGATGCCCTTGGCGATGTGCACCGATTCGGTCAGCAGCGGCGTGAACCACTGCTGCAGCTCAGCGAGGATGTCGATCTCCGGATGCGCCCACGTCGCCTTCGCCGCCTCGACCTCGGGCTGGCGCCGGGCCTGCATGTCGCGCAGGTAGGCGGCCTTGGTCTCGTTCGAGGCGTAGATCGTCTCCGGCTCGTAGGGGTGAACGACCGGGCAGCCGGGCTCGTCGACCGAGGCCACCGAGCCGGGGAGCAGCAGGCGTCCCTCGTCGTGGCCCTTGGACTGCATCCAGTCCAGGTAGACGGTCTGGTCGGGGAAGATGTTCGACTCGTCGCCGAAGATGTCGTTGAAGCCCCAGAGCTCCTCGTCGAGGAAACAGGGCGGCCCGGCTGTCGGGAAGACGTACTTCGCGTCCAGCTCCTCGATGTAGCGCAGCGTGCGGTCGAACTGCCGCTCCCGCTTGGTCTGCCCCATCGCGGCCTTCGCCCGCTGCGGCAGCTCGTAGACCATCGGAAACCAGATCGCGCCGCTGAACTGAATCAGATACGCGTCGACCGGGCCGAGCTCGCGGAACTCCGACAGCTCCGAGGGGCGGGCATCGTTCTGGTTCAGGACCCGGTACTGCCCGTCGTAGAGCCACAGCGACGAGTCGCCGATCGGACCGTCGGTGGGCGAGGTCAGCGCCTGGATCATGACCTGCAGGCCGTCGAGATCCACCACGTCGCCGGAGGCCGGCTTCACGAACGAGGTGAAGCCGCAGTCGCGCAGCGCATCCTCGAGTTCGGAGGTCGGGTATTCCGGCAGCAGCACCGTCGTCTTCTTGCTGATGTGTTTGCGCAGGTGCTCGGGATCGAAGTGATCGCGGTGCAGGTGCGAGACGAAGAGGTAGTCGGCGTTGCCGAGCGTGTCCCAGTCCAGCCCCGAGTTGTCGGGGAAGGGGAACCAGGAGCCGAAGTACGCGGGGTTCACCCACGGGTCGGTGAGGACGCTGCCGTGCGCGGTCTCGATGAGGACGCTGGCGTGGCCGGTACCGGTGATGCGCATGCGATCACGGTAGCGATCCGGCGGGGTGCCAGAATGGACCCCGTCCCGGTAAGGCCGTCCCGACAGGAGCACGAGCGTGGCCCTTAAGCCCGGCAGCGAGCAGCGCGACCTCGCCCTGCCCGACGACTACAGGCACGACCACCCCACCGAGCACCCCGAGGACTGGGGCTGGCACGGCGAGTGGGGCCGCGGCGCCCGTATCGGCGGCTGGGTCACCATCGTCATCCTGCTGCTGATGATGACCTCCACGCACTACAACCTGCAGGGCGTGCTCTTCCTCGGGCTCTCGGCCATCGGGCTGTTCATCATGCTGCTGTGGGACCGCAACCGCCGCAAGAACGCCTGGCGGAAGTAGCCGAACCCCGCCGGGTCACGCGGGCCGCGTCCGTCAGGAGCCCGGCAGCAGCACCGTGCGGCGGAACGGCCCCGATTCACGCGCGGCGTGCCGGACGGCGTCGTTCACCTCGTCCAGGCCGAAGCACGTCACCGTCTCGCGCGACAGGTCCAGCAGCCCGGCACGGACGAGGGCGATCAGCGGTGCGCCCGCCTGCGGTTCACCCATCCACTGCCCCCGCACGGTGACGCCGTTGCGCATCAGCCACGGGTAGGGCAGCGCCAGGTCGTCGCCGCCGAGCATGCCGACCCCGCCCATCAGCACGGCGCGGCCACCCGGTCGGACGGCCATCACCGCCGCGCGAGCCGCGGCCGCGGGCGCCTCGGGCGGCAGCAGGTCGAGGGCGACGTCCACCGGCCCGGCCGCGGCCACCATCGCCGCCGTGTCGGCCTCGGCGTCACCGGACAGCGGCACCGGCCGCACCCGGTCACCGAACCGGTCGTGCAGCTCGGCGAGCACCGCCCGGTTCCGGCCGGGGGTCACCACGGCGGCCGCCCCCATCGCGAGGGCGACGGCGACGCCGGTACCGCCGAAGTTGCCGGTGGCCCCGCTGATCAGCACGGTCTCGCCGGCGTGCAGCCCGGCCGCCCGCAGCCCGCTGTACGGCACGAGCGCGACGGTCAGCGCGGCCCACGGGGCCGGGCCGGTCGGCGCGAGGTCCGCCGACCCGAGCGGGACGAGGTTCTCCGGCGGGACGGCCATCCGCTCGGCGAACGAGCCGTCGTGGAAATGGCGTGACAGCCGCAGGCCGCCCTCGCCCCGCGAGCTCCAGCCCTGCAGCGTGATGTCGGGGGTGGGGCCGCCGTCGCGCGAGCTGACCGTCGGGTCGCACCACACCAGCTGGCCCGGCTGCAGCGAGGTGGTGTCGGGCCCCGACCCCAGCACACGGCCGATCGCACCGACGCCGGGGACGACCGGGAGTTCCAGTGGGTAGCGGCGGCTGCCGTCGAAGACCTCGGCCGCGTAGGGCAGGACGCAGGCGGCCAGGACCTCCACGACCGCCCGGCCCGGCCCCGGCTCGGGGTCGGGCAGCTCACGGATCTCCAGCAGGTGTCCGAACCCGGTCAGGACGGCGGCGCGCACGGTCGTTCTCCTCTGCGTGGGTGACGTGTTCGCCCTCGACGCTACGAACGCAGTTGTCATGCGGCCAACGAGACAACCGCATCTCTGCTATGCGTTATAGGCATGGACCTCACGCTGTCGTCGCTGCGCGTCCTGCGCGAGATCGCCGACCGGGGCAGTTTCACCGCGGCGGCGGGGGCACTCGGCTACACGCAGTCGGCGGTGTCCCGGCAGATCGCCGCGCTGGAGCGTGATGCCGGCGCGCAGTTGCTGCAGCGCCGACCGGACGGCGCACGACTGACCGGCGCGGGCGTCGTCCTGCTCCGGCACGGGCGCACCGTGCTGGACGCCCTCGACGCCGCCGACCGGGAGCTGCACGCGGCGGGCGACGACGCCGTACCCGTGCGGCTCGGTGTCTACGTCAGCGCGGGCGCGGCACTGCTGCCCGCGGTCGTCCACACGGTCCGGCGCCACCATCCCGGCATCGACCTGCGGACCCGCGAGGGCACGACACCGTCGCTGGTGCGGGCCGTCCGGACCGGCACCCTAGATCTCGCGGTCGTGACGTCCCGGCCGCCCCACCCGCCACCGGACGACGAGCTGCCCCGCCTCGCCGTCCGGCAGCTGGACGAGAACGAGCTGCTGGTCGCCGTCCCCGGTCGCGGCCCACTCGGCGACCGGGCCGAGGTCACCAGTGCGCAGCTGCGCGACCTGGACTGGATCGCGAGCCCCGGGACCGGCGGTGATCCCCTTCTCGGGGTGTGGCCGGGGACGCCCCGCCCGCGGGTCGCGCACGTCGCCCGGGACTGGTTGACCAAGCTGCGCCTCGTCGCCGCGGGTGCGGGGGCGACCACGATCCCGCCCAACCTGGCCCCGCTCGTCCCGGTGGGCGTCACCGTCGTCCGGGTCAGTGACGCCGGCCCCGAGCACCGGCGGGCGCTGCGTCTCGTCCGGCTGCCCGACCGCGCGGACCCGGCGGTCGAGGTCGTCGCCCGCGCCGTCCGGGCCGCGGCCCTGCGCCGCCCCGACCCAGCCGGTTGAGTGGGCAGTTCACCCGGTGAGTGGGCGGCTACAACTGCCCACTCAGCGGGCGAAGTGCCCACTCGACACCGGTCAGGGAGCGAGTTCCTGCTGTCCCCAGGGTGAGCCGTACTCGCCGGCGAGCAGGTCGAGGAACGGCACGGCGTCGAGGGCCTCGGGGCCGAGGACGCCGGCGCCGCTCCAGACCCCGGTCGCGATGAGTTCCAGGGCGACGACCGGGTTGACGGCGGTCTGCCAGACGACGGCCTGCGAGCCGTACTCACGCATCGACCACTCGTTGTCGACCACGTGGTACAGGTACGTGGAGCGGGGGTTGCCGTCCTTGCCGGTGCCGGTCACCCAGAGCCCGGCACAGGTCTTGCCCGTCATCTTCTCCCCCAGCGTGGCGGGGTCGGGCAGGCAGGCGGCGACGACGTCACGCGGGCTCACGGTGACGTCCACGACGCCGTCGACACCGGTGACCGCGTCGTCCACGACACGGCCGTCCACCAGCACCGGCGAGGTGCGGTCCAGGCCGAGCTTGCGCAGTGTCTTGAGCACCTCGATGAACTCGTCACCCAGGCCGTACTTGAAGGTGACCCGCTTGGCGTCGACCCAGCGGGGCATGAGCAGCACCTCCTCGTGCTCGACGTTGACGCACTCGACCGGGCCGATGCCCTCGGGGAAGTCGAAGACCTCCGGCTCGCTGAACGGAGCCGTGGTGTACCAGCCGCGGTCCTTCTCGTAGATGACGGGCGGGTTGAGGCACTCCTCGAGCGTCGTCCAGATCGAGAAGGACGGCGCGAACTCGTACCCGGAGACCTCCAGGTTCGCGCCGTCACGGACGCCGAGCTCGTCGATCTCGCTGAAGAGGTGGTCGGCGGCGTAGCGGGCGAAGACGTCGGAGAGCCCGGGCTCCACGCCGATGCCGACGAGCGCCAGCTTGCCGGCGGCCTCCCAGTCGGCGGCGAGGGCGAACTGCTCGTCGCCGAGCTTCACCCCGGTCTTGGCGTGCGGCTCGTCCGGGTGCGGGACCGACAGCGACATCGCCATGTCCAGGTAGTGGATCTTCTCGGCAAGCGCCGCCCGGAAGATGGGCATCGTGAAGCGCGGGTCGGTGGCGCCGAGGACGACCTCGACCTTCGTCTCGCGGATGAGCGCGCGGATCGCCTCCTCGTCCGAGGCGTCGACCTCGGCTGCGGTGAAGCGCTCGTCGGCGAGCTTGGCCACCACCTGCTCGGCGCGCGGGCGGTCGTAGTCGGCGAGGACGACGGCGGTGGCGAACGGGCGACGGGTCAGGATGCCGGCAGCGGCCGAACCGACCCCGCCCGCGCCGAGGATGAGGATGCGCATGGACGGACCCTAACCACAGATCCGCGACGAAATCCACGCCTCGAAGCGAAGTTACGCGCCGGAAACCCTTGCCGATCAGACTGTGAGCTGCGATAAACGCACCACCGCCGAATCACGAGCACCCTGGGGGACGATGTGACGCTGCTGGACAAGCAGGACCCGAACGGGCCCCCCGGCAAGGGGCTGAAGACCGGCGCGCTCGGGCTCGTGTCGAGCGTGGTCATCGGGGTGGCTTCCACGGCGCCGGCCTACAGCCTGGCCGCGACCCTCGGGCTGATCGTCGTCTTCGTCGGCAACCAGTCGCCGATCATCGTCATCCTCGCCTTCGTGCCGATGTTCTTCGTCGCCATCGGCTACCAGGAGCTCAACAAGGCCGACCCGGACTGCGGCACCACCTTCACCTGGGCCACCAGGGCCTTCGGGCCGAAGACCGGATGGATGGGCGGCTGGGGCATCGTCGCCGCCGACCTGCTCGTCATGGCGAGCCTGGCGCAGGTCGCCGGCCAGTACCTCTTCCTGCTCTTCAACGCCGAGGGTATCGGCGGCGATCCGACCAGCCCCTGGGTGCTGCTCGTCGGAATCACCTGGCTCATCGTCATGACGACGATCTGCTACATCGGCGTGGAGCTGTCGGCGTGGCTGCAGAAGATCTTCCTCGCCCTCGAGGTCATCGTGCTGATCATCTTCGCCGTGACCGCCCTGGTGAAGGTCGCTAACAACTCCGCGGGGCCGCAGGCGACGCACGTGTCGCTGTCCTGGTTCAACCCGTTCGAGGTCACGGACGTGTCGGCCTTCATCCGCGGCCTGGTGCTGATGCTCTTCATCTACTGGGGCTGGGACAGCGCGGTCGCCGTCAACGAGGAGACCGCGGACCCGGAGAAGACGCCGGGGCGCGCCGCCGTTCTGTCGACACTGCTGCTGCTGGTGACCTACACGCTGCTGACCGTGAGCAGCCAGGCCTTCGCCGGCACCGGCGACAAGGGCATCGGCCTCGCCAACGGGACCGGCGACATCTTCGACTCCCTGGGGCGCGCCGTCTTCGGAGACAGTGCCTACGGCAGCACCATGGTGCACCTGCTGCTCTTCCTCGTGCTGACCTCGGCCGCGGCGTCGACGCAGACGACCATCCTGCCGACCGCGCGCACAACGCTGTCGATGGCGGTCTACAAGGCGATCCCAAAGTCCTTCGCCAAGGTTCATCCACGGTTCATGACGCCCACCGTCTCCACCGTGACGTTCGGCGCCGCCTCCGTGGTGCTCTATCTCGGCACGAACTTCCTCAGCACGAACGGCTACATCATCTCCGACTGCGTGACGGCCTGCGGCATGTTCATCGCCTTCTACTACGGCATGACCGGCTTCACCTGCGCCTGGTACTACCGCCGCAACCTCACCAGCAGCCCGCGCAACTTCGTCTTCCAGGGGCTCTTCCCCTTCCTCGGCGGGGTGATCCTGTTCTTCGCGCTGATCTGGAGCGTGAAGGACGCATGGCTGGCGCCTAGCGACGTCAGTGCGAGCTTCGCCGGGTGGACGCTGCCGTTCCCGCCGCACTGGCACATCGGTGCGGTCTTCTTCATCGGGGTCGGTGCCTTCGTGATCGGACTCGTCCTCATGGCGGTGGCCCGGCGGGGGCTGCCCGCCTTCTTCCGCGGCGAGACCCTCAACGCGTCGACCCCGACGATGGTGCCGGATCCGGATGTCCAGAACACGAAATCCGTCGCCTGATAGCATCTCGACAACGAATTTCGAATTCTGGAGGGTGAATCGGTGACTTCAGCGCAGCAGCCACCGCTCGACGACATCTCCCGCGCGATCATCGAACAGCTGCAGCAGGACGGCCGGCGCCCCTACGCCACCATCGGCAAGGCAGTGGGGCTCTCCGAGGCGGCCGTGCGGCAGCGGGTGCAGAAGCTGGTCGACGCCGGTGTCATGCAGATCGTCGCGGTGACCGATCCGGCCATGACCGGCTTCGCCCGCGAGGCCATGATCACGGTGAAGGTCGCCGGCGACATCCAGAAGGTCGCCAAGGCCCTCGCCGACTTCGACGAGGTCGTCTACATCGTGATCACCGCGGGCTCGTTCGACCTGCTCGCCGAGGTCGTCGTCCGCAACGACGACCACCTGCTGGAACTGCTCAACGAGCGCATCCGGCCCGTCAAGGGCGTGGTCTCGACCGAGTGCCACGTCTACCTCAAGATGATCAAGCAGACGTACAACTGGGGAGCGAGATGACCACCACCCCGATCGACACCGCCGGCGTCGCCCATGACGAGAGCGATCTATCGGCCAAGGCGCGCGAGCACCTCTGGCTGCACTTCACCCGGATGTCGTCCTACGCGCAGGCCCCGGTGCCCACCATCGTCCGGGGTGAGGGCGCCCGCGTCTTCGACAGCTCCGGACGCAGCTACCTCGACGGCCTGGCCGGGCTCTTCGTCGTCCAGGCCGGTCACGGCCGCGAGGAGCTGGCCCGCGCCGCCTACGACCAGGCCCGCGAGCTCTCCTTCTTCCCGCTCTGGTCCTACGCGCACCCGCCGGCGATCGAGCTCGCCGACCGGCTCGCCTCCTACGCGCCCGGCGACCTGAACAAGGTCTTCTTCACCACCGGCGGTGGCGAGGCGGTCGAGACGGCGTGGAAGCTGGCCAAGCAGTACTTCAAGCTCACCGGCAAGCCGATGAAGCACAAGGTCATCAGCCGGTCCATCGCCTATCACGGCACCCCGCAGGGCGCGCTGTCGATCACCGGCATCCCGGACGCCAAGAAGTTCTTCGAGCCACTGGTCCCTGGCGCCCACAAGGCCGCCAACACCAACTTCTACCGGGCGCCGGAGCACGGCGACGACCTCGAGGCCTTCAGCCGGTGGGCCGCCGACGACATCGAGCGCGCCATCCTCATGGAGGGAGCGGACACCGTCGCCGCCGTCTTCGTCGAGCCGGTGCAGAACTCCGGAGGCTGCTTCCCGCCGCCGCCAGGGTATTTTGAGCGGGTCCGCGCAATCTGCGACCGGCACGACGTGCTCATGGTCTCCGACGAGGTCATCTGTGCCTTCGGCCGGCTCGGCACCATGTTCGCCTGCGACAAGTTCGGCTACGTGCCCGACATCATCACCTGCGCCAAGGGCATGACGAGCGGGTACTCCCCCATCGGCGCCGCGGTGATCAGCGACCGCATCGCCGAGCCCTTCTTCACCGGCGACGCGACCTTCCCGCACGGCTTCACCTTCGGTGGGCACCCGGTCTCGGCCGCGGTGGCCATGAAGAACCTCGACATCTTCGAGCGCGAGGGTCTGAACCAGCACGTGCTGCAGCATGAGGGCGCCTTCCGCGCCACGCTGGAGAAGCTGCTCGACCTCCCCATCGTCGGCGACGTCCGCGGGGACGGGTTCTTCTACGGCATCGAGATGGTCAAGGACAAGCAGACCAAGGAGATGTTCACCGCCGAGGAGTCCGAGCGGCTGCTGCGCGGATTCCTGTCACGAGCCCTCTTCGAGGCGGGCCTGTACTGCCGCGCCGACGATCGTGGCGAGCCGGTCATCCAGCTCTCGCCGCCGCTAACCATCGGCCAGTCGGAGTTCGACGAGATCGAGCAGATCCTGCGCTCGGTGCTCACGGAGGCGTGGGCGCGGCTCTGACGGCGGCGACGCTGACCGCGGGGGCCGGCGGTGGCTCTGACGGCGGGGGGCCGGCGGGTCAGCCGGCCTCGACGATCCGCTTGATCGCGGCCAGCGTCGCCGGGATGCCGTCGTGCGCTGCCCGGACGCGGTTGTCGATCTGCGCCTGCGCCTCGTCACCGTAGAGCTCGGCGAAGCGCTCCAGGCCGACTTGCGTGAAGTCCCAGTGCTCGGTCAACCGGGTGCCGCCCTCGGCCGGCTCCAGGGTGTAACGCCAGTGGACCCAGCCTGCACCGACGGTCCAGGCGAACTCGCGAGGGGGTTCGGCGGCGGTCACCTGCGACCGCGTCGACCACTCGCGATCCGGCGTGCGGTTGTGTCCGGTGAAGTGGTCGCCCACCGCGCCGGTGGCCCCCTCGTCCCATTCGCACCCGACGCAGACGGGGCTCCACTCCCCGGTCCGCGTGACGTCCGAGACGACGGCGTAGACGGCCTCCGGCGGGGCGGCGATGTGGATGTCGTCGTGGTGCGAGTACGTCACGTGCGGTCCTCCGTCGGGTGCGGGTGCGGCATCTACTGTGAGGCCATGTCTACACGGGTCGCGGTGGTCGGAGCCGGGATGGCGGGTGCGGCCTGTGCTCGCGCGCTGGTCGACGCGGGGGTCGAGGTGACGGTGCTGGACCGCGGTCGCGCCCCCGGCGGTCGGATGTCCTCGCCGCGGGTGCACGAGCGTCGCGTCGACCTGGGCGCCGGCTACTTCACCGTCGCCGACGACGACTTCGCCGACGTCACTGCGAGCTGGATCGCGCGGGGGCTGGCGCGCGAGTGGACCGACACCTTCGCGGTGCTGGGCGGCGACTCCGCCGAGAAGACCACCGGTCCGATGCGCTACGGCGCCCCCGACGGCCTGCGCGCCCTCGTCCGGGATGTGCTGCCGGCCGAGGCCGTGGTCACGCCGGACCACCGGGTGGAGACGCTGGGCTCACTGGATCACGACTACGCCGCCGTCGTGCTGGCCATGCCCGACCCGCAGGCGGCCCGCCTGGCCCCTGACGCGGTCGAGTGGGTCGAGTACGAACCGGTGATCGCGGTGGCCGCGGGATGGTCGCAGCGCTGCTGGGACGACTTCGACGGGGCCTTTGTCAACGACGACCCGGACCTGACCTTCCTCGCCGACGACGGGTCGCGGCGCGGTGACGGGGCGGCCGTGCTCGTCGCGCACAGCTCCGCCGAGCGAGCCTGGGAGCACCTCGACGACCCGCAGCAGGCGCGGCGACCGGTGCATCGGGCACTGCAGCGGGTGCTCCGGCTGAGCGACGACCCGGACTGGCTGCACGCCCACCGCTGGACCTTCGCCAAGCCGACCGGCACGCACGGTGACGAGCCCTTCGGCCTGCTCGACTACCGGGGCCGGCCGCTGGGACTCTGCACCGACTCCTGGTGCCCCGAGGGAAAGCCGCGGGTCGAGTCGGCATGGCTCTCGGGCCGCGCCCTCGGCCGGGCGCTGGGTGAGCAGCTGCGGTGAGGGCTCACCGGCCGCCGTCGGCCTGATCGCCGCCGCTCCGATCACCCTGGTCGTTGCCGTCGCCCTGATCGTCCTCGTCGCCACGGTTGTCGCCACGGTTGTCGCCGCGGTTGCCACGGGCATCGTCGTCGTCGCTGTCGTCGGGGGCATGCCGGCCGTCCCCGTCCGACGGCCCGTCGGCGTCGGCTCGGGCGCCGTCCGGAGCCACGGTCCGAGTGGGCCGGGTCGTCGCCGACGTCGGCCGCGGCGCAGGTGCACCCGACGAGCTCACGGTCGGCGCAGGCCTCCCGGTCGTGGCGGACGCCCGTGCCGACCGGGAGGCGGTGCCAGAGGCCGCCGACGACCCCACCGAGGGGGACGACCTCGGGCTCGGGGCAGCGGTCGGCGCCGAGGTCGTAGCCGGGGTCGAGGCCGAGGTCGAGACCGGCGACGAAGCAGTCCCGGAGCCTTCGCTCGGGGCCGGACGAGACGGCCGATCGCTCGGCTGGCCCGACGGCGCAGTCACCGAGGGGGCCGGCCGCGGCGGCGAGTCATGCCGCGAGACGGCGGTGACGGTGGCGGCTGCCGCAGCCGCCGCGAGGCCGAGCGCGATGAGCTTGGTGGCCAGCGTCGTGGCCAGGGCCCGACGCCAGACCGCGGCCGCGCGGCGACGCGGCGCCGGCACGGGAGCGGCCGAGCGGAACGCGGCCAGGACCTCGGCGGGTGCCTCCGGCGCGGGGGCAGGTCGGCTCGCGGCGTCGATCAGGCGGGCGACGGCGGGATCGGTCACCGGCAGCTCGGCATCACCCGGGCCGGCCGTGCGTCTGTCGGGGCTCATGACGGGGCCTCCTCGACGCTGTCCTCGGCGAGCAGCACGGCGAGGGCCTTGAGTCCGCGGTGCGCGCTCACCCGCACCGCGGCTGCGCTCTTGCCGAGCACCTGGCCCGCGCGGCGCGCGTCCAGCCCGACGACCGCGCGCAGCATCACCGCCTCGGCCTGCTCGCGGGGCAGCGACGCGATCATCGCCACCGCTCGTTCCGTGGTGAGTGCCTCGATCGCCGCCGCCGCCACGTCGTCGCCTCCGGCCACATCCGGGACGGCGAGGACGCTGCTGTCGTGGCGGGCCCGCCGGGACGAGCGCCGCAGGTGGTCCATGGCCCGGTTGCGGACGATCCGTGCCGTCCAACCGCGGAAGGCGTCGAGGTCGCCACTGAAGCGACTGGTGTCCCGCGCGATCTGCAGCCACGCCTCGGCACAGACGTCGTCGGCGTCCTGGCCGACCAGGCTCGTCGCGTAGCGCAGCAGGCGCGGCTGGAGGTCGCCGTAGAGGAGACCGAAGGCGTCGGCGTCACCGGTCGCGGCGCGCTCGACGTCATCGTTCGATGGTGCCCGATTGGTCCGGTTCGCCGCTGCGTCGATCGTCTCCTCCTGACCCTCCACCACGTCAGCGTCCGGGCCTCGCGAAACGTTACGCGTCTTCTCGTTCGTCGTCCGCGCGACGGTGTGAAAAGCGAAGGAATCGGGGGCATGACGGCACCACCTCCGGGCGACAGCGCCCGGCCCGAGAAGGAGATCGTCATGCGTATCGGAGCCAGCCTCTTCCTCATCGCCGCAGGTGCGATCCTGGCCTTCGCGGTCAAGGACTCGATCCAGGCTGTCGACCTCCGGACGGTCGGCATCGTCCTCATGATCGTCGGCGCGGGCGGCCTGCTCGCCGAGCTGGTCTACCAGTCGACCCGGCGCCGGTCCACGCACGCCGTCCACGACGATGCCGCGCCGGTCGTCGAGGAGCGCGTCGTCCGCGGGCGGCGCATCTGACCGCCGTCACGGCCGCCCCGACGGCGGTCGCGCAGTCGCCGCGGACGGTGGGTGACGGTCGCTACCGCCTCGAGACCTACGTCGGTCGCGGTCCGGCCTCCACCGTCTACACGGCGCACGATGTCCGGCTGCGGCGGGACGTGGCGGTCCGGGTCTTCGACCATCCGGTCGACAACGAGCGGGTGGCAGCGGCGGCGCAGGTGTGGACGGCGGGCCTGAGCCGCATCCTCGACGCCGGCACCGACGGCACGGTCGCAACCGATGGGCCAGTCGGCACCGACCGAACCGGGGCCGGGGCGCGCCACGACTTCGTGGTGCGCGAGGTGGTCCATGGCCTGTCGCTGCTGCGGTTGACCGGCGCCGTCGAGTGTCGTCCCACGACGATCGCCGCGGTGGGGGCGAGCGTCGCCGCGACGCTGGCGGCGCTGCACGCCCGCGGCACGGCGCACGGCGGCCTGCACCCGGGCAACATTTTCCTGCGCGATTTCGCCAACTCGGCCGACTGGGGTCGTGACGCCGAAGACGGCACCGTGCTCACCGATTTCGGTGTCGGAAGCCGTTGCTCCGGTCGTCCCGACCCGGCCGACGACATCCGTGCCCTCGGCGCGAGCCTGCTCGGCGTGCTGACCCGTCGGGCCGTGACGGGCTCACGCACGGCGGGTACGGCCCTGACGCGACTGCGGCGGCATTCCGGCCTGACCGTGGCGCAGCGGGTGACCTGGCACGACCTGCTCGCTGCCCTGATCGACCCCGACCCCACGCGGCGACCGGACGCCGTCGAGGCGGTCGGATCCCTGCGCCGACTTCGGGCAGAACAGCCGCGATGAAGAAATGACAAAGCGGGTAGACCGCGTCCATACGGCACCGACGCGGTGACCACGAGAACAACCGGTTCCCACCGGTCGCGCGTTCGCCGGACGCGCAGCCCCTACGAAAGGACCACATCATGCTCGGACTCATCATCAGCCTCATCGTCATCGGCCTCATCGCCGGTGCCGTCGCCCGCCTGCTCGTGCCGGGCAAGCAGGACATCTCGATCCCGATGACCATCCTCATCGGCATCATCGGCTCGTTCGTCGGCGGCTTCCTGGGCTACCTGATCTTCCACAAGGACTCCAGCGACGGCTTCTTCCAGCCCTCGGGCATCATCGGCTCGATCATCGGCGCCGTCATCGTGCTGCTCATCTGGATGCGCGTCGGGGGTCGCCGCACCGTCCGCGGCTGACCGTCTGCGGCTGAGCGATCGCGACTGATTATCTGCGGCTGAGCGGTCGCGCCCGATCGTCGTCGACGACCGCAGCCGATCCGCTTTTCCGGCCCCGTGTTCTGCACCCGTATTCGGGTGCAGAACACGGGGCCGCTTTTCGTCGTTGTCCGGGACAACAGCGAGGAGGCGCCACGGCCGCACGTCGACGGGACGGCGCGCGCGTCGCTGCTGCGGAACCGGTGCCGGCGATACAGCGAGGTGTCAGCGCGCGGGCCGAACCAGGATCGAGACGGTGGTGGAGGTCGTCGGGTGGTCCACGCGCGTGGTGTCGACGGCCAGGTACTCGCCGTCGTCCTGCTGACCGTTCGGCAGCGTCTTGGCGTGCAGCGCGAACGGTGGGGTGGGCGCGGTGCCGTCGGGGCCCGGCTGCACGCCGTCGATGCCGAAGTCGTTGTCGTTGGCGATGACCAGGGTGCGGCCCCGGTCGGTGGTGGCGACGCCCTCGATCTTGTCGTGGCCGAAGAAGCCACCAGTGGGATCGAGTGAGGTCACCAGACCGGCGACGTCCAGGTCGAGGGCCTTCGCCGCGACGACGATCCCGGCGGCGGCGAGCGTCCGCTGCGCGGTGGCGGTGTCGGCCTTGCCGACGAGCGCCTCGATGGTCTTGCCGCCGATCAGCAGCCCGCCCTTGCCGGCGTCGTAGCGGGCACCGCTGACGGCGGCCGCCGGACCGACGTCCGTCGCGCCGGCGAGTTCGATCTTGTAGATCTTCTTGTTGGCGTTCGGCTCGACCTTGCCGTCGCGCTCGTCGACGAGGAACTCGTGGTCGGAGATCGCGGTGATCTCGCTGACCGCGGTGCCGGTGCTGTCCGGGTTGTCGAGCAGGTACAGGTACTCGTGCGTCACGAAGGTGCGCAGGTCGACGGTGACGATGCGCAACGGCGCGACGTTCTTGGCGTTCTTGGTGAGGTCGGGCTGCTGCAGCGCCGACTGCATGATCCCGACGAGGGTGCGGCCGTCCGGGGTGACGGTGAGCCCCTCCATGCCCCGGTTCGGCACCCGGTTGGCGAGCTCGCGCGGCAGCGAGTGGTCGAAGGGGCTCAGCCGCCCGATCTGCCGGCCGGTGCGGTCGAAGTGAGTGATGAAGGGGCCGTACTCGTCGGAGACCCAGAACGTGCCGTCGCGCAGGGCGACGAGCCCTTCGGGGTCGTAGCCGGTGTCGGTGCACGGCAGCGTGTTGCCCTGCAGATCGAGGATGGTCTCGCCCGTGCTCGCCGCGCAGTTGACCTGGCCGTTGTAGGGCGTGCCGTCGCCGGCGCGCAGCGGGATGTGCTGCAGCAGCTCGGCCTTGCCGCGGACGAGACGGAACCTGCCGATGCCGGGCGTGAAGTCCGGGATGGCCTCGACCTTGGTCCCGTTCGGGCCGTCGACATTGGGCCCACGGTCGGTGAGGCCGTAGAACTGGTCGCGGTGACCCGGCACGGGTGCCAGCGACGAGCCATAGGCACCGCCGGTGATCTTCACCCCGCCGATCGTGGCCAGCGGGGGCAGCTCGGTCCGGTACAGGTGGACGGCGTCGGTGGTGGTGTAGCGGAACGTGTCGGTCCCGGTGAAGCCGTCCTCGGGGACGTAGGAGAACGAGCCGTCGGGGTTCAGCGAGAGGGTCCCGTGCTCAGGTGCGGTGTGGTCGACGACGGTGGTGAGGTCGCCCCGGTCGTTGCGGAGCACGCCGTCACCGCCGACCCGCAGCTCGGCGCCGGCACGGACGGAGTAGACGTCGGGGCGGGCCTGCGCGGCCGAACCACGAGATTCGGGGGTGGCGACGCTCGCCGGGGCGGTCGCGGCGACGGCGGCGAGGACGCCGGCCGTCGCGGCAGCGGTGGTCAGGGACGCGAGGAGGGTGCGGGATGCGGGCACACCCGGACGCTCCACCCGAAAGGTGACCGTCACGCCACCATCGGGTGAACGGCGGCGGTCGTCAGCGGCCCCAGACCGCGCGCGCACCGGAGTCGCCGATACGCAGCAGCTGGATGGTGGTGACGATCGCGACCAGGACCGCCAGCACGCGGACCGCGACGACGAGGGCGACCGGGACGGTCGTCGTCCGGACGGCGGTGGCCGTCCCACCGCCGGCGACCGGTTCGACCGTCGCCGCGTCGGTGCGGCGTCCGATCCACCAGACCGCCGCGGAGAGGACGAACAGGCCGACGGCGAACCACAGGAAGGTGTCACCGAGGTCGGCGTGCTTCTCGATCTTCTCGGCGAAGGGGCTGTTCTGCTGCCCCTGCGTCACCCGGTCCTCCAACCACTCCCCCGCCTCGGTGGTGATCGGCGTCAGGATCACCACCACGAGACAGGTCAGCGGCGAGATGAAGCCGAGCTTGCGGCGGGCGGCGGGCCACACCGCGGAGAGGATCGTGAAGAGGGCACCCAGCGGGCCCAGCACCACGATGGCGTGGATGAGCAGGACGTGGGCGGGCAGGCCGCCGATCGTGTCGATCACATTGGCTCACTACGGCTACGAGCGCGCTTCGGTTCAACCGCTGCGCTTCGGCGGCGCACCGCAGGGCTCACTAGGGTCGGTCCGTGCCCTCCGAACTCGCTGCCGGCGAAGCCGCCCGCCACCACCGCGCCCTGGACTCGCTGCACGCGGCCATCTATTTCGCGCCCGAAGCCGGCGAGGAGTTCACCGCCGCCGGTCTCGACCGGGCCCGGTACCACTACTTCGCCGGCCGAGCCGCGCCGATGGGGCCGGTGGCGGCCGAGGTTGTCACCGCGACCTTCTACAACTTCAGCCCCGCGGCGGTCGGCCGGGCGATCCCCCGGGCGTGGGAGCTCGCCTCCTGCGATGCGCTCGTCGCAGCCCGGCTCCGCGCCGTCGACCGGGCGTGGCGGCGGTTGCTCGGTGACGACGTGGTCGCCGGGCCCGAGGTGGCCGAGGCCGCCGAGCTCGCCCGGGCCGCGACGGCGGGGCTGCCGGTCGACGGCCGACCGCTCTTCGCCGGGCACGCCTCGTTGCCGTGGCCGGAACAGCCGCATCTGGTGCTGTGGCACGCGATCACGCTGCTGCGGGAGTTCCGCGGCGACGGTCACGTCGCCGCGCTGCTCAGCGCCGGCCTGACCGGGCTCGAGGCGCTGGTGACCCACACCGCGACCGGTCGCGGTGTCACGGTGACCGCTGCCAAGACGACCCGCGGTTGGAGCGACGAGCAGTGGCAGGCGGCGGTCGCGGTGCTGGCCGAGCGTGGCCTGCTCACCGCCGCCGGCGATCTCACCGAGACCGGCCGGGCCCTGCGCGCCGAGGTCGAGACGGTCACGGACCGACGGTCCGAGACGCCGTGGCTCACGCTCGGCGAGGCGGCAGCCCTGCGGCTGCGTGAACTCGGTAAGCAGCTGACGCGTCAGATCGTCGCGGCGGGGGCCTTCCCCGCCGAGGTCTTCGCGGCGCCGAAGGCCTGAGCCCGGCCGGGCGAGCTGTCGCCCGACCGGCCGGGACACGGACTCCGTCAGTCCCCGTCGCTGTGGCTGGGGACGTAGGCGCCCGGTACCTCGTCCGGCGCAAAGATCCTCGCGTCGCCCGGGTAGGGCCGGCGCCACTCGTGCGCCTGATACCAGGTGTAGCGGTTCATCTGCTCGGGATTGGCATAGTCCGGGACCGCCGTCGCGCCCGAGAAGCGCTGGTGTGATCGCCAAGCCTGCCACTGCCGCGCGATCTGCTGCTGCGCCGCCGGAACCTCGAGCATCGTCGCCTGTTGCCGCCGCAGCGCCGTCGCGGCCCTGCCGGTGCGACCCAGGGTGTCGACCCCGCAGGCCGGCGGGACGGCGACGCCCTCGGTGAGCGGCACCTGGTTCGGCACGGCGGTGAAGGGCGTGAGGTCGGGCTTGCGGGTGAAGGCCGAGGTCATCGGGGTCGCCGCCGCGAGCTTCTGGTTCAGCGGCTGGGCGCCGAGGATCTGCTCGATGGTGCGGACCATGGTCAGCTGCGTGTAGTACGTGTCGTCGACGGCGTGGTGCTGCGCCCACGGGCTGATGATCTGGATCGGTGCCCGGTGACCGTCGACATGGTCGGCACCGTCCTGGCTGTCGTCCTCGACGACGAAGATCGCCGAGCTCTTCCAGTAGGACGAGTGCGAGATCGTGTCGACGATCTTGCCGACCGCGAGGTCGCCGTCGGCCACCTGCGCCCGCGGGTCCGGGGTGCCGCCGGTGTGGTCGCTGGAGAGCCAGAGCATGTTCAGGTTCGCCGGGCCGTTCTTCTCGAAATCCTGCTTCCAGATGCCGTAGCGGTACAGGTCCGGGATGGCGGTGTCGAACTTCGGGTACTCGTGGACGGTGATCGCGTTGAGCGACGGGATGGGCGACTCGGTGTCCTGCTGCAGCGACGGATCGGTCAGCTGGGCCGGGTCGCCGCCGGCGTCCACGCTGCGGGCCGCGCAGTAGTACTTCTGCCACGTCGCGCCGGCGGGCTTGGTCTCGAACTGGGTGAACTCACCGAAGTTGCGCGCGCTGTTGCCGGCGCTCTGCGCCGCCGTCCAGAGGAAACCCGAACGCTGATGGCCCAGGACGTCGTCCTCGGTGTCGTAGCTGCGCTCGTACTCGCCGGCCGAGGACTCCGTGTACTCCGGGTTGTCGCCCTGCATCAGCCAGTTGTGACCCTCGGCGGAGTTGGTGCCGATGTCGTAGGTGTTGTCGTAGAGCCCGAACTGGGTGGCGAGCGCGTGCTGGTTCGGCGTCACGTTTGCGCCGAACTGCGCCAATGACGCGTCGCCGTTGCCGCGCGTCATGTCGCCGTAGACCTGGTCGTAGGTGCGGTTCTCCTTGAC
Organism: Jatrophihabitans sp. sgz311053; assembly: GCF_056135305.1. Lineage (NCBI taxonomy): Bacteria > Bacillati > Actinomycetota > Actinomycetes > Jatrophihabitantales > Jatrophihabitantaceae > Jatrophihabitans > Jatrophihabitans sp. sgz311053. The sequence goes on along the minus strand of NZ_JBWAXP010000003.1, from coordinate 431,700 downwards.
GAGCAGGAAGACGTGCTTGATCACCGACGGGTCCCCCAGGCGTCTCGGCACGGGCACCGGCGCCACGGGCCGGCCATGGGTCTCCCGGACGTCCTGCCTGCCCCAGCCGTTCTGGCGGAAGACCGTCGCGGTGTCTCGGGCGATCTCCCGGTCGCCGGGGAGGCGGAAGCGGGTCAGTGACGCGGTGGTGCCATGGGTGCCGTGGCCGGTCGCCGGGACCGTCCCGGCGCCCTTGGCGAAGGTCAGCTCGGGCCCGCGGGCGTCGATGCCCCGAGTGTTGGTGACGACGACGCGACCGTCGGCGGTGATCACGTCGGCCGGGTAGTAGTCGGTCGGCAGCAGACCGAGCAGGCTCACCGGCTGCTGCGGCGAGCCGTAGTAGCGGTACACCGCGACGGCGTTGGCCCGGCCGAGCGTGACCAGCAACCGGCCGTCGTCGGTGAGGGCGACGCCGGTGGGCTCGTAGCCGACCGCCGACGCCGCCCAGGGCCGCGTGGCGATCGTCTGGACGACCCGGTCGCTGCGGGTGTCGATGACCGAGACCGAGTCGTCCGTGGTGTTGGTGACGAAGAGCGCCCGCCCGGCCGAGAAGAGCGCCGTGGGGTGCAGCCCCACCGGCACCGACCGGACCTCGGCATCCGGCCGCGACGGATCGATCACGCTGACGGTGCCCGTGGTCGAGGTCCCGAGGTACGGGTCGGCCGGCACCTCGGTGCCGTAGGAGTTGATCGTGGTGTCGCCCGGCAGCGCGCGGCGACCGCCCTCGTCGCTGACGTACAGCGTCCCGCCGACCAGCGCGACCTCCCGCGGCGCGATCCCCACCTGCCAGCTCTGCCGGACTGCGCCGGTCGCGGTGTCGAGCGCCACGACCGTGTTCTGTCCGTTGAGGGGCGCGTAGAGGGTGGCACCGTCCGGCGAGAACGCCGCCTTGCCGGGGAGGGCGGCGGTCGTCCCGGCCGAGGCGAGCGGCACCGAGGTCGCGGTACCGAGGGTCCCGTCGGCGTTGACGGCGAAGCGGGTGAAGCCCTTCCGCTGCGGCAGCCAGAGGAACTTCCCGTCCGGCGAGTAGACCGGCGCACCCTGCCCCACGGTGGTGTCGGAGAGCTTCTGGTTGACGAAGGTCGCGGTGCCGACGGTCCAGATCAGCTGGTAGCTGCGTAGATCGAAGATCTGCAGCGTCACCGACTTGTCGGTGCTGCTCGCGGCGAGGTAGCGGCCGTCGCTGCTGACCGACGACGCCATGATCTTGCCGAACTTGGTGACGAGGCGCTGGCCGATCGGGGCGAGGATCTGGTCGCTGCTGATCTGCAGGCCGTCACGGGTCTGCGCACCCACGAGGTTGTCGCCGAAACGCGTCGTGTCGGCGGCCGCGACCGCGCCACCGGCGAGGACGAGGGCGGCGGCGCCCGCGGTGATCAGCCGGCCGTAGCGACGGCGGGTGCGGGACCGGCGGCGGCGGACGACCTGGACGGGGCGCTGAACGGGCATGCGTCTTCCTTCGACAGGGAGTCAGGACTGCGACAGCAGGTCGACGAGGCCGTCGAACTGCCAGAGCGGGTTGGGGACGTCACCGGTGTCGGTGCGCACCGGGAAGAAGCCGTTGACCGACTGCGGACCGTCGCCGTCGGCGACGTAGCGGCCGTCCGGGGTGAGGTCGAGCTGGTAGATCGCCGAGCCGGTCGCCCGGGCGCCGGGGATGTGCCAGCTGACCACGCAGCGCCAGTCGTTGCCGGGCCCGGAGTCGGCGACGAGCGAGCCGCCCTTGTCACAGCTCGCCCGGCTGCGCAGCTGCGCTTCGGTGACGTCGGGACGGCGCAGCTCGCGCGCCTGCAGCCGGTACAGGTGGCCGAAGCTGGTGGCGACCGAGCTCTCCACCCCGCGACGGCCGAGACCCGAGCCGGCGGCGGGCGTCGCCGCGGTCAGCACCCCGATCGTCACCGCGAGCAGCGCCACCAGCGTGGCGGAGGCCGCGACGAGGCCACGCCGACCGACACCGTCATGGGCCACGCCGGTGAAGTCGCGCCGGACGAAGACGGCGTACGCGACGGCGGTCGCGACGGCGGTCCAGACCAGGCTCACCCCGACGCCGATCAGCAGCGGCTGGGTCTGTGCGGGGGCGGTGAACAGGCCACGCCAGCCGATGAAGGCGTAGCCGGGCAGGGCGATCCGGACAGCAGCCGGCAGCGGCACCAGCTGCGCCACGTTGAGGGCGACGGCCAGCAGCGCGGGCGTGACCAGACCCATCGGCGAGCGGCCGAAGAGCACGGAGCCGAGCAGGCCGATGGCGGCGAAGGCGAGGGTGGGCGCCAGCGCGCAGAGCCAGGCCAGCAGCACGGCGCCGGCGGCCTCGGCCGGGGCGAGCAGGTGGCCGTCCAGGCCGACGAGCGGCTGATCACCGACAGCGAGCAGGCCGCCGGCGATGCTGGACGCGGCGATTATCACCACCAGCACGACGATCGTGCCGAGGCTGGCCAGCGCCTTGGCCGCGAAGATGCGGCGCGGTGACCGGACCGCCACGAGCAGATGCCGCCAGGTGCCGAGGCGATCCTCGCCGGCGAAGATGTCTCCGGCCACCAGCGAGGTGAGCAGCGGGAGCGCCCAGCTGCCGCCGAAGGCGAGCACGACCAGCGGACCGGCCCAGCCGCTCTGACCCATCCAGCGGCCGAAGACGGTGTCGGCCGGCAGCGAGCTCTGCTGCGCCACGACCGCGACGAAGCCCGCCGGAGCGAGCACGCAGAGCGCGACGACGAGCCGCAGCCGCCACTGCGAGGCCAGCTTGACGATCTCGAAGCGCAGCGCGTGCCGCAGCGCAGCTGGTGCCGGCACGGCCCGGTCGGAGCTGGACGGGCGGGACAGCGTGGCGGTCATCGCCCACCTCCGGTCGGGGAGCTCGGCGTCAGCGAGTCCTGCGTGAGGGCCAGGAACGCCGCCTCCAGCGGCGAGATCACCGGGGCGAACTCGCGGACGGCGACCTGCTCGGCCACCAGCCGCGCCACCAGGTCGTCCAGGGTGGTGACGGCGCCCCGGACCAGCAGTGCCTCCTGATCGCGGCGCTGCAGCAGCTCGTCGTCCGGGAGCACCAGCAGGCCGCCCACGGCGGCGGCGACGCGACGGGCGGCGGCGATGTCGGAGGTACGCAGCCGGTAGTCCAGCTCGCCGATCTCGGCGGCGAGCTTGCCGACCGGACCGGTGAAGACGACGCGTCCGGCACAGAGCACGGTGACGTCACTGCAGAGCGAGGCCAAGTCGTCCATGCGGTGGCCGGAGAGCACGACGGCCGTCCCCTCGCCCGCCAGCCGCGTCAGCACCCGGTACACGCTGCGGGTGCCGGCGGGATCGAGGCCGTTGGCCGGCTCGTCGAGCACCAGCAGTCGGGGCGAGGCGAGCAGCGCGGCGGCGAGCCCCAGCCGCTGCCGCATGCCGAGCGAGAAGCCGCGCACCCGATCGTCGGCGACCTCGGCCAGCCCCACCTCGACCAGGGCACGGGTGACGGCCGCGCGGTCGGGACGCGCGCCGCGCAGCCGGACGGCGGTGTCGAGGTTCTGTCGCGCGGTCAGTGACGGGTAGAGGCCGGGTCCGTCCACGAAGCCCGCGACACCGGCGGGAAGGTCGAGGGTGCGGCTCGCGGGCTGGCCCAGGATCTGCAGCGTCCCGCTGTCCGGCTGCACCAGGTGCAACAGCAGACCGAGCAGCGTCGTCTTGCCCGCGCCGTTGGGTCCGATCAGGCCGTGGACGCTGCCGGCGGGGATGTCGAGGTCGACCCCGTCGAGCGCGACGACGTCGCCGAAGCACTTGCCGATCCCCCGCGCCCGGACGGCGACACCGTCCGAGCCGTCCCCTGCAGCCACGTCGGCGAAGCTACGGAGACACAGCCAACTCCCGGGTCAGCGTGCTTTGAACCGGCGATGAACGCGAAACGTCCATCTCGGACATCCGCCGCGCGAGCGGACGAACCGCTCAGTGGGTCAGCCCGGCCCGGACGTGCTCGAAGATCAGGTTGGTCTCGGTGAGCGCCACGTCGGGGTTGCCGCTGAGGTTCACCACGACGAAGTCCCGCAGGTTCTCGCTGCTGCGCGCGGCGATGTGGACGTGGAAGTCGTCGGCGCCGCCGAGGAAGAAGACGTTGATGACCTCCGGCAGCTCGGCGATGCGGGCCATGAAGTCGGGGATGTGACCGCGGGCGCCGGCCTGCAGCCGGACCGCGATCATGGCCTGGATCGGCCGGCCCAGCGCGGCGGGGTCGATGTCGGCGTGATAGCCACGGATCACCCCTCGCTCCCGCAGGGCGCGTATCCGTCCCAGGCAGGTGGAGGGGGCGATGCCGGCCCGAGCCGCCAGCGCGTTGTTCGGCATCCGGGCGTCGGCGGCGAGCAGTCGCAGCAGCCGCCGGTCGGTGTCGTCGAGGGGCACCGGGTCACGTTCGGCCCGAAGGATGTTCGGAGCATCTGCCGCGAGACCCGGCCGTGGAGAACGATCGACGCTCATTGATGCAGATTACAGAATCTTCGTCATGCCTCTGGTCGAGTCACCGCGCATCCTTCATCCTCGTCGCATGCTGGTCGGCGTTCCTCGCGAGGTCAAAAACAACGAGTTCCGGGTGGCCATCACCCCGGCGGGCGTGCACGAGCTCGTCCGGCACGGCCATCAGGTCGTGATCGAAGAGGGCGCCGGTGTCGGCTCCTCGATCCCCGACGACGTCTACGTCGCCGCGGGCGCGCGCATCCTCCCCACCGCCGACGAGGTGTGGGGCAGCGCGGACATGGTGCTCAAGGTCAAGGAGCCCATCGCCGAGGAGTACCCGCGGATGCAGCTGCGCGGCAAGGACCAGGTGCTCTTCACCTACCTGCACCTCGCCGCCGACAAGCCCTGCACCGACGCGCTGCTGGCCGCCGGGACCACCGGCATCGCCTACGAGACGGTGCAACTGGCGGACAACTCGCTGCCGCTGCTCGCGCCGATGTCCGAGGTCGCGGGACGTATCGCACCGCAGGTCGGCGCGTACCACCTGATGCGCCAGGGCGGTGGCCGCGGCACCCTCATGGGCGGCGTCCCCGGCGTCTACGCCGCGAAGGTCGTCGTCATCGGCGCCGGCGTCTCGGGTCAGAACGCCGCCGCCATCGCCCTCGGCATGCAGGCCGAGGTCGTGCTGCTGGACAAGAACGTCGCGCGGCTGCGGCAGATGGACGCCATCTACCAGGGCCACTGCCAGACCGTCGCCTCGAACGCCTACGAGGTCGAGAAGGCCGTCCTGGACGCCGATCTGGTCATCGGCGCCGTGCTCGTTCCGGGCGCCAAGGCGCCGACGATCGTCAGCAACGAGCTGGTGTCGCGGATGAAGCCCGGCTCGGTGCTGGTCGACATCTCCATCGACCAGGGCGGCTGCTTCGAGGACTCGCGCCCCACCACCCACGCCGAGCCCACCTACCGGGTGCACGACTCGGTCTTCTACTGCGTGGCCAACATGCCCGGCGCGGTGCCGCACACCTCCACCTACGCGCTCACCAACGTGACACTGCCCTACGCCGTCGAGCTGGCCAACCGCGGCTGGCGCGACGCGCTGCGCTCGGATCCCGCGTTGGCCCTCGGCCTCAACACGCACGAGGGGCAGCTCACCAACGCCCCGGTCGCCGAGGCGCACGGTTACGACGCGGTGGCACTCGCCGACGTCCTCGGCTGAACCGGGGCGGCGTCAGCCCCGCGACGTAGCGCCGCAGCGTGGTGATCGAGAGGGCAGCGTGGTCGTCATGACGACCACCTCGCCCTCGTGATCACCTGCCGGCCTGCGGTCACCCCGCACCGCGGCTGAAGTCGCACGCCCGGACGAGGTCCTCGGGCGGGTCGCTGTCGCGCCACCGGTCGTCGGCGACGCAGGCGCGCGAAGCCTGCTGCTCGCACCGCGACTCGACGCCACCGTCGGCCCGGCAGCGCTGGTAGGTCGTGGCGTACGTGGCCCGGATGACGTCGGCCTTGGAACGGTCGTGCTTGTCCAGCTCGCGGGAGAGCACCAGGGTTCCGAGCACGGCCACGACGACGATCACGACAGCGCCCAGGACGCAGCCGATGACGAGCGCGCGGACCCGACGGCGGCGAGCGGGATCGGTGAGCTCCCCGGCGGAGGTATCGGCAGTATCGGCACTGTCAGCGCCGTCACGGGCGTCGTCCGAGTCGCGGTCCGGATCGTCGTCGGGGTCCTCGGCCACCGGCTCCCACTGGAACAGCCCCGACATGACTCCACAGTAGGCAGCGCCGGGGCACCTTCCGGAGCCGGCCCGACTGGGTTAGGGTTGCCTAACCTAACGAGGAGGCGCCGTGCCGGTCAGCAGGAGCAGTGTTCGCGGGCTGAGCCGTGAGCTCAGCATCGATCTCGGTCTCGACATCGCCCCGGACGAGTCGTGCGAGCGCATGATGCGCCGGGTCGACCGCGCCGAGGTGGCAGCGGTCTGCCGACACCTCGTCGGCGATGTCGCCCGTCGCGCCGGGATGGCCGAGTCGCTCGTGGCCCGGAGCGCAGGATGACCGGCATCGGCACCGCGCGCTCCCGCGACCACGCGCTGCTCGCCCGGGAGATCCTCGCGCTGGCCGAGGGCGGGACGCTGCACGTGCGCGGACTGGCCGACGCCGCCGCGTCACTGCAGGACGCCACCTTCTTCGACGACGGCGGCCGTCCGACCTTCGTGGTCCCGGCCGACACCGCGCTGGTGGACGCCGCCCGGGCCCGGCAGGGGGCCGTGCTCGCCGTCCCCGCCGGTGCGCACACGGGGTGGACCCAGCTCGTCCTCGGCGGCCACCTGGCCGTCCTGGCCGCACCCGACCCCGAGGTGGACCCGGCCGAGGGCGTCGTCGCCGTGGGACTGCTGGTGCACACGGTCGTCCTCGAGCACGATCAGCCCGACGGCCGCCCGGTCGGTTACCGGACCGTCCCCCTCGACGCCTGGACGGCGGCGGTCCCCGACCCGATGCGGCCCACGGCGCAGCGGATCCTGCGGCACACCAACGCCAGTCACGGCTCGCAGCTGCGAGACTTCGTCGCGGGCCTGCGGGGCATCGCCCCCGACGAGATCATCGCCGCCGAGCTGGCGGAGTTGGACGCCACCGGGGTCGACGTCCGCTGGGTGGACCTCCGCGGCGCCCACCGGGCCCGGATCCGGTTCGCGCGACGCGCCGGCTGCCCGGGTGAGTTGGCGGCGCAGCTGAGCGCCACCCTGCACAGCTGACCCGAGCGGCGGCGCTCAGGGGTCAGCTCGGGCTCAGCGCGCGGTCGGCACCCCGTACCGCAGGCCGTCCAGCAGCAGCTCGACGATCCGCGTCGTGGCGGCGTTGCCGCCACTGGGATCGGCAGCCATGCAGATCCCGGAGAGCGCGCGCATGAGATCCAGCGGCTCGACGTCGCCACGCACCTGACCGGCGGCGACGGCGTCACCGACGAGCGCGTCCAGCGCCTCACGGATCCGGGCGTGGCTGTCGGCGAAGAGGGTGTTCTCCGGACCGAGAGCGGACTTGAGAGCTTGCGCCATGCCCCGCTTGCGGGCCACGTAGACGACGAACTGTCGCATCCACTGCGCGAGCGCCTCGACAGGCTCATGCTTCTCACGCAGCTGCTGCACGCCGTCGCAGAGCGTCTCCACCTCGCGCCGGTACACCGCCTCGAGCAGCGCGTCCCGCGTCGGGAAGTGCCGGTAGAGCGTGCCGATACCGACTCCGGCGCGCTTGGCGATCTCCTCCAGCGGGGCCTCCGCGCCACGCTCCTCGAAGGCCTGCGCGGCCGTGGCGATCAGCAGCTCACGGTTGCGCGCGGCATCCGCACGCAACGGCTTGGCCGCCTTGCCCTCCCCCGTGTCGGGGGCTGCCGCCGCCTGCTCCACCGCGGGCTCCACTGCCTGCGACACGCCGACCTCCAGAAATGGACTTGCGGAAACGGAGGGGCCCTCCGTATCGTTTGTCGTACCGGAGGATCCATCCGTTTCCTGATGCTACTACCTGATGTCGAGGTTCGCTCGTGACCACATCCATCGAGACATCGACCCCAACCACTCCTGACGTACGACCCGCCCTCACCCGGGGCTACCCCGTCCGCCGCCTGCCCCGGCTCACCCGCCGCTCGGCCGGCCCGCGCGGCGCGGCGAGCAACGCCGTCGTCCTCGCCGTCATCCTGGTCTGCCAGCTGATGGTGGTGCTGGACGCCACGATCGTGAACATCGCCCTGCCGGACATCCGCACCGACCTCGGCTTCTCCGCGGCCGGCCTCTCCTGGGTGATCAACGCCTACACCCTCACCTTCGGCGGACTGCTGCTGCTCGGCGCCCGCGCCGGCGACATCCTCGGCCGCCGCCAGGTCTTCCTCACCGGTATCGGGCTCTTCACCGCCGCCTCGCTGGCCGGCGGCTTCGCCCAGACGGCCGGACAGCTCCTCGTGGCCCGTGCCATCCAGGGCATCGGTGGGGCCCTCGCCTCGCCGGCTGCCCTCGCCCTGCTGATGACCATGTTCACCGGCGCCCGCGAGCGCACCCGCGCCCTCGGCTGGTACACCGCCGTCTCCATCGGCGGGGCCGCCATCGGGCTCGTCGCCGGCGGCATGCTCAGCGAGTGGGCGTCCTGGCGCTGGGTGCTCTTCGTGAACGTCCCGATCGGCGCCGTCCTGCTCGTCGCCGCGCTCCCGGTGCTGCCGCGGACCGCCCGCACCCCCGGCCGTTTCGACGTCACCGGCGCCGTCACCTCCACCCTCGGCATGGGTGCGCTCGTCTACGGCTTCGTCCACGCGGCCTCCGACGGCTGGGGCAATGCGCTGACGATCGCCTCCTTCGCCGCAGGGCTCGTGCTGCTCGCCGGCTTCGTGGTGACCGAGCGTCGCGCCGCGTCGCCGATCACCCCGCTGCGGCTCTTCGCCGACCGGGTGCGGGCCAGCGCCTACGTCGGCCGGCTGCTGCTGGTCGCCGGGATGATGGGGATGTTTTTCTTCCTCACGCAGTTCCTGCACGGGGTGCTCGGCTACAGCGACCTCAAGACCGGCTTCGCCTTCCTGCCGATGCCCATCTCGGTCTTCGTCGCCTCGCAGCTCGCGGCGCGGTTCCTCGTCGAACGCTTCGGCGGCCGTCGGCTCATGCTCGTGGGGCTCACCTTCTCCACGCTCGGCATGGTGTGGCTGACCCAGCTCGACGCGACCAGCGGCTACGGCTCGCTGCTCGGCCCGCTGACCGTCTTCGCCCTCGGCAACGGGCTCGCCTTCGTCCCGCTGACCTCGGCAGCGCTGGAGGGTGTCGACGCCAAGGACTCCGGCGCCGCCTCCGGCCTGGTCAACGTCATGCAGCAGGTCGGCGGATCGCTCGGGCTGGCGGTGCTCGTCACCGTCTTCGGCGCCGCCACCAGCAGCTTCGACGTGCCGGCCGGGACGGCGGCCGCCGACGCGGCGCGGCTCACCTTCGTCCACGGCGCGGACACCGCGTTCTGGACGGCGGCGGCCTTCCTCGCCGTGACCCTCGCCCTCATCGCCGTGGTGATGCGTCCCCGCAAGGCGGCCGCGCATGTCTGACGATCAGAGCAGGGACGACGGCTCCCAGTGGCGCCCCAGCACCCGCTGGCCGCAGAAGCCGAGCACCACGTCGTACCAGATCTCGGCGTTCGCCGGCGAGAGGACCCAGTGGTTCTCCCCCGTCAGCTGCAGGAAGCGGTGAGGCAGCTCGTCGGGTTCGCCGTCCCAGGAGCTGACGAGATCCCACCACAGGCGTAGCGCCTCGCTCACCGGCACCCGGTAGTCCCGGTTGCCGTGAACGATCAACATCGGCGTGACGATCTCGTCGAGGAAGTGGTGCGGCGAGTAGTCCGCATACCAACCGGGGTGTTCGGCCACGCGGCCGAACACCCCGGTCTTGAAATCGGCGGCGTCGGTGGTGGCGTGCTGCTGGTCCAGCGCCCAGAGCCCGGCGTGCGTCACGATGGCGGCGAAGCGGTCGGTGTGGCCGGCGATCCAGTTGGTCATGAAACCGCCGAAAGACGCCCCCAGCAGGGCGGTGCGGCTCTCGTCCAGCTCGGGACGGGCGAGCAGGTGGTCCAGGACCGACTCAACCTCACCCCACACCCGGTCCGCCCGGTAGGGCCAGGCACGGTCCAGGCAGTCGTTGCCGTAGCCGGTCGACAGCGCCGGGTCCGGCAGGATCACCGCCCAGCCGTGCGCCACCGCCACCCACGGGTTCCACCGCCACGACCAGGTGTTGAACGACGCGAGCGGGCCACCGTGGATCCACTGCATCACCGGGTGCGGACCGTCGCCGTCCGGCGTGACGAGCCAGGCGTGGACGCCGGCGTGCCAGACCTCCTCGACCCGGCCGGGACGTGGCGGCACCGGAGCAGGGGTGGTCAACGGCTGCCACCGCCCGCTCGCCACCTCCAGCCTGCCGGGGCGCGGGGGCTCGGCCACCGTGGAGCGCAGCGCGTAGAGCGCGGTGCCGTCCGGCGTCGGCGCGAGGTCGGTGTAGACGGCGTCGTCGACCAGTGTCCGGGCGGCACCGGTCGCCGGGTCCACGGCCATCACGGCGCCGCGACCGTGCAGGTCGCCGGTGGCGTAGAGGACCTCGCTGTCGGCCGACCAGACCGGGGTGGCGGGGCCGAGATCGCCCAGCTCGGCGACGACGATGTCGCCGCCGTCGCCGCCGTCGACGGTGTGGACCTCGAGCAGCCAGCGCGGCGACACCTCGAAGCGCGGCGTCCGTCCCCGGACCACCGCGATGCGACGGCCGTCCGGAGAGACGACCGGTGCGTCGTAATCGTGACCCTCGGGCGGGTCGACGACGCGCTGCTGTCCGGTGGTGAGGTCCAGGACGGCGTAGGAGCGCCGGCGGGTGCCCCGGGGTCCGCGCGGATGCCAGGTCGTCGCCAGCGTCGCGCCGTCGGCGCTGATCGAACAGGCGGCGTTGACCAGCTCGGTAGTGGCCTGCGGCAGGAGGTCCGTCAGCTCGCCGTCGGCGCCCACCCGGAACAGCCGCGGCGACTCGTCGCCGAGCTCGTGGTCCCAGTACCGGATCGGCATGCCGTCGTGCAGGATCGCGGTGATGCGGCGCTCCTTGCGGGTGGCGCGGCGCTGCGCGTCGTCCGCATCGTCGCGGGTGTGGGTCAGCCGGCTGCCGGCGACGATCACCGTACCGGCGGCGCGGGCCACGACGGCTCCGCCGAGGCCACCGGCCCGGCGTGCGAGGCGCGTCGGCTCCCCCACCGGGCCCAGCGACCAGAGTCCCGGCTCGTCGTCGCTCTCCGGGGCCGGCCGGGCCGAGGTGAAGAGCAGGTCACCGGACGGGGTGAAGGCCGGCGCCGACTCGCCCTTCTCCGAGCGGGTCAGCCGCACCGGCTCGCCGCCGTCCAGCGGGACCTGCCACAGCGCGGAGACGTAGCGCGCCCCGTCGGCGTCCGGTTCCTGCCTGGTGACCACGAGGCGGGTGCCGTCCGGGCTCAGCGCGAGACCGGTGAGGCGCGGCAGCGCCGCGAAGGCGGCGAGGTCTGCCCAGGGACTGTCGAGGGAGGTGTCAGGTTCCGGAGCCATCCTGCGACGGTATCCGGGCCGGCTCGCCTGACTCACCGAGCAGTCGCCGCATCTCGGCTGCCAGCGTGTCGAGGCTGTTGGTGATCCGGTCCGTGGCATCGGTGAGCGCGGTGGCGAGCTCGGTGCCGCCGACCGCCTCCGGAGCGGCGTCCAGCCGCTCGGCGAGCTCGTGCTGCCGCGCGCGCAGGCGTGGCAGGGCGCCGGGCGGCGTGCCGGACTCCAGCGCCTCGACGAGCCGGTCCATGGCGGTGTCGACGTCGGCGGTGAACTCCGCCAGCAGCGGAAGCCCGCCGGCTTCGCGGACCTGGCGCCGGACGGCGTCGACGATGAGCGCGGCGTGGACGAAGCGATGCGAGTGGGCCAGCACGGCTCGGCCCAGCTCGACCTGCGCCCGGGCCGGGACCGGCTCGGCGGCGGCACGATCGACCGAGGCCTGGGCGTTGGTCCGGGCCAGCCGGCTCGCGGCACGGGTGGCGGCCAGCCGGGCCCGGTCGGCGGCACGGTCCCGCTCGGGCCGGACGATGGCGTCGAGGTAGCTCCGGTAGGCGCGGAGCACGTCGGCGAGGCGAGTCGGCACGAACTGCCGCTCCCAGGCCGGCAGCGCCAGCGCCGCCACCACGGCCAGCGCACCGCCGACGAGGGTGGCCAGACCACGGTCGACGACGGTCTCCCGCGCCGGGAAACCCTCGATCTGCAGCAGCACCACCACCAGTGCCGAGAGGCTGACCGCGGTGAGGCCGACGTTGCCGGGGCCGGCGAAGCGCATGCCGAAGGCGAAGGCGACGACGAGGGCGACGTGCCACCAGTCGCCGCCCGGCACCCAGTGGACCAGCTCGGTGGCCAGCAGCAGCCCCACGATCGTCCCCAGCGTGCGCATCACCGAGCGCTGCAGCGTCGCACCGAAGTCGGGGCGCATCACCACCAGCAGCGTCAGCGAGACCCAGTAGCCGCGCTCCAGGCCGAGCAGGCGGACGACGGCATCCGAGCCGGCGAGCAGCAGGGCGAGGCGCACGGCGTGGCGGGTGACGGCCGAGTCGGGGGTGAGATTGGCCCGGACGATGGCGATCGGATCGTGCAGCAGTCGACGGACGGCGGCCTCCTCGGCCCGCGACGAGCCGTCCCGGCCGTCGGTGTCGGCCTCGCTGCGGCCCTCGCTGGCGCCGGCCCGGGAGCTCTCGACGACGGCGCGCAGCTGTCCCGACAGCGCCCGCAGCCGCGCCGCCGCGGCCCGCCGCGTCACCTCACCGGGGGCGTGGACGCTCTGCTCGAGCCGGTCGACGGTGTGGCCGAGGGTCCGGCGGGCGCGGACCAGCACCTCCTCGTCCACCTGCCGGCCGGCCAGCAGGGCAGCGGCGACGTCGTCGAGGACCGAACCTGCCGAGGTGAGCGAGCCGCGCACCAGTCCGGCGAGGATCGGGTTGCCCTGCTCGGCGAGCCGTTCGGCGAAGGCCGTGGCCGCGAGCAGCTCCCGACGGATCCGTTCGGCCTCGTCGAGCAGCACCCGGTAGGCCTCGACGCTGCGGCCGTGGTCGTGCCCCAGGCCGTAGAGCGTGGCGCGGGCGCCGCCGAGCGCGTCGCCGGCGGGCGGCCCCACCGCTGCCCCGTGCTGCGCCCGGGCGGCGACTGCGAGCTCCCGGTACAGCGCGGCGAGGGCGGCTCGTTCGGGACGGTGCCGGCCGAGCGGCCAGGCCGCCACCGCCAGCAGCGTCTGACCGGCCCCGCCGGCGAGGACGAGCAGCCCGACGTGCAGCGCATGGGACGGCGACTGCGGGATGTGTCCCAGCACGAGCGCCGCGGCTGTCGCGGCGATGCCGAACTGGGTGGCGCTGGGGCCGGCGGTGAGCAGGAGTCCGGCGCCGAGACCGAGCACGCCGAGCAGCAGGACGGAGAGGACGGGCTGCTCGGAGGTGGCGACCGCCAGCGCGCTCGTGCTGGCTGCGGCCACGGCGACGCCGAGCATTCGCAGGATGCGCAGCCGGTACGGTCCGGGCCGGTCGGCGAAGCCGGTCTGCAGCGCGCCGATGGTGGCGGCGAGCCCCAGCGCCGGGCTGCCCGTCGCCGTCCCGATGACCAGCGGCGCCCCGACCCCGACCGCGTTGCGCAGCGAGACCAGCGGGTCGGACTGGGTGCGGTCGAGCTTCGCCGCGCTGCGCAGCAGGCCGCCGAGCGAGGCCCGGACGCCGGCGCCCGCTGTCGTCGTCGGCCCGCTCAGCTGGCGCCGCCGACGGGTTGCGCCGCCAGCTGGCCGCAGGCGCCGTCGATGTCCCGGCCACGGGTATCCCGGACGGTCACCGAGACGCCCCGGTCGGTGAGCAGGTCGACGAACTCGCGCTCGACGGCCTTGGGCGAGGCATCCCACTGCGAGCCGGGCGTCGGGTTCAGGGGGATCAGGTTGACGTGGGCCAGCCGGCTCGACAGCAGATCACCGAGCAGCTCGGCCCGCCAGGGCTGGTCGTTGACGTCACGGATCATGGCGTACTCGATGGAGTACCGCCGGCCGGTGCGGCGGGCGTAGTCGTCCGCGGCGGCCAGCACCTCGGCCACCTTCCACCGGGTGTTGACCGGGACGAGGGTGTCGCGCAGCTCGTCGTCCGGGGCGTGCAGTGACACCGCGAGGGTGACGTCGAGATCGGCGTCGGCGAGCTTGCCGATGGCCGGGACCACCCCGACCGTCGAGACCGTGATGGACCGGCGGGAGAGCCCGAAACCGTTCGGGGCGGGGTCGATGAGCCGGTGCAGCGCCGCGAGCACGCGGTTGGCGTTGGCCAGCGGCTCCCCCATGCCCATGAAGACCACGTTGGACAGTCGCCCCGGCTCGCCACCGGTGAGCTCGCCGTCGGCCGCGGTGCGGGCGGCGACCCGGACCTGCTCGACGATCTCGGCTGTCGACAGGTTGCGGGTGAGGCCGCCCTGCCCGGTGGCGCAGAACGGGCAGGCCATGCCGCAGCCGGCCTGGCTGCTGATGCAGACGGTGATCCGCTCCCGGCTGCCGTTGCGGGCCGGATACCTCATCAGCACCGACTCGACCAGCGCCCCGTCGTGCAGCCGCCACAGCGTCTTGCGGGTGTTGCCGTCGTCGGTCTCGACGCGGTTCACCTCGGTGAGCAACCGCGGCAGCAGCGTGGCGGCCACCTGGTCACGGACCGCCGCGGGGAGATCCGACATCCGCGCCGGGTCGCTCTCGAAGCGGGTGTAGTACTGGCGGGCGAGCTGGTCGGCACGGAAGGCCGGCAGGCCGAGATCGGTCACCGCGGCGCGACGGCCGGCGGCGTTGAGGTCGGCGAGATGGGTGGGCGGCAGACCCCGGCGCGGGGCCTCGAAGACGAGCGGGAGGGCAGTCATGGCACCTCGATTCTCTCACCCGATCGTGGACCGACACGCCGAACAGTTCGTCACGTCGGTCCACGATCGCCTGCGACGACGAGGTCCACGCGTTCCCACGGCCGCTCGCGGTCGGCGTAGGCCTGCTCGGTGACCATCCAGTCGTCCAGCCAGCGCGACAGCATCGCCTCGCCGTCGCGCTGGAGGGCTCGCGCCAGCCGCACGGCTCGGGGTGTGTCGACCCAGACCGTGAGATCCCACGGCACGCGCACCTCGCGCCGGGTGGCCGAGACGCCCTCGACCACCACGATGCGTCCCGGCGGGACCACCACCCACTCACCGCCGACATCGCTGCGCCAGTCCCAGCACTGGTAGCGAGCCGGCGTCCCGGACCGCAGCGGCGCGGCGAGCTGGGCCTCGAAGCGGTCCCAGTCCCACTCCCGGACGCCGGGCGCCGAGAAGTCGTCGACGTGGACCACGGTCACGCGGGTGTCGAGCTGTGCCAGGCCCGCCGCCAGCGTGGACTTGCCGGCCCCGCCGAAGCCGTCGATGCCGACCCAGCGGGTGCCCGGTCCCAGTGCCCGCACCGCGGCGCCGACCTCGGGCAGCGTGCTCACACGGGGGCGAAGAGCGACAGCAGCAGGTAGGCGACGGCGGCGCACGGCAGCAACGAGTCCAGCCGGTCCATCAGCCCGCCGTGGCCGGGCAGCAGCGTGCCCATGTCCTTGATCTTGAGGTCCCGCTTGATCATGGACTCGCCGAGGTCCCCGAGGGTCGCGGTGACGACGATCGCGAGCCCGAAGAGCAACCCCTTCCACCACTGCTCGTGGAAGGTGAACATCATGATCAGGATGCCGGCCGCCGAGCAGGCGAGCACCGATCCGGCGAAGCCCTCCCAGGTCTTGGCCTTGCTCACCACGGGGGCCAGCGGGTGTCGGCCGAAGAGGACGCCAGCCGCGTAGCCGCCGGTGTCGCTGCAGACGACGGTGGCCACGAAGAACACGACCCGGGCCGCACCGTCGTCGGGATGGGCGAGCAGCAGCGCGAAGCCGGCCAGGACGGGCACGTACAGCAGCACCAGGGTCGAGGCCGCCGCGTCTCGGGTGTAGCCGTGGGCGCCGTCGCCGATGCGCCACACCAGCACGCCGAGCGCGGTGACGAGCGCGGCGACGACGAG
This sequence comes from Jatrophihabitans sp. sgz311053, assembly GCF_056135305.1. NCBI lineage: Bacteria > Bacillati > Actinomycetota > Actinomycetes > Jatrophihabitantales > Jatrophihabitantaceae > Jatrophihabitans > Jatrophihabitans sp. sgz311053. The sequence continues at coordinate 415,675 of NZ_JBWAXP010000003.1, read as the reverse complement.
ACCGTTGGTTCCTTTGAGCCACGCCGCGGCGAGCAGGGCAGCGCCGCCGACGAGCAGCGGGGTCAGCGTCAGCCGGATGGTCGCCGGGCGGAGCGCGCGCGAGAGCTCCCAGGTGCCGTAGAGGGCCGCCGCGGCGACGACGTAGGCGAAGCTGGGCCGGTAGAGGAAGAGCGTGGCGATGATGAGCGCGCCGAGCGCGACGCCGACCCCGATGGCGGCAGGAAGATTGCGCCCGGCCTTGGAACTGGGCGCCTGCTCGGGTTCGGCGGTGCGGGCCGTCTCGGCGGCGGGCTCGTCGTCCTGCCAGCGGACGGCCGGTGGCCGGGCCTCCGCCAGCACCCGTCCACCGGGGGCAGGGCGACGGCCGGGCGCCGGCGTCACGGCCTTGCGAGCCCGCTGCGCGGGTGTCGGCGCGCCGCCGTCACCGGTGCTCTCTGGCATGGTGGCGGCTCAGACCTCGAGCAGTTCGGTTTCCTTGGCCTTGACCACGTCGTCGACCGTCGACGTGTACTTGGCCGTCAGCTTGTCGAGCTCGCCCTCGGCGCGGTGGACGTCGTCCTCGCCGGAGTCGCCGTCCTTCACGAGCTTGTCCAGCGCGTCCTTGGCGTGACGGCGGACCGAGCGCAGCGAGACCTTGGCGTCCTCGCCCTTGCTCTTGGCGACCTTGACGAGTTCCCGGCGGCGCTCCTCGGTGAGCTGCGGGAAGACCACGCGGATGAGCTGACCGTCGTTCGTCGGGTTGACGCCCAGGTCGCTGTCGCGGATGGCCCGTTCGATGGCGTTCATCTGGCTGGCGTCGTAAGGCTTGATGACGGCCATCCGCGCCTCGGGGATGGTGACCGAGGCCATCTGCGGGATGGGGGTGGGGGCGCCGTAGTAGTCGACGACCAGGCGCGAGAAGGCGTTGGCGTTGGCCCGGCCGGTGCGGACGCCGGCGAGGTCGTCGCGCACGACGTGCACGGCCTTCTCCATCTTCTCCTCGGCCTCGAAGAGGATCTCGTCGATCACCGCGCGTCCTTCCTGCTGGTGGGGTTGTCGCTCATCATGCTCACGGGCCGACCCGGGTGCCGATCGGCTCGCCGCGCACGGCACGCGCGATGTTGCCGTCGGCAAGGCTGAAGACGACGATCGGGAGCGCGTTGTCCTTGCACATGGTGAAGGCGGTCGAGTCGGCCACCTGCAGCCCACGGCGCAGCACCTCGTCGTAGCTGATCTCGTCGAACTTCGTCGCCGTCGGAACCCGCCGGGGGTCGGCGTCGTAGACGCCGTCCACGCCGTTCTTGCCCATCAGCAGCACCTCGCAGCTGATCTCCAGGGCGCGCTGGGCGGCGACGGTGTCGGTGGAGAAGTACGGCATCCCGGCGCCGGCACCGAAGATCACCACGCGCCCCTTCTCCAGGTGCCGCTCGGCGCGCCGCGGGATGTAGGGCTCGGCGACCTGGCCCATCTCGATGGCGGTCTGCACCCGGGTGGGGACGCCGGCCTTCTCGAGGAAGTCCTGCAGGGCCAGGCAGTTCATGACGGTGCCGAGCATGCCCATGTAGTCCGCGCGGTCGCGGTCCATGCCACGCTGGCTGAGTTCGGCGCCGCGGAAGAAGTTGCCGCCACCGACCACGATCGCGACCTGCGTGCCACCGGCGACCACCTCGGCGATCTGCGAGGCGATGGAGGCGACGACATCGGGGTCCACGCCGATGGCCCCGCCGCCGAAGAGCTCACCGGAGAGCTTGAGCAGCACCCGGCGGTACCAGCCGCGGGGCGGCTGATCGACCTGGTGGTTCACCCCGGACGGGTCCGGGGACGGCGAAGGGGCCGCCTCGACGTCGGTCATGTGGCGGCCCCTTCGGTCGTACGGATGTGCTGGGTGGTCCTCGGCGAGAACCCTACTTCGCGGGGACGCCGGTCAGGCGCCGACCTCGAAGTGGACGAACCCGGTCAGCGTCACGCCCGACTCGTCGAGCACGGCCTTGACCGTCTTCTTGGCCTCGCGCACCGACTCCTGCTCGAGCAGGACGTTGTCGGCGTAGAAGGCGTTGAGGCGACCCTCGACGATCTTGGCGATCGCCTGCTCCGGCTTGCCCTCGGACCGGGTCTTCTCCTCCAGGACGCGGCGCTCGGCCTCGACGTCCTCGGCCGGCACGTCCTCACGGGTGAGGTAACGGGCACGCAGCGCCGCCACCTGCATCGCGGCACCGCGGGCGGCCTCGGCGGCGGCGTCGCCGTCACCGGTGTACTGCACCAGCACGCCCACCTGCGGCGGCAGGTCGGAGGCCTTGCGGTGCAGGTAGGTCGCCACCTGGCCGTCGAGCTTGGCCGCACGGCGCAGCTCGAGCTTCTCGCCGATGACGGCGGCCAGACCCTCGACGGCCTCGCCGGCGGTCTTGCCGTCGGCCAGCGTCACCTCGCGCAGCGAGTCGACGTCGGTGGCCGAGCTGCTCGCGAAGGCCTCGACGACATCGGTCGCGAGCTTCTGGAACTGCTCGTTCTTGGCCACGAAGTCGGTCTCGGAGGCGATCTCCACCAGGGCACCGCCGGAGGCGGCGACCAGACCGTTGCTGGCGGTGCGCTCGGCACCCCGCTTGGCGGCCTTCGCCTCGCCCTTGACCCGCAGCACCTCGACGGCGCGCTCGTAGTCGCCGTCAGCCTCGTCCAGGGCCTTCTTGCAGTCCATCATCCCCGCGCCGGTGGCGTCGCGGAGCTTCTTCACATCTGCGGCGGAGTAGTTCGCCATGGTGTCTTTTCCAGATCCGTTCGTCGTTGGGGGTCAGGCAGACGGGGCGGCGTCACCGCTGGGAGCGGCCTCCGCGGCCGGCGCGGCAGCCTCGCCACCGGTGGCCGGCTGCAGCAGCTCGCGCTCCCACTCGGCCAGCGGCTCGCCGTCACCGACGGTGGCGGCGGCAGCCTCGGGCTTCTCGTCCCGACCAGCGTTGGCGGCGGCGGCCGAACGGGCCATGAGGCCCTCGGCGACCGCGTCGGCGACCACGCGGGTCAGCAGCGCGGCGCTGCGGATGGCGTCGTCGTTGCCGGGGATCTTGTAGTCGACCTCGTCGGGGTCGCAGTTGGTGTCGAGGATCGCGACGACCGGGATGCCGAGCTTGCGGGCCTCGCCGACGGCGATGTGCTCCTTCTTGGTGTCGACGATCCACACCGCACTGGGCACCTTGGTCATCTCGCGGATGCCGCCGAGCGAGCGGTCCAGCTTGGCCATCTCGCGGGTGAGGAGCAGCTGCTCCTTCTTGGTGGCCACGCCTTCCCAGCCACCCTGCTCCTGCGCCTCGAGCTCCTTGAGGCGCTGCAGCCGCTTGTAGACGGTGCTGAAGTTGGTGAGCATGCCGCCCAGCCAGCGCTGGTTGACGTAGGGCATGCCGACGCGGGTGGCCTGCTCGGCGATGGACTCCTGAGCCTGCTTCTTCGTGCCGACGAAGAGCACGGTGCCGCCGTGGGCGACCGTCTCCTTGACGAACTCGAAGGCGCGGTCCACGTAGGAGAGCGTCTGCTGCAGGTCGATGATGTACAGGCCGTTGCGCTCGGTGAGGATGAATCGCTTCATCTTCGGGTTCCAACGGCGGGTCTGGTGACCGAAGTGGACGCCCGACTCGAGCATCTCCTTCATGGTGACGACGGCCATGCCGGCGTCCCTCCTGCTTCTTTTCGTGCGCGCGGCGGTGCACACCGTCGCAGCGCGGCCTCGGTTGTCGCGGACGGGTCGGGTGACCCGTTCGCCCTGGTGCCCGGTGTCGCGGACGCAGAGGCCGTCCGGCTGGGCCGGAGCGGACCGAGGCTGGCCGCCGATCCCCCTGTTGCGATCGGGAGAAGGACACGCGAAGTCAGCCCTTCGCAGGGCTGCGTGGATCAGTCTAGCCCGTCCGGGGGACGGCGCCGACCACGGTCGCCGCGCGCGGTCGTCGGCACAGGTCAGGTGGTCGTCACCGGCAGCCTCGCGGCGGCGCCGGCGGCGCGGCATTGCGGCGCGGCGGCATCGCGGCGGAGCGGCGGAGCGGCGGAGCGGCATCGCGGCGGAGCGGCATCGCGGCGGAGCGGCATCGCGGCGGAGCGGCGGAGCGGCGGAGCGGCGGAGCGGCGGAGCGGCATCGCGGCGGAGCGGCGGAGCGGCGGAGCGGCATCGCGGCATCGCGGCGGAGCGGCATCGCGGCATCGCGGCGGAGCGGCGGAGCGGCGGAGCGGCGGAGCGGCGGAGCGGCATCGCGGCGCGGCGGCGCATTAGCCGATGACGCCTGGTCGCGGGCAGCGATCGTGCCGACTGTGGACGACGGGCGGGGTTGTCCCCAGCTCGCCTCGACCTCACCTGGCGAGGGCGGAGCGCTGGCACGGTGAGCAGATGTCACGCTCCTCCGCACCGATGACCGGAGTCGGGTCTCGTCTCGCCCGCCGCGGTGCCGTCGTGGCGGCCTCGGTGATGCTGCTGCTGACCGGATCCGGCGACGATGGCCGAGGTCAACCGGGCAACGCGGTCACCGCCGCGAACCTCGTCGCCGCTGGCGGCGCGACACCCGAGAACCTGGTGCTCGCCGGCCGTGCGGCACTCGCGACCGGCACGGCGCCCGTCTCGTACTCCGCGCCGGTCAGCGGTCGGGTGCTCCGGCGATTCGAACCGCCAGCCGACCCTTACGGTCCGGGGCACCGCGGTGTCGACCTCGCCGCCACACCGGGGGACGTGGTGCGGGCGGCCGCCGACGCGACGGTGACCTTCGCCGGGGACGTCGCCGGCCGGGGGGTCATGGTCCTCGCCCACGCCGACGGGATCCGCACCGAGTACGAACCGCTGCGGGTCACCGTGCGGGCGGGGACAACGGTGCGTCGGGGCGAGCGCATCGGGGTGCTCGCCGGTCGCCACGCCTCGTGCGCGCCCGCGTCATGCCTGCACTGGGGTGCCCGCCGCGGCGAGAGGTACCTCGATCCGCTGGCGTTGTTGCGGCCACTCGGGCCGGTGCGACTGCTGCCGTGGCCGCGGCACGGATGAGACAGTCGGCGGACTACGCCCGCGGGTGAGCCTGGCGGTAGGTGCGGCGAAGACGCTCGACCGAGACGTGGGTGTAGAGCTGAGTGGTGGCCAGGTCCGCGTGACCCAGCACCTCCTGGACCGAGCGCAGGTCGGCGCCGCCGTCGAGCAGGTGGGTGGCGGCAGTGTGCCGAAGCCCGTGCGGGGCCAGCTCGGGTGCTCCCGCCACCCGCGCCGTCCGGTCGTGGACGATCCGGCGCACCGTCCGCGCGTCGATGCGTCCACCGCGAGCTCCGAGCAGCAGCGCCGGTCCGGAGGCCGGCGTGACGAGGTCGGGACGGCCGCCGGTCAGCCACGCCTCGAGGGCGTCGTCGGCGGCCACGCCGTAGGGCACGGTCCGCTGCTTGTCTCCCTTGCCCAGCACCCGCAGCACGCGCCGCCGCCGGTCGATGTCGTCGACGTCCAGGCCGACGAGTTCGGAGACCCGGATGCCGCTGGCGTAGAGCAACTCGACCACCAGGCGGTCGCGCCGCCGCAGCGCCTCAGGCTGACCTTCGCGGTCGGCGGTCATCACCGCGGCAGCCTCGCCCGCTGCCAGGACGGCGGGCAGCGTGCGTCGAGCCTTGGGGCTGGCGAGCAGCTGTCCGGGGTCGTCGGCGACGAGGCCATCGCGCCGGGCCCAGGCGCTGAAGGTCCGCAGCGCCGCCGAGCGCCGCGCCGTGCTCGACGGTGAGGCGCCGGCCGCGCGCTGGCGGGCCAACCAGCTGCGCAGCGAGCGCAGGTCCATGTCGCGCACCGAGCGACCGCCGAGCCGCTGCAGGTGGTCCAGATAGGAGGTCACGTCCGCGACGTAGGCGCGGACGGTGTGCGGCGACCGATTGCGCTCCAGGCGCAGATGCTGCTCGAAGTCGTCCAGTGCCCCGGCGAGCTCCTTCGCCAGCACCGACCGGAGCGCGGCGAGATCGGGCCTGCCCTCGGTGGTCACGCCCCGCACCGTCCGCGACCGGTGGCCCTGCGTCAAGTCGCCACGCGGCCCGCGGAACGACCCCGTGGCCGGGTCGGGTCGGGGTGGGGTTCGACCGGACCCGGCCACGGGTGCTCGAGGGCGGGGGTGTGCAGCTGTTCGGTACGCGATCGGGGCCGAATCGGACCCCGCGATGTCCGTTTTGTGCGCTTGATAGTGATTGAAGCACAGCAGAGCCGTCCGCGGGGACCCTCTGCCCCACTTCCTGCCTGCCGTTCACAGCCCGACCCTGATCCGGAAGCCGTCACGGTCCTGCTCGATGAGGCCGATGCTCTCCAGTGCGGGCAGGGACCGCAGCACCTCGCTCGCACTCAGCCCCGAGGCCACGACGAGGTCGTCGGCGACGACCACCCGTCCTGCCGGGAAGGCGTCGAAGACCTCCCGCTCCCGATCGCCGAGGCCGTCCAGCAGTCGCTGCACCCGCCGTCGGCGCAGGACGGCCGCCGACACCGGAGGCGCGGCGGCCCGGGTTCCGGCGCCCTCGGTGGCGGGGTCGGCCGGCAGGTCGCCCATGTCGCCGACGACGGCCAGCACGTCGGCCGCGGAGGTGACCAGGGTGCTCGCCCACTCCTCCCGACGCAGCGCCTGGTGACAGCCGGCCGACATCGACGAGGTGACCGGCCCGGGCACCACCATCAGCGGGCGGCCGATCTCGATGCAGTGCCGGGCGGTGTTGAGCGCGCCCGATCGCTCCGCTGCCTCGACCAGGACCGTCCCGGTGCCGAGGCTGGCGATCAGTCGGTTGCGGCTCAGGAAGCGCCGCCGTCGGGGCGCCTCCCCCGGCGGGGACTCCGACAGCAGCAGGCCGCTCTCGCGCACTCTGGCGTAGAGGTGCTCGTGGGCCGGCGGGTAGACCTGGTCGAGCCCACCGGCTGAGACGAGCACGGTCTCACCGCCGGCGCGCAGCGCTCCCTCGTGAGCGGCGCGGTCTATCCCGAAGGCGCCACCGGAGACGACGGTGACGCCCGCCTCGGCCAGCTCCCCGGCAATCGACCGGGCGACGAACTCGCCGTAGGTCGACGAGGTCCGGGCACCCACGATGGCGACGCTGCGCCACCCCAGCCCCGAGGCGTCCAGTGGCCCGGCCGCCCAGAGCGCGACGGGCGGGACCGGTTCACCGCAATCGGCGAACTCGTGGCGCGACGTGTCGAAGGTCGCCGCGCGGCGCGCGCCCGCGTGCTCCAACGGCACCAGGCCGACCGTCGGCCACTCCCGGCCCTCGGGCACGAGCAGGCGGATGCCGTGGCGCTCCGCCGCCGCGAGGTCGGCATCGACGTCCACGCTCGCGTGCCGCGACGACGTGGCGCGACGGGTCGGGTCATCCAACGACGAGGACTGTCGCCGGATCAGGGCTGCCGCCTCGACCGGGCCCACCGCGGCGACCAACCGCCACACCGGCACCGAGGCGGGTCCGCCGACACGGCTGAGATAGACACGGGCACGACGGATCTCATCACTCACGCTGCCCACGAGGCGGCCTCCCCGTTGCGCAGGGAGAGCGCCTCCCCCAGCGTCGCCGCGTCCGGTGTGTTCAGGCCGGCGAGATCGCAGAGCGTCCACGCCACCCGGAGCACCCGGTCGAAGCCGCGAGCCGTGAGCCGACCGTCGGCGAGACGCTGCTCCAGGTCGGCCGTCGCCCGCCGACTGGGCAGCCACTCCCCCGACCGCAGCACGGCGCCCGGCACGTCGCCGTTACGCCGCCAGGGCATCCCGGCCCACCGCTCGGCGGCACGGTGCCGCGCCGCCGCGACCCGGGCGGCCACCTCGGCGCTCGTCTCGCGGCGGCCGGCATCGTGCAGCAGGTCACCGTGGGTCACCGGCCTGAGCCTCACCCGCAGGTCGATGCGGTCCATGAGCGGTCCGGAGAGCCGCTGCTGGTGCCGCCGCCGAGCCGCGGCGCTGCACTGGCAGCGGTCCTCGGCCAGGGCGCAGCCGCAGGGGTTGGCGGCGAGGACCAGTTGGAAGCGGGCGGGATAGCTCACCGCCCCGCCGCTGCGCAGCAGCACCACCCGACCGGCCTCCAGCGGCAGCCGCAGCGCGTCCAGGGTGGCCGCGGCGAACTCCGGCGCCTCGTCGAGGAAGAGGACGCCGTGGTGGGCCAGCGAGATGGCGCCGGGGCGCGCGATGCCGCTGCCGCCGCCCACCAGTGCCGCCATCGACGCCGTGTGGTGGGGAGCCCGGATCGGCGGCCGGCGCAGCAGCGTGGCTCCCTCGCCGAGACCGCCGACGATCGAGTGGACCGCCGTCACCTCCAGCGCGGCGGCGTCGTCCAGGGGTGGCAGCAGGCCGGGCAACCGCTCGGCGAGCATCGTCTTGCCCGCACCGGGACTGCCGACCAGGTACAGGTGATGGCCGCCGGCGGCGGCGACCTCCAGCGCGCGCTTGCCGACCTCCTGGCCGGCGACATCGGCCAGGTCGGGCCCCGCGAGCGGGTCCGCCGGCGCGCCCGGATCGGGATGCGGCAGGGGCGGACCGTCCCCGCGCAACCACCGCACGATCTCCCCCAGGTCATCGGCGACGCGGACGTCCACCCCGGTCACCAGGGCCGCTTCGGCTCCGTTGGCCCGCGCCACCACCACCCGCACCACCCCGTGGTCGCGGGCCGCCAGGACCGACGGCAGCACGCCCGGCACCGGCCGCAGCGCCCCGTTGAGCCCCAGCTCGGCGATCCAGGCAGCGTCGGCGACGCCGCCGGCGGGGACCTGGCCGTCGGCGGCGAGCACCGCCAGCCCCACCGCCAGGTCGAAGCGGGAGCCGGTCTTCGGAGTGTCGGCCGGCAGCAGCGCCACCGTGATCTTGCGGTTGGGCCACTGCGCGCCGGAGTTGTTCACCGCGGCGCGCAGCCGGTCGCGCGACTCCACCACCGAGGCTCCGGCGCGGCCGGTGAAGTAGGTGCCGGGCAGCCCGGCGGAGATGTCGCACTCGACCTCGACCAGATGACCGTCGATGCCGTTCAGCCCGACGGCACGAGACGTCGCCAACCCCATCAGAACTCCCCCATCAGAACGCGCCGGCCAGATGGTCGACCTGCACCCCGGCCCGACCGCGGACGACGGCGACCACGTCGAAGCGGATGGCGTGCCAGTCCGTCCGGGGGTGCTCGGCCAGCCAACGCAGGGTCAGCGACCTGATGCGCTGCGCCTTGGCCGGACTCACGGCTTGCGCCGGGACCCCGAAGGCCGTCGACGACCGGGTCTTCACCTCGACGACGACCAGGTCCCGGCCGTCAGTGGCGACGATGTCGAGCTCCCCCTCGCGGCAGCGCCAGTTGCGCTCGATGATTTGCAACCCGGCGGCCTCGAGGTGGCGGGCGGCGACCTGCTCTCCGAACCTGCCGACGGCGTCCTTGACTCGCATGGGGTAACCCTCGCCGCTCCGCGGCGACCGCGACCGCCGTCACCGCCCGCTGTGGACGACGCGCCGGCCGGGTGAGCTGACGGAACACAGGTACAGGCCAACGCCCGTCAGCGGTAGTCCGCGCTGGGACCTTCCCGAAGCTGATGCCGGTCCGGCCGGGCGCGCCGGACCGCGGTGACCGCGTCGTGATCCAGCGAGAGCACCAGCCGCAGTGCCTCGTCCGCGTCGTCGCCGCGACGGACCCCTGCCGCGGTGAGCCGGGCGCGGAGCAGCCGCACGGTCGGCGGCGTCAGCCCGAGGGAGCGCGCCACGGCTCGGACCGGCGCCGGCTCGCCGCTGACCAGGTCCGCCACCACCGCCAGCCAGGCCGCTGGCGCCACGCGGCTGCCCGCCAGCATCGTCCCGGCGAGCACGGAGAACCTGCAGCGGCAGGCAGCGCAGTGCCACACCCGCCGCTGCCCCATGGCCCCCGGCAGGAGCCGGCACTGCCCGGCCGTCCGGCAGCGGATGCAGCGGCTGGGCGCGCCGTCCCAGCGCAACCGCTCCAGCTCCAGCCAGGCGTCCACTGCGGCGGCCGGGACCTCAGCGGGTGAAGCCGTCCTTGTTCGGCAGCTCCAGGTCGGGCTTGTCCAGCTCCTCGATGTTGACGTCCTTGAACGTCACCACCCGCACCGTCTTGACGAACCGCGCCGGGCGGTACATGTCCCACACCCAGGCATCGCGCATCGTCAGCTCGAAGTACACCTCGCCGTCGGTGTTGCGCGGCTGCAGGTCGACGTCGTTGGTGAGGTAGAAGCGGCGCTCGGTCTCGACGACGTAGCTGAACTGCGCGGCGATGTCCTTGTACTCGCGGTAGAGCTGCAGCTCCATGTCGGTCTCGTAGTTCTCGAGATCCTCGGCGCTCATCGTTCGTCTCTCCTCACCGTCACGCGATGTCCGCGGTCAGGTCGTCGATCGCGTCGGACCCATTCTGTCCCATGGCGCGGCGGACGTTCACGTAGCGGCGGCGATGCTGTGGACAGGGGCCCAGTCGCTGGAGCGCCGCGGCGTGCACCGGCGTGATGTAGCCCTTGTGCTTGGCGAAGTCGTACTCGGGCCAGTCCTCGTGCATCTCGGTCATGATCCGGTCCCGGGTGACCTTGGCCAGGATCGAGGCCGCGGCGATGCAGGCCACCGTCGCGTCGCCCTTCCAGACGGCGGTCGCGGGGACGGCCAGCCCCGGCACGGCGAAGCCGTCGGTCAACGCGTACTGCGCGGCGGGGACGAGCGTGCCGAGCGCGCGCCGCATGCCGGCGAGGTTGGCGACGTGCAGGCCGTAGGCGTCGATCTCGACGGCCGGGACGATGACGACCGAGTATGCGAGGGCCCGCCGGACGACCTTGGCGTAGAGCGCCTCTCGGGTCGCGGCGGTGAGGACCTTGGAGTCGTCCAGGCCGTCGATCCGGCCCGCCCGTCCGGCCGGCAGGATGCAGGCCGCGACCACCAGCGGTCCCGCGCAGGCCCCGCGCCCGGCCTCGTCGGCGCCGGCGACATGGGTGAACCCGGCCCGCTGCAGCGCCGATTCGTAGCCACCCAACGGACCGTCCCGGCGTACGACCAACCGCGGCGGCCGGAAGGCCAGTCCGGACGGGCGGCTCCTGCGGGTCTGACGTGTCATCGCGGACCGGCTCAGCGGCGTCGCCGGCGCCGTAGCAGGAACACAGGCACAACCACGGCGAGCGAGGCCACCCCCGGCAGCGCCGGCCCGGCTGCCGCGGCCGCGTTCTCGAAGGTCGACGGGGTCCCCAACGTCGTCCAGCGCGACGGCGGCCAGGCGATGACGAACGCCTTGCCGATGACCTTGTCGTCGGGGACGGTGCTCGTGTACGGGTCGCAGTCGTTGTCGTTCTGGGTGCTCTCGCCCCCGTCGCGGGTGCAGTGGAAGCGGGAGTCGGCCGAGGCGGTGCGATGGTCGCCCATCACCCACAATCGCCCCTTCGGCACGGTGACGGGGCCGAAGTCGGGGTCCTCGCCGTCGCCCCGGGCGCGGTAGACGTAGGGCTCGTCCAGCGTGCGGTACGGACCGTTCTTGCCGTGCGTACTGATCATGATCACGGTCTTGCGGTCCATGCCGGTGCGCTGCTTCTCGGCGGCGCTCATCGGCAGCGAGACGCCCTTCACCGTCTGACCTCCGACGGCGATCACCCGCTTGACGAGGACCTCGCCGTCGGGCGGGACGAAGCCGATGAGCTGCCCGAAGCCGCGGACGGCGCGGACGACCGGATTGCTCGGCGGCTCGGTCGCGGCCTCGCGATCCCAGCCGCGCGGCGCGTCGAAGACCACGATGTCACCGGGCTCGGGATCGCGCAGCACACTGTAGATCGGCTTGTTGACCAGGATGCGGTCGCCGGAGCAGCCGGTACAGCCGTGCAGCGTCTTCTCCATCGACTCCGACGGGATGTAGAACGGCTGCACGATGAAGGTCTTGACGAGGATGGCCACGCCGACGGCGACGATCACCAGGACCGGCAGCTCCCACCACGGCGCCTTACGACGCGGCGTTGCTGCCTTCTCTCGCCGGCGCCGTTGCCGACGCGTCTCGTCGGCCGGGACGTCGTCCTCGGCGGCGGCAGCCGGTGCGGTGGCCGCGGACTCGACAGTTCCGTCTGTGCCGTCTTCGCTCGTCTGGTGCCCCGGCGGGACAGCGTCGGAGCGCTCCACCGTCGTCGGCTGAGTCTCATCGGACGGCCGCGGCTCCCCCGGCGACGGCGGCGTGCCGGCTTCCTGCTCGGAACTCACGGCGCCATCGTGCCGCGCGGCGGCTGTGGAGCCGTCCTCGGGGTCCGCGGAGTGGTCGTCGGAAGAACGGTGTCGGTCACTCACCGGGACGCAGCTGCGAGTCGGGTCAGCGCGCGACGGGCTCGCGCTTCTCCTTGATCTTGGCGGCCTTGCCGCGCAGGTCGCGCAGGTAGTACAGCTTGGCCCGGCGGACGTCGCCGCGGGTCAGCAGCTCGATCTTCTCGATGACCGGGGTGTGCACCGGGAAGGTGCGCTCGACGCCGACGCCGAAGCTGACCTTGCGGACGGTGAAGGTCTCGCGGATGCCACCGCCCTGGCGGCGGATGACGACGCCCTGGAAGACCTGCACGCGGGAGCGGTTGCCCTCGATGACCCGCACGTGCACCTTCAGGGTGTCGCCGGGACGGAAGTCCGGGACGTCGCTGCGCAGGGACGCGGCATCGAGGGTGTCGAGCGTGTTCATATCGAAAGTTCGCTTCCTGATCGGATTCTCGGCCTCTGTGCCCCGGGGCGCCGAGTGACGCGCACGCGCTGGGCAACCCCACGATGATGCCACAGCGGGCGGACCGATCCGAAATCGCCTACCGGCTCAGCCGTCCGCCGGTGGCGGCAGCAGGTCAGGGCGCCGCTCCGCCGTCCGCGCCAGGCTCTGCTCGCGGCGCCAGGCGGCGATGGCGGCGTGATGCCCGGAGAGCAGCACCTCCGGTACCTCCAGACCGCGCCAGGACGCTGGCTTGGTGTACGCCGGCGCCTCCAGCAGCCCGTCGGGGCCGGCGGCGAAGGAGTCGTCGACGGCCGACGCGGCATTGCCCAGCACGCCGGGCAGCAGCCGTCCGATCGCCTCGACCATGACGAGCACGGCCACCTCGCCCCCGGCCAGCACGTAGTCGCCGAGCGAGAGCTCCTCGACGGCCATCCGCTGGCCGGCGTACTCGGCGACGCGGGCGTCGATGCCCTCGTAGCGGCCGCAGGCGAAGAGCAGCCAGGGCTCGGCGGCGAGCCGCTGGGCATCGGCCTGGGTGAAACGACGTCCCGCCGGGGAGGGGACGATCAGCCGCGGCTGCGGCCCCTCCGGCGGGGCGATGTAGTCCAGCGCCTGCCCCCATGGCTCGGGGGCCATCACCATGCCGGGACCACCGCCGTACGGCGTGTCGTCGACGCTGCGGTGGACGTCGGTGGTCCAGGTCCGCAGGTCGTGGACCCCGAGCTGCACCTGCCCGCGTGCGACCGCGCGACCGATGAGCGACTGGTGCAGCGGGGCCAGGTAGTCGGGGAAGATCGTGACGACGTCGACCCGTAGCCCGTCGGTCACAGGTCGAACAACCCCTCCGGCGGGTCGACGACGACGACACCCGCCGCGATGTCGACCTCCGGCACGATCTCGCTGACGAACGGCACCAGCCGTTCGGTGCCCGCGACGTCCAGGACGAGGTAGTCGGCCCCGGCGATGTCGATGACGTCGCGGACCGGGCCGAGCTCGTCGCCCGTCGTGGTGCGCGCGACCGTGCCGATGAGGTCGGACGCGTAGAACTCGTCCGGGTCGTCCAGCGCCGGACGCTCCTCGGCGGCGATGACGAGGCGGACGCCGCGTAGCGCCTCAGCGGCCTCGCGGGTCTCGACCCCGGCGAAACGCAGCGCCATCTTCGCGCCGCTGAGGTTGAGGCTCTCCACCGTCAGCGGACCGGCGGCGGTGGGTTCGGTAACCAGCACCGAACCCACCGCGAACCGTTCTTCCGGCGCATCGGTGAAGGGTTGGACGAACAGTTCGCCGCGCACGCCCCTGGCGGGGCCGATGCGGCCGATGGTGATGAGTTCGTCCGACACGAAAACTGCGGTCTAGCGGTCCACGTCGACGACGTCGACGCGAATCCCCTTGCCGCCGACACCGGTGATGACCTGGCGCAGCGCCTTGGCGGTGCGCCCGTTGCGGCCGATCACCCGGCCGAGGTCCTCGGGGTTGACGCGGATCTCCAGGCGCCGACCCCGCCGGTTGTCGACGAGGTCGACCTGGACGTCGTCCGGGTGGTCGACGATGCCTCGGACGAGGTGCTCGAGGGCCTCCTCGAGCACGTCAGCTCGCGTCCGCGGACGGCGCCTCGGCCGGGGCCTCGGCGACCGGGGCCGGAGCGTCGGCGCTGGGCTCGTCGGCGGACTTCTTGGCCGCCTTCTTCTTCGGCGTGGTGGCAGCGCCACCGGCCTCGGTGGTGTCACCGCCGGCCTCGGCGAGGGCGGCGTTGAAGAGCGCCTGCTTGTCGGGCTTCTCGGCCGCCAGCTTCATCGGCTCCGGGGCGGGCTCGCCCTTGAACTTCTGCCAGTCGCCGGTGACCTTGAGGATCGCGCGGACGGCGTCGGTCGGCTGCGCGCCGACACCCAGCCAGTACGCCGCGCGCTCGCCGTCGACCTTGATGACGGACGGGTCGTTCTTCGGGTGGTACTCGCCGATGGTCTCGATGGACCGGCCGTCGCGCTTGTTGCGCGAGTCGGCGACGACGATGCGGTAGTGCGGCTCGCGCATCTTTCCGATGCGGGTGAGCTTGATCTTGGTGGCCACGGTTGTGGGAACTCCTGAGGTGACGATCGGGTGGGCCTGCGCGTGGCGGGTGGGGTCACACCGCCGGCACCGGCCCGGATGGACAGACCGGGACGTGGTGAGAGGGTCCGCGAACCGGTCGGTACTCAACGGGCCATTGTGCCAGACCCGGCCGACCTCACCCGCCGGGGCGGCCCTCACCGAGCGTGCCGGTGGTCCGGAGGTCGAAGCGACGCCGCACCACGCGGACCGGCACCTGCTCCCCCACCGCCTGCCGCCGCAGCGACGAGGCGCGGACCCGCAGCCACCAGACCACGATCCGGAAGAGGCCGAAACCCTGGACCGCGATGGCGACGAGCAGCGCCCACCGCATCGACTGCGCCGTCGTGCCACCCTGCAGGCTCAGCGCCGCGCCGATGCCCAGCGCGATGAGGACGGTGGCGACGAAGCCGCCGACGTTGACCACGCCCGAGGCCGTGCCCAGCGTCCGGGCGTGGTTGTAGTCGCGGGCCAGGGCAAAGGCTGCCATCGAGGTCGGTCCCCCCAGCGTCGCCAGGATGAAGACGGCGATGACGACCCCGGCGGGCGGATGGTTGCCGAAGACGCTCACCAGCACCACGAGACCGGTGACGACGCTGCCGGTGACCCCGATGCCGATCGGCACCCGCGAGGACGGCCACCGGCCGATGACCCAGCCGAAGCAGGGTGAGGCGAGGGCCGCGACGATGACGCCGGCCATCAGGACCCCGCCCGCCGCCGCCGAGCTGAAGCCGAGCACCGTCACCAGGTACGGCGCGCCCCAGAGGACGCCCAGCGCCGTCCCGGTGGACATGTTCGCGAAGTGGGTCCAGAAGCCGAGGCGGGTGCCGGGCAGCGCCCAGGCGCGCCGCACCCGGCCGGTGATCGAGAGGGCGCCGGTGCGCAGCTCCGCCGTCGTCCGCACCGCCCGCGGCGTCGGGGTGGAGTCCGGCAGCAGCAGCGCGACGGCGGCCCCGGCGACCAGCGACAGCGTCCCCGCCAGCAGGAAGCTCGGCGTCCAGCCCGCGTGGCGCAGCAGTACCGCCAGCGGCAACGTGGCGGCGATGTTGCCGACCGTGCCCGTCATGGCGGTGAGGGCGACGAGCACCGGGTAGCGCCGCGGGGTGAAGTGGGTGGCGGCGAAACGCAGCACGCTGACGAAGGTGAGGGCGTCGCCGCAGCCGAGCGCGGCCCGGGCCAGCAGTGCCACCGGGAAGATGTCGACGAGGGCGAAGACGAGCTGGGCAACCCCCATGATGAGCGCGGCGGCCACCAGCACCCGGCGCGGGCCGTAGCGGTCCACGAGCACGCCGGTCGGTACCTGCATCGCGGCGTAGACGCCGATCTGCAGGAAGACGAAGAGGCTCAGCTGGGCGGGGCTGATGTCGAACCGGGCTTCGGCGATGAGGCCGGCGACGCCGAGCGAGGTGCGGTGCAGCACCGCCAGCAGGTACACCGCGGCCGCCAGGCCCCACCCGGCCACGGCAGCGCGCGACGTCGTCATCTCGTCGCCCAGCCTACGGCGCGACCGGCGTCAGCGGGCGGCGACGACCGAGCCGCGCAGGATGGTCAGCACCGGGGCGTGGATCGCCGACAGGTCGCTGCGGGGATCGGTCTCGTAGACGACCAGGTCCGCCGGCGCGCCCTCGACCGCGCCCGGCATGCCGAGCCACTCGCGGGCCCGCCAGGAGGCCTGCGCGATGACGTCGGCCTGCGGGATGCCCGCCCCCACCAGGGCACGGATCTCGTCGCGCACCAGGCCGTGCGGCAGTGAGCCTCCGGCGTCGGTCCCGGTGTAGACAGGGACGCCGGCCTCCCAGGCCGACCGGATCCGTTCCCGCGAGCTGCCGTAGAGGGCCCGCATGTGGGCGGCGTACGCCGGGAACTTCGCCGCGCCGCCGAGCGCGATCTGCGGGAAGTTGTCGATGTTGATGAGGGTCGGGACGACGGCGGACCCGGCGGCCTTCGCGGCCGCTATGAGGTCGTCGGTGAGCCCGGTGCCGTGCTCGATGGAGTCGATGCCCGCGGCGATGAGACCGGTCAGCGCCTCCTCGCCGAAGACATGGGCGGCGACGCGGGCTCCGAGCTCGTGGGCGCGGGCGATGCCGGCGGCCAGCGCGTCGTCCGGGAAGGTCGGGGCGAGATCGCCGCGGTCCCGGTCGATCCAGTCCGCGGCGATCTTGACCCAGCTGCCGTCGCCGTAGGCGACCTGCCGCTCCACCTCGGCGACGAGATCACCGGGCTCGACCTCGACACCGAGGCCGCGGATGTAGCGCTTGGTCCGCGCGATGTGGTGCCCGGCGCGGATGAGGCGGGGCAGGTCGTCGCGCTGCTGCACCGAAGTGTTGTCCACCGGGGAACCGGCATCGCGCAGCAGCAGCGCCCCCGCGTCCCGGTTGCGGCGGGCCTGCTCGGCCTGGACCTCGGGTTCGGGATGGTGCCCGCTCGGCGCCAGCCCGATGTGGCAGTGGGCGTCGACGAAGCCGGGGGTGATCCAGCCGCGGTCGGCGACGGTCTGCCACTGCCCCGTCGGCCGGTCGAACGTCAGCCGACCGGCCAGGACCCAGGCGTCCCGCTCGGTCTCGTCAGGCAGGAACACGCCCCGCAGATGCAGCACCATGCGCCGGACGCTACTCAGCTCCAGGCGGCGGCCAGCTGCTCCCGGGCCTCGGAGAGCAGCTGCGGCAGTACCCGGGTGTGACCGACGATCGGCATGAAGTTGGTGTCGCCGCCCCAGCGCGGCACGACGTGCTGGTGCAGGTGGGCCGCGATGCCGGCACCGGCGACATTGCCCTGGTTGATGCCCAGGTTGAAGCCGTGCGGGGCCATGACCTTCCGGATCACGGTCATCGCGCGCTGCGTGAACTGCGCCAGCTCGACGGTCTCCTCGGCCGTCAGCTCGGGATAGTCGGCGACGTGGCGGTACGGCACCGACATCAGGTGTCCGGAGTTGTACGGGTACAGGTTCAGGACGGCGTAGACGTGCTCGCCGCGGGCGACGATCAGGCCGTCGGCGTCCGAGCGCGTCGGCGCGGTGCAGAACGGGCACTCGTCGCCGGCGTCGCCGTGGCTGGGCTTGTTCTCGCCCTTGATGTAGGCCATCCGGTGCGGCGTCCAGAGCCGGCCGAAGTTGTCGGGCTCACCGGCGAAGGCGTCCGCATCCTCGACCTCAGGCTGCTCGTCAGGCATAGAACGACGCGTCCGGCGAGGTGTTGATTCGCCGTGCGACGAACTGGGAGATCTCCTCGCCGGCCTGCGAGATCGGGATGCCGTTGCGCTGGCTGCCGTCCCGGTAGCGGAAGGAGACCGCCCCGGCCTCGGCGTCGGTGCCGCCGGCGATGAGCATGAACGGCACCTTCTGCTTCTGCGCGGTCCGGATCTTCTTCTGCATGCGGTCGTCGGAGTCGTCGACCTCGACCCGCAGCCCCATCCGCTTGAGGTCCCGCGCGATGCCGTACAGGTAGTCGACCTGCTCGTTCGACACCGGGATGCAGACCACCTGCACCGGCGCGAGCCACGCCGGGAAGGCACCCGCGTAGTGCTCGGTGAGCACGCCGATGAAGCGCTCGATGGAGCCGAACTTGGCCGAGTGGATCATGACCGGACGCTGCCGGGTGCCGTCGGCGGCTTGGTATTCCAGCTCGAAGCCGCGGGGCTGGTTGAAGTCGTACTGGATGGTCGCGAGCTGCCAGGTGCGGCCGATCGCGTCCTTGGCCTGGACGCTGATCTTGGGGCCGTAGTACGCGGCGCCGCCGGGATCCGGGACGAGCTCCAGGCCCGACGCGACGGCGACCGACCGCAGCACCTCGGTGGCGTTCTCCCACTCGTCGAGGTCGCCGACGAACTTGTCGGCGTTGGCCTCGTCGCGGGTGGAGAGCTCGAGGTAGAAGTCGTCGAGGCCGAAGTCGCGGAACAGCGAGAGGACGAAGTTGAGCAGGTGCTCGATCTCGGCCGGCGCCTGCTCCGGGGTGACGTAGCTGTGCGAGTCGTCCTGGGCGAACCCGCGCACCCGGGTGAGGCCGTGGATGACACCGGACTTCTCGTAGCGGTAGACGTGCCCGAATTCGAAGAGCCGCAGCGGTAATTCGCGGTACGACCGCCCCCGCGACCGGAAGATCAGGTTGTGCATGGGGCAGTTCATGGCCTTGAGGTAGTAGTTCGCGCCCTCGAACTCCATGGGCGGGAACATCCCGTCGGCGTAGTACGGCAGGTGCCCCGAGAGGTGGAACGTGCCTTCCTTGCTGATGTGCGGGGTGCCGACGTACTCGAAACCCTCCTCGATGTGCCGGCGGCGGACGTAGTCCTCCATCTCACGCTTGATCACGCCACCCTTGGGGTGGAAGACGGGCAGGCCGGAGCCGATCTCGTCGGGGAAGCTGAAGAGGTCCAGCTCGGTGCCGAGCTTGCGGTGGTCGCGCTTGGCGGCCTCCTCGAGGCGCTGCAGGTACACCTTGAGGTCGTCGCGCGTGGCCCAGGCGGTGCCGTAGATCCGCTGCAGCTGCGGGTTCTTCTCGCTGCCGCGCCAGTACGCCGCCGCGCTGCGCATCAGCTTGAAGGCCGGGATGCGGCGGGTGGTGGGCAGGTGCGGACCCCGGCAGAGGTCGGTCCAGACCCGCTCGCCGGTCTTGGCGTCGAGGTTGTCGTACATGGTCAGCCCGCCGGCACCGACCTCGGTCGCCTCCTCGCCGGACGCGTTCGACTTCAACCCGATGAGTTCGAGCTTGAACTTCTCGTGGGCGAGTTCGGCGCGGGCGTCGTCGTCGGCGATCTCGCGGCGCGAGAAGCGCTGGTTCGCCTTGACGATCTCCTGCATCTTCTTCTCGATGGCGGCCAGATCGTCCGGGGTGAAGGGCCGCTCGGGCAGGAAGTCGTAGTAGAAGCCGTCCTCGATGGGCGGGCCGATGCCGAGCAGGGTGCCGGGGAAGAGTTCCTGCACGGCCTGCGCGGCAACGTGGGCGGCGGAGTGGCGCAGCACGGCCAGGCCGTCCGGCGAGTCGGCCGCGACGGCTTCGACCTCGGTGTCGAGCTCGGGGGTCCAGTCCAGGTCGCGCAGGGCGCCGTCGGCGTCCCGGACCACCACCGCGCCCCGGGGCCCGGTCAGTTCGACCCCGGCCTCGCGCAGCGCGTCGAAGGCCGTCGTGCCCGCGGCCACCGGGACGGGGGCGGGGGCGGCGGACGGGCTGGCGCTGACGGACAACGGGACTCCTGGCAACGTAGGGGCGCGTACGCGTCTGACTCTATCGAGGGGCCTGCATGAACATCTTCGAGTACGAGGGGGTCGCCCCCACCATCGCCGACGACGCCTGGATCGCACCCACCGCGACGGTCATCGGCGACGTGACGATCGAGTCCGGGGCGTCGGTCTGGTACGGCGCGACGATCCGCGGCGACGACGGTCCGGTCGTGATCCGGGCGCGGGCCAACATCCAGGACAACGCGGTGGTCCACACCACGCCGGACACCCTCACCGAGATCGGTGCCGGCGCCACCGTCGCCCACCTGTGCCTGGTGCACGGTGCGGTGATCGAGGAGGAGGCGCTGATCGGCAACGGCAGCATCGTCCTGGACGGCGCCCGCGTGGGATCGCGGTCCATGATCGCCGCGGCGTCGCTGGTGCCGCCGGGCAAGCAGATCCCGCCGGGGGTGCTGGCGATGGGGTCGCCGGTCCAGATCAAGGGCGACCTCGCCGGGACGCCGGCGGAGTTCTGGGTGCAGATGAACCCCACCTGGTACCCGGCACTGGCCGAGAAGCACCGGGCCGGGATCCGCCGCCACTCCTGACCTCCCGGTTTTGGCGGCTGCCGCTCGGATACGAGCGTGTGCCGCCACAACCGGCCGGGGTAGCGCCGCCTCACGGTTGTGGCGGCGGGACTTGGGATACCAAGTCAGGCCGCCACAACCGGCCGGGGTGGCGTGGACGCCCTAAGCTCTCGCTCATGACGCAGTCGCAGACCCCGCCCGGCTGGTACGCCGACCCCGCCGGCAAGCACGAGCAGCGCTACTTCGACGGCCAGCAGTGGACCGAGCACGTCCACTCCCACGGTCGGCAGGCGATCGACCCCCTCGGCGGCCCGAGCCACGTCCCGACCGTGCAGCGCGACCCGGCAAAAGTCCAGCACGACGTGCAGCGCGCCGGTCAGGCCGGACAGGCAGGCTGGCAGGGCGGCGGGTCGCTGTTCACCGAGCCGGTCCTGGTCATCAACCAGAAGGCCAAGCTCATCGAGATCAACAACGAGTACGCCATCTACGACCAGCACGCCCGTCAGATCGGCGCCGTGCGCCAGGTCGGCCAGAGCACCCTGAAGAAGGCGGCGCGGCTGCTGACGTCCTACGACCAGTTCATGACGCACAAGCTGCAGATCGTCGACATGACCGGCACGCCGGTGCTCGCCATCACCCGACCGGCGAAGTTCGTGAAGTCCAAGGTGATCGTCGAGGACGCCGCCGGTCGCGAGATCGGTCAGATCGTCCAGCAGAACGCCTTCGGCAAGATCCGCTTCGGCCTCGAGTCCGGCGGCCACACCTACGGCCTCATCCAGGGCGAGAACTGGCGGGCCTGGAACTTCGCCATCAAGGACCACACCGACACCGAGGTCGCCCGCGTCACCAAGACCTGGGAGGGCTTCGCCAAGACCATGTTCACCACGGCCGACAACTACGTGGTGCAGATCCACCGGCCGCTGGAGGAGCCGCTGCGCTCCCTCGTCGTCGCCGCCGGCCTGGCCATCGACACCGCCCTGAAGCAGGACTCCCGCGGCTTCGGCTGAGCCGTCCGGCGACGGATCGGCGGCGATCGGGCAGCCGACGGGCGACCGTTCGGTGAACGGTCGCCGACGCTGCGGGTGTCGGTTTGCCCCGGACGAGGCGGGCTTGGCAGCGTCTCGGCGTGCCTGCCTCCGTCACCATCGACCGGGTCGACGACGGTTCCGCCGCCGCCACCCGGCACACCGCACGTCACCGCCGGCCAGAGACGCCCGCCTCCCCGCGGGACTACCGGGTCCGGCGTGATCTGGAGGGCATGCGCGCGATCGCCGTGCTCGGGGTGGTCGTCTACCACCTGCGGCCCGCCTGGCTGCCCGGTGGCTTCGCCGGCGTCGACGTCTTCTTCGTGCTGAGCGGCTTCTTCATCACCGGGCTGCTGCTGCGCGAAGGCCGGCGGACGGGACGGATCGACCTGCTCGCCTTCTGGGGCCGGCGGGCGCGGCGGCTGCTGCCGGCGGCAGGCCTGGTGCTGGTCCTCACCGTGGTGGCCTCCTGGCTGTTCACCATCGCGCTGGACTCCCGGCGGTTCGCCATCGACGCGGCCTACGCCACCGTCTTCAGCGTCAACTGGCGCTTCGCCGCGCAGGGCGACAGCTACCTCAGCGACCCCGACCCCAGTCCCATCACCCACTTCTGGTCCCTGGGGGTGGAGGAGCAGTTCTACGTCGTCTGGCCGCTGCTGCTGCTGGCACTCGCCCTCGTCTCGCGGCGCCGGTTGTCGCGCAGCGTGCTCGGGCTGGCCGTGGTCGCCGGGGTGGTGTCCTTTGCCCTGGCGCTGCACCTCACCACCGCCGACCAGCCTTATGCCTACTTCGCGACCTACTCCCGCGTCTGGCAGCTCGCGCTGGGCGCGGCGCTGGCCGCGGCCGCGGTACCGCTGGGACGGCTGCCCGGAGCGGCACGGGTCCTGCTGCGGTGGGCCGGCGTGGCGGCGATCGTCGGCTTCTACGCCTCGGCACCGCTGGACATTCTCTATCCGGGCTGGGCCGCGCTCGTCCCCACCCTCGGCGCCGCGGCCGTCATCGCGGCCGGCTTCGGCGGCGTCGGCGCACGGGAGCCGGTGGCGCGGCTGCTCTCCTGCCCGCCGGCGCAGCTGCTCGGCCGCTACTCCTACAGCTGGTACCTGTGGCACTGGCCGCCGCTGGTGCTGCTGCCGCTGGCACTCGACCACGCGTTGCGCCCGTTGCAGCTGATCGGGGTCGCCGGACTGACGCTGGTCGCCGCGATCGCCTGCTATCACCTCGTCGAGCATCCGCTGCGGTCCAGTCGGCTGCTGGCACGGCGGCACGGCCTGCCGTCGCTCGCCCTCGGCGTCGCGGTCGTCCTCATCGGCGGCGGGACCGCCGTGGCGGCGACGAGCGCGGCGAACGACAACCTGTCGCACACCTCGGTGGCCTCCGCCTCGGGAACCCTCCGGCCGCAGCCCGGCGCCGCAGCCACCGAGCAGCCGCAGCCGGTACGCGACGGCTGCCAGATCCCGCGCGAGAGCACCTCGATGGCCCTCGGCTGCCGCTACCTGCCGGATCGGGGCGAGGGCGACATCGTCACGCTCGGCGACTCGCACTCGGCGCAGTGGTTCCCGGTCATCCACGAGCTGGCCGCCGAACACCGGTGGGGGCTGCGGGTCTGGGCGCGGGAGTCCTGCCCGCTGGCCCGCGTCACCAAGATGGGAGACGGGCCGCAGCGCCGCTACGTCGTCTGCGACCGCTGGCGGGAGGCGGCGGTGCGCAAGCTGATCGCCGACCCACCCAGTCTGGTCGTCACCAGCGGCTTCGCCAGCCGTCCCACCAACATCTGGGATCCGGCGACCGGCGCCTTCACCGACGGTCCCACCTCGCTGCGGCTGGAGCAGGCGGGCCTGGCCTCCGAGCTGCGACGGCTGCGGGCCGCGGGGGTGCCCGTCCTGGTCATCGGCGACAACCCCAGCTTCGATCAGGCCGCGCCGAAGTGCGTGCTGGAGCACCCGAAGGACCTGGCCGCCTGCTCCTCGTCGCAGCAGGCGGGGCTGCACGGCTCGGTCGACCTGCGCGCGGCGCGATCGGTGCCGGGCGTCCACGTCCTCGATCTGACGAGCCGGTTCTGCCCGGACGGGCGCTGCCGGCAGGTGTTGGGCGACGTCCTCGTCTACCGGGACGATAACCATCTCACCGCCGACGGCACGCGGCTGTTCCGCCGCGAGCTGGAGCGGGCAATCACCACGGCCCTGCGCGCCTGAGGGACGCTCTCACCCCCGGCCACCCCAGCGCGCGACGTCCGCGGGGGTGTCGAGGTCGGCCGGGTCCCCGGCGACCGGGACCTCGTCGACGAGCTCGGGCCGGGAGACCAGCAGCGCCCGCGCCCCCTCGTCCGGACCGGCGAGAGCGACGGCCTCGCGCCAGCGATCGAGGTCCATGACGGTCGGGTGGCCACGCCGGCCGGCGTAGCTACCGAGGGTGATCCGGCCGGGGCGCCACGCGGCGACGACCTCGGCGACCGCGCGGGCACCGATGCCGGGGGTGTCGACGAGCATGACAGCGAGAGCCTCGGCCCCCTGCGCTGCGGCCAGCGCGAGCTCCAGCGACGACCGCATGCCACGCGACGGATCGGGGTTGACGACCCGACGCGCGCCGACGACCTCGACCCCGTCGCGGACCACCGCCACCACCGGGTCGCAGCCTGCGTCGGAGAGGGCCGCGACGGATCGGTCCAGCAGCCGAACGCCGTCGACGACGAGCTCGGCCTTGGGGGCTCCCATCCGGCTGCCCGACCCGGCGGCGAGGACGGCGCCCGCGACCCTCGGCATGGACGCAGACTATGACGCAGACCTATGCGGCACCCGGCCGGACGGTGTTTGCTCGTCTGCATGTCGACCGAGTTCAGCAGCCCGTCCGAGCTCGCGACCGCGCTGGACGGTGC
This sequence comes from Jatrophihabitans sp. sgz311053, assembly GCF_056135305.1. NCBI lineage: Bacteria > Bacillati > Actinomycetota > Actinomycetes > Jatrophihabitantales > Jatrophihabitantaceae > Jatrophihabitans > Jatrophihabitans sp. sgz311053. Next base: position 391,351 of record NZ_JBWAXP010000003.1, on the reverse strand, counting down.
CGGCTACCTGCCGGACCGGGGCCTGGCCACGGCCGCCTTCCTGGCGCTGCGGATGGGACGGCCGCTCTTCCTCGAGGGCGATCCCGGCGTCGGCAAGACCGCCCTGGCCCGCGCGCTGGCGACGGTGACCGCCTCCCCTCTGATCCGGCTGCAGTGCTACGAGGGCATCGACGCCGGGCAGGCGCTCTACGACTGGGACTTCCCCCGCCAGGTGCTGCACCTGCGCGCGGCCGGCGACGGTGCCGCGCAGGCCGAGGCGGATCTCTACGACCGCCGTTTCCTCGTGCCTCGGCCGGTGTTGCGGGCGCTGGAGACCTCGCCGTCGACCCTGCTCGTCGACGAGATCGACCGCGCCGACGACGAGTTCGAGGCATTCCTGCTCGAGGTGCTCGCCGAGAACTCGGTGACGATCCCGGAGCTGGGCACTATCACCGCCGAGACGCCTCCGCTGGTGGTGATCACCTCCAACCGGACCCGCGAGGTCCATGACGCGCTGAAGCGGCGCTGCCTGTACCACTGGGTCGCGCATCCGGACTTCACCCGCGAGGTCGCCATCGTCCGGCGGCGGGTGCCCGAGGTGGACGCCGAGCTCGCCCGGCAGGTCGCCACCGCCGTCGCGCGGCTGCGCGAGGCCACCCTGCTCAAGCCACCCGGCGTCGCCGAGACCATCGACTGGACCCTGGCCCTGCACACGCTCGGCGCCACCTCCCTCGACCGGGAGACCGCCGAGGAGACCCTGGGCGCGGTGCTGAAGTACCACGAGGACATGGCGCGGATCCGCGCAAACCTGGATGCGGTGCTCGGCGGGTGAATGTCGATCCGACCGTGGCGATGGCCGGCTTCGCGCGCGTGCTGCGGGCCAACGGGGTGGCGGCGGACGCCACCCGGCTCACCACCGCCCTGGCGGCCCTCACCTACGTCGACCCGCTCGACGCCGAGCAGGTGTACTGGACCGGCCGGGTCACGCTCTGCGCCGAGCCGGACGACCTGCCGGTGTACGACGCCGTCTTCGACGCCTGGTTCCGCGGTCGCCCTCCCCCGCTGCCCGGACCGCGACCCGCCGGCCCGCCCACCCGGACGCTGCAGCTGCGCCCGGTCAGCGGGGACGGCGCCGGCGAGGAGGACGCCGAGACCGACGACGACGAGCTGCGAGCGGCGGCCGCCGACACCGAGGTGCTCCGGCATCGGGACATCGCCACGCTGACCGACGCCGAGCGCGACGAGATCAACCGGCTGGTCGCCCTGCTCACCCCCCGAGTGGGCACCCGCCGCACCCGACGCACCCGGCCCCGCGGCCGCCACGCCGTGGACGTCCGCCGCACCGTGCGCAGCATGGTGCGCGACGGCGGGGAACTGCGCGCCCTGTCCCGGCTGCGTCCGCGCACCAAGCCCCGGCGGCTGGTGCTGCTGCTCGACGTCAGCGGTTCGATGTCGCCCTACGCCGACGTGCTGCTGCGCTTCGCCCATGCGGCGGTCCGCGTGGCGCCGGCACACACCGAGGTCTTCACCGTCGGCACCCGGCTCACCCGCATCACCCGCCAGCTGCGGCTGCGCGACCCGGACCAGGCGCTCGGCGCCGCGGGGCGGGCGGTACCGGACTGGAGCGGCGGCACCCGGCTGGGCGAGTCGCTCCGCGCCTTCCTCGACCTCTGGGGCCAGCGCGGCACCGCCCGGGGCGCGGTCGTGGTCCTCGCCTCCGACGGCTGGGAGCGCGGCGACGCCTCCCTGCTCGGCGAGCAGACGGCACGGCTGCAGCGCCTCGCCCACCGCGTCGTCTGGGTCAATCCGCATCGCGGCAAGGAGGGCTTCGCCCCCGTCACCGCCGGCATGAGCGCCGCCCTGCCGCATCTGGACGAGCTCGTCGCCGGCCACACCCTGGACGCGCTGCATACCCTGGCCGACGTGATCGCCGATGCGTGACGTCCTGCCCGAGCTGGTCGCGTGGTGGCGCTCCGGCGAGACGGTCGGCCTCGGCACCGTCGTCGGCACTTGGCGCTCGGCCCCGCGACAGCCGGGGGCCGCGATGCTCGTCGGGCCGGACGGGACGGCGGTGGGCAGTGTCAGCGGCGGCTGCGTGGAGGGCGCCGTCTACGAGCTCGCCGGCGAGGTCCGCGCCGAGCGGCAGCCCGTGCTGCAGCGCTACGGCGTCAGCGACGACGACGCCTTCACCGTCGGTCTCACCTGCGGCGGCATCATCGACATCTTCGTCGAGGCGATCGATCAGCGCAGCTTCCCCGAGCTCGGCGATATCGCCGCTGACATCGCTGCCGGCCGGCCCGTCGCCGTCGCCACCGTCATCGGCGGTCCGGTTCCCGAGCGCGTGGGCCGGCGGCTGATCGTCCGTCCCGATGCGACCACCGGCAGCCTCGGCAGCGTCCGGCTCGACGCCGCCGTCGGCGACGACGTCCTCGGCCTGCTGGAACAGGGCAGCACCGGCATCGTCCGGTACGGACCGGACGGCGAGCGCCGCGGCGACGAGACGGCAGTCTTCGTGGCCTCCTACGCGCCGAAGCCGCGGATGATCGTCTTCGGCGCCATCGACTTCGCCGCCGCGGTCGCGAGGCAGGGCGCCTTCCTGGGCTACCGGGTCACCGTCTGCGATGCCCGCCCCACCTTCGCCACCGCCAAGCGCTTCCCGGACGCCGACGAAGTGGTGGTGGCCTGGCCGCACCGCTACCTGGCCGAGACCGAGACGGACAACCGGACGGTCGTCTGCGTCCTGACCCACGATCCCAAGTTCGATGTGCCGCTGCTGGAGGTCGCGCTGCGCATGCCGCTGGCCTATTTGGGAGCGATGGGTTCGCGTCGCACCAACGACGACCGCAACACCCGGCTCCGAGAGCTCGGCTTCACCGACGACGACCTCGCCCGGCTGCACGCCCCGATCGGGCTCGACGTGGGTGGACGCACCCCGGAGGAGACCGCCGTGTCGGTCGCCGCCGAGATCGTCGCCGCCCGCTGGGGTGGGACGGGGGCGCAGCTGCGGACGGTATCCGGACCTATCCACCGCAGCTTCGGGGCGGAGCTGGAATCCTCAGCAACTTAGTCAGTGACGCCTGTGTCCCAGCTCTCGTAATCCAGGTCACACGACGCTAGCGTTCGCAGCACGCACTGTTCTGTGGAGGCTCGATGACCAAGATCAACGTGACCGTCGACGGCGTGAGGTTCGCCGACGAGGTCGAACCCCGGACGCTGCTGGTCCACTACCTGCGCGAGACGCTCGGCAAGGTCGGGACGGTGGTCGGTTGTGACACCAGCAACTGCGGGGCCTGCACCGTCGACCTGGACGGTCAGAGCGTGAAGAGCTGCACCGTGCTGGCGGTCCAGGCCGACGGCAGCGAGGTCACCACCATCGAGGGACTGCAGGCCGAGGACGGCACGCTGCACCCGATGCAGCAGGCCTTCCACGACAACCACGGCCTGCAGTGCGGGTACTGCACGCCGGGGATGATCATGGCCTGTCGCGACCTGCTCAAGAACAATCCGAACCCGTCCGAGACCGAGATCCGTGAGGGCATCGAGGGCAACCTCTGCCGCTGCACCGGCTACCAGAACATCGTCAAGGCCGTGCAGGCCGCGGCGGCGCAGGGGGCCTCGGCATGACCGCCGTCGAGGAGCGCACCGAGCAGATCGGCGCCGCCCGCAAGCGCAAGGAGGACCGGCACCTCATCACCGGCCGGACCACCTGGGTCGACAACATGACGGTGCCGGGCATGGTGCACCTGGCCATCCTGCGCAGCCCGATGGCGCACGCCACCATCAGCTCCATCGACGTCAGCGAGGCCAAGGGCCGCCCCGGCGTACTGGCCGTCTTCACCGGTCAGGACTTCGCCCAGACGCAGGGCAACCTGCCCTGCGCCTGGCCGGTCACCCCGGACATGGTGAACCCCGGCGCGCCGTCGCTGGCCGTCACACAGGTCAACCACGTCGGCGAGGCCGTCGCCGTCGTCGCCGCCCGCAGCAAGGCCGCCGCGCAGGACGCACTCGAAGGCATCGACGTCGAGTACGAGCCGCTGCCGGCGATCGTGGACATGGAGGAGGCGATCAAGGACGGATCGCCGCTCGTCCACCCGAACACGACGTCGAACAAGTCCTACACCTGGGCCTTCGAGTCCGGCGAGGCCGGCACCGGGCAGCCCATCCAGGCCGCGCTGGACAACGCCGAGGTCACCGTGAGCCGCCGCTTCGTTCAGCAGCGCCTCATCCCGGCGTTCATGGAGCCGCGCTCGACGCTGGTGCAGCCGGTCGGCGACGGCGTCCTCATCCACTCCTCCACGCAGATCCCGCACATCCTGCGGACGATGATCGCGCTGACCCTCGGCATCGAGGAGCAGAAGGTCCGTGTCGTGGCCCCGGACGTCGGTGGCGGCTTCGGCGGCAAGATCCCGGTGACGCCCGAGGAGGTCATCACGACCCTGGTGGCGCGCAGGCTCGGCAAGCCGGCGAAGTACACCGAGTCCCGGTCGGAATCGCTGATGAGCGCGCACCACGGCCGCGACCAGATCCAGGACATCACGATCACGGCCAAGCGCGACGGCACCGTCACCGGCCTGGACGTCCACCTGCTCGCCGACATGGGGGCCTACCTGCGCCTCGTCGGGCCGGGCGTGCCCGTGCTCGGCGCCTTCATGTTCAACTCGATCTACAAGTTCAACGCCTACCGCTTCGTCTGCGAGGGCATCTTCACCACCAAGACGGCCACCGACGCCTATCGCGGTGCCGGCCGACCCGAGGCGACCTACGCCATCGAACGGATCATGGACGAGCTCGCCGCCGAGCTCGGCATGGACCCGATGGAGCTGCGGCGCAAGAACTGGATCACCCACGACGAGTTCCCGTTCGACACCGTCTGCGGCCTCACCTACGACACCGGCAACTACGAGGCCGCCACCGACAAGGCGCTGGAGCTGATCGGCTGGGACGAACTGCGCCGCGAGCAGCAGGAACGCCGTGACCGCAAGGACCCGGTGCAGCTGGGGCTGGGCATCTCGACCTTCACCGAGATGTGCGGCCTCGCGCCGTCGCGCGTGCTCGGATCGCTGTCCTACGGGGCCGGCGGCTGGGAGTCGGCCTCCATCCGGATGCTCGCCACCGGCAAGGTCGAGGTCGTCACCGGCGCCAGCGCCCACGGCCAGGGCCACGAGACGGCCTTCAGCCAGATCGTCGCCGACAAGCTCGGTGTCGCCTTCGAGGACGTCGAGGTCATCCACGGCGACACCCAGTCCTCCCCCAAGGGCCTGGACACCTACGGCTCGCGCTCGCTGGCCGTCGGCGGCATCGCCATCGTCAAGGCCGGCGACAAGGTGATCGCGAAGGCCAAGCGCATCGCGGCCCACCTGCTGGAGGCGGACGAGAACGACCTGGAGTTCGAGAAGGGCTCCTTCACGGTGAAGGGCTCGCCGGGCTCGTCAGTCTCGATCCAGGAGATCGCCTTCGCGACCTTCACGGCCCACAACCTCCCCGACGGTGTCGAACCGTCACTGGACAGTGACGCCGTCTACGACCCGGAGAACTTCTCTTTCCCGCACGGCACGCACCTCTGCGCCATCGAGGTCGACACCGACACCGGTGAGAGCACGATCCGCAAGTACGTCTGCGTGGACGACATCGGCACCCCGATCAACCCGTTGATCATCGAGGGCCAGGTCCACGGCGGGTTGGCCCAAGGCATCGCCCAGGCACTCTTCGAGGAGGCCGTCTTCGATGCCGACGGCAACCTGACGACGGGCACCTTCGTCGACTACACGCTGCCGTCCGCGGCTGACCTGCCGCACTTCACCACCGACCGCACCGAGACCGCGGCGACCTCGAACCCGCTCGGCGTCAAGGGCGTCGGCGAGGCCGGCACCATCGCCTCCACGCCGGCGGTGATCAACGCGATCGTCGACGCGCTGCGACCGTTCGGCGTGAACGACATCCGCATGCCCGCCACTCCGGAGCGGGTGTGGCGCGCCATTCAGGACGGCGGTTCCGGTGGCGCCCACCGTGCCGCCGAGGGCACCAATGCCTACGGCGGGGCTTCGACGACGACGTCCGACGGAGGAAACTAGTGGCCGTCCCTCCGAGGTCCATGCTCTGCTGCGCGGCGCTTGAGCACGCGACCTGCGGCGTTGTCTTCGTCGTCCATGGCTTCGCCATGACCTCCTCATCCGCCTTGCATTTCACGCACTCAACCACCGCTCGCGACGAGCGGAACCTTGGAGGCACGACCAGATGATCCCGGTCGAGTTCGAGTACGTCCGTCCCACCTCGGTCGGTGAGGCGGTGTCTGCGCTCGGTGAGGCGGGCGAGGACGCCAAGATCATGGGCGGCGGCCAGTCGCTCATCCCGATCCTGCGACTGCGCCTGGCCTACCCGAGCCACGTCATCGACGTCAGCAGGGTCGACGAGATGCGCGGGGTCCGTGATGACGGCGACGCCATCGTCATCGGCGCCATGACCACGCACCACCAGGTCATGCACGACGCGCTGGTCGCCGAGCACGCCCCGCTGATCGCGCAGGCGACCGAGACCGTGGCCGACCCGCAGGTGCGCCACCGCGGCACCTTCGGCGGCGCCTTGGCGCACGCAGACCCTGCCGGCGACCTCGGCGCAGTGGCGCTGGCGCTCGGCTGCCAGTTCACCGCCCACGGCCCCGGCGGTGAGCGCTCCATCGACGCCTCGGACTTCTTCGTCGACTACCTCACCACCGCGCTGTCGCCGGACGAGGTGCTCACCTCCATCCGGGTGCCGAAGCTCGGCGCAGGGTGGTCGTCGCACTACGAGAAGTTCAACCGGGTCGCGCAGGCGTGGTCCATCGTGGCGGTGGCCGCGCTGGTGAAGCGGGAGAACGGCTCGATCAGCGAGGCCCGCATCGGGCTCACCAACATGGGGTCCACGCCGCTGCGCGCCGGCGCCGTCGAGCAGGCACTCGCCGGGGCGGACGCCTCAGCCGAGGCGATCGGATCGGCCGCCGAGCACGCGGCCGAGGGGACGAACGCCCCCGCGGACCTCAACGGCCAGTCGGACTACCGCGAGCACCTGGCGCGGGTGCTCACCAAGCGCGCCGTCCGCCACGCGGCAGGCGTCTCGTGAGGCTGGAGCACTCCTTCACCGTCCCGGTCGGGATCGACGAGGCCTGGCAGATCCTGCTGGACATCGAGCGCATCGGTCCCTGCATGCCCGGCGCGGCGATCGACAGCGTCGACGGCGACGACTTCACCGGCACGGTGAAGGTCAAGCTCGGTCCCATCGGACTCACCTACAAGGGCAAGGCCAGCTTCGTCGAGAAGGACGCCGCCGCGCACCGCGCCGTCATCGACGCCCGCGGCAAGGACGCCCGCGGCAACGGCACGGCGCGGGCCATGGTGACGGCGACGCTGTCGGAGGCGGGCGGTGAGACGACGGTCCGGGTCGACACCGACCTCGACATCACCGGCAAGCCCGCCCAGTTCGGACGCGGGGTGATGGTCGATGTCGGCAACAAGCTCATCGGCCAGTTCGCGGACAACCTGGCCACGACCATCGGGCCGGAGGCCGAACCCGAGCCGGCCCCGGCGGCCACCGGGTCGGCCGCGGCGGGCGCCGTCGCCGGGCCGGGTGGTGGGCCGGCTGCCGAACCGGCTAGCGAGTCTGGCGGCGAGTCGGGCAAGGCCCGGGGCGCCGAGCCCGGTGCGGACGCCGGTGCCGACGCCATGCCGCCCGCGGCGGAGCGGATCGCGGCGACCGGTGGTCCGGTGAACGGGACCCCGTCCCGCCCGCGTCCGTCGCCGGCACCGGCGGATGTCGAGCCGATCAACCTCATCGAATCGGCCGGTCCGGCCGTGGCGAAGCGACTCGCTCCGGTGGCGGTCGCCGTAGTGGTGGTGCTGCTCGCCGTCCGTCGGCGCCGCAAGCACTGACCCCGCGGGGGTCGCCGCGCCGGTCGCCACTCACCGCCCGCTCCCGCTCCCGATGAGTGTGCCGAAATCCGTCGAGTGGGCCGATATTTTCGGCCCACTCGATGTCTATTGGCCCACTGAACGGAAGCGGGGCATGCACTCAACGGACGGGGAACTCAACGAACGGGGCACTCAACGGACGGGGGTGGACGCGTTCCGCACGGGGTCGACGACCTGCGCGGCGAACCAGTCGACGATCTCCGCGCCGGCCCGGATGCCCAGCTGCTCGGTGACGGCGACGTGCGGGGCCGACCACCCCGACTCGACCAGCTCACCGTGCCGGGCGGCGATGCCGGCGTCGGCCGCGAGCAGCAGGTCAGCGTCGAGCAGTGAGTCACCGGCGGCCAGAACGCGCCCGGCCCCGCAGCGCCGCCGGACCTCGGCCACCGCCGCGCTCTTGGTGAGCAGGGCCGGCACCCAGTAGATCTTGCGACCCTGCAGCGACACCTGCCAACCGAGATCCCTGGCCCGGGCAGTCTCGTCGGCGACGAAGCCGGCCGGGACGAGGTCGCGCTCCAGCACGGCATAGCAGAAGAGGCCGCTCGCGATCCGGACGAGTTTCGTCCACTCGGGACGGCAGGCGGCGAGCGCGTGCTCGTACATGGACTCGACCGGACCGGCGGGGATCACCCGGCGCCGGACTTCGGCGTCCCAGTCGGTGTCGGGACTGCCGTCCACCAGCAGCACACCGCCGTTGGCGGCGATCGCAAAGGCCGGCGGCGGGCCCGGCACCTGCACCCGAGCAAGCTGCTCGATGGTGCGGGTCGTGGTGGGGACCACGACGGCCCGCTCGTGCAATCCCGCCATCGCGGCGGCGGCACCGGCGGTCATGAAGGAGGAGTCGACGCCCTGGTAGCGCTCCACGGCAGCCAGGGCTTCTGCCGCACCACCCCAGCGGGCGATCGCGCGCCGGGAGTAGATGAGCGTCTGGTCCAGGTCGGTGGCCAGCACCGTCGTCATCGGGCCGCCGTCCCGTCCGCCCCGGTCGCGCCCCGGGTGTAGCGCGGGTGGATGAGCCCGACGCAGCGGTAGGTGAGGTCCGGGACCTCGACGACGGGGACGCCGCGCTGCTCGGCCAGCAGCCGGACATGGTCCAGGCCGTCCGCCCCCGCCCGGACGAGCACCTGCCACGGCACCCGGCGCAGCAGCACTCGTGTCGTCTCCCCCACGCCCGGCTTCACCAGGGTGACGTCGTCGATGCCGTAGGTCGCGCTGATCTGCTCGATTTCCTGCCAGCCGGCCCAGGTCGGGGTCCGGTCCGCCTTCTGCAGCACCGGCCAGTCCTGCTCGACCTCGGCTGCCACCGCGTCGAAGTGGTCGGCGACGACGTCGAGGAAGCGCCGGGAGACGTCCGCGGCGGCCAGCTCCCGGTAGAACTTGGCGCCGTGGAACTGCCCCGGCGCGAGGATGCGCGGGTGGAGCACCGTCCGGGACACCAGTCCCGAGACGGTGGAGTTGAGGCAGGCCGACGGGATGAGGAAGTCCTCGCGCGTCCCGTAGGTCTCGACGCAGGCGCCGGGGTCGGCGAGGACGGTCAATGCGGGGTCGAAGGCCGTCCCGAGCTCGAGATTCGCCTGCTCGACGGCTGCGGTGAGCTCCCGGGTGATGGCGCCCTTGCCCGTCCACCCGTCCACGAAGACGACAGCGGCGGGATCGTGATGCGCGGCGAGGTAGCGCAGCGCCACCGTGTCGATGCCGCGGCCGCGGACGATGCTCACCGCGTAGTGCGGCAGCTCGACGCCGTGGCGCGCCGCCGCCCAGCGCCGGATGAGGATGCCGACCGGCGTCCCCGCCCGTGCCAGTGACGCCAGGACCGGACGCGGTCCGCGCTCGGCGAGCAGGATCTCGGTCACCACCCCGACCGCGTGGGCGAGCCGCCGCGCCCCGTCGGTCAGCGCGGCGTCGAAGAGGCGCAGGTAGGCGGCGTCAGGTTGGTACTCCACCGGCAGCGACTCGGCGTAGTGCGCGCCGCCGGACTGGATCGCCTCCTCCCGCTCCTCGGTCGGCGCCTCCAGCGTCACCTCCGACAGGTCGGTCAGCAGCCAGCCCACCTCGGCGGCGTCGTAGCTGCCGAACTCCGGACCCCGCAGCGGGGCCGGCAGCGGACGGCGGGTCGGAAGCGTCACGACGTGGACCCGGCTCGCACAGGACGACAGCAGCGGCAGCAGGCCGTCCCGCAGCGCGGTGGTGTCGGCGTCGGTGTCGACCGCCACGACGATGTCGCTCCACGGCTCGGCGCGGGCGACGTTGTAGGCGAAGCGAGGGCCGGGGCCGTCCTGCGGGGTGTCGTGGCTCGGGAAGCTGAGCACGCTGCGGATCGGGTAGCCGGCCTCGTCGCGCGCCACCACGGGCGAGCGCGTCGTGGACGACACCCGCACCGCGACGCCCCGCTCGGCGAGCTCGACGCCGAGCAGGACCGGGGCGTACATCAGCTCCTCGGTGCCGAGGACGAGGACGTCGCCGCCGAGGACCGGCGCGAGCTCGCCGGCGAGGTCTCGGGCGGCGTCCCGCATCGCCACCGTCTGCGCGGGGGTGACCCCGTGCCTACCGCCGTCCGGGGCGGGCCAGTTCGGCCGCCACCAGCGCGATTCGGGAGCGCTGGTCCCGCTGAGCGGCACCGGCGCTCCCGAATCGGTGGTGACCTCGGCGGCGCGGGCCGGGAAGTCGTCCGGCCAGGACACGTCACCCTGCGCCAACGACACCACCTCGACCGGCACGCCGAGCTCGCCCGCGAAGGTCTCGAAGGCGGCACGGTCCGCCTCGCCGCGCAGATCGAGCAGCGTGGCCACCACGTAGCGCCGGTGCGGGGACTGCGCCTGCAGCGCGGCGATGGTGTTGCGCGCCGTCCGCCCGGTGGAGAGCTCGTCGTCGACTAGGACGACGACGTCGGCATCGTCGAACAGGCCGGGGTCCTCGGGCAGCAGCCGGTGACTCGTCGCGTGGCTGTGCTCCTCCTCGAAGGCGGCCAGACCCTGCGCCGTGGCCACCACCCGACGGGTGGAGTGCAGATAGCCAGCCTCGAGCGCCTCGGCCACGCAGTGCCCCAGCCCGGTCGCGGTCTCGGCGAAGCCCAGCACCACCGCGTCGGCGTCGCCGATCACCTGCCGGACGGCGTGGCCCAGCTCGAGTCCGGTGCCGTGGACGAGCCGTGGGTCGGCGGGGACGTGCTTGCCCAGCACTGTCGAGACGAGCAGGTGCGCGCGCTTGGGGTTACGGCGCAGCGCCAGCCCCACGAGCGGCTCCACCGGGCGGGGTCCGCGGGCGTGCAGGCTGACCCCGAACTGCTCGGTCACCCACTCGCCGGTCCATCGGTCGTCCACGCCCGACAGCCTGGCCTACGGGTGCAGCCCGGCCGCGAGCAGGTCGACGAACGAGGTCTCCTCCCGGGCGACTCCGAAGGCGCGGGCCCGCAGCATGGTGCGCTGCGCCCAGGCGGTGTGGGGCTTGCTCTCGTTCATCTTGTTGCCGAAGGCCGACGCCGTCGCGCCGCCGCCGTACTCGGTGGCCAGCACCGCGCAGGCGTCGCTGTACTCCTCGTGCGCCACCACCGACAGGGCGTGGACGGCCGGGACGTGGCTGGGGTGGATGACGGTCTTGCCGAGCAGGCCGTTGGTGCGATCCAGCGACACCTCCCGGATGAGGCCGTCCAGGTCGGCGGCGATGATCTCTGCCCGCAGCGCACGGTCGTGCGCCTCGGCGAAGGGCGACTCGCGCAGCAGCGGCTTGAACATGCGCTCGGTAGCCGAGAAGTACTCCCACACCGGACCGGTGACGACGACACCACCGTCACGGCGGCCGAAGACGTTGATCACCGCGGCGATGACGTCGGCGACGACCCGGACGTCCCAGACGGTGAAGTCCCGGCCCCGGCGCAGGCCCCAGGCAGCGGAGAGATCGGTGGCGCCGATACGGACAGCGGGCACCAGGTCGCGGTACTTGTCGACGAGGCGGCGCGCGCCGAGCAGGCTGTCCACCCTCGTCTCCAGATGGGCCATCCCGGCGGCCTCGATCACCGGCATCGCGAGCAGCGGCCGTCCCAGCGAGGTCGACGCGGCGGTGACGGCCTCCAGGAAGGGTGCGCCGTGCTCCTCGTCGAACTTGGGCAGCACGAAGCCGGCGAGGACGTCGACGGCGTCGCCGAGGGCGCTGACGATCATGGGGATCTGCGCCTCGTCCCGCACCCGGACGAAGACCAGCGGGCGTGCCCGTCCCGACCGATGCAGCTCCCGCAGCTGGGCAACGGCGTTGCCCTCGGCGAAGGGCAGGTCGTCGTCGGCGACGGCGTCCTCGAGACAGACGACCATGCTGGTGACACCCTCGGCCGCGCGGCGCGTGATGTCGTCGGCGAGCCGGGGTCGGGTGCCGGGACAGTAGAGGGTGGCGCCGAGGCCGACCCCGATCATGTCGAGGCCGTCGGCGGGCGAGAACGACTCCGGCGGACGCAGGAAGAGCCGGTCCCGATCCTCGTCGGTGAGGTAGTCGAAGTGCCGCATCCGCGGATGATGCCACGCGGATGTGTCCGCCAGGTTTTCGTCGCGTTCGGCACGGACGTCGGCCGCGCTGTCTGGCACGATCGGGATTCATGACCCAGATGCAGATGGGCGGCAACATCCCGCTGCCCGGCACCCCGGTCCGCGCGTCACTGCGATGGGACGGCGGTGCGGGTGTCCCGGATGTCGACGTCTCGGCGCTGCTGGTGGCGGCCTCGGGCCGGGTCGCCGGGGACGAGGACTTCGTCTTCTACAACCAGCCGCGACACCCGTCCGGAGCGGTCTCGCTCGCCGGGAAGACCGCCGGGCCGCCGGCTGTCGACGTCATCGACATCGACCCTGCCCGGCTGCCGGCCGGAGTCGAGCGGGTGGTGCTCGCGGCGTCGGCCACCGGCGGCAGTTTCGGACAGGTGCCGGGCCTGCAGCTGGTGCTCACCGACCCTGCCGGGGCCGCACTGGCCGTCTTCGCCATGACCGCCACCGACGAGACCGCCTTCCTCTGCGGCGAGCTGTACCGGCGCAACGGGCAGTGGAAGTTCCGCGCCGTCGGGCAGGGCTATGCCTCCGGCCTCGCCGGGCTGGCGCAGGACTTCGGCATCCAGACCGGGGACGAGCCGGCGCCGGCAGCGGTCCCACCGTCTTCCACTCCCCCGCGGCCTTCCACTCTCCCGCCGCCGCCTGCACCGCATCCGTCGACCACGCCGCCACCCTCGCCTGCACCGACACCGCCCGCACCGCCACCCACTCCGGCGGCCGCGGTCTCCGCCCCGCCGGCGCCCGCCCCACCTCCCCCGCCGCCTCCCGCAGCGGCGCCCTCGGGGTCCGGGTCACCGCTGGACCTCGACGCACCATGGCCCCCGCGCTGAGGCTCGCCGGTCACGGCCTGCCCACAGCTCACTCACCGAGGATGCGCAGATGACCACGATCTCCAAGGGCGGCAACGTCCCGGTGCCCGCGGCGTCGGTGCGGGTGACGCTGTCGTGGCAGGGCGGGCCCGGCGTCCCCGATGTCGACGCCTCCGCGCTGCTGCTCCAGACCACCGGAAAGGTTGCGAGCGACGACGACTTCGTCTTCTTCAACCAGCCGCGGCATCCGGGCGGTGGCGTCCGGCACGCCGGCAAGCAGGGCAGCAACGACACCGTCGAGGTCGATCTGGCCGCGTTGCCGAACGACGTCGACCGGGTGGTCCTCGCCGCCTCCGCCGACGGCGGCACCTTCGGCCAGGTGCCGGGCCTGCAGCTGGTCGTCACCGACGCGGGATCGGGCAGCCGGGTCGTCGACTTCGCCCTGGACGCCACCACCGAGACGGCGATGGTGAGCGGCGAGTTCTACCGCCGCAACGGAGAGTGGAAGTTCCGCGCCGTCGGGCAGGGCTACGACAGCGGGCTCGCCGGCATCGCCACCGACTTCGGCATCAGTGTCGACGACGCGCCCGAGCCGGCGACGCCGCCGTCCGTGACACCGCCACCGCCACAGGGCTTCCCGCCACCGCCACCGCCACAGGGCTTCCCGCCACCGCCACCGCCACAGGGCTTCCCGCCACCGCCACCGCCACAGGGCTTCCCGCCACCCCCACCGCCGCAGGGCTTCCCGCCACCGCCGCAGCAGGCCTGGTCGCCGCCGGCGGGTCCGCCGCCCGCGCCGGTCAACCTGGACAAGGGGCGGGTCAACCTGGTGAAGGGACAGCGGGTCAGCCTCACCAAGACCGGCGCTCCGCCGCTGAGCCGCGTGACCATGGGCCTCGGTTGGGATCCGGCCGCCCGCGGCAAGAAGATCGATCTCGACGCCTCCGTCGTCGCCTACGACCACACCGGCAAGAAGCTCGAGATCGTCTGGTTCATGAACCTGAAGGAGTTCAACCGGGCGATCGTGCACACCGGGGACAACCTCACCGGCAAGGGCGACGGTGACGACGAGCAGATCAAGGTCGACCTGCAGGCACTGCCGCCGCAGGTCACCGCCCTCGTCTTCACCATCAACTCGTTCACCGGACAGAAGTTCACCGACGTCGCCAACGCGTTCTGCCGGCTCGTCGACGACGCCTCCGGCGCCGAGCTCGTCCGCTTCGACCTCAGCGAGGCGGAGCCGTCGAGCGCGGTGATCATGGCCGCGCTGCGGCGGCAGCCCGACAGTTCCTGGGAGATGCGGGCCATCGGTGAGTTCCACAAGGCGCGGACGGTGAAGAAGCTGGTCGAGCCGGGTTCGGTCCACGCCACGGCGCCCTGACGTTCCACCCGAACCCAGCCTCGTCTGACCAGTGTGGGGTTTTGGCCCGCTCCAGCATGCCGCAGGGGCACACGACCCACCGCCCCGTCCGGGTTGGCCCCACCCACGCGCGGTGCGAACCGCGATGCAGGCGCGCTGGCATGGGGCCAACCGCGCCGGCATGGGGCCAACCGCGCCGGACGGCGGGCGACCGCGCGTGGACGGCGGGCGGCCGGACGGGCGCGGCGACCAACCGGGCTGGGCCGCCAGCTCGGCCGGGTGACTCGGGTCAGTCGACGGGATGGCGGTCGTCGCGCCAGGTGATGCGGTCGTAGCCGTAGGCGCGCGCGGCCTCCCGGACGTCGCCGACGATGGTCTCCATCTCTGCCCGCACGACGAGCTCGCCGTGCAGGTTGTAGAGCGTCATCAGCATCGCGATGCGGCCGGGATAGAGCCGCTCCAGCGGGATCTCCAGCCGCGCGCCGCCTTCGAGCTGGGCGACCAGGGTGCCGCCCCAGGTCAACTCGGTACGCGACTCGGAGAAGGCGAAGACCGCGATGCGTTCGATGTCGGTGGTCTGCCGCAGGTCGATGCCGAGACGTTCGTACTCCTCGCGGGAGCCGACGATGACCGGCCGCCGAGAGGACGACGGCCCGAACCGGTTGCCGTCGGCCTGCGCGACGATGCCGCTGATGCCGGAGCGCAGCTGGAAGGCCGCACCGAGCCGCAGGTCGCCGACAGCCGGCGAGCAGACGGCCTCGACGACGAGCTGCCCGATCCCGGACTGCACCCTGGTGAGCGTCACCGTGGGGTCCTGCACCCGCAGGATCTGCTGCACCGGGCCGGTCACCCGCGTGACGTGACGCTCCATCCAGGCCGGCAGCGGGGGCGGCGGCTCCGGCGTACGCCGTACCGGCGGGGCGGGCGGCGCCGCGTTCACGGGTGCGCCGGCCCGCGGCGAAGCAGGACGAGTGGACGGTGCGGCGGGGACGGAGAGGTCGAGCGAGGCCGACGTCTCCCCTGGCGACGTGGCCGGCGACGTGCCCGGCGACGTGGCCGCCGGCGGGGTCGCCGGGCTGGCGCGCGTCGGGTGAGGGGGCGGCGGCTGCGGGGAGGCCCCGGCAGCAGGTGGTGAGGTCGAGGGGGCCGGTCCCGGAGCGGCCTGCTCCCGGTCGTGGCGGGTGTAGTCGATCGTCGGTCCGGAGGCGGCGGGAGCCGCTGCGGAGGTCCGGCTCGGCGTCTCGCTCCGCCGTAGCGAGACGGCGGCGGCCGGGTCGGCAGCCGGGGGCACGGCCGGCTGCTTGGGCCGGACGCGCTTACGCAGGAACGGCAGGTCTGTACGGTTCGGCGCGAAGCGCGGATCGGTGATCATGCCGGCCCGAGGGCGATCACAGCGGCAGGCCGTAGTCGGCCGCGATCCCGGTGATGCCCTTGGAGTAGCCCTGCCCGAGGACCTTGAACTTCCACTCGTGCTGGCCGTTGGCCTCGTGCCGGTAGACCTCGCCGAGAGCCACCGCGGTCTCGAGGTCGAAGCCGTCGGCGAGCTGCTCGGAGCGCACCAGCTCGGCGTTGCCGGCGACGTTCAGCACGCGGATCTGGCAGGACCGCAGCTGTCCCAGCGTCCGTCGTTGCGCCGGCCCCTCGTTGATGTACAGGACGCAGACGATCCGTTCGATGTCGGCGGGGACGGCCGCGAGATCCACCTCGATCTGCACTTGGTCCTCACCCAGTGCCTGCTCCAGCTGCTGCACCGACAGCTCGGCCGACGCGAGCTGGTTGAAGAAGACGAAATCCCTGTCGGATCTGACCCGTCCGTGGGCGTCGCAGAGCAGGGCTGCGAAGACGAGGTTGTCATCGAGGACGCGCTCGTGACCGGCGTTCCACGTCACCCCGAGCACGAGACCGCGCAGGTCGGGGATCTCGCGGCTCAGCGACACGTTCGCACCGCGCTTCATCTCAGCCATGACACTCCAACCCTAGAGATCGAGGTCGGACCGGGAGAACTTGGTGCGCAGGAAGTTGCCCTGCGTGAAGATGGCGTCGACGTCGTGCGACTGCGTCGCCTGCAGCAGATCGTCGGCAGCGCTGGAGAGCGCCTCCAGCTGCTCGCGCAGTGCGGCTCGCGGCGTGCGTCCCGACGGGCCTTCTCGCTCGGTGAGCGACGGGTCCAGGTTGAGGTACGTCCGCAGCGTGGTCGGCAGGTAGTCGTTGACGATGCCGTTGATCGAGACGACCGCGTAGATGTCGAGGTCACGGTCGGACGCGGTGTCGATCACGTCGCGGATGGTGTCGGTGATCCCCCGCGCGAAGACCACGGCCTCGACCGGCAGCGAGCCGGCGTTGGCGTTGATGAAGCGCACCAGCTGCCACTGCCGCTCGAGCAGCTTCTCCGGCGAGTCGTCGGGGTCGGTGCCGTCGGCGGGCGGCGGTTCGGGCGGCGGTGGATCGTCGCGACGGCTACGCCGAAACCACGAAGTCATGCCTCCGCAACCGTCAGCCGCGCGGCAGCTGCTGGGGGTTGGCCGCGCCGAACTCGGCGGTGTTGCCCTCCTGCTGCCGGGTCCGCTCGAGGTACGGGCGGGCCCGCTGGATCTGCCCCTCGAGCGCGGTCACGGTCTGCGCCATGCTGTCCACCGACTGCGCCCGGAACGTGTCCAGGGCGTCCATGGTCTGGAAGACGTTGTCGAAGGCGGCCTGCAACTTCTGGATGTCGATCGTGCTGGCCGCGGCCTGCTCGTTGATCTGGGCACCCTGCACCCGAAGCTGCTGCGACGTCGACTCTATGAGGTTCGAGGTCGTGGTGTTCAGCGCCGTGATCTGATCCAGCACCAGCTTCTGCCGCGCCAAGGCCTGCGACACGATGACCGCGGTCCGCAGGGCTGAGACCGTCGTCGTCTGCGCCCGGTCGACGCCCTTGATCAGCTCGATGTTGTTCTTCCGGACCAGGTCGAGGGCCATGTAGCCCTGCACCGACACCGCCATCTGGGTCATGATGTCCTGCCGCCGCTGCCGCACCGCGAAGAGCGCGTCGGACTTCAGCGTGGTGGCGGCCTCGGTGTTGCCCGCGGCCTCGAGCTCGGCGACCTTCTGCGTCAGTGCCTCGTCCAGGGCACCGGCCAGCTCGTTGTACTCGCTGAGCTTGCCCATGGTCGTCCACATGTTCTGCTTCTCGGTCTCGATCGCCGCGTTGTCCTTACGGAGGTCGTCCTGGCCCGACTCGAGCGACTTGATGATCGCGTTGAGCTGCGTCTGCGCCGACTCGTACTTCTGGAAGTACTTGCGGATCCTGTCACCGCCAGGGATCCACTTGAGGATGCGCTTGGCGCCGGTGAGATCGGCCCGGTTGGGGTCGAGGTCGGTGACGGTGTTGCGCAGCTCGTTGAGCGTCGCGGCCACCCGCGTCTGGGCATCGCCACCACCTCCGCCCTGCTGGCCTTTCACGACCGCCGCCGGACGGTCGAGCATCCGGTTCGAGACCGCCGCCGAGGCGCGCAGCTCCTTGTCGCCCATCGAGGTGATGGTGTCGATCTTCTGCGAGAACTGCGGCGTCCGGTGGTCCATGGCTGCGAGCTCGGTGGCGAAAGCCGCGGCGCGCTGCTGCAGCTCGGTCTGCTTCTCCGGCGCGACGGGGACGGCTCCGGCGACCTGCTCCTCCTTCACGACCTGGACCGGCGCGGGAGGTGTCAGCACCAGACCTCCCGCGGCGGGCTGGGCGCCCGGCGTCCCGGCCGGTGTCGCGGTGGCTCCCAAGTCCAGCTCGGACATCTCGCTGCTCCCTGTCGATCGTGCGGAGGACTGCATTCTTGCTAGTGGAGCAACGACCGCGGCGGCACCGGCGTTCCGGGCGGCCGCGGTCGTCGGACCGGGTGCTACTTGCGGCCGGCGGTCCAGTTCATGCCCCAACCGTAGGCCTGGTCCAGCGCGCGCTGCGCGCCGTTGAGGTAGTTGACCTCGCGCTGGATGACCAGCTCGCCGTTGTTGTTGACGAGCTGCGCGACGGCGCAGATCCGGGCACCGTCCCGCGGGTCGTCGAGGTGGATCTCGATCGGCGGCGCGTTGACCGGGAAGATGGTCAGCAGTCCCTGCGCGGCGGCCCAGTTGGCAGCGCCCTCGTAGATGAGGGCGAAGACGAGGATCCGGCGGATCTTGCTGATGTCCTGCAGGTTCACCGTCATGTTCTCGCCGGTGCTCACCCGCCCGGACCGGTCGTCACCGTCGAGACTGATGAGGACCTCGCGCGTGGTCTGCATGTCGCCCTGGAACGCATTGCCCAGTGCCTGCACCACCCCCTTGCTGCCGTCGGCGAACTCGTAGAGGCAGCCCAGGTCCAGGTCGAGCTGGGTGTTCTTGCGGAACAGGCCCTTCTGCTCCGGCCGTGCGTTCCAGTTCAGGTTCACGCGCAGCATGCCGCCCTGGCCGCCGTGCTTGCTCAGCGAGACCGTGGGGGCGGACTTGGTCAGCGTCACCTTGGACAGCGACACCCCGCCCTGCTGCCCCTGCTGGGGATGGCCCTGCTGCTGCGGCGGCGGGTAACCACCCTGCTGCGGGTAGCCGGGCGGCGGGTAACCGCCCTGCTGCGGATATCCCGGCGGCGGGGGCGGCGGATATCCACCCTGCTGCGGGTACCCCGGAGGCGGACCCTGCGGCGGATATCCCGGCGGCGGGGGCGGCGGGTAACCGCCCTGCTGCGGCGGCTGCTGCTGCGGGGGTGGCGGGGGCGTCGGCGGGGTGGCCGGACGCTTCGTGTAGTCGATGCCCACGAGTACTCCTTCTCGCGATCGGGTTCGTGAGGATGTTCTCGGTCAGACCGATGCCGCAGCTGTGCTCGTGCCGGAGCCGTCGCCCGAGCCTGCCGCCTCGCGGCGGTTGCGCACGATCGAGGAGAGCAGCGCCAACGCGATGAAGCCGACGCCGATGAGGCCGGTGACCAGCTCCGGCACCTCGTACTTGATGGAGACCAGCAGGATCGTCGCCAGAGCGCCGATCGCCCACAGGGCGCCGTGCTCGAGGTAGACGTACTCGCTCAACGTGCCCTTGCGGACGAGGAAGATCGTCGTCGAGCGGATGAACATCGCACCCACGCCGAGGCCGATCGCGATGATGATCGGGTCGGAGGTGATGGCGAAGGCGCCGATGACACCGTCGAAGCTGAACGACGCGTCGAGCACCTCGAGGTAGAGGAAGAGGAAGAAGGCCGCCTTGCCGACCGCCACCGTCGCGCTCTGGTTGCGCTGGATGCTGACGTGGCCGTCGGCTTCGTCCAGCTCGTCGTCGTCCTCGATGTTGAAGAGCTCGCCCAGACCGTTCACCAGCAGGTAGGTGGCGATGCCCAGCACGCCGCAGAACAGCACCGTCGCGCTCTTGTCGGCCGGCTCGGGGTGCTCGATGTGGGCGCCGATCGTGTAGGCCACCGACGCCAGCGCGACGAGGGCGATGACGACCGACAGCTGGTCGAGCCGTCCGATCTTCTGCAGCGGCTTCTCGACCCAGCTCAGCCAGGTGATCTCCCGCTCCTCGAAGACGAAGTTGAGGAAGAGCATCAGCAGGAACATGCCGCCGAAGGCCGCGATCGCCGGGTGGGCCTCACGCAGCAGGAAGCCGTAGGTGCCGGGCTCGTCGGGGTTGCCCTTCTCCAGCGCCAGCTTCACCGCCTCGACCGGCGACTTCTGCGCGCTGAGGCTGACGATGATGAGCGGGAAGATCAGCCGCATGCCGAAGACGGCGATGATGACGCCGACGGAGAGGAAGATCTTCTGCCAGAACTCGCTCATCCGGACCAGCACCGTCGCGTTGACGACGGCGTTGTCGAACGACAGCGAGATCTCCAGGATGGCCAGGATCGCCACGAGGGCGAGGCCGGTCGTGCTGTCGTAGACGAAGCCGAGGACGAGGCCGAGGACGGCGACGCCGAGCGACCAGCCGAAGATGCGGAAGAACACGGGTGCTCCAGCGGGGTGAGGGGTGGCGGGCAACCGGCGCCCGGCGACGGCGGGAACCCGTCACCGGACGCGAGAGCGCAGGCTCAGACGTTGACGCCGAAGTCCAGGGCGATGCCGCGCAAGCCGTTGCTGTATCCCTGGCCGACGGCGCGGAACTTCCACTCGTTGCCGTTGCGGTACAGCTCGCCGAAGATCATCGCCGTCTCGGTCGAGGCGTCCTCGGAGAGGTCGTAGCGGGTGATCTCGTTGTTGTCGGCCTGGTTGACCACGCGGATGAAGGCGTTGCGGACCTGACCGAAGGACTGCTGCCGCTGCTCGGCCTCGTAGATCGACACCGTGATGACGATCTTGTCGCACTCGGCGGGGACGCCGGCGAGGTTCACCTTGATCGCCTCGTCGTCGCCCTCGCCCTCACCGGTGAGGTTGTCACCGGTGTGCTCGACCGAGCCCTCGGGGCTGACGAGGTTGTTGAAGAAGATGAAGTGCTGGTCGGAGAGGATCTTGCCCGACGAGCCGAGCATGAGCGCGGAGGCGTCGAGGTCGAAGTCCTGACCGGAAGTGGTGCGGGCGTCCCAGCCGAGACCGACGAGGACGGCGGTCAGGCCCGGCGCCTCCTTGGTGAGCGAGACGTTTCCACCCTTGCTGAGGCTGACACTCATGGGGTTCCTCCCGAGATTCGTAGGTGCTGCGCGGACGGTAGCTGCGGACGGTAGCTGCGAGGTCGGACAGTGTGCGGTAGCGGAGTCAGACGTTGACGCCGTAGTCGCCGGCGATGCCGGCGAGCCCCGCGCTGTAACCCTGCCCCACGGCGCGGAACTTCCACTCGTTGCCGTTCTTGTAGAGCTCGCCGAAGATCATCGCGGTCTCGGTCGAGGCGTCCTCGGAGAGGTCGTACCGGGCCAGCTCCGAGCCGTCGGCCTGGTTGACCACGCGGATGAAGGCGTTGCGGACCTGACCGAAGGTCTGGCCGTTGCTGCCGCCCTCGTAGATCGAGACCGGGAAGACGATCTTGGCGGCATCGGCCGGCAGGGCGGTGAGGTTGACCGTCACCTGCTCGTCGTCGCCGCCCCCCTCACCGGTGAGGTTGTCGCCCGAGTGCGACACCGCACCGTCGGGCGAGGTGAGGTTGTTGAAGAAGACGAAGTGCTTGTCCGACACCACGCGGTTGTCGGCGTTGCAGACAATGGCGCTCGCGTCGAGGTCGAACTGGGCGCCGTCGGTGGTGCGGGCGTCCCAGCCGAGGCCGACCACGACGGTCGACAGACCGGGCGCGGCCTTCGTCAGCGAGACATTGCCGCCCTTGGTGAGGCTCACGGTCACGGTGGGCTCCAGGAAAAGGTCACAGAAACACGGATGTCTGCGACCCTAGCCGCCCTGGCTACCGCAGTCGCCGGGGAGCGGTCCCCGCCTGCCACCGGCTTCGCTCGGCCGCACGGCGCAGCGTCCATGGCCGGCCCGGACGGTCACCCCTGGCGGATGACGGCGAAGTAGAACTGCTTCGAGCCGGGGTCGTAGGCCCACCCGACATCGATGGACTTCGTGTCGGCCAGCAGCTTGCCGAGCTGCTTGATCTTGTCGACGGCGAGCGTGCCGTCGGGCCCGCCGCCGTCACCGGCGGGCACCTGGGTCAGGGCCCACTTGCCGTCGCAGTCGTTGCCGTTGGAGAGCGCGCACGCGGTGGCCGCGGCCGAGACCTTGCCGGGCACCGCGGACTTGCCGTTCTCGGTGCGGTAGGCGTTGATGGCGGCAACCGCGTTGCCGACATCGGCGGTGAGGGCGCAGGGCTTGTCGTCGGGACACGAGACCGTGCCGGCGCCCGTCGAGCCAGTGGCTCCGGAGGGGCCGTCACTCCCGGGGGCACCGGTGCTGCCGTCGCTGCCCGACACCTCGGGCGCCGGTGAGGAGTTGTTCGCGCTCGACCCCGACGGGCTGGCAGGGGCGGTCGGTGCCTCCGTCGGCCCGGCGTAGTCCTGAGTGTCCGGGTTACCCCCGGAGGTGTTGAAGAAGGTCACCATCAGCACCACGAAGAGCGCCGCGACGAGCGCGAGCATGCCCAGCAGCCACGCCGCGCGCTTGCGGATCTCCGGGTCGCGATCCGGCGCGTCGTCGGCCATGCGGGTCCCCTCCCCGGTCGGGCATCGGCTGTGGCGCCGGTCGGCCCACCCGATCGGGGGACGATGTCGCGCCGCGCCGACCTCGCTTCGATCGGCGCTGTCCATTATGGCCACGCCACCGTTGCCGCGCCGCCCGCTCTCACCCGGCTGCGATCCCGGCCACCGAATGAGACAGAGACCCGGACCACCTTGCGGGTTATGTGAGGCTTACCTAATCTGAGACCACCGGACGAAGCGACCAGCGTGGACGGAGGCCAGGACGTGTACGTGTGCATCTGCCACGCCGTCACCGACGACGAGATCGAGTCGGCGATGGACGCCGGGGCGAACTGCCTCGGCTCGGTGACGGCGGCGACCCGGGCCGGCGGCACCTGCGGCACCTGCCACGACCACATCGACGAGCTGCTGGCCAGCCGCTGCGGTCCCTGCCCTGCCGCGGCCCTGACGCGGGTCGCCGCGCTCGTCCCCTAGGCTCTGCGGTCATGCGAGGCGACGAGCGGGTCATCGAGTTCCTGAACGAGCAGTTGAGCGCGGAGCTGACCGCGATCAACCAGTACTTCCTGCACGCGAAGATGCAGGAGAACTTCGGCTGGATCAAGCTCGCGCGCTACACGCGCTCGGAGTCCATCGACGAGATGCGCCACGCCGAGACGCTCACCGACCGCATCCTCTTCCTCGACGGGCTACCGAACTACCAGCGGCTCTTCCCGCTGCGCATCGGCCGCACCGTGCGGGAGATGTTCGTGGCGGACATGGCCATCGAGGCCGAGGCGATCGATCGGCTGCGCCGGGGCGCCGAGTACATGCGCAGCGTCGGCGACCTGACGAGCAAGAACATCTTCGAGGCGATCCTCGCCGACGAGGAGCACCACATCGACTACCTCGAGACGCAGCTGGCGCTGCTGGACTCGGTCGGTGAGCAGCTCTACCTCGCACAGCTGCTCGAGCAGCCCGAGAGCTGAGCCCGCCGGAACTCGGTAGGCTCGGCTCCGTGGTCGAGCAGCACGGACGATCGGTGCGGCCTCGCTGGCCCGCGGTGACGAGGACCTCGGTTCCCTCGTCACTGCTGCCGACCCTGCTGCCGGACGTCGGCCTCGCCGCCCCGGCGCCACCGGCCGCCCGCACCCGGCGCCAGCGCTCCCCCCGCCATCTGGAGCTGGTCGACGATCTCGTGCTCCGCGACGACTGGGCGGGCGCGGCGTTGCATGCCTGCCTCGCGCATCTGCTCGTCAGCACCGTCACCGAGGCCCGCCGGGTCTGGGTGGTCGACGCCTGGGCCGAGGCCGACGACAGCTTCTGCATCGTCTACCGGCCCCCGCTGGACGAGGGGCGCGTCGTCGGGTTGCGGCGCAGCCGCGCCGCCGCGGTGGAGCCCACCGGTTGGGCCCCCGGCGACATGACGACGTGGGGTTACGACATGGGACCGTCGGTGGACCCCGAGCCCTTCGGCTGGAACGTCGCGGACTTCGACGTGGGCGAGCCGCTGGGGTTCGTCACGACAGTGCTGCGGTACGACCCCGCGGACATCGGCTGGTGGGGCAATCTCGGCGCCGAGCTGCCCGAGGCTCCCCGGCGCTGACCTCGACGCCGGGGCGGCGCTCTTTCGCACACTTACGCCCTGAGCGTTATGCCCGCGCTCGATCGGGATAAGGCGCGGCACCGATCAAGTCCGGCGCCTCCGGCAAATCGGACGTGCCAGTCGTTGCCGAGGCGAGTTGTGCGTGATCTTTCGATAACGGACGTGTCACGGTCGTGATCCCTGCACGACTTCGTCCCCTCGCACCAAGAAGGCCTCTGTCTATAGTTGGCGAACTCCCGGGAGGGGAAGGTGGACCGAAACATGAGTCAAGCACCGCTTCACACGCACACCGAGCAGACGGGTATCTCGTGACGGAGTCGGCCGCGGCGAGCGCCGCGCCCCTGGAGTTCCGCAACGTCACCAAGCGCTATGCGGGCGCCCCGTCGGCAGCCATCGAGGACCTCTCCTTCACGGTCCCCGCCGGCGAGGTCTGCGTCCTGGTCGGCCCGTCCGGCTGCGGCAAGACGACCGCGATGCGCATGGTCAACCGGATGATCGACATCACCGGCGGCGACATCCTCATCGACGGCAAGGGCGTGAAGAACCGTCAGCCCGCCGAGTTGCGACGCGAGATCGGCTACGTGATCCAGAACGTGGGGCTCTTCCCCCATCTGACGATCACGAACAACATCGGCACCGTGCCGCGCCTGCTGGGCTGGGACAAGAAGCGCATCGCCGCACGCAGCGCGGAGCTGCTGGAGCTGATCGGCCTGCCGGCCGAGATGGGCAAGCGCTACCCGAGCCAGCTCTCGGGTGGTCAGCGCCAGCGCGTCGGCGTGGCCCGTGCCCTCGCCGCGGACCCGCCGCTGATGCTGATGGACGAGCCGTTCGGCGCGATCGACCCGATCAACCGCGAGAACCTGCAGAACCAGTTCCTGCGGCTGCAGCAGGAGATCCGCAAGACCATCGTCTTCGTCACGCACGACATCGACGAGGCGATCAAGATGGGCGACCGGATCGCGATCTTGCGCGAGGGCGGCGAGCTGGTGCAGTACGACACCCCGGACGCCATCCTCGCCAACCCCGCCAACGACTTCGTCGCGCAGTTCGTCGGTGCCGACCGTGGTCTCAAGCGGCTCGCACTGAGCACGCTCGAGGGCCTCGATCTCGAGCGCTCACGCAAACCGGAGGACGGCGCGCCCTCGGTCGCGATCACCTCGACGCTGCGTGACGCCCTGTCGACGCTCATGACCGAGCGGGTGCATGCCCTCACGGTGCTCGACCGGGATGGTTCGGTCGCAGGAACCGTCGGCGTGGAAGACATCAACCGCGCATTGCAGCGAACGCCCGATGGCCACGTGACCGCCGCGGACTCGCCCGCGTGAGCGCATTGTTGCTGCTCGCCGTCGCGCCCTCCCCCGCCCCCACGGGTGGCGGTCCCGCCATTCCTGATTACGGCGGGGGCAGCGACGGTGGGGCCGGCACGAGCTGCGTGGCTCGCGGCGGCACGTTCTGCTGGGACTGGGTCGACCAGAATCGCGATGCCATTTTCAGCGCGCTGGGCAAGCACATCCAGCTCAGCGTCATCTCCCTGGTGGTCGGCTTCGCGATCGCCTTCGTGCTCGCCCTGCTTGCCTTTCGGCTCCGATGGCTGGCGGTGCCGATCACGTTCCTGACCAGCGTGCTGTTCACCATCCCGTCGATTGCCGCGTTCTACATCCTCATCCAGTACACGGGCCTCACGGATCTGACGGCGGAGATCGCCTTGGTCTCCTACACGCTGTTGATCTTGTTCACGAATACCTTGGCCGGGCTCACCGGCGTCTCCCCTGACGTCAGGGATGCCGCCGAGGGTCTGGGCATGACGCGCATACAGCTGCTGCTCAAAGTCGAGCTCCCGCTCGCGGTGCCGACGATCGTCGCAGGCATCCGGGTTGCGGCCGTGACCATCATCTCGTTGGTGACGGTGGCCGGGCTGATCGGACTCGGCGGACTGGGCGACGTCATCTACACCCTCGGCGTGAAGCGCAACATCAACACGGCACTCGTCGTCGGCGGCCTGCTCTGCATCGCGCTCGCCCTCGTCGCCGACGCAATCCTCGTCCTCGCGCAGAGGCTGGCCACCCCGTGGGCCTCGGCCCGCCGAAACCGGTGATGACATGAGCAATCAGTTCACGGACGGCTTCAATTTCATCGGTGACTTCTGGTTCTCGAACCTGCAAGGCCGCGACCTGACTCTTGCCGACCTCACCCTCGACCACTTGGCGCTCTCAGCGAAGGCCGTGCTGATCTCGGTTCTGATCGGTGTGCCGCTGGGCGCAACCCTCGGCCACCTGCACCGCTTCTCGTTCCTCGCGATCAACACCTCTAACGTGGCACGGGCGCTACCCACCACCGCAGTGCTCGCGATCTTGTTTCCCTACACCGGCATCGGCGACACCACGGCAATCATCGCTCTGGTCATCCTCGGCGCACCACCGATCCTGACCAACACCTATGTGGCCATCGACGGCGTTGACGTCGACACCGTCGACGCGGCGCGGGGCATCGGACTCACGCCACGGCAAGTGCTGACCAAGGTGGAACTCCCCCTGGCCCTTCCCTTGATCTTCGCCGGCGTGCGCACGGCAGCAGTGTTCATCGTCGCCACCGCGACGCTCAAGGGCTTCTTCGGTGGTGGTGGGCTCGGCGACGTCATCGCCAACGTCGCGTCGTACGGCATCGCGGGCGTCATCGGCGCATCGCTGGTGCTGATCGGATTGGCCATCGTCGCCCAGATCTTGTTCCTCGTCCTGGAATACGTCGTCACGCCTCGAGGCCTTCGGCGTCAGCGCGCGGGTCGCTTCACCCGACGGCCGAGTTCCGGCGGGGACCTGCCCGCCGACCAGGCCGGCGGGACAGCGCCCGACATCGTCGCTCGCACCGTCGTCACAACCACCGGTTCTGCTTGACCGCTCGGCCACCAGAAGGCCGGGCATCCGACAACGAAGGAGCAGTACGCCCATGATGAAGACCATGCTCTCCCGAGCGTCTGTCGCCACGGCGTCCATCGCCGTGGTGACCTTGGCCCTGGCAGCCTGCGGATCCGACAGCGGTAGCGGCGGCGGCAGCACTGGTGGCAGCGGCAGCGGTTCGAGCGGGGATAAGGGCAGCGGCACCATCACGCTGGGCACCAAGGACTTCGACGAGCAGTTCCTGCTCGGCGAGCTGTACGCCCAGGCCCTGCGCGCCAAGGGATTCACGGTCAACCTGAAGAAGAACATCGGCTCGTCCGAGGTCATCGACAAGGCCATGACCAGCGGCCAGATCGACGGGTACCCCGAATACACCGGCGTCATCTACAGCAACAAGGACCTGGCTAACCTCGGCGACCACCCCGAGTCGGCCGAGGTCACGTACGAGGGTGCCAAGAAGTGGGAGGCCGCGCGCGGCTACACCATGTTCGACCGGACCCCGTTCCAGGACGCAGACGGTCTGGCCGTGACGAAGTCATACGCGGCCAAGAACAGCCTCAAGAACATCGAGGACATGAAGAAGATCAAGTCCTTCACCTACGCCGGTCCGCCGGAGAACGCGACCCGCTACCAGGGCGTCCTCGGCCTGAAGCAGGCGTACGGCCTGAACAACTTCACCTTCAAGCCGCTCGCCACGGGCAGCCAGTACTCCGCCCTCGACAACGGCAGCGTCACCAGCATCGCGATCTTCACCACTGACGGCCAGCTCGCCAGCGGCAAGTACACCGTCCTCAACGACACCAAGGGCATCTTCGGCTACCAGAACGTGGCGCCGGTGATCAAGACGTCCGTGGCCAAGAAGCTCGGAACCCCCTTCACCGAGACGCTCAACAAGGTCAGCTCGCTGCTCACGACGCAGGCCATCGTGGCCATGAACTCGGCTGTCCAGATCCAGAAGCAGGACCCGGGCGCCGTCGCCAAGAAGTTCCTGCAGGCGAACAAGCTCGTCTGACAGCCGAACTCGTCGGCGCCGCCGGTCACCCTCGGGTGGCCGGCGGCGCTGTCGTTTCCCGCCCTCTCCCCGTCCTCTCCCCGTCGCCTCCGCCGTGCGAGGGTGGGACGTATGAGCACCGAACGCTTCGAGGTGTCGCGCCACATCGCCGCCTCGGCCGCCGACATCTTCGCCGTCCTCACCGACCCGGCGGGTCACGTCCGGATCGACAGCTCGGGCATGCTGCAGTGGGCCGAGGGCGACCCGGTCCGCGCCGCCGGCGACAGCTTCGTGGTGCACATGGACCGCGAGTCCCTCGGCGACCTGCCGATGGGCAAGTACGACGTCACCGTCATCGTCACCGCCTTCGAACCCGAGGCACTCATCGAGTGGACGGTGTCAGGGACGATTCAGCCGCCCATCGAGCACCGCTACGGCTACCGGCTCAGTCCCGACGGCGACGGCACCCGGGTGACGTCCTTCTACGACTGGAGCCAGATCCTCCCCCGCTACCGTGGAGTGGTCGGCTTCCCGATCATCCCCGAGGCCGGGCTCAAGGCGACGCTGGGCATCCTGGCGCGAACGGTCGAGGCGCACCCGGTAGGGTGACCGGCGAACGGGAGTAGTCCCCTCACCTGTCGTCGACATACTGGCGGCCGCGGCGACGCGGTCACCCGGTGGCAGGGGTCGGTCCGCCGGCTGGACGAGACGTTCGGATCACCGACAGCCCACGGCTGCCGGCTCCGACGCGCTCCCCGATCCGGGTGTCGTCCGGCCGGCCGCCACGACACACAGGAGCCCAACCCGTGCTCGACATCGGAGTCATCCTCAGCGTCTTCGCGCTGGTCTTCGTCGCCGAACTTCCCGACAAGACCGCCGTGGCCGGTCTCGTCCTCGGCACCCGCTTCCCCTGGCGCTGGGTCTACACGGGGATCGCGGCTGCCTTCGCGGTCCACGTCATCGTCGCCGTCGCGGCCGGATCGCTGCTCACCCTCGCCCCCCGCCGAGCGGTGGAGGGCGTGGTGGCCGTCCTCTTCCTCCTCGGCGCCGTCCTCATCTGGCGCGAGGGGCGCCACCAGGACGAGGCTGACGAGGGCGGTGAGAGCACCACCGTCGCCGACGATGCCGGCTTCTTCAAGGTCGCCTCTCTCGGCTTCGGCGTCATCTTCGTGGCGGAGTGGGGTGACCTCACCCAGATCATGACCGCCAACCTCGCCGCCAAGTACCACGATCCGATCTCGGTCGGCATCGGAGCGGTTCTCGGCCTCTGGGCAGTGGGCCTCATCGCGATCCTCGGTGGCAAGACCCTGCTGAAGTTCCTGCCTATCGTCTGGATCACGCGGGTGGCTGCAGTAGTGATGGTCGGCTTGGGTATCTACTCCGCAGCCGAGGCCATCACCGGCTAGCTCAAGACCGGTGACGCTCAGTGTCGACCCGGTGTGCCCGCGTCACGCACCGCGACCGAAAATGCCCGTCATTCGGGCATTCGGCGCGGTGAATCGGGCAGTGTGTGCCGGGCGTGCGCAGCATGCTCATGAGACGGGCACAGTGACGGCGAGCGAGGCGGTGCCCACCCCCCACGGCCATCCCCAGCTCGTTCTGGCGATCAGCGGTCCGGTGTTCGACCTTCCCCCGGCGAACACCGGACTGCTGACCGCTCCCCGTCCCGGTGGTCGAGACTTCGGCCCCACCGCGCCGGCCAGTCCCAGCGCACGCCGATGCGGCCCCCGGTCGGATCGCTGACGGCGTGATGCACGCTACTGATGCCGGTCATGTCCACCAGCCGACCGGTGCGTTCCCCGCCCACCTCCCGGTAGAGCTCGACCTCGGTCGGGACCCGGTCGGGATGGAAGCGCACCCACAGCATGGCGTGCCGCAGTCGCCGGACCACGTACAGCTCGTAGCAGTGCTCGGCCACCGGTCCGAGCTCGATCTCGTACTCGATGACGACGGTGTCGCCACGGTGCAGCGGCCGGTCGAAGACGAACTCTGCCGCGTACAACCCCGTCTCGGCGTCACCGGTCGTGGCGCTGACGCGGCCACCCGCGCGGGCGACGAAGTCACCGGGCGGACCATCACCCGCTCCGGTGACGAAGAAGATCACCCGCCGGTCAACGCCGCTCCTCGTCGCGCGGTGCAGGCACCGGACGCGGAGCCGGTCCGGGCGGCCGTCCCGGTCGACGTCCAGCACATGCTGGACCGAGTCGTCTCGCAGCCCCACCGCCAGGGGCGGCCGGGTCGAACCGTAGAGCAGTCGGCGAGCACGGACATCCGGGCCCTCCCCCTCAGCATCGGAACTCGTGGCGCGGCGGGCGCCGTCGAGAGGGCGGCCCGCGCCCCTGCCCGTGCCCCTGCCGGTGCCGGCAGCGGGGACCACCAGCTCCCGCAGCTCCCCCGCCACCAGGCCCAGCTCGCTCTCGAGGCTTGCCAGCGCAGGATGGGACGAACCGTCCGGGCGCCGCTGACCCGAACGCCAGTAGCTCAAGGTCGTCAGGCTCACCGGCGTGCCTCGCTCGGCGAGACGGCGTTGCAGGTGCGCGAGGGTGGTGCCACGTGACGTAACGGCGGCAGCGAGGGCGCGGGCGAAGTCCGACCTGCTCCCGGAGCCGGCCGGGCCGGACCCCGGCGAGGACATGGGTCCAGTCTCGCCGGTGCCGACGGCAGCCGTCGAGGTCAGCGGCCCGGCTGGACAGAGAGGCGTCAGTCGCGACGACGCATCGTGGCCGACGGCGGCTCACCGAACCGTCGCCGGTAGGCCGCGGCGAAGCGACCGAGATGGGTGAATCCCCAGCGGTAGGCGATGGACGAGACGCTCGCCTCCTCGCTGGCGCTGAGCAGGTTGTCCCGCACCGAGTCCAGCCGGATCTGCTGCAGGTAGTTCATGGGCGAGGTCCCCGTCACCGCACGGAAGCCGTCGTAGAGGGTGCGCGCGCTGACACCGCAGGCCGCGGCCAGCTCACCCACCGACCAGGCCCGCTCCGGTGAGCCGTGCAGCAGCTCCACCGCCCGGCGAGCGAGGCGCTCGGACATCCGGGACGTCTCCCGGATCAGCTCGTCGCTGAAGTTGTGCCGATGCGCCAGCAGCAGCGTGGTGACGGCCGTCTGCTCGAGCCGGCGGGACATGAGGGGGTTAGCGGCGAGGACCTGGTCGTCGGCGGTGGTCTCGAGCAGTTTGAGGGTGTCGGTGAGCGCGCTGCCCGAGGTCTCCAACGACAGCGTCGGGTCGAACTCGAGGGGGCGGTTCGGCTCCCGCCCCAGCAGGTTGACCAGCTCCTCGCGCATGACGTCGGCACCGAACATGGCGCACCACGCGACCGTGCCGGTCGCCCACCGCTGGTCGGAGGTCTCGCCGGGTGAGTAGACACCGGCGACGCGGGTGTTGATCTCGATCTCGCGCCCCCGACCGATCCGCGTGTGCGTCACGCCGGCCAGCGGGATGTCGAGGTGATAGCTGTGCAGCTCGGCGGTGCGGACGCGCACCTCGCTGCCGAAGGCCAGCCGACCGATGGCGATCCTGCCGACTTTGCGCAGCTCCAGATCCGCGGCGAACGCCTCCGGGTCGGACGGTTCGAGCCGAAGCGGCACGAATGTCCGCGAGAGGATGTCGGTCACCTCGCCGACCGGATCGCTGCTGGTACGCACTGATCTATCTTGCAAATTTTGCACGGTCACTGCGCGACAAACACGTTCAGCTTTCGGCTGGGCACACGCGTCTTTCGGCTAATGACTCGCCGGCCTCGGGGCCAGCTCCCCTGCCTCCACCGCGACGGCGAGGCGGTTCTCCGGCGGCGGCAGCGGGCAGGTGGCGTAGGGGGTGTAGGCGCACGGCAGGTTGACGGCGCGGTTGAAGTCCAGCGTCACCGTCGCGTCCGGGCCGGGCTCGCCGACGGCGACGACGCGGTTGGCGGCGTAGGTGGTGACCCCTGAGGTGGCGTCGGTGAAGAGCACCATGAGGCTCCCCGGAGCCGAGCCGGGGAAGGCCACGAGCCGCTGCTCGGCGCCGCCGAGTGCGAAGCGCAGCTCGCCCGGGGCGTCGTAGACATGGTGCAGCTCGTCGACCACCGCGCCGACCGTCGTCGGCCTCGGCTGCGGGTAACGCTCGAAGTGCGCCGTGACGGCCAGGGACGGATCCGGCGGGTAGGCAGCCGTCCCCGGATAGGCCGCCAGCACGGGGGCATCGGGATGCCGTGGCCGGACGATGTCGCGGCCGCCGCGCCGCGCCACCTCGATGACGGCGTCCCCCCAGTGGACGTCGATGCCGCCGCGCTCGGCGATGACGCCGAACTCATGACGGCCGGTGATCTCGACACCGTCGACGATGACGCGCTCCTCGCCGAGTTCCACGACGACACCCTCGGGACCGGTGGTCCAGCTGCCGGGCGCATCCGGGAAGGTCTGCGGCTCGTCACCGAGCCAGTGCAGACCGGTGATGGCCAGGAAGCCGTGCGGGTCGGCGCGCCGACGTTCGTGCTCGTCGTGCCAGCTGCGCCACTCGGCGGCGAACTCGGTCGTGGTCGTGGTCGTGGACATGCAGGCTCCCTCAGCTCGTGTGCCGCGCCAGCTGCGCGGCGCGGGTCTCGTCCGGTCGGCCGGCGGTGAGGACGTAGCCGGCCCACCATCGACGCAGCAGTCTCATCGCCGGTTCCATTCCTCGGCGAGCAGCGCGTAGGACCGCACCCGATCGGCGTGGTCGTGAGTGATGGTGGTGATGAGCACCTCGTCAGCGCCGGTGGCGTCACGCAGCCGTTCCAGCTGGTCGGCCACCTGCCCCGGTGACCCGACGAACTGCGTCTCGAGCCTGTCGGCGACCAGGGCGCGGTCCGCCTCGGACCAGACGTGCCGCCGCGCCTGCTCCGGCGTGGGGAACGGGATGGCTCCCTCGCCGGAACGGATGCTGCGCACCCACAGCGGATAGCCGGTGGCGAGCTCACGGGCGGTGGCCTCGTCCTCGGCCACCACGACGTCGGCCGAGACCGTGACGTAGGGCTCGGCGAGGTCGGCCGACGGCCGGAAGGCGGCACGGT
Organism: Jatrophihabitans sp. sgz311053; assembly: GCF_056135305.1. Classification (NCBI taxonomy): domain Bacteria; kingdom Bacillati; phylum Actinomycetota; class Actinomycetes; order Jatrophihabitantales; family Jatrophihabitantaceae; genus Jatrophihabitans; species Jatrophihabitans sp. sgz311053. Next base: position 358,196 of record NZ_JBWAXP010000003.1, on the reverse strand, counting down.
AGCCGTCGACCGCCTCGAGGACGCTGCCGGGGCTGACGTGGTAGTTGGCGCCGAACCGCAGACCGCGCTCCCCGGCGACGATGGCGCTCTCGCCACCGCTGCTGCCCAGGATCCAGACCTGCAGGGCCGCATGCTCACCGGGGACGACGTGCGCCTCCTGGCCGTCCTTGACGTAGGTCCCGGCCAGCAGGTCCAGGATGTCGCCGACCTGTTCGGTGTAGTTCTGCGGCCGGGCCTCGGGCTGGGTGAGCAGCGTCTTCTGCAGCGCGAAGCGGGGCGAGCGCAGCAGCGCCGCCGGCGAGAACTTCGCCGGGATCCGCACCCCGTTGGCCGTGAAGCCGTCGACGACAGCCGTACCGCCCCCGACCAGCGCGGGCTCCTTGACCGGGGTGGGCTTGCCGCCGGAGCGGCCGAGGCCGAGATCGATGCGACCGGGATGCAGCGCGTCGAGCAGACCGAACTCCTCCACGGTGGACAGTGCCGTGCGGTGGCCGAGCTGGACGGCACCGGCGCCCAACCGGATGCGGCTCGTCGCCGCCGCCGTGAGCGCGAGCGCGACGGCCGGCGAGGTACCCGCAACACCGGGGTTGAGGTGGTGCTCGGCGAACCAGAAGCGGCCGTAGCCGAGACGCTCGGCCTGCTGCGCCAGGTCGATGCTGTTGCGGATCGCCGCGGGTGCCGACGAGCCGGCAGAGATCGGGATCAGGTCCAGGACACCGAGGGGGGTGGTGCTCATGCGAGGGCTCCAGTCAGCTCGGCGGCCGCGGCCGGCCAGGGCGGGTCGGGGATGGATCGGTTCAGCACCGGGGCGATCGCCTCGACGAAGAGGGTGAGCGAGTCACGGTGCTGCACCTCGCTCAGCCCCGGACCGTCGGCCGAGATGTGCTGCACGGTGTGTCCGAAACGCTGGTGGTAGCGGTGGACCTTGTCGATGACCTGCTCGGGACTGCCGACGAGCGCGGACGAGCGTGCGAGGAAGTCGGCGTAGTCGGCCCAGGGGTGGGGCAGTCCGGCCCGCTGCGCCGCGGCACGCTGGAACTCGTAGACCGGCCGGTACGCGGCGATCGCGTCCTGCGAGCGGGGCGTGGCGTAGTACCCGGCGCTGCCGGCGCCAACGACGGCGTCCGCCGGATCGTGCCCGTGGGCGGCCCACCGCTCGCGGTAGAAGTCGATCAGCTCGGCGTAGGGCTCGATGTCGTTCGTGACATTGGCGGAGAAGAGCGGGTCGCCGTGGGCGGCCGCGACCTCGACGGACTCCCGGCTGGTCGCCGAACCGTGCCAGATGCGGATCGCCGGCTGCAGCGGGCGCGGCCACACCTCCGCGTCGCGCAGCGGCGGCCGGAACCTCGGCTCGGCCGTGATCCGCCCGTCACGCCAGATAGCGCGGAAGAGCGCAAAGCTCTCGGCGTTGCGTTCCCACTGGTCCTCCGGCGTCACGCCGAAGAGATCGCGCTGCGCCGACCCGTTGCCCTTGCCGATGATGAGCTCCAGCCGACCGTCGGCGAGGTTGTCCAGGGTCGCGTAGTCCTCGGCCGCACGTACCGGGTCGAGCAGGCTGAGGGTGGTGACGGCGGTGAAGAGCCGGATCCGGGAGATGCGCGCAGCGAGGTGGGACAGGACGACGGTCGGGGCGGACGAGATGAACGGCCGCTCGTGCCGCTCCCCCACCCCGAAGCCGTCGAAACCCAGCTCCTCGGCCAGCACCGCGTTCGTCACGACCTCGCGGAAACGCTCGTGCGTCGTCTTCTGCACGCCGGTGACGGGGTCGGGCGCGTGGACGATGAGGGTGATGGCGAGGAACTTCACGACGCCTCCCGCGCCGCGGCCCGCTCGGACCCCGCCGCCGGCGTGGCCAGCCCGAGGTGGTCGCGCAGCGTCGTCCCCTCGTAGTCGTGGCGGAAGGCGCCGCGCTCCTGCAGCAGCGGGACGACGGTGTCGGCGAACTCGTCCAGGCCGCCCGGCGTCAGGTGCGGGACGAGGATGAAGCCGTCGCTGGCGTCGGCCTGCACGAAGTGGTCGATGGTGTCGGCGACGGTCGCCGGTGAGCCGATGAAGGACTGCCGCCCCGTCACCTCCACGATGAGCTCGCGGGTGGACAGACCCTCGGCCTGCGCCTTGGCCCGCCACTCGTTGGCGACCTCGACCGGGTCGTCGTGCCGCCGCACGCTGGCCCGCCCCCGGGCGATGGTGTTCTCGCCGCGGACCGGGTCGACGGTCGGCAGCGGACCGTCCGGGTCGTGGTCGGAGAGATCGCGGTTCCAGAGCTGCTCCAGGAACTTGATCGCGGTGGCGCCGCTGACCTGCTGCAGCCGCACCTCGCGCGCCCGCTCGTGGGCCTCGGCGTCGGTGTCGCCCAGCACGAAGGTGGCGGCGGGCAGGATCTTGAGCTGCTCGGGCCGTCGGCCGAATGTCGCCAGGCGACCCTTCACGTCGCGGTAGAACGCCTGCCCCGCCTCGAGGGTGGAGTGCCGGCTGAAGATGGCGTCGGCGCGCGAGGCGGCGAAGTCTCGTCCCTCGTCGGAGTCGCCGGCCTGGAAGATCACCGGCCGTCCCTGCGGGCTGCGCGGCACCGAGAACTGGCCCTGGATGTCGAAGTGACGGTCGTGGTGCTCGAAGGTGCCGGCCAGCCCGTCGGAGAGGAAGCGTCCGGACTGCTTGTCGGCGACGATCTCGTCGCCCTGCCACGAGTCCCAGAGCTCGATCGCGGTGTCGAGGAAGGTCCGCGCCCGGTCGTAACGGTCCTCCTGCGCCAGGTAGCCACCGCGGCGGAAGTTCTCGCCGGTGAAGGCGTCCCAGGAGGTCACCACGTTCCAGGCCGCGCGGCCGGCCGAGACGTGATCGAGCGTGGCGAACTGCCGCGCCACCTCGAAGGGCTCGTTGAAGGTGGAGTTGATCGTGCCGGCCAGCCCGAGACGCTCGGTCACCGCGGCGATCGCGGCGAGGATGGCGAAGGTGTCCGGCCGGCCGACGACGTCCAGGTCGTAGATGCGGCCGTTCTGCTCTCGCAGCCGCAGTCCCTCGGCGAGGAAGAGGAAGTCGAACTTCGCCCGCTCCGCCGTTCGCGCGAAGTGCACGAAGGAGGAGAAGTCGATGTGGCTGCCCGCAGCGGGGTCGCTCCAGACCGTGGTGTTGTTGACGCCCGGGAAGTGCGCGGCGAGGTGGATCTGCTTGCGGGGCATGCGGGGCTCCTCAGGCGGCGTAGCGGTTGGCGGGGCGGGTGAGCCCGAGTCGTCGGCGCAGCGTGGTCTCGGCGTACTCGGTGCGGAACGCGCCGCGGCGCTGCAGCGCCGGGACCAGGTCGCGGGTGATCCGTTCGAGGTCGTCGGGCAGGACGGCCGGCCGGAGCCGGAAGCCGCTCAAGCCCTGCGCGGCCCGCTGCTGCAGCAGGTCGGCGAGCTCGTTGGAGGTACCGGCGAAGATCTGCGCGTCGCTGCGCAATTCCTCCCCTGCGATCTCGTCGAGGCGCTCCAGCCGCGAGCGGGCAGCCTGCGCCGACTCCGCCAGCACGACCACCAGCTCGCCCCAGACGTGCAGCGGTGCCGACGCCCGGCCGGCAGCCTGCTCCTCGCTGCGCACCTGCGCGACGATGGCGCGCGCGTCGGCGTCGTCCTGCGGGGTGACGAAGACGACGTCGGCCGAGGTGGCGGCGAGACGGTAGGGCACCGTGCCGTGCGCGAGCAGCGTCACGACGGGCTGTCCCTGGGGTGGCCGCGGCGTGATCGACGGACCCCGGACGCTGAAGTGCTCCCCCGCGAAGTCGATGTAGTGCAGCTTGTCCACGTCGACGAAGCGGCCGGTGGCGACGTCGCGGATCTCCGCGTCGTCCTCCCAGCTGTCCCAGAGCCGCCGGATCACCTCGACCCAGTCCCGCGCCTCGTCGAAGAGGCCGCCGACGAGATCGCGCACCGCCGGTGTCTCCCGCTCGGCGTAGCCGAAGCGCGGGATCTCGCGCCGACCCAGCAACGCGGCCTCGTGGGCGCGCGCCGAGATCTGCACCCGGACGCCGGCGCGGCCGGTGCTGACGTAGTCCAGCGTCGCGATGGACTTCGAGACGTGGAAGGGCTCGGTGTGCGTCACCACCGCGGTCGGCACCACGCCGACGTGCGTCGTGGTCGGCGCGATGCGGGCGGCCAGGACCTGTGCCTCCAGCCGACCCCGGACGCGGTCGGTGCGCGGGTCGGGTCCGGACCAGTGCCCGGTCTGCAGCCCGAAGGAGTCCTCGATCGTCACGAGGTCGAGCAGGCCTCGCTCCGCCTCGGCCAGCAGGTCGACCCAGTAGCGCGCGTCGAAGAGTTCGGCGGGGCGTGCGGTGGGCTCGCGCCATGCCGCCGGGTGCCACCCGGCACCGTCGAGGGCGACGGCGAGGTGCAGTGGTGGAGCGTCGGACATGGCAGGAACCTCCAGAGGGCGAGACGGTCACCCGTGGCAACGCGCGAGCTTCGTCCATCATTCCACTAGACAAACTATGCATGAGGTACGGTCCGTCGTCATGACCGTTTCGCCCGAGCTGCGGCACCGGGAAGCAGCCCGGCCACCGCAGCGCACCAGCGACGACCTGCTCCTGCTGGACGCCGGCCTGGTGCCGCGCCGACGTACCGGCCGCGTGGTCGGCGGTGTGATCGCTGTCGGGGTGCTCGCCTTCGCCGTCCAGTCGGCCGCCCGCAACCCTCGCTTCGAGTGGGGGCTGGTCTGGGAATACCTGCGAGCCCCCGACGTCGCCCGCGGTCTCTGGCTGACCGTCTGGCTCACCGCCGCGGTCATGGTCTGTGGCTACGCCCTCGGCGTCGGCATCGCCGCGATGCGGCTGTCGGGCAATCCGGTGCTGCGCTCGGTCGCCTTCGGCTACGTCTGGCTCTTCCGGTCGGTGCCACCGCTGGTCCAGCTGCTCTTCTGGTACGAGCTCGCCTCGCTCTACCCGACGATCTCCCTCGGCATCCCCTTCGGCCCCAGCTTCTTCGGCATCGACACCGCCCAGCTGTTCACCGCACTGCTGGCCGCCTTCGTGGCACTGACCCTCGACGTCGCTGCCTTCGCCTCGGAGATCGTCCGCGGCGGGCTGCTCTCGGTCGACCACGGCCAGGTCGAGGCGGCGCAGTCGCTCGGGCTGCGCGGGCGCCGGATCTTCCGGCGCATCGTGCTGCCGCAGGCGATGCCGGCGATCGTCCCGGCCTCGGGCAACCTGCTCATCGGCATGTTGAAGGCCACCTCGATCGTCAGCGTGATCGCGGTGTCGGACCTGCTCTACTCGGTGCAGCTGATCTACGGCCAGAACTACCGGATCATGCCGCTGCTGATCGTCGCCTCGATCTGGTACATCGTGCTGACGACGCTGCTCTCCGTCGGCCAGTACTACGTTGAGCGCCACTATGCGCGGGGCACCAAGCGGGACGACCCGCGCTCCTTCCGCACGGTCGTGCGGTCCAACCTGCCGCTCTTCGGGCGGACGGTGTGAGTGCCCCGGCCGAGCCCCTGCTGCGGATCCGGGGACTGCGCAAGTCCTTCGGCTCGACGACCGTCCTGGACGATGTCGATCTCGACGTCCGCCGCGGCGAGGTCACCGTCGTGCTCGGGCCGTCCGGCTCGGGCAAGTCCACGCTGCTGCGCTGTGTGAACCATCTCGAACGCCCCGACGCGGGCTTCGTCGAGCTCGCCGGCGAGGTGATCGGCTACCGCGAACGGGGCGGTCGGCTGCACGAGCGCTCGGCCGCCGAGATCACCCGACAGCGCTCCGGCATCGGCATGGTGTTCCAGCAGTTCAACCTCTTCGGGCACCTGACGGTGCTGGAGAACCTGGTCGAGGGTCCGGTGGCGGTACGGGGTCTGTCCCGCCGCGAGGCCGAGACCCGCGCGTCGGAGCTGCTCGACCGGGTGGGGCTCGCCGGCCGGGAGAATGAGTACCCGCGACGCCTCTCCGGCGGCCAGCAGCAGCGGGTGGCCATCGCCCGGGCGCTGGCCATGGACCCCGAGCTGATGCTCTTCGACGAGCCGACCTCGGCGCTGGACCCCGAGCTGGTCGGCGAGGTCCTCGCCACGATCCGCGATGTCGCCGCGACGGGGATGACCATGGTCGTCGTCACCCACGAGATCGGCTTCGCCCGGGAGCTCGCCGACCAGGTCGTCTTCCTCGACCACGGCCGCGTCGTCGAGGCGGGACGGCCGGCCGAGGTCCTGGACGCTCCGCGCACCGAGCGCGCCCGCGCCTTCCTCGGGGCGGTGCTGTGAGGCGAGCCCTCGCCGCCGCCGGGATCGCGCTGCTCACGGCGGCCGGCTGCAGCTCCCCCACCGAGGGCGACGGGGCCGAGATCCCCACGGCCGACGTGGTCGCCGCGGTCCGCACCGACACGCCGCTGGCCGCCGAGGTCCGGGCGCGGCTGCCGAAGCTCGACCGCGACCTCGTCTTCGGCACCACCGAACAGCCCGGCACCTCGGGCCTGCCCTACGTCGGAACCCGCGACGGGAGGGCTGTCGGACTGCACGTCGACCTCGCCGACGCGGTGGCCCGCGTCCTCGGCCTGCGGGCCGTGCGATCGATCGGGACCTTCCCCACCATCGTGCCCGGTGTCCAGAACGGCAAGTACGACGTCGGGCTGGCCAACCTGGGGGTGACGGCCGAGCGGCTGCAGGTCGTCGACTACGCGACCTACCTCAACGACGGGCAGTCCTTCCTGGGGTCGCGTTCCTCGGGTCTGCAACGGGTCCGGAGCCTCACGGACCTCTGCGGGCACAGCATCGCCACCTCGCCCGGGTCGACCTTCCAGCAGCTGCTGGAGGCGGGCAAGGACGACTGCGCCAAGGCCGGACGCCCGTCGTACACCGTGCAGTACTTCGCCACCAGCGCGCCGATCGTGCTCGGCCTGGCCAGCGGCCGGATCGACGCCGAGTTCGGTCCGACCCTGAGCCTGCGCTACGACGCGAGCCACATCCCGGGGACCCGGTATCTGGGCCAGGTCGCGACCACGCCGGTGGGCTTCGTCACCGCGAAGCGATCGGCACTCGCGCCGCTGCTGCGCGACGCCGTCAACGTCCTGATCCGCACCGGTGCTTATGCGCGCATCCTCGCCAAATGGGGGGTCACCAGCAGCGGTGTCGGCCAATCGCAGCTGAACCCGCGGCCGACCTTCTGAGACAGCGGCGCCGTCACACGGGCCTGTCGTGGCGGCGTGTCGGTGTCGAAGTTCGCGACCTTCTCCGCCGGCATGGTGGCCGGGATCAGCGGGGTCCAGATCGGCCCCGGCGCGACGCTGTTGACCCGAATCCCCCGCTCCCCCAGCAGCTGCGCGAGGCTGGCGCAGAAGTTGGCGATGGCTGCCTGCGTCCTTCGCCGGTGACCGCCGCGGGTTGGACGTCGTCTGCGCACCTACCCGGCGCACCGATCGGAGTAGCGGTCATCGGACAGCGGCGGGACGGCGCGGCCGCCGCTGGGTACCCCGTCCAGCGACGCGGCGGCCGGGCCGAAGAGCGGTGACGTCGGCGGCCACGGAGAAGGACGATCGTCATGGACGTCTCCCCCGTCGACCTGCAGCGGGCCCTGCGCGACGCCGACTACCCCGCTTACCGCGACGACCTGCTCGACCTTGCGCTGCGCAACGGCGCGGACGACGAGATCCTCGACGCGCTGCGCCAGCTCGATCCCGACACCGAGTTCGACGGCCCGACCGAGGTGAGCACGGCGGTCGCCGATCTGCCCTGACCACCGCGGCGGCGGCACCTCGTCCGGAGCCGTACACCCACTTCGCATCGGGTGGGTACGGTGAGGATTCCGGTTGCTGAACCACAGCCCGCCGGTGTGGCGCCGGCGAAGAACGCCGTCGCCGCCGTTGAGGTGACGACATGACCGACAACGATTCAGCACAGGACATCCACGAGACCGGCAACGCCGAGCTGGACGCCGCGCTGCAGCACCTGGCCGAGGTCATGGCAATCGAGCCCGCCGCGGCACCCGATCCCGACCGCGTCGTCCACGTGGTCATGAAGGTGCTGCCCAACTCGGACTTCGCGTCGCTGACACTGGTGACACCGCGGGCCCGGCCCCGCACGCTCGCCGCCAGCGACGCGCTGCCGACTCGCATCGACAAGCTGCAGTACGAGCTCCGGGAGGGACCCTGCCTCGAGGCCCTCGACAGCGACGACTACGTCCGCACCGCCGATCTCACCAACGAACCGCGGTGGCCCCGCTTCGGCCCACGTGCGGCGGAGGCGGCCGGCGTGCACAGCATGCTCAGCGTGCGGCTGGCCATGGCCGGCGACAGCCGGGCGTCGATGAACCTCTACGCCCGCGACCGCGACGTCTTCGACGACCACGACGTCGCGGTGAGCGCGCTGCTCTCCGGGTACGCCGGCACCTCGGTGGCGCTGGCCGTCGAACAGGAACGGGCCGAGAACCTGGAGATCGCGCTGGCCAGCAGCCGGCAGATCGGCATGGCGATGGGGATCCTGATGTCGAGTCGGCTGCTCACGCCCGACCAGGCCTTCGACGAGCTGCGGCAGGCCAGCCAGTACCTGCACCGCAAGGTCCGCGACATCGCCGGCGAGGTGATGGAGACCGGCACGCTGCCGGATCTGGAACGGTGACCGCGCGGTAGCGGGGGTCAGGCTCCGGTCGGGTTGGTCCGCAGCGTGCGGGGCTCGGCCCGCCGTACCCGCACCCGGCCTTCGGTCACGTCGATGTCGAAGGCCGGTTGCGGACGGGTCGCCGGACCCTGCGTCACGGCGCCGTCGGCGAGGGCGAAGACGCTGTCGTGCCAGGGGCAGACCACGCAGTCGCCCCGCATGGTGCCCTCGTGCAGCGGCGCGCCGCGATGCGTGCAGCGATCAGCCAGAGCGACGATCCGGCCTTCCAGGCGGGCGAAGAGCACCGGGACGCCGGCCACCTCGGCCGAGGCCAGCCCCACCTCCGGGACGTCCAGCTCGTCGATCGCGTCCATCCAGTCGGTCGGCAGCTGCTGGAAGGCAGTGGTGTCGACGCCGACGCCCATGGCGTAGGCGAGGTGGCCGCCCAGCCAGGCCGTGGCACCGGAGAGCAGGTTGGCCACGAGGGTCAGCACCGCCCCCTGCGTCCGCTGCCCGCGGCGTCGGGCCGCCCAGCTGGTGACCTGCAAGCCGAGCGCCATGTAGTTGCCGGCGGCGTGCACCAACCCCACCCGCCGCTCGGCGCCCTCGGTGTCGACCCAGTCCGAGGCCCCGGTGAGCGAGGCCGGCAGCGCCGACAGGATGCCGAGCCCGACTGCCCGCCGGGCGGCGTCGGCGTCGGCGCCGGTGAGGTCCAGAACGGAGGCGGTCAGCCACGAGCCGATCGGCACGACGACCACGGCGGGGTGCGCAGCGTGTCCCAGCGGCGTGCCGCTGAGCAGGTCCTTCACCGTGCCGGGGCGCAGCACCTTCGACAGCAGCGATGCCCCTGCCGCGGCGGGGGCGTCGAGCCGCTCTTCGGACTCGATACGCGACAGCAGGGTCTCGGTCTTGCTTGAACCGGACGGCACGATGCACCTCGCGGCGGGTGGTCGGCGGCCCTCGGTTCGACCGCACCCCGCGCTCTGCAGGCGCCTACCCTGCCGCCGGACCCGGCAAACCGGCCGAGCTACCGGGACGGCTCGCAGCCGGGCGTCGAGACCGGCGCTCCCGCGAAGGCCGGTCGCGGGCGGGGATCGTCCACCGGCAGGACACCGGCCGCAGTGCGCTCGTACCGCCACCGCGGACCCTCGGCGAGCAGCTCGTCCAGGCCGGCGACGAGGGCGTCGACGTCGCCGCTGCTGCTGCCCAACCCCAGGCTCGCCCGCAGCAGTGGCGCCCCGCCGGTCGTCCGCTGCAGCAGCGGATGGGCGCAGAACCGGCCGTCGCGCAGCCCGATGCCGTACTCCGCCGAGAGCCAGGCGGCGACCTCGGCGGGGTCGTGTTCGGCAACGGCGAAGGCAGTGACCCCGACGCTGTCTAGCCCGTCGCCCGGCCAGAGCCGCAGCGGCGGCAGGCCGAGGCCGCTCAGACCACCGCGCAACCGCTCCAGCAGCGATCGCTCGTGCGCGATCCGGGTCGTTTCGGGGATGGCCGCGACGGCGCGGCAGGCGGCCGCGAGCGCCACGGCACCGAGGACGTTGGGGGTGCCGCCCTCGTGCCGGGCCGGCGAGGCCAACCACTCGACGTCGGTCACCCCGACCCGGGCCACCGCGCCCCCGCCGGGCTGGTGCGCGGGGGCGGCGTCGAGCCAGTCACGGCGGCCGACGAGAGCCCCGGTGCCGTATGGCGCGTAGAGCTTGTGACCGGAGAAGGCCAGGTAGTCGACGTCGAGCGCGGCGAGGTCGACGTTGCGGTGCGGGACCAGTTGCGCGCCGTCGACGGCGACGCGGGCGCCGTGACGACGGGCCAGTGCGACGACGTCGGCCAGCGGCGGGCACTCCCCGGTGACGTTGGAGGCGCCGGTGATCGAGACGAGGGCGATGTCGCGGTCGCGCAGGGCCGCCCCGAGGTCGGCGAGCGTGCCGGACCACGTCGGCCCGGCGGGCACGACGGTGCACCGCCCGCTGCGCCACGGCAGCTGGTTGGCGTGGTGCTCCAGGTCCAGGTGCAACACCGGGCCGGGCACCGCACGTGCCAGCAGGGTCAGCGCATCGGTGGTGTTGCGGGTGAAGATCACCACGTCGTCGTCTCGCGCGCCGACGAAGGCGCCCACGACGGCGCGCGACCGCTCGTAGGCGGCGGTGGAGAGCTGGCTGGACCAGCCGGCACCGCGGTGGACGCTCGCGTAGTAGGGCGTCGCCTCGGCCAGTGCCTCCTGCACGGCACGCAGCGGCGGGGTGCTGGCAGCGCTGTCGAGGTCGACGTAGCGGGTCCACTCCCCCGTCACCAGCGGGACGAGGGTGTCGGCATTGGCCAGCTCGGCCAGCGGCGCGACGGTGTCGGGGACAAGGGCGGTCATGTCTGCTCCCGGGTGGAGTTCGTGGGACGGGTCCGCGCGGCGACGGCCGCGCGGACCCGGTGCCGGATGGTCAGGAGTCGGACAGCGGAAGCCCCGGCGGATTGATCTGCGACGTCGGGACGGCCTCGTTGGAGAGGTGGTAGGCCTTGAGCCACCGGGCATAGGCGCCTGTGGCAATCAGCTTGTTGATCGCGCGCTGCAACGGCTCGACCAGCCCGTTCCCCTTCTTGGTGGTGGCCCCGATGAGTCCCTGCAGCGTGGCGCCGGCACCGGAGTAGCGCCCGGCGGACCTGGTCGGCGAGGGGCCGTTCTTGTTCTGGGCGATGTGGTACTGGATGCCGGGGTTCGGCCCGAAGTAGGCGTCGATCCGGCCGGACGCCAGCGCCAGGTTCACCGAGTTGTTGTCCGGGAAGTACTTGATCTGGAAGGACTTGCCCTTGGCCGCGAGCTCCTTGCGCCACTTCAGCAGGATGCGTTCCTGGTTGGTGCCCGATCCGACGGAGATGGTGAGTCCGGCGAGCACCGACGGGTCCCCGGTGAACTTCAGCTTGCTCTTCGCCGGGACCTCGAAGGCGAGGTCGTCGTGCCGGTAGGTGGCGAAGTCGTACTTCTGCTTGCGCTCCTCGGTGTCGGTGATGTTGGAGATGCCGACATCGCTGCGGCCACCGGTGATGCCGATGAAGAGGTTCTCCCAGGTGGAGTTGTTGATCACCGGCTTGAGGCCCAGGACGGCGGCGACGAGGCGGCCGAGGTCGGGCTCGGAGCCGGTCAGCGTCTTCTGGTCGGTGCCGGTGATGACCAGGGGCGGGAACACCGACGGCAGCGCGCCGACGCCGATGGTCAGCTCGCCGGAGTCCAGGACGGCCTTGGGGACCAGCTTGCGGATCTGCTCGTCGCGGCGGACGGCGATGGTGACCGGCGAGAAGGCGGGTCCGGCGAGCGTGGCGACGCCGACGGAGGTGACGCCGTCCTTGCTCGTGGTGGCAGTGTCGCCACTGGCACCGCTGGCGCAGGCGGTGAGCCCGCCGGCGAGCACGGCAGCCACGGCTGCGGTGAGGGCACGTCGGACGGTCGGTCGTGGGCGTTGCACGGGCGTTCTCCTCTGATGGGGTGGTGCGTCGATGCGGGAAGCCGGGTCAGCGGACACGGCTGACGAACGCGCGGGTGCGTTCGTGGCTCGGGTTGTCGATCACCTGAGACGGCGGTCCGCTCTCGACCACGAGGCCGCGGTCGAGGAAGTGGACGGTGTCGGCGATCTCTCGGGCGAAGCGCAGCTCGTGGGTGACAATCACCAGCGTCCGGCCGCTGTCGGCAAGCTCGCGGATCACCGACAGCACCTCCCCGACGAGCTCGGGGTCCAACGCGGAGGTGGGCTCGTCGAAGAGCAGCAGCTGCGGGTCCAGCGCCAGGGCGCGGGCGATCGCCGCGCGCTGCTGCTGGCCGCCGGAGAGCTGACGAGGGTAGGCATCGGCCTTCTCGCCGATGCCGACGCGGGTGAGCAGCTCACCGGCGCGACGGCGCGCGGTCGCCCGATCGGCGGCGCGGTGTGCCAGCAGCGGCTCGGCGACGTTGTCGACGACGGTGAGGTGGCCGAAGAGGTTGAAGCTCTGAAAGACGAAGCCGATGGCGGATCGCTGCGCCCGGACGGCCCGGTCTGGCAGCCGACGCAGCCTGCCGCCCTGCTCCCGGACCCCGACCAGCTCGCCGGCGGCCCGGACATAGCCGAGGTCCAGCGGCTCCAGCTGCGGGATGGCGCGCAGCAGCGTCGACTTTCCCGAGCCGGACGGTCCGATGATCGCGACCACCTCGCCGGCGGCGACGTCGAGGTCGATGCCACGCAGCACCTCGTGACCGCCGAAGGCCTTGCGGGCGTTGCGGATCTGCAGCGCAGGCACCGTTGCGGCCGTCACCGGACACCCGCCGTGACCCGCGTCGCGCCCCGGCCGAAGTAGCGCTCGACGTAGTACTGCACGACCGACAGCACGCTCGTCATGAGGATGTACCAGGCGCTGGCCACCAGCAGCAGCGGCACGATGTCGCTGGTGAAGGTGTTCTGCAGCGACTGGACGGTGCCGAACAGGTCGAGCATCGACACGTAGTAGACGAGGGAGCTGGCCTTGATGAGCTGGATCAGCTGGTTGACGTAGGACGGCACGATCGAGCGCAACGCCTGCGGCAGCACCACGCGCCGGAACTGCCGGCTCCGGCTCAGCCCGATGGCGGCGGCCGCCTCGTACTGCCCCTGGTCCACGGCGAGCAGTCCGCCGCGGACGACCTCGGCGGCGTAGGCGGCCTCGTTCAGGGCCAGCCCCAGCACGGCGATGGCGAGGTAGCTCAGCACGTCCTTCGTCGCGAAGGTGGCGAACTGCGGGCCGAAAGGAAGGCCGAGGCCGAGCTGCGGGTAGATCAGCGAGAAGTTGAAGAGGATGACCAGCAGCACGATGAGCGGTATCGAGCGGAACAGCCAGATGTAGAGCCAGGCCGCGCCCCGCAGCACCGGGTTCGCCGACATCCGCATGACGGCGAGCAGGATGCCGCCGACCAGGCCGAGCACCGCACTCCAGGCCGTCACCTCGAGCGTGACGAGGACGCCGTCCACGATGGCCGGGCGGGCGAACCAGTACCCGAAGCGATCCCACTCGAAGAACGGGTTGGTGACGAGCCCGTGGGCCACCTGGACTGCGACGACGAGCACCGCCGCCACCGCCACCCAGCGCCACGGGTGCCGCTGCGCCAGCACCTGCTCGCGGGCCAGCGGGTCGGGATGGTCGCCGCCGGGAGCGCCGGTCGCCGCCTCCGCACGGGGGTCGGCGCCGGCGGGCTCACGGGTGGCGGACGGGGCCGCGGCGGCAAATCTGGTCATGGCTACTCCGGGGAGCGTGGGTGAGAGAGCCGACACCACAGGGACGTGGGTCGGTGAGATCGAACGTCTGCGCAGCCGTCAGCAGATGTGCGCGGCTTTGCGCAAACTCGTCAGTCGCGCTTCGGACGCGGTGTGCGTCAGCGACAGAGCGCGCTGCCGACCCGATGCAGGTCGACGTGGCGGCGGCAGCAGAACCCTGCAGCCGGTGGGGTGAATGAGCTGATCATCGATCCGTCCTCGCCCGGGCGGGGCTGTCGCGCTTACCGTGGATCCCGGCGGGATCACGGTCCGGTCGTCACCTGGAGCACCCCACCGCGACGCGAGGGTTGCCGGCCAGCGAGCCAGGGCTTGTCGCTGACACTCATGACCTTCGATACGAGAACCTAGAGCGACCCTCGCTGCGTTGTCAATTCCTACAGGCATGCTAGACATTGCACACACGCCTCGACCCGCATTGGACTTCGCATGGCCCTTCCCGCAGCCGCCGTCCATGACCACCGACCCGACGAGACGGTGCTGGACAACGCCGCCTGGCACTCCCTGACCGGACCGCACGCCACCTTCGCCGAGGTGGTCGGCCGGGCGCGCCGCTACCCCGTGGACGTCAGCCCCTTCACCGCCCTGCCGGCGGATGCCGACGCCGACGCCTGGGGCGACCTGGCGCGGCTGGTCGGCCCCGGCGAGACGGTGACGGTCACCGGACAGGCCGCCGCGCCGCCGCCGCAGTGGGAGCGCGTCGCCACTGTCGCGGGCGTCCAGCTGGTCGACGACGGTGTCGACGACGCCCCCGACGCCGAGGCGACGGTCCTCACCGCCGCTGACGTCCCCGCCATGCTCGACCTCGTCGCACGGACCAAGCCCGGCCCGTTCCTCCCCCGCACCATCGAGCTGGGGACATACCTCGGCGTCAAGCGGGACGGGCGCCTGCTCGCCATGGCCGGGCAGCGGCTGCGTCCGCCCGGCTGGATCGAGATCAGCGCCGTCTGCACCGATCCCGAGGCCCGGCGGCAGGGGTTGGGGGCGCGCCTGGTGCGCGCCGTCGCCCACGAGATCCGTCGCGAAGGCGCGACGCCGCTGCTGCACACGGGCGCGGCGAACACCACCGCGATCCGGCTCTACGAATCGTTGGGCTTCCGGCTGCGACGCCGCACCACCTTCGCCGCCTACCGATCGCCCGTGGGGTGACCCGCTGCGCCGTCGTGCCGGGCGGCGGCATGCTCAGCGTGCGGTTCGGGTACCTGAGCCTGGAGGGCCGCGATCGAAACCGGGTCGCGCGGTCCTCCTGAGGCGAGGAGACCCGCCATGACCAGTCCGTCAGACACCCGCTCCGACGCCGCCGCCCGGGCCGACGTCGTCGACATCCTCACCGCCGACCATCACGAGGTCCTGGATCTCATCGAGATGATCGGCACCCAGCAGGACCCGGACGACCGTCGCGACAGCGCCGATACCGTCATCGCCGAGCTCGTCCGCCACAGCGTGGCCGAGGAGATGTACGTCTATCCGGCGATCAAGAAGCACTTGGACGACGGCGACGAGGTCGCCGACCACGACACCCGCGAGCACAAGGACCTGGAGAAGACGATGCTCGCCCTCGAGCACGCCGACCCGTCCTCCGACGAGTTCGGCGAGCTGGTCACGAGGATGCGCGACCAGCTCGTCCACCACGCCACCGACGAGGAGCAGGAGCAGTTCCCACGCCTGCGCCAGGCCATCCCGGCCGAGGACCTGGTCGAGCTGGGGGCCAAGGTGCAGACGGCCAAGGCCGCGGCGCCCACCCGGCCGCACCCCGCCTCCCCCAACGCGGAGCTGTTCCACAAGACGCTCGGCCCCGGTGTCGGGTTGATCGACAAGATGCGTGACGCGCTCACCGGCCGCGCCCACAACACCTGAGTCACGCCGGAAGCACGAGGGGTGATTGCGCGACATCGCGCAATCACCCCTCGGTGTCCCGGTTGGCGGATCAGCGGCGCCGGCGCCGCCTGACGATGACGGCGACGACGGCCAGCACGGCGACGCCGAGGGCGATCTGCGTGCGGTACGGCGACGCGGCCTCGACGGCGTGCTGGACCGGCTCGGGCGTCTTCTCCTTCGCCTGGCCGGCCACGTCGGCGACCCGCTCCTTGGCCGCCTCCACCTTCTTGCCGGCCTGCGCCTTGACGTCCAGCTTGGCCGAGAGCGCGTCGACGGTGTCCTGCAGCTCGGCCCGGGTGGCGGCGATGTCGGCCTTCACCTCGTCGATGGCGGCGTCCCCGCTGGGCTCGGGAGCGTCAGGGACGTGGTGGTGCGTCGGATCGGTCATGACCGGCCTCCCGGCTTGAGTGCCTGTGCGTCCTGCTTGAGACCGGCGATGGCCTCCTCCGGCAGCGGCGGGGTGCCGGCCGAGACCTCCTTCTTGCCGATGAGCGCGGCGATGCCGGCGACGAGGAAGAGTGCCGCCGCCACGATGAGGGCCGAGGCCCAGACCGAGAGCGTCGTGGCGAGGCCCGCGATCGCCGCGGTCACCAGCGCGCCCAGCCCGTAGAGCGCGAAGACCCCGGCTCCGCCGAAGAGTCCGGCGCCGAGGCCGACCTCCTTGCCCTTCTTGCCCATCTCCAGCTGCGCCAACCGCAGCTCGTCGCGCACCAGACGCGAGGTCTGCTCGCTGACCCTGGTCACCAGCTGCCCGACCGACTCGTCGGCGGCGGCTGACGACCCGGCCGCATTCCCTGCCGTCATCCTTCGTTCCTCTCCGTTGCCCGGCATGGGAGCCGGTCCGTTGTCCACGGCGTACCCCGCATCAGCTGTGGCTACCGGGCGACGTCCGCTTTGGGCGGCGTGCCGCGGTATGTCGCGCCCACCGCGGGGACCCTGTGGCGCCGCGCCCGGGGAACCTCCGGTGCGCTCGCGTCGCCGGCCGCGCGGCCAGCTACCTTTTCGGCAGACAAGCTCTCTATCGCGTGCCCGAAGGAACCATCCGATGCGCCGTACCCCGACCCGTTCCGCCCGTTTCGCTCCCGCCCTCCTGGCCGCCGGTGTCCTGGCCGCCGGGCTGCTCACGGCCTGTTCCGCCGAGAGTGACGGGAACACCGGCTCCTCGCCGACCGGTGGTGCCGCGTCGACGAGCGGCAGCCCGGGGGCGCTGCCGGCCGCCTGCACCGGCGGCAAGCTGCGGACCTACCGCTCCGGCACGCTCACCGTCGCCACCGACTCCCCCGCCTACCCGCCGTGGTTCAGCGACAACACGCCGTCCAACGGCAAGGGCTTCGAGTCGGCCGTCTCCTACGCGGTCGCCGCCAAGCTCGGCTACGCCAAGAGCAAGGTGAGCTGGAAGGTGGCCACCTTCAACAGTGTCATCGCCCCGACGCCGAAGCAGTGGGACTTCGACGCCAACCAGTTCTCCATCACCGCGCAGCGCCGGCAGGCCGTCGACTTCTCCTCCCCCTACTACGACGTCACCCAGGCCGTGGTCGCGCTGAAGTCGAGCCCGCTGGCCAAGGCCACCTCCGTCGCCGCACTGAAGGACGCGAAGCTCGGCGCGCAGCGCGACACCACCAGTTACGACGCGATCACCGACCAGATCAAGCCGTCCCGCACGCCGGCGCCGTACCCCTCCAACGACCTCGCCGTGCAGGCGCTCAAGAACGGCACCATCGCCGGCCTCGTCGTCGACCTGCCCACGGCCTTCTACATCACCTCCGCGCAGCTGGACAACGCCACCATCGTGGGACAGCTCCCGGCGTCCGGGAAGCCGGAGCAGTTCGGGCTGGTGCTGGCCAAGGGCAGCCCGCTCACCAGCTGCGTCTCCGCGGCGGTCGACGCGCTGCGCGCCGACGGCACGCTGCGTCGGCTGGAGGAGCAGTACCTCACCGGCGCCGGCGCGCCGAAGCTCTCCTGAGGTGGCCTCCCCGGACACCGGTCCCGAGTCGATCGGCACTGCCTGGCAGCCGTCGGAGCGCCAACTCGAGCGCGACCGCTACCGGCGGTCACGCACGGTGCGATCGGCGCTGATCGCGCTGGCGAGCACGGCGGTGCTGGTGGCCGTGATCGTGCTGGCGGTGCGCTCCAGCTCCGGCTGGCCGCGCTTCCGCGACAGCTTCCTGGACTTCGGCGCGGGCTGGCGTGATCTGCCCGCGTTGCTGCGGGCGCTGTGGATCAACGTCCAGATCATGGCCATCGCCGAGGTCTGCGTGCTGATCCTCGGTGCGCTCATCGCGGTGCTGCGGACGCTGCAGGGGCCGGTCTTTTTCCCGCTGCGCGCCGCCGCGGCGGTCTACGTCGACGTCTTCCGCGGCGTCCCGCTGCTGATCGTGCTGCTCTGCGTCGGCTACGGGCTGCCGTCGCTGCGCATCCAGCAGATCCCCGACAGCCCCTTCGTGCTCTGCATCATCGCGCTGGTGCTCGTCTACTCGGCCTACGTGGCCGAGGTGTTCCGGGCCGGCATCGAGTCGGTGCATCCCTCACAGCGCGCCGCCGCACGTTCGCTGGGACTCACCTCGGGGCAGGCGATGCGCTTCGTGATCTTCCCGCAGGCGGTGCGACGGGTGCTCCCGCCCCTGCTCAACGATTTCGTCTCGCTGCAGAAGGACACCTCCCTGGTCTCGCTGCTCGGCGTGCTGGAGGTCGTGCTGGTGGCCCAGGGGCAGGTGTCACGCGACACGAAGTTCGTCCACTACGTCATGGCCGGGTTGATCTTCGTGGCGCTGTCGGTGCCGCTGACCCGGCTGACCGAGTGGATCGCCCGGCGGCAGGGCTGGGTCGGCGGCGCGGCGGCGATCCGATGACCTCAAACGCCCCGGTCGCCCCGGTCGCCCCGGCCACCCCGGTCGTCCGGGTACGCGGGCTGCGCAAGTCCTACGGCGAGACGGTCGTGCTTCGCGACCTGGACCTCGACGTCGGCGACCACTCCTGCACGGTGCTCATCGGGGCGTCGGGCTCGGGCAAGTCGACGCTGCTGCGCTGTATCGATCTGCTCGAGGTGGTCGACGACGGCGTCGTCGAGCTCGACGGCCGCGACATCACCGATCCGCGCGTGGACGCCAACGAGGTGCGAACCTCGATCGGCATCGTCTTCCAGGCCTACAACCTCTTCCCGCATCTGCGCGTGATCGACAACGTCACCCTGGCGCTGCGCCGGGTGCACAAGGTGGGGCGCGACGAGGCCGAGCAGCGCGCGCTGGACATGCTCGAGCGGGTCGGGCTCCGGGAGCGGGCCGGTGCCCGACCGGACGACCTCTCCGGCGGGCAGCAGCAGCGGGTGGCCATCGCTCGAGCCCTCGTGACGCGGCCGCGGGTGATGCTCTTCGACGAGGTCACGAGCGCGCTGGACCCCGAGCTCGTCGGCGAGGTGCTGCGCCTGATCGGCGAGCTGAAGGACGACGGCATGACGATGCTGCTCGCGACCCACGAGATGGGTTTTGCGCGTCAGGTGGCCGATCAGGTCTGCTTCCTCGACGGGGGCCGGGTGCTGGAGCAGGGACCGCCGTCGCAGGTGCTGGCCGATCCGGTGGAGGAGCGCACCCGGCAGTTCCTGCGCCGCATCATCGACGCCGGGCGGCTCTGAGCGCAGTCACGGCTCGATGAGCGTGACTCCGTCCACGGTGGCCGTCGCCAGGCCGGCGAGGGCGGCGGGGGCCTCGTCCAGGGTGATGCGGCGGGTCACGAGAGCGGCGAGGTCCAGCTCGCCCGAGGTGACCGCCGCCAGCAGGGCCGGATAGTCGGCCGCGGCCATGCCGTGGCTGCCGACCAGCTCGAGCTCGCGCGCCACCGCCAGGCTCACGATCGACGCCGGCACCGTGGCGGTGTCGCCGAGCAGACCGACCTGGACGTGACGGCCGCGCCGCCGCAGCGACGAGACCGCGGTGAGCATCGGCTCGGCACCGCCGATGGCGTCGAGCGACACCCGAGCACCACCGCCGGTGAGGTCGGTCACGGCGGCCGCGACATCGGTGCCGGCGGGGTCCAGGGCATGGTGGGCGCCGAGGACGAGGGCCCGTGCCCGCCCCACGGGCGAGACGTCGACGGCGACGACCCGCGCCCCGCGCGCCACCGCGATCATGATCGCGGCGAGACCCACTCCCCCGCAGCCCACGACCACGACGTCGTCGCCCGGTCCCACGCCGCCGTGGGCGACGACGGCGCGCCACGAGGTCGCGACCCGGCATCCCAGACCGGCCGCGAGTCCGAGCTCGAGATCGTCGGGGAGGGCGACGGCGTTGACGTCCGCCGCCGGCACGGCCACGAACCCGGCATACGAGCCCGGGTAGGTGAACCCCGGCTGCTGCTGCCGCTCGCAGACCTGACCGTCACCGCGGCGACACGTCGGGCAGGTGCCACAGGCGCAGACGAACGGGGCGGTGACCCGATCCCCGACGCGGACCCGGCCGACCGCCTGCCCCACCTCGACCACCGTGCCGGCGAACTCGTGGCCGGGGACGTGCGGCAGCACGATGTCCGGGTCGTGCCCCATCCAGCCGTGCCAGTCGCTGCGGCACAGGCCGGTGGCGGCCACGGCGACGACGATGCCGTCGGCCGGGCAGGCGGGATCCGGCACCTCGCGGACCTCCGGCGGGGCGGCGAAGGCATCGATGACGACGGCACGCACGGACCCACCCTAGGAGCCGGACGCCCGCGCGCCGATGTGGGCCAGCAGGTCCCGGACCGCGCCGGCGGGCGGAGTGCGGGTGCCCGCCCACACCGCCCGCAGGTCCCGGCGCAGTTCGAGGTCGGCCACCCCGACGCGCCGCAGCCGGCCCGTGGCCAGATCGTCGGCGACGGCCAGCCGGCTGACCACGGCGGGCCCGGCCCCGGCGAGCACCGCGCCCCGCACCGATGCCGACGTGGAGAGCTCCAGGGCCGGCGGCACGATCTCGGTCACCCCGACGGCCGCCAGTGCGGCGACGAGGGCGTCCCTGGTCCCCGAGCCCGTCTCGCGCACCACCAGCGGTGTCGCGGCGAGTTCGGCCGCGGTGACGACCCGGCCGCGTCGGGCCCAGCGGTGCTCGGCGGGGACGACCAGCACCAGCTCGTCGCGGGCGACGACCCGGCCGGCCAGACCCCGAGGCGCCCGCGGGCCCTCCACGAAGCCGAGGTCCGCGCGCCCCTCCCGCACATCGGCCGTGACGTGGTCGGAGTTGGTCGCGGTGAGCACCACCTCGGGGGCGACGGCGCCTCGCCGTGCCGCGGCGTCGCGCAGCGACACCAACCAGCCGGGCAGCAGGTGCTCGGCCACGGTGAGGCTGGCACTGATGCGCAGCCGGGAGCGGGTGTCGTCCCGCAGCGACGCGAGCCCGGCGTCGACCTCGGCCGCCACCCGGAGCAGCCGGTCGGCCCACTGGGCGACGACGGCGCCGGCGGAGGTCAGCTCCGAACCCCGCGACGTCCGCACCACCAGCGAGACCCCGGTCCGCGCCTCCAGCGCGGCGATCCGCGCGGAGACCGCCTGCTGCGTGAGTCCCAGCTCCCGTGCCGCTGCGGTGAGGCTGCCCGTCCGCGCGACGGCGAGCAGCACCTCGAAGACGGCGAGGTCGGGCATACGGGCACTCAGGGCCATGCCCGCACGCTACCGCCGGCCACAAATCGCGGTTGTGACCTCACAACCAGACGCCCGCTACCGGCGCGACGACCGGACGACCACCGTGGAGCCATGACCGCCGCCGTGACCCGGACCGCCGCCGTGACCAGCGCCGCCGTAACCACCGCCGAGTCCACCGCCGTGCCCGGACCCGCGCGACGGTCGGGTGGGTTCTCCTCGACGCGGATCACCCCCAACTGGTTCGCCGCGGTCATGGGGACGGGCATCGTCGCCGTCGCGGCCGCCGGGTTGCCGCTGCAGCCCGACGGGCTGCACACGATGGCGGTGGCGCTCTGGTGCGCGGCGGCCCTGCTGCTGGTGACCCTGCTCGGCGCGTCGCTGCGACTCTGGCATCGGCATCGCCCGATCGCTCGCAGCCACCACCGCGACCCGGTCATGGCGCACTTCGTCGGCGCGCCGCCGATGGCGATGATGACGGTGGGGGCCGGGGCCATGCTGGTGGGGCGTGACGTCATCGGGGCTCGGGCCGCCCTGGTCGTCGACATCGTGCTCTGGACGGCCGGGACCCTGACCGGGCTCGCCACCGCCGCCCTGGTGCCGTACCGACAGTTCACCCGGCACGAGCTGCGCCTCACCGACGCCTTCGGCGGCTGGCTGATGCCGGTGGTCCCGCCGATGGTGTCGGCCTCCACCGGGGCCCTGCTCGTCCCGCAGCTGCCCGCCGGGCAGCCCCGCGAGAACTTCGTGCTGCTCTGTTACTGCCTCTTCGGCGTGAGCCTGCTGGCCAGCCTCGTCGTCATCACGCTGGTCTGGCTGCGGTTGGCGAGCCGGGACGTCGGGCCGGCCGCGATGGTGCCGACCCTCTGGATCGTCCTCGGACCGCTGGGGCAGTCCGTCACCGCCGCCAACCTTCTCGGCGGCGTCGCGGCCACGGCGATGCCCGCGCCCTACGGTGAGGCCTTCCAAGCCTTCGGGCTGGTCTACGGCCTGCCGGTCTTCGGCTTCGCGATGCTGTGGGCCGTCATCGCCGGAGCGGTCACCGTCCGCACCGCCCGTCGCGGCCTGCCCTTCGCCCTCACCTGGTGGTCGTTCACCTTCCCGGTCGGCACGTGCGTCACCGCGGCGACGGGGCTGGCACTGCACTCCGGGTCACACCTCTTCGCCGCCGCCGCCGTCGTCGGGTTCGTCGCGCTCGTCGCGGCCTGGGCCGTGGTCGCCGGCCGCACCCTGCACGGCTGCGTCGTCGGCGACCTGCTCCGCGCTCAGACCGAGGTCGGCGCCGGTGCGGTGAGCCGCGCGGAGTAGATGCTGTAGCCGTCGATCCAGCGGGCCACCGCGGTCGCCAGCGCCGTGGCCAGCACGATCGGCACCATGAGGCCGAAGCCGCTGTGGGTCAGCTCGAGCACCAGCGCCACCGCCGTCAACGGTGCCTGCATCGCCGCGCCGAGCAGGGCGGCGGCACCGATCATCGCGTAGGCGCCGACCGGCGAGCCGGGCCAGAGCTGGCTCCAGAGGAGGCCGAGACCGCCGCCGAGGACCGCACCGGTGCTGAGGACCGGCGTCAGCAGCCCGCCCGAGATGCCGGATCCCAGGCAGAGCGCGGTGACGACGGGCTTGAGCAGCGCCAGCGCCAGCAGCAGACCGATGCTGCCGAGACCGAGGAACGCCTCGTGCGCCATCCCCTTGCCGTTGCCGTAGAGCTGCGGATATCGCTGCCCGATGAGCGCCAGGATGCCGAAGGCCAGCAGCGGCGTGACCAGCACCCAAGCGCCGGTCACCCGGTGGTGGGACAACCAGCCGATCACCCGCACGTAGCCGGCGGCCAGCACGCCGGCGAGCGGTCCGAGCAGCAGCGCCCAGACCAGCAGTCGCAGGTCGAAGGCGTGCTCGACGATGCCGAGGTAGGTCGGTTCGCGGGGCAGGTAGAGCCAGGCGGCCAGGGTGGCGGTGGCCGTGCAGGCCAGCGCAGGCAGCACCACCGGCAGGTTCACCGCGCCCACCATCACCTCCGCGGTGAAGAGCGCACCGCCGAGCGGGACGTTGTAGACGCCGGCGAGTCCGGCGCCGGCCCCACAGGCGATGAGCAGGCGTCGCTGCGGGTCGGTGAGGCCGGTCCAGCCGGCAAGCAGGCTGCCCGCGACGGCGCCGAGCAGCTTCGGCGCGGCCTCACGCCCCACCGAGGCGCCGAGGCCGATGACCACCTCCGAGAGCACGGCGGTGCCGGTGCTGCGCCGGAAGGACAGCCGCCCCGCGCCGCTCCAGAGGACGTCGTCCACCTCGCTGCGGCGGCCCGGTGTGAAACGGCGCAGCAGGTACCAGCCGGGGCCGGCGATGACTCCCGCGACGAGCAGCGGCCAGGCCCGGTCCCAGCCCTCGGCACGCCCCACGGCTGCCGTGAAACCGCGGCCGTCGAAACCGACGTCGAAGGCGAGGTGCTGGACCGCGAAGAGCAGGGCCATCAGCGCGGCACCGATCAGGCCGGCAAGGCCGCCGGTGGCCAGCAGCGCCAGCCACAGCCGCAGCGTCAGCCGGGCCTCACCGTCGCCGGTGACGTTGGGCTGCAGCATCGACCCGACGCCCGAGGGCATCCTGGTCCTGAGTAGCGGCGCGGGACGGCGCTGCCGCTGGCTCACGCCGTCACCGCCAGCCCGGCGCCCGCCGCGAGCAGGCTCAGCGCGACCGTGCCGGCGGCGTAGCCGAGCGTGGGCAGCGGCGCCCGCCGCTGCGCGAGCCGCACCGTCTCCACGCTCGCGGTGGAGAACGTGGTGTAACCGCCGCAGAGCCCGGTGCCGAGGACGACACGGAGGTCGCCCGGAGCGCCACGGAACATGACCCAGCCCGTCAGCAGCCCCAGCAGCAACGACCCGGTGACGTTGATCAGCAACGTCCCCCACGGGAAACCGTCGCCGAGGCGGGCCTTCACCGCGCCGTCCACGCCGAAGCGGAGCACCGAGCCGAGGCCACCGGCCAGCACGGCGAGCAGGACGATCACGGCGTCCGACCCGTCACGCGCCGGGCCAGGCCGATGCCCAGCCACGCCACCAGCGCGCCGACGACCACCGTCGTCCCGACGTAGGCCAGAGCCAACCCCGCGACATGGTCGCGGACGAGCAGGTCGGTCTCGACGGCGAGCGTGCTGTAGGTCGTCAGGCCGCCGCAGAACCCGGTGCCGACCAGCAGCCGCAGCCGACGGCGACCGCCGGTGTCGGAGCCGGCGCGACTCAGCGCTTCGAGCAGCACGCCCAGCACGAGCGCGCCGACCAGGTTGGCGACGAAGGTGCCGGCGGGCCAGTGACCCGGTCGTGCCGGGCCCAGCGTCTCGACGCCGAGACGGGCGGCGGTGCCGAGGGCACCGCCGACGAAGACGAGCAGCAGCGCCGCCGGTTGCCGGTGCAGCGGACGGCTGCCCGTCCCGCTGGCCGGAGCCGCGGGGACGGCGCGGGGATCTGGCGAGGACAGGGCTATCCCTCCCGGTGTCGACACGAGAAGGAACCATCAGCCGGGACGGCGGTTCGATCGAGGCTTCGATCAGGCGGGATCCATCGCCGCGGACATTCTAACGCGGCCTCGCCGTCCGGACCGCGAGACGGTTGTCCGCGGCAGGGAACGCCGTCGGTGACGCGGACCGGAGCGCCGGGCAGGTCGGGGTCGTGACCACGTCCGACCCCTGGCAGGAGGCCCGTGCGCAGGCCGACCGCGTCCACAGCCGGCTCGTCGAGCTCGGCGCCACCGTTGCGACGGCCGAGTCGCTCACCGGCGGGCTCATCGGCGCCCTGTTGACCGAGGCCCCGGCCACCAGCGTCACCTATCGCGGTGGCCTCATCGTCTACGGCGAGGACACCAAGCAGCACATGGCCGGCGTCGACGACGAGCTGCTGGAGACCCACGGCCCCGTCCACCCCACCGTCGCCGCGCAGCTCGCCGCCGGTGCCGGTAGTCGCGTCGACGCCGACTACGGCCTCGGCATCACCGGGGTCGCCGGTCCGCCGGACGCAGGGCGGCCGGCCGGTGGGCGAGGTCCACGTCGGGATCGCCTCGGCGCGCGGTGCGGACAGCCGTCAGCACCACCTGGAGGGCACCCGCGGGGAGATCCGGGTGGCGGCGGCGATCGCGGCGCTGGGTGATCTGGTCGCCGTCCTGGACAGCCACACGGCACAATCGGCCTCGTGAGCGACTTCGCGAGCCTGCACGCGCACGGCCTGGCGCGGGTGGCCGCCGCCACCCCGTTGACCGCCACCGCCGATCCCGCCCGCAATGCCGAGGCCACCGTCGAGCTCGCCCGCCGGGCCGATGCCGAGGGCGTGGACCTGGTGGTCTTCCCCGAACTCAACCTCTCGTCCTACGCCATCGACGACCTGCTGCTGCAGGACGCCCTCCTCGACGCCACCGAGGCGGCGGTCGCGACGGTGCGGGAGGCGAGCCGGGACCTCTCCCCGGTGTTGCTGGTCGGCGCCCCGCTGCGGCACCAGGGCCGGCTCTACAACACGGCGGTGGTGATCAGCCACGGCGAGATCCTCGGCGTCGTCCCCAAGACCTTCCTGCCGAACTACCGGGAGTACTACGAGAAGCGCTGGTTCGCGTCGGGGGCCGGCACCGCGGGTGGCGAGATCAGCGTCGCCGGTGCGCGGGTGCCGTTCGGCAACGACCTCGTCTTCGCCGCCGACGATCTCGCCGACTTCGTCGTCGGCGTCGAGATCTGCGAGGACTTCTGGGCCACCGTCCCCCCGTCGTCCCACCTCGCCCTGGCCGGGGCAACCGTGCTCGCCAACCTCTCGGCCTCCAACATCACGGTCGGCAAGTCCGCCGATCGCGCGGCGCTCTCGGCGGCGCAGTCGGCCCGGGCCGTCGCTGCCTACGTCTACTCCGCGGCGGGGCCCGGCGAGTCGAGCACCGATCTGTCCTGGGACGGCCAGGGCACCGTGCACGAGATGGGTGCGCTGCTCGCCGAGTCGGAGCGTTTTCGCGACGATGCGCAATTGCTGGTGGCCGACGTCCACCTCGCTCGCATCCGATTGGAAAGGATGCGGACCGGCACGTTCCACGACTCGGCCCGGCTCGCCGGGGCCGGGCCGGTGCGGCGCGTCGGCTTCAGCCACCGCCCGCACGGCCGTGACGTCGGCCTGCGCCGGCCGCAGCGCCGCTTCCCCTTCGTGCCGGACGAGCGCGCCCACCTCGACCAGGACTGCTACGAGGCCTTCAACATCCAGGTCGCAGCGCTGGCGCGGCGCTTCGCGTCAGCCGGCGACCGGATGATCATCGGCGTCTCCGGTGGGCTGGACTCCACCCACGCCCTGATCGTGGCGGCCAAGGCCTGCGACAGGTTGGGGATCCCGCGCAGCACCATCCTCGGCTACACGATGCCGGGCTTCGCGACGGGTGACGCGACGAAGTCCAACGCGTGGGCGCTGATGCGGGCGCTCGGCATCGAAGCCGCCGAGATCGACATCCGCCCGGCGGCCGAGCAGATGCTCGCCGACATGGGCCACCCCTACAGTCGCGGCGAGCGGTCACGCGAGGTCTACGACGTGACCTTCGAGAACGTCCAGGCCGGGCTGCGGACCGACTACCTCTTCCGGTTGGCCAACCAGCACGGCGGCTTCGTCGTCGGCACCGGCGACCTCAGCGAGCTGGCGCTGGGCTGGTGCACCTACGGCGTCGGCGACCAGATGAGCCACTACGCGGTGAACTCCGGTGTCCCCAAGACGCTGATCCAGTACCTCATCCGCTGGAGCGTCAGCAGCGGACAGTTCGACGAGCCCACCGGCGAGCTGCTGACCTCGATCCTGGACACCGAGATCTCCCCCGAACTCGTCCCGGCCGACGAGGAGACCGGGGCGATGCAGAGCACCGAGGACCGCATCGGCCCCTACGAGCTGCACGACTTCTTCCTCTTCCACGTGCTGCGCTACGGCCTGGCGCCCTCGACCGTCGCCTTCCTGGCGTGGCACGCCTGGCGCGACGCCGACGCCGGGAACTGGCCGGCCGGTTTTCCCGACGACGGCCGCCACGCCTACGACCTGGCGACGATCACCCGCTGGCTGCGGGAGTTCCTGCAGCGCTTCTTCGGCTTCTCGCAGTTCAAGCGGTCGGCGCTGCCCAATGGTCCCAAGGTCAGCGCGGGCGGGGCCCTCTCGCCACGCGGCGACTGGCGGGCCCCCTCCGACGGCAGCGCGGCCGCGTGGCTCGCCGAACTGGAGCGCAACGGGCCGACGTGATCAGCGCGGGCGGCACAGAGTCAGCGCGGGCGGCGCAACTCGTAGAGCATGATCGCCGCCGCGGCGGCGAGGTTCAGTGACTCGGCCGTCCCCGTCATGGGGATCCGGACGGCGAGCGTGCTCGGCACGTCGGCAGGCAGCCCCTGCCGCTCGCTGCCCAGCACCAGGACGGGACTCTGCGGGTAGTCGACGCCCCAGTGATCGGACGTGGCGGCACCGGTGACGGCGACGATCTCCCGGTCCGCCGCCGCGGCCGCCGCCGCGAGGGTGGCGAGGTCGGGCAGCCGCAGCACCGGCACAGCGAAGAGCGATCCCATGCTCGCCTTCACCACGGCCGGGGAGTACGGATCCACGGCGTCGCCGACCAGCACCACCGCGGCCGCGCCGGCGGCGTCGGCGGTACGGACCACGGAGCCGACGTTGCCGGGGTTGGCCGGTTCGAAGAGGGCGACGACCGGGCCGGGACGGGCCAGGAGGTCCACGGCCGAGGGCGCCGGCCGGCGGACCACGGCGGCGACCCCGGCGGGGCCGTCACGCTCAGATATCCGGGTGAAGACATCGCGGGAGAGGTCGACGACCCGCGTGGTCCCGGCCAGCTCCCGCACCATTCGACCCGCCGGGGAGTCGCCGAGCAGCTCGGTGCACGTGAGGACGACCTCGACGTCCCAGCCGGCCTCCAACGCGCGTCCCGTCGGCTGCGCCCCTTCGACGACGAAGGCCCCGTCGCGCTCACGGTGGCGGCGATCGGTGAGCAGTCGCCTTACCCGCTTGACCAGCGGATTCGCCGGGCTGGTGATGCGGTCGTCCGGCGCGGTCACACCGGCGACCCTAGCGTCAGCCGGGGGTGGGGTTGGTGGGTCTGATCAGATGGTGGGCAGGGCTCGCGCCGCGACGACCTCGTCGGCCAGCGCCCGCAGCCGCGACTCGCTGCGGCCGGCGGCCCGTCCCAGCAGCTCGACGGCCTCGGACTCGGTCGCATGGTGGCGCGCCATCACGATGCCGATCGCCATCCCCACGCGACGCGACGACTGCAGCGTCTCCTCGAGGTTGTCGAGCACCCCGTCGAGGTGCTGCACGCTGGCGCGCATCACATCCAGTTCCAGACGGCACTCCTCGATGCCGCAGGTGCTGGTCTCAGCGTCGTCGTGCGCCATGGCTGCGCCTCGGGCGCCTATCGCGATCATGACGTCAATTGAACCAGTTCAGTTGCGCGCTACCTATGATTCGGCTCGCAATCAGGCAGCCGAAAGACCCGAGTTTCCGGGCCTTGGACGGTGATTTGTCAGCGCCAGGGACGGTCCGAGCGTTTCGTCCAATAGTCCTCCGGTGCCTCCGGGGCGGTGACGACCGTCACCAACTCCTCGTCGGTCAGCCCGAGCTCGACCGCCGCGAGATTGCTGCGCAGCTGCGCGACGGTGACCGCGCCGGAGAGCACGCGTGGCCGCCACGGCTGGGCGAGGACAGCGGCGAGGGCGACCGTGTCGGCACCCACGCCGTGAGCCGCGGCGATCCTCCTCACCGCGGCCGCCGCCGGCGCCGGGTCATCGCTGCCGGGCGCGAGCCGGCCGTTGGCCATCCCCTCCTTGATCACCACGACGAGCCCCGACGCGGCAGCCTCGGCCAGGGCCGTGCCCGCGGAGGTCTCGAGAACGTTCCAGGTCGACTGGACGATCCGGAAGAGCGGGCTCCCGCCGCGGGCGATCGGCAGCGCACGCCGGATGGTCTCCCCCTGCCTCGGCCCGGAGGTGGAGAAGCCGACGGTGACCCCGGCGTCGCGCAGGCGGGCGAGGGCGTCGAGTGCCATGGCGTCGTCGAAGAGCGGATCGTCGGGCATGACGGAGTGCACCTGGTAGCCGGCGAGCCGATCGCCGAGCAGGTCACGGGTCTCGGCGAGCTGCCGGTCGAAGGCCACCGCCGAGTGGTCCTTGATCTCGTGGACCTCCGCGTCGAGGCGCCACTGGCCGACGTAGCGGTACCCCCACTTCGAGGCGATCACGACGTCGTCGACCTCCGGTCGCGAGCGCAGCCACCCGGCGAGGAACTCCTCGGCGCGACCGTAGGAGCGCGCCGCGTCGACGTAGCGCACCCCGGCCGCGTAGGCCGCATCGAGCAGCTGCCCGGTCAGCGCCTGCATCGCCTCGACCGAACGCGCGCTCCCGAGGTCCTGGTCGCGGCCGGCGGTGATGTAGGCGGGGCGACCCAGGGCGGCGAGGCCCAGCCCGAACCGCTCCGTGATCGTCTCCGCCATTGCGCTCCTCTGGTCCGTCGTCGTCGGTGGTGGCCGTCGTGCGTGCCCGCTGCCAGGATCGGTGATACCCACCCCCGACCCCTCGGAGTGCCGCGCATGACGCATCTGGTGAACGATCTCGACGCCGTGGTGACCGAGGCGATCGACGGCCTGATCCGCTCGGCCGGTGGGGCCCTGGCCCGGCTCGACGGCTATCCCGACGTCAAGGTCGTCCTCCGGACCGAGGCCGACGCCGGACACGTCGCGCTGGTCTCCGGTGGCGGCGCCGGGCACGAGCCCGCGCACGCCGGTTTCGTCGGACGCGGCATGCTCACCGCCGCCGTCTGCGGCGAGATCTTCGCCTCCCCCAGCGTGGACGCCGTCCTCGCCGCCATCCTCGCCGTGACCGGCGACGCCGGCTGCCTGGTGATCGTGAAGAACTACACCGGCGATCGGCTCAACTTCGGCCTCGCGGTCGAGCGCGCGCGCACGCTGGGGTTGGAGGTCGAGATGGTCGTCGTCGGCGACGACATCGCCCTGCCCGACACCCCGCAGCCGCGGGGTCTGGCCGGCACCCTGCTGGTGCACAAGATCGCCGGTGCCGTCGCGGAGTCCGGGGCCGATCTTGCCACCGTTGCCGGCATCGCCCGACAGGTCGCCGACGGCGTCCGCACCCTCGGGGTGTCGCTGAGTCCGGTCGCCATCCCCGGCCGCCCGGTCGAGGACCGCATCGCCGAGGGCCGCGCCGAGCTCGGTCTCGGCATCCACGGCGAACCGGGTGCCGAGACGATCGACGTCGCCAGCGCCCGGGCAGTGGTCGGCACCATGACCGAGCGACTCGCCGCCACCGTGGCCGACGGTCCGCTGGCGCTGCTCGTCAACAATCTCGGCGGCATCGCCGCGCTGGAGCTCGGCGTGGTGCTCCGCGACGTCCTCGACACCCCTCTCGGGCAGCGGGTCGAGCTCGTCACCGGTCCCGCCGCGCTGATGACCTCCCTCTCGGCGCAGGGGCTCTCCCTCACGGTGCTGCCACTCACCGACGCCCTGCGAGACGGGCTCACGGCACCGGTGGCCGCGCACACCGCCTGGCCGGCCGCGCGGACGGTCGGCGCGGTGGCGCTCCGGCCGCTGCCGGACCTCGCCCACGACGCCCCGGCACCGTCGTCCGACGCCGGCGTGCGGCGGCTGCTCGAGGGGGTCGCCGCGGCCCTCGTCGACGCCGAGGCCGAGCTGAACGCCCTCGACGCGAAGGTCGGCGACGGCGACACCGGCTCGACCTTCGCCACCGCCGCCCGACGCGTCGCGGCCTCGCTCGATCAGCTGCCGCTGGCCGAACCGGCGGCGCTGTGCCGGGCGCTCTCCACCACGCTCGCCACCGCCATGGGTGGCTCCAGCGGGGTGTTGGGATCGATCTTCTTCGCCGCGGCCGGGACGGCGTTGGACGAGGGCGCCGAGGTTCCCGACGCGCTCGCCAGCGGTGCCGAGTCGATGCAGCGCCACGGCGGGGCCGCCCCCGGTGACCGCACCCTGCTCGACGCGCTCGTACCCGCGCTGGCAGCCCTGCGCGACGGCGGCCTCGCTGACGCCGCGGCGGCGGCCGAGGCGGGCGCCAACGCGACCGCGGGGATGACCCGCGCCGCCGCCGGCCGCTCCGCCTACGTCTCTGCCGAGCATCTCCACGAGGTACGCGACCCGGGCGCAGCCGCCATCGCGATCATGCTCCGCGCGGCCGCCGAGGCGGCCACGACCGAGTCGCCGTGACCCTTCCGACGTCGATGGCCGGGGGCGGAGGCGACCGGCCATCCTGCGCATCTTTGCGGTATCCGGATTGCCCGCCGCGGTCCCGCGACGATGGACTACCGCTGACGCGGGTGATCGACACAAGACACCCGCGCTGAGCCATGTCACGAGGTAGGACTGCTTGGACAACTGCGGCGGCAGACTCGACATCGCCGAGGCCGAGATTGAGAACTTGAAGATCGCGCTCACGAGCGCCCGCCGGATCGGCGCCGCTGTCGGCATCATCATGGTGCGACGCGGGATCACCGACGAGGCCGCCTTCGCGGTGCTGAGCAAGGCCAGTCAGGACCGCAACCAGAAGTTGCGCGACCTCGCCGAGCACGTCGTCCTCACCGGCGAGCTGCCCGACTGACGCGTCCTCGGGCAGCGACCAGGGTCTCCGACCGGCGATCAGGGCAGCCGGCCGGTGCTGACGAGGTGCGCCGCGATGTCGGCGATGGAGTGGCCGATGTCGGCGGCGACGGTCTGCAGGATGCGCTCGGCGTGATCGACGGTGATCTTGAGCTTGTCCGCGACGATGCCGATGGCCATGCCGACGGTGCGACTGTCCGTCAGTTGCCGGGAGAGTTCGGCGTTGCGTTCGCGGAGCGCGGCGAGTCGGTCGGCCAACTCGTCGGCTACGGCGTCGGGGGCGACGGGCAGCGGACGGGATGTGGTGGATTCCAGCTGGATCGTCATCTCTGGTGTCCGATCGTCGGGCGATGACCGGGCTCTCGGGTCGAGCAGCATGTCGCGGTCTTTCACTGCACCACAGCGGCCCCCCGGCGGGCCAGGGCCTTGTCCGGTGACCTCACAAGATCATCCGCGGAGCGCATAGTCCGCAATCCGGATGCCCGCTTCCGGCCGCGAGGGCGGGACGCCGTTTCCGTGGGGCGAACCCCGACCCCGGCGGGTCAGCGCATCCGGCAGGTCAGCGCACCCGGCGCGGCCTGGGGAGCGGTCGTCCGGCGATGGCGACAGCCTCCGCCTGCGGCAGCCCGAACATGGTGAGCATGTTCTGCGCGAGCTCGTCGGCGGCGCGGTCCACCTCGCGGCGGCGAGCGCCGAAGGTGTGGATCACGCCCATCAACGCGCCGCCCACGCAGGCCAGCGCGACCTGGACGTCCCGGTAGCGGAACCGTCCCGCCGCCTTGGCCCGCTCCAGGTCGCGCAGCGCCCGGGGCGCCAGACCGCGATCGCTGTCGAGATAGGCGGGACCGGTGCGGACCATGATCGCGGCCAGGTCGGGGCGCGTCTTGGGGAACCGGGCCGTGATCCGCAGGCTGGCGGCGAAGATTTCGGCGGGGTCGTCGAGATCCGCGGTGAGCTCGTCGAGCATCGCGCCGTGCTCGTCCAGGACCTCGACGATCGCCGCGGCGAAGGCGTCGTCCTTGGAATCGAAGTGGTTGTAGAAGGAGCCGAAGCCGACGTCGGCGGTGTCGGTGATCTGCTTGATGCTCACCGTCGCCGGGTCGCGTTCGATCAGCAGCGCGCGGGCGGCGTGGACCAGCGCCGCCCGGGTCCGGGCCTTGCGACGCTCCGACCGGGACTCCGTCACCTCGTCGACCATAGACCGATGATAGCTCATTTCTGATGAGGCGATCATTCATGATGCACGTCTGGACCGCGCGACGTCGCGGACCCGATCCTGGTGCTCCCACGGCATCCGGAGGTGAGCGACGTGACCGCACCGGCGACGCACGGCGCCCTGCACAGCGAGGACGGCGCCGAGCGCGGTGACCGTCCTGACCGCTCCCGCAACCCCGTCGTCAAGGTCGAGGATCTGGCCTGGCTGGAGTTCACCAAACCCGACCTCGACGCCGCCGAACGCTTCGCCCACGACTTCGGCTTCGCCACCGCGGCCCGGACCGCCGACGCGCTCTACCTGCGCGGAGCCCTCGCCGGCGGGGTCTGCGTCGTCGTGCGGCGCGGTCCGGCCTCCCGCTTCGTCGGCCCCACCTTCCGGGCGGCCGACCGTGAGGACGTCCGGCGGCTGGCGGCGGCGCACGGGACGCTCCCAACCGCAGTCACCGACCCCTGCGGCGGCCTCGCCGTCGACCTGCGGGATCCCTCTGGGATGCCGGTGCGGGTCGTCGCCGACGCGACCGTCCTGCCCGAGCTGAACCGGCAGCGACCGCTCACCGTGAACACGCCCGACGAGCTGGCCCGGGTCAACGCCATGCAGCGCCCGCCGCGGCAGCCGGCGCGCATCGAACGGCTCGGACACGTCGTCATCGAGTCGGCGTCGTTCAGTAGGGACCTCGACTGGTACCTCGACAACTTCGGACTGATCGTCTCGGACTTCCTCTACTACGCCGGCCAGCGCGACCGCGGACCGAGCATGGCCTTCATCCGCTGCGATCTCGGCGAGACCCCGGCCGACCACCACACGCTGGCGATGAATCTCGGCCCGGGCCGGCGCTACATCCACTCGGCCTATCAGGTGGCGGGGCTCGACGCGATGGCCGCCGGCCAGGCATACCTCGCCGAGCGGCGCTATCGCCACGCCTGGGGCATCGGCCGGCACATCGAGGGCAGCCAGATCTTCGACTACTGGCGTGACCCGGACGGCTTCATGGTCGAGCACTTCACCGACGGCGACATGTTCGACCGCTCCGTGGCGGCCGGCTGGGCGCCGATGTCCGCCTCCGGCCTGTCGCAGTGGGGGCCCAAGGTCACCGCCGAGTTCCTCGGCACCAAGCCCTCGGCGTCCATGGCGCGCCACGTGCTCACCTCGCTCGCCGACCGTGACAACGAGTTCGACCTCCGCCGACTCCTCGGCCTGATCAAGGTGGCTGCCACATGAGCACGACCTTCGTCCGCCACGACACCGGTACTGACGCGGGTACCGACACCGGGCCGCGCTGGGGGCTGCTCGTCGGCGACGCCGTCCACGAGCTCCCCGCCTCGATCCAGCAGACCGCCGAGGTCATCGGTGAGGCCGCCGCGCTGGCCGAGACCGCTCGGACCGCAGCAGCCACGCCGCTGCACGAGCTGCGGCTGCTGCCGCCGACCCCCGGTGCCCGCATCCTCTGCCAGGGGGCGAACTACCGCTCCCACATGGTCGAGTCCGGGATGGACCCCGACCGCGCCTTCAACATGCTCTTCACCAAGTCGACCGCGTCGCTCTCCGGCCCCGAGGACGACATCGTCCGCCCGGCCCACGTCCGCCTGCTGGACTACGAGGTGGAGCTGGGCATCGTGCTGCGGGCAGCGATCACCGGCCCCACCGAGGTCACCGACGCGACGCTGGCCGACTACGTCGGCGGCTTCGTCGTCGCCAACGACGTCTCCGCGCGCGACATCCAGCTGCCGCAGGGGCAGTGGTACAAGGGCAAGTCGTATCGCAGCTTCTGCCCGGTCGGCCCCTACCTCGTGGTGCCGGAACGCGACGAGGTGGCCCGCTGGTCGCAGCTGCGGCTGCGGCTCTCGGTGAACGGCGAGCTGCGGCAGGAGGGCCTGGCCGGCGACATGGCCTTCGGCCCGGCGGCGACGCTCACCGAACTCTCGCAGCTCGAGGACCTCGCCCCCGGCGACCTGCTGCTCACCGGCACCCCCGGCGGCGTAGCGCTGCAGCCGCCGCCGGCCGCGGTGCAGCGCATCGCCGGTCTGCTGCCCGAGGCCCGCCGCTGGGCGCTCTTCGTCACGGGGCAGTCCCGCAGCGAGGCCTACCTGCGACCCGGTGACCTCGTCGAGGCGAGCATCCGCAGCGACGACGGCGCATTGGACCTCGGCACGCAGCGGACCCGGGTGCGATGACCGCGGACGAACCGGAGTTGCGCCGCAGCCAGGTCGTCGTCGTGGGGTGCGGCCCCACCGGCGCCACCGCGGCGATCTCGCTGGCGCAGCGCGGCCTCGAGGTGCTCGTCCTGGAACGCTGGTCCGAGCCCTACCCGCTCCCGCGGGCCGTCCACTTCGACGACGAGGTGTACCGCATCTTCGGCGACCTCGGCATCGCCGACGAGCTGGCCGACATCTCCCGCCCGGCGCCGGGGATGCAGCTGGTCGATGCCCGGCTGCGGCCGCTGGCGACCTTCCGCCGCGACCCCGCCGGCGGCCGGTACGGCTATCCGCAGGCCAACATGTTCGACCAGCCCGAGCTCGAGCGCGTGCTGCGTCGGCGGATGGCGGACTTCGACGCCATCACCGTCCTCGCCGGGATGGCGGTGGTCGGCATCGACCAGCCTCGCCGCGCCGGGGAGCCGACGACCGTCCGGGCCCGCTCGGTCGCCGACGGGACCGAGCTCGTCGTCGCCGCCGATGCCGTCCTCGGCTGCGACGGCGCCAACAGCACGGTGCGCAGCCTGCTCGGCGCGAGGCTGCGCAGCCTCGGCTTCGAGCAGCGGTGGATGGTCGTGGACGTCACCAGCCCCGTCGCCCTCGACGTCTACGACGGCGTGCAGCAGGTCTGCGACGCCGACCGGGCGGCGACCTTCATGATGGTGACCCCCGGCCGGTACCGCTGGGAGTTCCGGCTCCGTGCCGACGAGGCGGCCGAGGACGTCACCGACGAGGACGTCCGCCGGCTGATCGATCCCTGGCTGGGCGGGGTCGACCCGCAGCAGCTGACGGTGGTCCGCCGGACCTGGTACACCTTCCGCGGCGCCGTCGCCGACCACTGGCGACACGGCCGGGTCTTCCTGCTCGGCGACGCGGCGCACCTCACCCCACCCTTCATCGGGCAGGGCATGTGCGCCGGCATCCGCGACGCGGCCAATCTGGGCTGGAAGCTGGCCGCCGTCCTCGCCGGTGCGGCCGGCGAGCGGCTGCTCGACACCTACGAGCAGGAGCGTCGCCCCTTCACCGAGCGGGTCGTCCGGCTCGCCATCGGCGTGGGCTGGGTGATGACCGGCGGCTCGGCCGGCTCCGGAGCGCTGCGCCGGGCCGCGCTGCGCGGCCTGTCCCGGCTGCCCGGCGTCGAGGACCGGGTGGTCAGCACCGCGATGCCGAGCTTCCCCCGCGGTCCGCTCACCACCGCGCACCGGGCGGCCGGCCAGCTGCTGCCCCATGTCCCGGTCGAGCTCGGGCTCGGCTGGGCGCTGGTCACCCTCGACGCCGCCGCGGTGGACGTCTTCGAGCCGCAGCTGCTCGCCTGGTTCGACGAGCTCGGCACCCGCGTCGTCGCGGTCGAGGCCGGCGACCCGGCTGCCGCTCACCTCACCGCCTTCTGCCGCGAGACCGGCGCCCGCGCGCTGCTGGTCCGGCCCGACCGCACCGTGGCCGCCGCGGCCGATCGTCTTGACCTGCGGGCCTGGCGCGAGCAACTGCAGGCGGCCGGGATCTCGGCGGGCTCCGGCGCGCCTCGGGAGCGTGTGAACCATGGCTGAGCGGATCGCGATCGTCACCGGCGCCACCCACGGCATCGGCCGAGCCCTGGCGGTGGAGCTGCGCGACCGCGGCTTCGCTGTCCACGGCACCGGCCGGGACGTCGCCGCGCTGCGCGACCTGGAGCGGGTGGGCATCCACGGCGTGGCCCTCGACGTCACCGACGAGGCGGCTCGGGATCGCTTCGCCGCCGCATTCGACAGCGTCTCGCTGCTGATCAACAACGCCGGCTACGGGCTCATGGGGCCGGTCGTCGAGCTGCCGCCGGCGCAGCTGCGGCACCAGTTCGAGGTGAACACCTTCGCCCCGATCGCACTTGCCGGGGCGCTGCTGCCCGCACTCGTCGCGGCCAGCGGCACGGTCGTGAACGTCACCAGCATCAGCGGCGTCCTGACGACACCCTTCGCCGGTGCCTACTGCGCGTCGAAGGCTGCCCTCAACTCCCTCACCGAGGCGCTGCGGGTGGAGCTGGCCCCCTTCGGCGTCCGGGTGCTCGCACTGCAGCCGGGGCACATCGCCTCGGACTTCGGCAGCACGGCGGGACGGCTCGCCGAACGCGACTGGGCGCAGTCGCGCTACGCGCCGGTGCGGGAGGCCATCGCGCAGCGCGCCCAGGCCTCGCAGCACCGCGCCACCCCGGCCGCGGAGTTCGCCCGCGAGGCGCTGGACCACGTCCTGTCGTCCCGGCCCCGGCCGGTGGCGACCTTCGGCCGTGGCGGCCGGCCGCTGGTCGTCCTGGGACGGTACGTGCCGGCGCGGTGGCGCGACCGGCTGCTGGCCCGCCGGTTCCGGCTGCAGGCGCTGGCCGGCACCGCGGCGGAGGCTCGATGACGACCCCCACCCTCGCGATCGACCTCTACGGCAACCGGGCGCTGGACGATCCCGACGGCACCTATCGCGCGATCCGGGACGCCGGCGCCGCCGTCTGGCTGCCGCGGAA
Source organism: Jatrophihabitans sp. sgz311053 (assembly GCF_056135305.1). NCBI lineage: Bacteria > Bacillati > Actinomycetota > Actinomycetes > Jatrophihabitantales > Jatrophihabitantaceae > Jatrophihabitans > Jatrophihabitans sp. sgz311053. Next base: position 320,425 of record NZ_JBWAXP010000003.1, on the reverse strand, counting down.
CCGGCTCTGGGCGATCGGCCGGTACCGGGACGTCAAGGCCGCGCTGCGCGCCGCGGACGTCTTCACCAGCGGCGCCGGCGTGGCGGCGAACCCGGTCACCAACCGGCTCGGCAGCCACACCGTGCTCGCCAGTGACGGCAGCGACCACAAGCGCCGCCGCGGCGTCATGCTGGACTACCTCGCCGCCCGCCGCGTCGCCGCGCTGGAGCAGACCCTCGTCCCGCGCGCGGAGCAGGTGGTGGACGAGCTGCTCACCCGCCCGCGCTTCGACGCCGTCACCGACTTCGGCGCGGCGCTGCCGGTGGGTATCGTCGCCGACCTGGTGGGGCTGGGCCGGGACGGCGCGTGGATGCTGACCCGCGCCGCCGGCACCTTCGACGCCCTCGGTGGGACGAACCCGCGGCTGCTGCGCGCCGGGGCGCGCGGGCTGTCGCTGAAGCTCTTCGGGGCGCGCCTGCGCGAGCGCGACGTCGCGCCGGGCAGCTGGGCCGCCGGCATCTTCGCCGCCGCCGAGCGGGGCGAGATCAGCCGGGCCGAGGCGCGGGCGATGGTCATCGACTTCACCGCGCCGAGCCTGGACACGACTATCCTCGCCAGCGCGCACCTTCTCGCCCTGCTCGCCGCCGATCCGCAGCTGTGGCAGGCGGTCCGCGCCGACGAGAAGCTCATCGGCCCGATGGTGGCCGAGGCCGTCCGCCTCTCCTCCCCCATCCGGGGCTTCACCCGCCGGGTCGCCTCCGACACCGTGGTGGACGACCAGCCCCTGGCCGCCGGTCAGCGGGTCGCGGTCCTCTTCGCCGCGGCCAACGGCGACGAGCGGCAGTTTCCCGACCCCGCCCGCGTCGACCTGACCAGGCCGGGCAATCAGCAGCTCGGCTGGGGACACGGTCGGCACGCCTGCGTCGGTATGCACCTGGCGAAGCTGGAGATGTCGGCACTGCTCAGGGCGATGCGCGACCGTGTCACCGCCGTCCGGCGGCACGGCCGGGGCACCAGGCTGCGGAACAACACGCTGCAGGGGTATGCCAGCCTCCCCGTCTCGTTCTGCTGAGCGGCCCACCATGCGACAGCCGAGCCCGTCGCCTAGGTCTCGCAGGCGTCCTCGGCGAGGCGAAAGCCGACGGCATAGATGTCTCGGTCGAACCACCCGTGTCGGCGGCGGCATCGAGCGAGATCGCCGAACCGAGTGAAGCTGCCGCCGCGAGTCACCCGATATCTTCCGCGAGTCGCGGTCAGATCGTCATCGACGACGGTGCCGCCCGGATAGGCGCCGTAGTAGTCGGCAACCATCTCCTCCACGTTCCCGGCGAGGTCGGCATGGCCGAACGGACCGTCTCCCGCCGGATACGCGCCGACAGGAGTAGTGGTGAGCGGACCGGCCTCCACCGTGTTGGCCTTCGACGGATCGAACTCGTCCCCCCAGGGGTACTCGCGCCGACTCCCTCCGCTCGCGGCGTACTCCCATTCGATCTCGCTGGGCAGGCGAAAGGCACGTCGAGTCGCGGTGCGCAACCACGCCAGGTAGGCCGCCACCGACTCGTCGTCCACGCCCCACACCGGGTGGTTCGCTTGCTCTCGCGGAAAGGCACCGAAACGCCACGACGTGGGCAGTCGAGGCCATCCGGTCCCCTCGAGAAAGATGCGAAATTCGTCATGGGTCACCGGAAACCGACTTAGACGGTAGGACCGGATCGACACCTCGTGGGCAGGACACTCCTTCTTTATCCACGAGGCTTGCACGCCGACCGAGGCCCAGCGCGCTACGACCTCGGGCACCTCGGCGGGGTCGGTCCCCACGACGAACGTGCCACCCGGCACGTCGATCATGGGAGGGTCGAGGACATCGATACGTGGGTCACCCACCAGCGCGAGAAGAGCGCCAGCGGCGTGCCGCGCTGCCACCGTCTCCCGCGCGTCGCCCACGATGCCGAGGGCGCGACGGACAACGTCGCCGCCGAGGCCGATCCGAGCGGCCTCATCAGCGGTTGGCGGTCGTCCACGAGCAACGAAGTGCTCCGGCAGTCCCATAGCAGCGCGCGTCGACTCGGCATGGGGGTCGACGAGCAGGACGTCACCGGTCAACGGTCGATCCGCGGGTAGCTGATCGGAAAGACGTTGCCGTCGTAGCTGCTGGCAAGAAACTGCCTGCTCTCGTCATCGGCGTACAGCGACGAGATTCCGCTCGCAGTCGGCCGTTGCACCTTCTGCCACTCGCCTCGCTCACGGTCATAGACCGCCACCGTCCCGAAGTAGGAGCCCGTGGCGACGAAGCGGCCGGAATCATCGCTGGCCACGCACTTCACCGAGTGGTCGTGCGGTGTCGGGATCTCCTCGGCGCGGTGGGTCGTATCCCAGAGCCGAAGGGTCAAGTCACGACTGACCGAGGCGAAGCACCCACCGGGCAGGGCTGCACAACCATTGGCGATCTTGCGATGAGCCCCGGGGAGCCGTTCGAGGAGTTCGAGGGTCGATGCGTCGAACCACGCGGCAGAAGCGTCGGCGCAGACCGAGAAGATGACCCCGTCGGATACGGCGATCCCCTTGATGGCGTTGTCATGCATCGGCACGTCGGCGACGTGGCGGACATCGTCGTCGACGCGGAAGATCAGTGCCTCTCCGGTGTAGGAACCGACGACAGCGTGCTGCACACCATCCCGGACGAATGCGGCACCGCAGTTGAGCGGCGAACGGTGTTGCCAGAGGGTTCGGCCTGTGGCGGCGTCGAACACCCTGCCCAGCTGTCCGCCGGTGAACACGGCGTCACCGGCCGGCGTCAGAAAGTTGCAGAGGCTACCGAGCTCGTGCCGGGGCCGGCCCTCGCTGCGAACCGTTCCGGCATCGCCAACGGTGAGGCGCCTACCACCGACACGCGTCACGGCATTGACGCCGCCGGTAGGAGGGACTTCGTGGTCCTCCCACCGGTCTTTCGCCACGTCATAGGTGCGGTACGTGGCGCCGAAGGTCGCGAACACAAGCGTCGACTCCCCGGCGTAAGCACACGACCGCGCCCAGACATCATCCGGATACCCGGCCTGACGTATCAGCTGCGGGTGACCCTCCGTCAGATCCCACAGTGCCATGGAGCGGTCATAGCTGAGCGTGACCAGCTTGTCGCGTTGTCGGTCGAGGACGACGCGCTTGACGCCTGCGGCGTGAGCGGGAAGGAAAGCGACCTCGCCTTTGGCGATGGTGATCAACTCGCCGCGATCGTTGCCGGCGTAGATGGTTCCGTCGGCATGAATCGCCACCGTGTCGGTCTCTACGCCGTCCAGATCGATGTCCTCGAGCAAGCTGCCGTCGACCAACGACCAGCGCTTGATCGTGCCATCGTCGCTGGAACTGATGACCGACGTGCCGTCGGAAGACCACTCGACAGAGATCACGTCAGCGGTGTGGCCTCGAAACGAGACGACAGGTGTGCCGTCGAGCCCAAAAACGCGAACGACATGATCTCGCGATGCTGTGGCCACCTGACATCCCGACGCGTCGAAGACGGCCATCTCGACGTCGTCGTCGTGGCCACCCAGCACCGCGCTCAGCCGGAGGTCCGGCACCGACCAGAGACGCGCTCCGTAATCGCTGGAGGACGAGACGAGCAACGTTCCATCGGGGCTGAAGGCGCAGTGGTTCACAAGGTGGTCGTGACAGGCACGAGCGACGCTTTCGTGCGTCCGCTGATTCCACAGAATGAGCTGGTTGTCGTAGCCGGCGGTGGCGACCCACTGGTCGCTGTAGGCGGCAATGCCGCTGATCGGCGCGGCGTGACAGATCATCGGAAGGTCCTCTCATGAGACAGGGCACGCGAGACGCGGGCGAGCCGTCGGCCCTGGTGGCGTGCAAGCTCGCGCACGGCTTCGGGGATGGTGAAACCGTCGGCCGTGGAGACCGAGGTCCCATACGGGTTGCCGCCCGCCTCGACGGCCCGCGGGTGGGCATAACCGGTGGGGACGATGACGCCGCCGAAATGGCAGAGGCTCGCGTAGAGGCCGGCGATAGCCAGTTGCGAGCCGCCTTGGGGCGAGTTCGAACTCGTGAACGCGGTGAAGGCCTTACCGTCGAGCTCGTGGGTCTTCCACAGCGGCGCCCACGATTCGATCTCCGCTCTGAGGGCAACGGTCGCGGCGCCGAAGCGGACCGGGGATCCGAGGGCAATCCCGTCGGCCCAGATCAGATCGTCGGGAGCGTCCACGACAGCCGTCGCGCCGGAGACGTGATCCTTGCCGACGCTCTCCTCACAGCACCGGCGCAGACGGACCTCGGCGCCCTCATCAAGGGCACCGGTTGCCAGCTCGTCGGCCAGTTCGAGGGTTGTGCCGTGTCTCGAGTCGTAGACGACCAGAATGCGGGTCATCGCGCGTTCCCCCCGGTGCTCGTCCGGTACGGGAGGAGCGAATCGGAGGTGCGCTGCGAGATGTTCCCCGGGCCGGTCATCGCCACTCTGGCGTGGCACAGCGAGCTGATCGCCAGACCCGTCACCAGCACGCCGAGGTAGAGGTAGAGCCACGTCAGGCTACTGGCGGTGGCGACGGTGACAGCCGCTCCCGAGATCAGCACGGCTACCCCGCCGAAGAGCCCGAAGCCGCCGGAGATCGCGCCGTAGGACGACTCCGGGGCGAACTCGACCAGCGCGACGACGTAATAGCTGATGCCGACGCCGACCGCGAATCCAAGTGCGGCAATGCCCACGGCGCACGCGATCAGATTCGGCGACGGAACGAGGACGGCTCCGGCGACAGCGGCGACCAGTCCGCACCCGATGGCCAGTGCCGGGCGGACCGCCCTGAGCGCCGACACGGTCTGATTTCCCAAGTACACGCACAGATTGACTGCAGCCAGCACGTTAAGCGGTTTGTCGTCGATGTCGAATCGGACGGCGACGAGGACGGCCAGGACACTGCCGGACATCGCCACCAGACTCAGGTAGTAGGCGAGCAGGCTGCGGATTCGTCGGTCTCGACCAATAGTCCTGGCGGCCGCCGCCACCGCACCGATGAGCGCCGGCGGGGTGCCTCCGGAAGGCGAGGGCGACGGAGATTGGTGACGGCGATCGAGCAGAACCAGGGCGCAGACGGGTGCTGCGAAGGTGAGAAAGTCGAAGATCAGGAACCAGCCGAACCCGCCTGCGACGAGGATCCATGAGGCGAGCAGCGGCCCGGCAACACCGGCTGCGTAGAAGGCGGTGTTCAGACTGGCTCGGGCCCGCTTCCGAAACTCCGGGAAAAGCTCACCCAATCCCACCTTCCATCCGTTGAGGTAGGCGTTTGCGCAGATCTGATTGATGACGATCACGACCGCGAATGCCCCCACCGAGGCCACGTGTCCACCGACGAAGGCCGCCAAGGTAGCGATCGACATGGCCTGTCCGGCCAGCCCGAACGCGAAGAAACGGCGCCATCCCCACCTGTCGATCGCGGCACCCAACCATGGCGAGGCCAGGCTCGACACGCCGGTAGCGATGACGAAGACGCCGGCGGCTCCTACGCCGGCCCGACTGGCAAGAAGTAGCGGGGCAATGCCGGTGAATGCAGTCTCGCCCAGGTTGTTCACGACATTGCCGGCCGCGAAGAGACGAAAGCGACCGTCCCGAAGCGGGGGCGCCTCGAGGGCACCCAGGCTCATGACGACGTAACCCGTAACCGGAGCTCCGGAGCAGCGGATCGCACGTAATGCTCCGCCGTGCACCGAAGCTCGACGGACCCATCCCCGTCGACCTCGAGGTTGTAGACGCGTAGGTAACCGCCCCGCCCGCCGACCACGAAGCAGGTGTCGTTGATGGCGAAGATGGCCTTCGTGAAGTCTGGAAGCGTCTCGTCCAACGCGACCGGCTCCGCGTCGTCGGCGCGATACACGGCGACCTGCATCCCGTAGGAGACACAGACCACGTAGTCCCCGATGCGAACAGCATTCTCGGCGGTGTTGTCGAGATACTCCTTGTACGTGGCCGACACCGCTCCCGTCGCCACGTCGTAGGAACGCACTCCACCGCCGCCGGTGAATACGAGCCTGTCTCCCCACCACAGTGCGCGCTTGGGATATCCACCGATGTCCCCAACACGGATGGTGGAACGACGAGAAAGATCCAGGTGGAAGACCTGGCCGGTTCGGCTCGCAGCGAAGAGCGTACGGCTCGCGTCGTCGTAAGCGACCGACCAGATCGGTAGCCCGTCGAATTCGAGGCTGTCGACCCGCCGACCTTCCGCGCAGTCGATCACGTCGATGCCTTCGAAGGTGCCGACGTAGACAAGTCCGTCGACCACCGCCATCTCGTACACCGGCTTGCCGAGGTTCACCGACCACAGGACGCGCCCGGTGCGGCTGCGACGCTCGACCGTCTCGTGCCATAGCAGGGTGAGAAGGTCCCCGTCGGGCAACGGCGCCAGTCGACGGACGAATGCCCCGGTGGGAATGTGCTCGACGTCCGCGGACAGCTCGCCGGTGGTGGCGTCCAGCCGGCGGAGTTCAACGCCTGAGTCGGTCGCGATGGCCATCTCCCCGCCTCCGCTGAGTGGTTTGATGTCCCAGACGCACGAGCGTTCGAAGCCTGCGCTGCGGCGCAACGCTCCATCCCACATGACCTCGGTCAGTTCACCGTCCTGCGTCAGAACGACGATGGCGTCATCACCGGTGACGACAGCGTCGATGATTTGATGCGAGAAGCCGGTGACGATGCGTTCCGGGTCGAGCTCCGAGGAGCTGGTGGACATAAGGTACAGAGCGTTGTCGAACCCGCCGAAGGCCATGCGCCGCCGGTCATGGGACAGGACGATGGTCTCCATATCGTTGCGGGCGCCGAGCCACGTCGCGACGACCTCACCCTCGGGAGAGACCTTCGCGATGCCGTTGCGGAATGCATGCTCCCCGGAGCCGGCATCGAGGGTGGCCCAGTAACACCGGTTCGCACTGTCCCACACCGCCTTGTGGACGTTGCCGCCGTCTACCCGCACCTCGAAGTGGACAGTGGGCTTGGAGAGATCCGCAAAGCTGAGGCAGCCCTCGCGGTCGGAGACGACGTCGACCGGCCCGTCCAGACTGAAGGAATCGATCCGCCGGTCAACGAGAACGTCCGTGACCACCTCTGGCCGAAGCGTTTCGAGATCCACCCGCGTGAGCTGGAAGAAGCCGTTGGAGTAGTAGGCATACCCATCGACGATTCCGACACCTCGAACGATGGTTGGCGACGGTTCCTCGCCCGGCATCAGGAGTTCACGGGCGGCGACGGCCTGCGCCGGCAGGACGGCAACCACCCTGCCCGAACGCAGGTCGGTCACACCAAAGGTCCCTCGCTTGTTCCGCGTATACGCACGATCTCCGTGGACTGCCAGCCCGTAGATGGCGCGAGCAGCGGGTTGCGCACCGAGGTCGGGCACCGGAATGCGCCGACATGCCTGCAGATCCTCACCGATGACGAGGAGGCTGCCCTCGACCGTCGCAGCGACGAGGCCCCACTCGGTGGACCACACCAGCTTGGTGATTCGCTCGGAATGTGTCGTCACTCTGTACTCCTCAGTTGACTCGAGACTCCTCAGATGACTCGAGCTGCCGAGATTGCGCTCGAGATGACCTGCGCACGCCAGCGCGTCGTGCTCACGGCGCGCTGGCGCTCGCCCTTCGACGCAAGCCGAGCGGGCGAGCGCCAGCCGCCGGCGGGAGAACTCAGATCTCGACGGAGACCTTGCGGCGGACGATCTTCGCCATGGCAATCCCTCCTCTCTACGTCGTCATACCGCTCGCCTTGTGGAGCGGCCGGTCTCGACTGCGCAGCTACCCGGCGATGTTCACCGAATGCTCCGCCCGGGCGACGGACGTGACGGGATCGTCGCCGTCCAGACGCAGCGCATGCCGCGTGACGTCGCGTTTAGCGCGCAGGTACTGGACGTTGTACGGGTTCTGCGCGGTACGGGTCGGCAGAACGCGACGGACGATAACGCCGTGTCGACGCAACTGGTCGACCTTGTCCGGGTTGTTGGTGACCAGATCGACGCGGTTCAGGTCGAGCGCGCGCAGCATGGCCGCGGCCTCACCGTAATCACGTTCGTCGCTTCCGTGACCCAGTGCCCGGTTCGCTTGAAACGTGTCCAAGCCGGCATCCTGCAATACGTACGCGTCGATCTTGTTGTACAGACCTATTCCGCGCCCCTCTTGACGCAAGTAGAGCAGCACCCCGGCCGTGCGGGAGAAGTAACGCAGCGACTCCCTCAGTTGCGGTCCGCAGTCACATCGCAACGAGGCCAGCACGTCGCCGGTGAGACATTCGGAATGAACCCTTACCGGTGAAATCCCGGAACCCCCCACATTCCCCAGCGACACCGCGAGGTGTTCCAGACCGCTGGGCAGTCCGTCGAATGTTGTGACCTTCGCCGGGACGCTTGCGTCTCCGATGGCCAAGGGCACCGTGACTTCAGTCCTGATCCGCACCTTCGACAAGATTTCGGCCATGTCCGCTTTATCCCAAAGAAGTTACTTAGGTCGATTCGCGACGATTTTTACTCCGTTTCGAGCACGAGTCAAGGCATACGTTGCGCGCGATCCACAGCGCGGTGCCAGTCGTTTCACGCGCTGTCGCGCAAAACCAGGAGCGGCACGATCAGATGTCGGACGAACAGGTCCCCACCGGATCTCTCCGTCGATCGCAGAGGGTTTTGAGAGCAAACCTGGTGAGGCTGCCGGCATGAGCGCTGGTCACTCCCCCACCCACCCCACCACCACGCGGGCCACCCCCGCGCGCGTCTACACCGTGCTACTCGGCCTCGCCGCGCTGGCTGTCCTGCTGCAGGGGCTCTGGGCCGGCCTCTTCGTCCACGAGGGGCAGGACTACAAGGACAACTGGGTCGAGGTCCACGCCCGCGGCGCCGACACCGCCATCGTCCTGAGCATCGTGGCCTTCGCGGTGCTGGTCTGGAAGTTCCGCGAGCGCCGGGACCTGCTCGTCGGCACCGGCGCCCTCGCCGTCGTCCTGGTGCTCGAGGCCTACCTGGGCGGGCTCATCGGCGACTCGCCGGACGTGACTGTGATCCACTTCCCCCTCGCCATGGCGCTGATGGGACTCGCGGTGTGGCTGCCGATCAGGGCACGGGGCCTCGGCCGCTCGGCGTAACCGGCCGTCGCGACACCGGCACGGCATGCTGGGCGCGTGCAGTCCGTGACCCCGCCGGCGATCCGCGCGCTCGTGGTCGAGGACGAGCGGGATCTCGCCGACGTCCTGGTCCGGGTGCTGACCCTCGAGGGCTGGACGGCGGCGGCCGCCCATGACGGGAACGCCGCCATCCGCGCCGCCCGGGCCGAACCGCCGGACCTCGTCGTCCTCGATGTCGGACTGCCGGACATGACCGGGCTCGACGTGCTGCGCCACCTGCGCGAGGCCAACCCGGCGGTCTGCGTGCTCTTCCTCACCGCGCGCGACGCCGTCGAGGACCGGGTCGCGGGCATCACGGCCGGCGGCGACGACTACCTGACCAAGCCCTTCGCGATGACGGAGCTGGTGGCGCGGCTGCACGGCTTGGTGCGGCGCGCGGCCATGGTGGCGGCGGCCGAGCCGGACGACCGGCTGGTCGTCGGCGACCTCACGATGGACGAGGCGGCCCGGGAGGTGCGGCGCGGCGGCGAGGTCGTCGACCTCACCGTCACCGAGTTCGAGCTGCTGCGCTACCTGATGCGCAATCCCCGCCGGGCACTGTCGAAATCGCAGATCCTGGACCGGGTCTGGTCCTACGACTTCGGCGGCGACGCCCACGTCGTCGAGCTCTACATCTCCTACCTGCGCCGCAAGATCGACAAGGGCCGCGAACCCATGATCCACACCGTCCGGGGCGTCGGTTACCTGCTGAAGCCCGCGCCGTGAGCTGGCCTCCGAGGCGGCCCAGGCCGCACCTGCCCCGCACGCTGCGGGGGCGACTCGCCGCGGTCCTGGTCGTGGTGCTCACCGTCGGCCTCGCCGCCGCCGCGGTCGTCATGGCGCTGGTGGTGCATCACGTCCTCGTCGACCGCCTCGACGGGCAGCTGCGGGCCGCCGGGGACCGCTACGCCGTCAGCCTGGAACGCGACGACGGCGACGCCGACAACCGCTTCGGGGAGGTGACGGGCCAGGCCGACGGCACCCTGGGGGCACGGTCGAAGGACGGCCGGCTCACCGACGCGGCGATCGTCGGCGAGCACGACAACGCCGCCGGTATCCCGGACGAGGCCCGCGACAAGCTCGCCGGCCTCACGCTCCACCCGAAGCCACAATCGATCCACCTGCACGACCTCGGTGACTACCGCGTCACCGTGACGGCCGGACGCGACGGCGACCTCCAGATCACCGGGCTGCCCGAGGAGGAGATCGAGGAGACCACCGACAAGCTCGTCGCGGTCGTGGTCGCCGTCTTCGCGGTGAGCCTGCTGGTGATCGTCCTGGCCGCCACCGGGCTGCTGCGCGTCATGCTGCGGCCACTCACCCGGATGTCGGCGGTCGCCACCGAGATCGCCGGCATGCCGCTCGGACAGGGCGCGGTGGTGCTGCCCCCGCGCGTGGCGGCAGGCGATCGCGGCGCCGCCAGCAGCGAGATCGACGCGCTCGCCGATGCTTTCGACGCCATGCTCGCGCAGGTCGAGGGGGCGCTGGCCACGCGAGCACAGTCCGAGGAGCGGCTGCGCCGATTCCTCGCCGATGCCTCGCACGAACTCCGCACCCCGGTCGCCGTCGTCCGGTCCCACGCCGAGCTCGCCCGTCGCGAGGGCGGCGAGGCGGTGCCGGCGGCGGTGAGCGGCTCGCTGGCGCGCATCGTCGCCCAGTCCGAGCGGATGGGGCACCTCGTCGAGGATCTGCTGCTGCTCGCTCGCCTCGACGCCGGACGCCCGGTGGGGCGCGAGCCGGTCGATCTGGTCCGGGTCGCCCTCGACGCGGTGGACGATGCCCGTCACGCGCACGCCGATCATCACTGGCGGCTCCGGCTGCCCGAGACGGAGCTGACGGTCGTCGGTGACCGGCACGCCCTCGGCCAGATCCTCACCAACCTGCTCGGCAACGCCGCCGCCCACACCCCGCCCGGCTGCGCCGTCACGGTCTCGCTGACCGCCGTCGGCGAGCAGGACTCGGTGCGCCTCACCGTCGCCGACGACGGTCCGGGGATGCCACCGGCCGTCGCGGCCAGGCCCTTCGACCGCTTCGTCCGCGGTGGCGGTGATCGCGCCGACAGCCGGGGGTCGTCCGGTCTGGGGCTCTCCATCGTCGCAGCCCTCGTCGCGGCGCACGGCGGCGAGATCGACCTCACCACCGGTCCTGCCGGGACGACGGTGACGATCACGCTGCCGGCGACCGCGGCTGAGGCTTGAGAGGGTCTGCAGAGCAACCGCGGCCACCCTGATCGGCAGTCACCGAGAAGGGATCATCATGACCGCGACGCTGCCCGCACCCCGCGCCGCCCGAGCAGGACGCCGAGCAGGACGCCGGGCCGCGTCGCCGACGCTGCGTCTCGCGGCGCCGGGCGCTCTCGTCGCCATCGCCGCGGGGGCGCTGCCGGTGGTCGCCCTCTGGTGGCAGGACACCGGCTTCGTCTACGGCTGGGGCAGCGAGCTGACGAACGCCGGCCGGCTCACCGGCCTCGCGGCGGGTTACGCGATCCTGGTCGTCCTGGCCCTCATGGCCCGCGTCCCCGCCCTCGAACGCGGCGTCGGCGCTGACCGGCTCGCCCGCTGGCACGCCGCCGGCGGTCGCTACGTCGTCTCGCTGGCCGTCGCGCACACGCTGCTGATCATCTGGGGTTACGCCGTCACCGCCCACGCCGGCGTCGTCACGGAAACCGCCATGCTGGTCACGAGCTATCCCGACGTCCTGCTGGCCACGATCGCGGTGGGCCTGCTCGTGCTCGTCGGGGCGGTGTCGGCACGCGCCGCACGGCGCAGGCTGCCCTACGAGGTGTGGCACCTGCTGCACCTGACGACCTACGTGGCGATCGCCCTCACCTTCGCCCACGAGTTCGCCACCGGCGCCGACTTCACCGACCTGCGCGTTCGGGTGCTCTGGCTCTCGCTCTACCTCGTCGTCTTCGGGCTGCTGCTCTGGTACCGCATCGTGGTGCCGCTGCGCCGTTTCGTCCGCTCGCCGCTTGTGGTCCGGGCGGTCGTGCCGCACGGGCCCGAGACGGTGTCGGTGATCGTCTCGGGCCGCGGTGTGGCGCAGCTCGGGGCGCAGGCCGGCCAGTTCTTCCGCTGGCGATTCCTCACCCGGTCGCTGGTCGGTGCCGCCAACCCGTACTCGCTGTCGGCAGCCCCCACCGACGACGAGCTCCGCATCACCGTGAAGACGGCCGGACGCCACTCCGCCGCGCTGCGCGGGCTCCGCCCCGGCACCCGGGTCCTGGCCGAAGGGCCGTACGGCGCCTTCACCGGCGACCTCGCGCGCCGTTCCACGCGAGGCCGCCGTAGCGGCAAGGTGCTGCTCGTCGGCATCGGCATCGGCATCACGCCGGTGCGGGCCCTGCTCGAGACCGCGCCGGCGGCGCCGGGTGGGATCACGCTGCTGTACCGAGCCCGCTCGGCGAGCGACCTCGTGCTGCGGGACGAGATCGAGGAGCTCGCCGCGGCACGCGGTGCTCGGGTGCACTACCTGCTCGGACGACGCGAGGAGGGCAATCACCTGGACGTCCGGCAGCTGCGACGCCTCCTCCCCGACCTCGCCCGGCACGAGGTCTATCTCTGCGGGCCGGACGAGCTCGTCGGCCGGCTCACGCGCGAGCTACGCCGGGCCGGGGTCTCCCGCGGTGGCATCCACGTCGAGTCGTTCAGCTTCTGAGGGGACACCTGATGCGACGCCTGCTTCTCACCACCGGGGCCACGCTGGCCGGCCTGGCCGCCCTGCTGTCGATCAAGACCGAGACGGCGCCCGTCGCCGACGGCGGTCCGCTGCCGTCGGCGACGCTGCACCTCCCCACACCACCCGCCACCGCGGCGCGGCTGCAGCCCGCCCGCAGTGACGTCGGCAAGGCCGTGACGACGCGATACGGGGTGGTCCAGGTGCGGGTCACCGTGGCCGGTGGCCACATCACCGACGTCGGCTTCACCCGCTTGGACGCCTTCGACCACCACTCGCAGCGCATCAATGCCGCGGCCGGACCGCAGCTGCTCCGCCGAACCCTCGCTGCGCAGACGGCGCAGGTCGACACCGTCTCCGGGGCGAGCTACACCTCAGCGGGTTATCGCGAATCCGCGCAATCGGCCCTCGATCGGGCGGGACGGCGATGACGCTCCAGCTCCGTCCGGGACCCACCGCGCTCCCGCTGCACCATGTCGAGCACTGCATGGGGACGGTCTTCTCCTTCCGGGTGCCGGCCCCCGGCGTCTCACCTGCCGCGCTGGCCGACGCGGTGGCGTGGCTGCACGAGATGGACGCGCTCTTCTCCACCTACCGTCCCGACAGCGAAGTGAGCCGGATCAACGACGGCTCGCTGCGGGTGACGCGCGCCAGCCGCGAGCTGCGCCAGGTGCTCGCCGCCTGCGAGGAGCTCGAGACCGAGACCGGGGGGTGGTTCAGCCCGCGACCCGACGGGCGCAGCCTCGACCTCGACGGCTACGTGAAGGGCTGGGTGACGCAGCGCGTCGCCGATCTCTTCGCGGCGGCGGGGTCGGCGAACCACTGCGTCAACGGTGGCGGCGACGTGGTCTGCGCGGGCCGGCCCGAGGCGGGGCGGGGATGGGGTATCGGCATCGCCGACCCGCACCGGCGCGGCTCGCTGCTGACGGTTGTCGAGGCCGAGGGCCCGGTCGCGGTCGCGACCTCCGGCCTCGCCGAGCGCGGCGCGCACATCCTCAATCCACACCGCGCCGCCCCGGCCCTCGGGCTGGCGTCGGCCACCGTGCTGGCCGCCGACCTGGTCACCGCTGACACCTGGGCGACCGCCGCCGTGGCGATGGGCCCGGACGAGGCACGCAGCCGGCTCGCCCGGCTGGACGGCGTCGCCGCCCTGCTCGTGCTGCCGGACGGCGCCGTCACCACCGTGGGTCCCTGGCCCGCGGCGGCTGAGATCGGCCCACTCGATGAGGGGCGCTGACACCGTGGGTCCGCCGGACGAGAGGACCCCGACCCCCGTCGGGGGAACGGGGGCCGGGGTCGTCGAGCGCCGTGACGCCGGGGGAACGTCACGGCGAGCTGTCACGCCGTGAGGCGGCGGGTGACCTCGTCGAGCAGCTCGGCGAGGCGGAGCGACACCTCGCGCTGCGGCGCGTGCCGTCCGTCGGCGCTGCCGTCCGAGGTGGGGTCGGGAGCCGCCCCGAAGGCGTCCACCCTCACGACGTCGGCGATGCGGCGCACGCTGATCCACCGCGGCAGCCAGGCCGTCGAGAACGGGTCCGCGACGAGAGCGTGGGCGGTGGCCGCCGCGCTGCCCACGGCGAGCAGGCGATGCCCGTCGTGACCGGCGGGCTGATGATCGCCGAGGTGACCGGCGACGTCGACTTCGGCCAGGATGTGAAGACCACGGCGGCCGGCCTCGTCGCGGATGAGCACCATGACGGCGTCGATACCGGCACGCACCGATGTCGTCGTCTTCGAATGCACGGTTCTTCCGTCCCTGGCGTCGGCGCCGCGCAACGACCAGTCTTGCCGAGACGCGCGGAGTGCCCGCTGGTGCGGGCCTCACTGTGAGAACACTGCCGGAGGTCCACGCCGATGAGCAGAGCCGATCGCACCAACTTGACCGGTGCCGATGCACTACCTCCCCCGCTTGACGACCGGCCGTCGCCGGCCCAGATGATCACCGACCTGGCCCACGTGCTCGTCGGCGACGACGACTGCCGAACCTGCATGAGCGCCGCGGTGAAGCTGATCGCCCCCACGCTGCGCGCCGACGCCGTGCTCGTGCTGGCCGATCCGCCGGGCTACGACGGGCAGGTGCTCTCGGCCGCCTCGGCGACGTCCCCGGCCGCGCGGGAGTCCGCCGCGGCGATCACGCAGGCGCTCGTCGCGGTGCGTGGCGACGACGGCGGCCGAGCACTGCCGCCCGAGCGGGCCGGCGAACGGCTCGCCGAGGTGGTGCGGCCGTGCCCGGGACAGCAGGTCATCGTCTCGCCGGTGCCGGGCGACCCCGGGCTGGTCGGCGTGCTCGCCTGCTCCCGCCCTGCTGACGCGGCCGCCTTCGACGACGCCGACCGGGGTGACCTCGCCGCGGCGGCCGGCGTCATCGGGCTGCTGCTGCGGATCTCACGCCAACGCTGGGAGCAGGATCGCCTCTCGCGTCGCTGGCAGGAGGCCTTCGACTCGGCTCCGGTGGGCATGGGCGTGCTCGACGCGGCCGGCTGCATCGCCCTGGTCAACCCGCGCGCGGAGCAGATCTTCGGGCGCAGCGCGGAGCAGCTGGCGGGAGTGAACTGGCGGGAGGTGACACACCCGGATGACCTGGAGGCGGAGAGTCGCCACCTGGCCGACGTGCTGCTGCAACGGGTGCCCCGCATGGACCACACCAAGCGAGTGCTGCGGCCGGACGGCGAGGCGCGGTGGGTGCAGGCCTCCACGGTCATCCGCGCACCCGCCGAGGACGAGCCGGCCGAGTACTTCACCCAGCTGCTCGACATCACCGACCAGCGCGCGGCCGAGGGCGAGGCGCACCGCTTCGCCGCGCTCGTGGAGTCCAGCGTTAACTTCATCGGCCTCGCCGGCCTCGACGGTCGGCTCACCTACCTCAACCCGGCCGGACGCCGCCTGGTCGGCCTCGCCGAGGACGTCGACGTCACCGGCCTGGTCACCTCGGACTTCGCCGTCCCCGAGTCGGTCGAGGCCGGGGCACGGGACCGGCTGCTGCGGGAGGGCCGTGTCATCTCGACCCTGGAGCTGCGTCACTGGGACGGCGGCGAGGCGATCAGCGTGGCCTCGAACGCGTTCCTGCTCACCGATCGCGATACCGGGGCGCCCATCGGGTTGGCCACGATCTGCCGGGACATCCGCGGCGAGATCGAGTCCCGTCAGGCGCTGGAGCGGGTGAGCGAGCAGCGTCGCCAGCTGCTGCAGGAGGTCGTCACCGCCGAGGAGAACGAGCGCGGCCGGCTGGCCGAGGTGCTGCACGACGAGCCGATGCAGCTCGTCGCGGCGATCGGGCTGCGGCTGCGGGCGCTGGCCGGCGCCGAGGCGCCCACGGGCGAGCTGGGAACGGTCATCGACCTGGTCGACCGCGCCGGCCACAGCCTGCGCGCCGTGCTCAGCGACCTCGATGTCGGCCCCGCCGACGAGTCGTTCGCCGCCATGATCGCCGAGGTGGCGCCACGGCTGTGTCCGGGCGTCGTCGTCACCGTCGAGGGAGATCCCGGCCCGCTGCCGGACGCGGCGGCCCTGGTCCTGGCACGGGCGCTGCGGGAGACCCTGACCAATGTGGGACGTCACGCCCACGCCCGCTCGGTCTCGATCGGCTTCGACCGGGACGAGCGCGGCTTGGCGGTCCGGGTCCGCGACGACGGTGTGGGAATGGGTCGCGTGCCGGAACGGCGGGGGCATCTCGGCCTGCGCACGCTCACTGCCCGCATCGAGGCGCTGGGCGGTTCGTGTCGGGCCGGCGACGACGAGCGGGGCGGCTCGGTGGTGCAGCTGTGGTTGCCCGCCGCGGCGCTGGACCTCAGCTGATCTCAGCGCGGGTCGGCGGCCACGACCCGGCGCACCAGTTCGGCGACGCGGGACTTCTCCGCGAAGTAGGAGGCACCAGCCGTCAGCATGCGCTCGCGCTGTCCGGTGTGGGTGGAGGTGCTGACGATCGTCGTCGTCGGCCAGCGGTTGCGGACGGTCGTGACGAGTTCGGCCCCGCCGCCGGCCATGCGGACGTCCAGCACCGCGATGTCGACGTGCTCGTCCTCGAGCGTGGCGACGGCGCTCGTGCCGGTCTCGGCGAGACTGATCCGTAGCGGCGGTGAACTGTCGGCCGACCCGGCGATCGCGTCCCGCAACGCCTGCAGGACATCCGGTTGATCGTCGGCGATGAGGACGTGCAGCGTGGCCGCAGTGGCCTCGTCCCGACGCATCCTTCGATGGTGACCGCTGCTCCGGCTCGTCGGTAGGTGCGATTGCACTATTGGCTGTCCAGGACGGACTCCCGGGTCGCGATGGCTGCCGCCTCGAGTTTCGAGTGCGCGCCGAGCTTCGTCAGCACCGACTGGACGTGGTTGCGGACCGTGTTGACCGAGACCACGAGATCGCCGGCGATCTGCTGGTTGGACTGGCCGGCGACGATGCCACGCAGCACGTCCCGCTCGCGGGCGGTGAGGTCCGCACCGGGCCGGCGGCCGGTCTCGGAGCGGGCGATCCGCGCCAGCAGCCGGGCCAGCAGGTCCGGGGCGACGGTCGACTCCCCCGTCGCCGCCCGCGCGATCGCCTCGCGGACCGTCTCCAGCGAACCGGTCTTGGTCACGAACCCCGCGCAGCCGGCCTCGATCGCCGACAGCAGCACCCGCTCGTCCTCCACCGCCGTCACCATCACCACCGCCGCATGCGGCGCCAGCTCCGCGATGGCGCCGGGGCCGTCGAAGCCGGTCGTGTCGGGCAGGCGGTAGTCGAGCAGCACGACGTCCGCGGTGCGCGTCCGCAGCACGGCGAGTCCCTCGGCCAGGGTCGCCGCCACGCCCACGACCTCCAGGTCAGGGTCACTGGCCAGCGCCGCCCGCATCGCCTCGGCGAAGAGCACGTGGTCGTCGATCACCAGCACGCGAGTCGCCACCCACGCCTCCTCCGGTCGGCAGAGGGCAACAGTATGCGCATCGGCCGGCGACGAAGGTCGTGCCGGGAGGTCGGGCCAGCGGTCGCCGCTCTCGTCGTCGCGTGTCGAGGCGTCGATTCACGATGGCCACGCAGTTCCGGTCTACGGATCCGCCCCCGGTGTGAGACCGCAGAGCCGCCGGAGCCCCCCGAGGCCACGCTGCCCGCGGCGAGATCCACATCGCGTAGCCGCCACGGTCGGCGCCTGCTCGCCAGAGCGCACAGTCCCTCGACGCCATCCCGGCACGATTTCTCTAGCCCCCGAACACCCGTCGCAGGTGCTCCCGAAGCCGCTCGTCACAGACGTAGACGTAGGTACCTCGCATGCCGCGGGTCAAAAGCACGGCGTAGATGTTCCGCACGAAGGCGAGCAGGTCGTCATCGCTGTATCGCAGGCCCCTCGCGGGGTTGTTCTGCTTTCCTCGCTTGTCGAAGTAGTTGCTTCGGTCGAAGCGAAGGC
Organism: Jatrophihabitans sp. sgz311053; assembly: GCF_056135305.1. NCBI lineage: Bacteria > Bacillati > Actinomycetota > Actinomycetes > Jatrophihabitantales > Jatrophihabitantaceae > Jatrophihabitans > Jatrophihabitans sp. sgz311053. Next base: position 302,261 of record NZ_JBWAXP010000003.1, on the reverse strand, counting down.
GGCCGCTGCCGGGGTCCAGCTGCAGGTCGCGCCCAATGACGACCCCTGCGTAGTTTAGGTCGTAACCCTGAATGGTGTGAATCGAACCGACCTCGTGCTTCGAGGTGGGCGAGTTGACCCAGTCCACGTCTGTCTGGTTCCACTGCAGGTCAACCCCCTCGAGGCGGATGTCCGTCGCGGTGCGGTCGTCCTTACTCACCCAAGGCCAGGCGAAACCCGCGAGTAGACGGGCCAGTCCGTCCTCGGCATCTCGTCGCTGGAGCTCCGTCCGCATGGCGACGAAGTCGTCGAAGAAGCGAAGATCGTAGTTCGGGAACTGCCTCGGCGCTGGTGGGTCGTCACTCAATGCTCGCCGCACGTAGTCGACGTAATCGTCGCCGCCCCGAACTCGAAGCTGCGACCGCAGTCGGTGCAGGCGCTGTGCAGTTCCCGCCGCTCCCAGCACCGCTTCCAGAGTTCTGCGCGGGAGGTCCGCCGGTCGAACACCCTGAGATGCGTCGAGCAACAGCACCCGATGCCTGCTCTTCGCGCGGATCCAGTCCAGCTGCGTGTGTGACGGATCGTCGTCCCCGAAGAGCGAGAGGTTGATCTTCTTGAACTTCGCGTTCAGCACACCGGTCGACTGATTCGCTCGCTGGCTGAGTCGATGCGTCTCATCCACGATCAACAGATCGAATGCCGTGTTGGACTCGCCCACCTGAAATGGCGTCAGGACACTGGCGGGATCCAACCCGGGGGTCTTTCGAAATACCCTCTCGATGGACTTACGAAGGGATTGTTGCGGAACGACAATGCCAATCTTGAACTGGCGAAGAAGGTCGGCGTTGTCGCTGGCGAAGAACTCGGCGAGCCGGGTATCAACCTCGGAGGCGGTGAGCGCATCGTCGGCACGGATGTCTGCCAGAAGTTTCATCAGAAAGATTCCGACGACGGTCTTGCCGGTACCGGGATCACCCTGAACAACCGTCTCGGAGTGCTCCCCGGAGCGAAGGTCGGCGAACAGGCCGGCCAGTAACGACTGCACTGATTCGCTTTGGTCGTGCGTCAGCGCCTTGAAGGGCGAGAGCTTGAAGAGATCGCTGTTCTCGATCTCCCTAACGGTGCGAACGAAAACACCATCACGCCGAAGTTCGGTGAAGATCTGCTCGAACGAGCGCCGGTAGGCGTCGCGTTGGTAGTAATCGGCATCGGTGATTCCGACGTTTCGGTTGCGAACTTCGAACCTGCCGTCGCCTGCCAACAGTTTGATCAGGTACGACTCCAGGTCGAGCGCCGCCGACTTGTTGAACGTCGGGTCGATCACCACGTGGGCGCGCGAGAGGCCGTCCTTGTCCGGGCTGTCGAGGTGCTGCCGAAACCGCGCCTCGACGTTCAGCGACTCTCCGACGTAGATCGCCTTCCCACCTTCGAGCATGTAAACCACGGGCCAATTGCGCAAGCGCACATCGGCCGAACTCCATTCACGAAGGACGCGCGCGGCTATTTCGACCCGCTCAATCCGGAAGCTGGTCATACCGCGTGCTCCGTCCTCGCGCCTTATCGACGGGATACTTCGCCCGGGTCTTCTCGACCTTGGCGAGGACGACGTCATCGACGTCCACGCCCAACCGATCGGCGAGTAGGTAGCAATACGTGAGCACGTCTGCAAGCTCGTCAGCAATCTCGTCCGGGTCTGCGCCATCGTTCCACTGGAACAGTTGCAGTAGCTCGCTCGCCTCGATCACGATGCTCTTGGCAAGATTCTCCGCCGAGTGGAACTGATCCCAGTCCCGTGCGGCCACCATCGCCCGAATGGCTGCTCGGGGGTCGTGATGTGACATGGCCGGATCGTAGCCGGACGTTTGCGCCCCCCATGCCTCCTCGACCGCGGGGGCCAGCGACCTACGGCGAGTTCAGCACGTGACGCAGCTCGTCCCGCCGGTGTTCGAGCTGGACCTCGATATAGACGGCATTCGCAACCAGCGCAGCCGCAACCAACGCCATGACGATTCGGACCACCACTGCGAGCGCCTTCGGGAACCAGCACAGCAGCGCCGCCGCGACGGCCATCACCGCGCCGGTCCAGACCTTGCCGGAGCCCTCGATGAGGTTGACCGATTGAAGGTTCAGGACGGTGCCAATCGCCGCCAGCAGGGCTACGACGACGCCGATGAGGGCGCGAACGTTCTTGTCCCCAGCTGTGTCGGGGAACGGCATGGTCTGCCCCGTGTAGCGGTAACCATCCCACCAGTGCAGGTGGCCGTCCTGGCCCGGCACCCATGAACCAGCCGGCGGTGGCGCTTCCGGGAACGCGAGCGACGGCCCCGGCACTGCCCAATGTTCGGGCGCCACCGGTCGTGGGCGGGGACGGTTCGGCGCCGGCACACCACGCTGCTCCCACGGTTCCAACCCTGGCTCGCGCATCGACGTGCTCCCCTCCCGATGACCCGCCACACGCGGATCACGGTGGATGCTCCCTCGCCCCGGCCGCGTCGGCAAGGAGGTCGAGGTTCCCAAGGGCATGTCGGTTAACTAGCGGCCGCGAAGGTCGCCGGAGCCGCCTAAGCATCGCCAGCTGGAGGCCCCGGTATTTCGCGGTGCGAAGGTAGGGTGGGCGATACTGGGATCGAACCAGTGACCCCTGCCGTGTGAAGGCAGTGCTCTCCCGCTGAGCTAATCGCCCGGGACGGCCGCGGAAGCCGCAGCGCAGGCAAGGTTACCCGGCCGGGACCCGCCACCGCACGCGGGTACCCGAGGGCTCGTTCGGCTCCCAGACGCAGTCGCCGCCGCGCTGCCGGGCACGCTCGGCCATGTTGCGGGTGCCGGAGTTGTAGGACGTCTCCCCCATACCCTTGCCGTTGTCGGCGATGAGCATCGAGACCTGGCCGTCGCCGGCCTGGACGCGGACCTCGACGGCGGTGGCGGCGGCGTGGCGGGCGACGTTGGCCAGCGACTCCCGCAGCACGGCGAGCAGGTCGTCGCGGACGGTCTCGGCCTCGAAGTCGGGGTCGTCGACGGAGACGTCGGGGCGGAAGCCGAGGATGCGCGTGGCTTCCTTGCAGACCTCGTCCACCGCGGTCGTGATGTCGACCGGCGCCACCGATCCGCCGCCGAGCTCGAAGATCGAGTGCCGCAGATCCTTGATCGCGATGTCCATCGCCTCGACGGCGGTGTTGATGCGATCGCGGACGTCGGGGTCGGCGCCGGGGTGGTTCGCGCCCTGCAGGTACATGCCGGCGGCGAAGAGCCGCTGGATGACGATGTCGTGCAGGTCGGCGGCGATGCGCTGCCGGTCCTCCAGCACCGCGATGTGCCCGCCGTGGCGACGCAGCTGACCGGCCCGCTCGGTGACCTGCCGTTCCAGGTCGTTCTTGAGCTCGGTCAACTCCTCCAGCGCGAGCGCGCGACGCTGGTCGACCCGGGCGATGCGCCGGGCCGCCACCCAGGTGAGGTAGCCGAAGGCGAGGGCGCAGACCACCACCATGATCGCGATCGTGGAGGCGGCGTCGTCGAGCCAGTCGCGCCGCCGCGCGACGAGGCAGACCAGGCCGATCAGCGGCAACCCGATCAGCGCGAGCGGCCAGAGGCGGCGCATGAGCAGCGCGCCGGCGTCGGTGCCCCTCGCCGTCCACGTCAGCACGCCGCCGTCGACCGCGGCGAGCGCGGCCAATCCCAGCAGCGCGCCGTCCAGCGCGGTGATCAGCGCGACGGTGGTGACCGGACGGGCCGAGTAGAGCGAGCGGACGTCGTAGAGGTAACCCAGCAGGACCACCGCGGCGGCCAGGACCGCGACGAAGGCGAGCGCCTGACCACGCCGGCCGTGGCCCCGCGGCACGAGCAGCCGGGACGACGCCAGCACGATCATCCAGACCACGGTCATCACCGACGACCGGCCCGGGTGAGCCGACCTCGTGGGGTCGTCGAAGAGCAGCTCGTCGATGCCGAGGTCGACGGCGAAGACATACTCGACCAGCGTGGCGGCCCCGAGCAGGAGTGCCAGCGTCGCCAGCACATCACCCGCGCGCCGGGGCACGAGCCAGGAGACGGCGATCAGCAGCATGCCGATCGCCGAGTTGGCCTTGATCCCGATCTGGCCGGGGACGAGTTCCCGCAGCCCCTCGACGCCGAAGACCCATCCGGCCAGCCCGACCAGCGCGAGCACGGCGGCGAGCGCGGCGCAGGCCCGCGCCACGCGAGGCATCGACCCGTGGCGCGCGCGGGTGCCGCCGCACGGCACCAGCCGGGCGGCGTCGGCGAGGGCCTCAGCTGCGGACATTCGGACTCGTTCCGTCAGACCGGGGAGATGGTCGGGGTCGATCGTATCGGGGAATGGCTATGGCAGTGCGCGCCGACACGGACGACGAAATACCCACTCCGGAGCCGCTGTCACCAGGCTTTTGAGCCGCGAGATCAACTTCGGAATGCGAATTTCGCGGCATGTGCACAAAAGCCAGCAATGTCCGCGTCACGGGTCGATCAGGACCGCTGCGGCAGGCCCGCCCGCCAGCAGGCCGCACCACCCACGCAAGACGTCAACGCGGTGAGCTGCCGGTCCAGAGCGGCACGCTGCGCCGCGGTCAGCGAGCCGGCCAGGTTGTCCATCTCGTAGGGGTCGGTGGCCCGGTCGTAGTACTCCCGCTCGCCGTCGCGGTAGCGCGTGTAGGTCCAGTCGGGACCCCGCAACGAGTCGTAGTCCGGCGGCTCACCGGCCGCCCGCGGCTGCAGGTCCGGGTCACTGGAGTGCGGCACGTTGGGACCGTGGTGCTCGACAAGCGCTCGCGTCCGCCACGCCACCGACTCGCCACGCAGCAGCGGCACGATGCTGCGGCCGTCCACGGTTGCCGGAGGGGTCAGCCCGGCCAGCTGCTCGAACGTCGGGGCGAGGTCGATGTTCTGCACCATCGCGTCGCTGGTCGCCCCCTGCTTCACACCGGGACCGGCGACGATCAGCGGCACGTGGACATCGGTGTCGAAGGCGGTCCGCTTGCCGGCCGCGAGCATGTGCTCACCGAGGTGCAGTCCGTTGTCGGAGTTGAAGACGAAGACGGTGTTGGCGAGCTGTCCGGTCTGCCGCAGCGTGTCGCGCAACTGCCCGATCGACCGGTCGATCGACTGCACCGACTCGACGCGCTTGCGGAACGCCAGGTCGAGCGACGCGATCTGCTTCGCGTTCAGCTTCTTGCGCGACTGCGCCAGCCAGCGTGGCGCGTTGGTGGGGAGCTTGTTGAAGGACGGCCCGCGCGGAGCCTTCAGCCCCGGGAACGTATTGGCATCGATCGGGTCGGGCGTGTACGGGTCGTGCGGCGAGTACGTGGCGAATTCCAGCGCAAAAGGCTTGCGGGCCGAGACCGAGTTCTCGATGAACTTCTGGCTCAGCCTGGTGATGACGCGGGTCAGGTAGTCCTCGGGTTTGTAGCCGTAGCGGACCGTCTTGCCGTTCTCGTTGAGGCCGTACCCGAAGTTCCGGTACGCCCCTGCGCCGACGGCCCACGTCGACCAGCCCGGCGGTACGTAATTGGCCGGCAGGTTGGCGAGCTTCTTCCCGACGAGATAGTTGTTGAGGTATTTGCCCATCATGGCGGTGCGATAGCCGGCACGTTGCAGGGCGAGTCCGTAGGAGGCCTGCGGCCCGCCGTGCTTGTTGAAACCGAGCAGCCCGCCGTCGGGCGGGATGTTGGTGAAGACGCCGGTGTTGTGCGGGAACTTCCCCGTGAAGATGGACGAGCGCGACGGGCAGCAGAGCGAATCGGTGACGCTGTAGTTCGAGAACGACATGCCCTCGGCCGCCAGTGCCCGGACGCGCGGCATGTAGGGAACGAGGTTCATCGACAAGTCGTCGGTGAGCACGTAGACGATGTTCGGCCGCGGCGAGTAGGCCGGCAGCGACGGCGGCGCGGACGAAGCGGACGTGCTGCCGCCGCCCCCCGTACAGCCGGCGACCAGCACAGCTGTCACCGCCAATGCCGCCAGGGTCACCGGCCACCGCCGGTGAGTGGTCCGAGCGCGCCGCGCCATCTTCGCGTTCCCTCCGGATCGACGCCGGGTTCGCCCACCGGCCACATCCGACCCGTGCCGGACATCGCGGCGAGTGTAGTTCGGGAGCTTCCGGACACCGCGAGGGCCACCTGCCGCCGACACGCCAGGTGCCGTCACACCGCCGCGCAATCCGCAAAACTCCTCTTTTGCCGTCGTTAAGCCCGCACCTGCGGCTCCCGACGCCGTCACCGCCGGCAGACTGTGTCCCCCGTCATAGCGCGCCGAAAGCCCTCTCGCTCGACATCTCTCTGACGGCGATCTGCGGTCATGTAGCGGGTGCGGGTCGGCCGTTTCAAGTTGTCTTGTCCGAAATCGGATAGTTACATGGCGTCGACATACCTCAAGGTTTGGTACCCGACCCACCCGGTGAGAGGACCACGTATGACCGCCACGTCCCGGCACCCTGCTGCTCCCGACGACCGGCCCCTCCCCTTCCCCCGCAGCCTGCCCACCGACCAGCGCCCGCCGGTTCGGCCGCGAGCAGACGACGAGGACGCCACGACCGGGGACGAGATCCGCGGGCCGGGACGGCGCGGCTTCCTCAGCTGGGCGATCGCCGCGCCGACACTGGTCGTCGGCACCTCGATGCTGGCCTCGCTGGCCACCGACGCCGAGCCCGCCGCCGCGGTCGGCACGTCGATCCCCGAGCCCGCCGACCTCTTCGACCTCGGCGATCTGCAGGACCTCGCCGCGCTGCCGACCTCGAACCTCATCACGGTCACGGTCGGCACCGACGGCATCGCGCGGTTCGCCATTCCCCGCTCCGAGGTGGGGCAGGGCATCACCACCTCGACCACCATGATCATCGCCGAGGATCTCGACATCCCGATGTCCCAGATCGAGGTGACGCTCGCCGACGCCCGTCCCGAACTGCTCTTCAACCAGCTGACGGGCGGCTCGAACACCACCACCTCCACCTACCACGCGATCCGCACCGCGGCGTCCCACGCCCGTGATCGGCTGATCGCGGCTGCGGCGGCGCAGTGGAAGGTGTCGGCCTCGACGCTCACGACCAAGGACGGTGTCGTCCTCGGCAGCGGCGGCAGGAAGGCGTCCTACGGCTCGCTGGCCACCGCGGCGGCGGCGACGAAGACGGTGACGCTGCGAGGCAAGCTCAAGTCGCCGGAGAAGTTCACGGTCCTCGGCAAGGGACATCGGCGCGTCGACGCGCTCGCCGCCGTCACCGGCAAGAAGCAGTTCACCCTCGACCTGCAGATCCCGGACGCGCTGCCGACGATGATCGCGCGGCCGCCGACGCTGAACGGCACCCCGACGTCGATCTCGAACCTCGCTGCGGTCAAGGCCATGCCCGGCGTCACGGACGTCGCGATGATCTCCACCGGCATCGCCGTCCGTGCCAAGACCTTCGGCCAGTGCATCGACGCGATCCGCGCCGTCGACGCCACGTGGAGCAAGGGCACCGAGGCGGGCAAGTCCAGCGAGGACATCTTCCGGCAGCTCAAGGGCGCCGAGCTGCCGCTGGCCGTGCCGAAGGTGCCGCTGTTGGCCAAGACCGTCGAGGGCAGCTTCCGGTTCCACTTCCGCAGCAACTCCCCGCTGGAGACCGGCTCGGCCATCGCGAGCTGGCAGCCCGACGGCATCGAGGTCTGGAGCACGCTGAAGGCGCCACTGGTGCTGCAGAGCGACCTCGCGGAGAAGTACAAGATCCCCAGCAACCGGATCAAGGTCCACGTCACCGAGGGCGGGGGCTCCTTCGGCCGTCACCTCTTCAGCGACGCCGCGCTCGAGGCCGTCGAGGCGTCCAAGGCCTTCGGTGGCAAGAAGGTCAAGCTGATGTGGAGCCGCACCGACGACTTCCGGCAGGGGCGCGTCCACCCGGCCGCCACGTCGCGAGTGCGGGCCACGTACCTCTCCGGCAACGTCCTCACCTACGAGCAGCGCCACACCAGCGTCTCGACGTCGTTCGGTCACGGTCTGGGCGAGATGCTCTCGGCCTTCGCATCCCGCCTGCCCATCGCCGGCAACTACTCGATCGCGCAGGGCATCTTCCTGCTCACGCAGACGGTCTCCTACAAGTACGGGCTCACCACGCAGCTGCTCAACGAGGTCAACGAGGGCTTCAACACCGGCAGCATGCGCAACATCTACTCCCCCGACACCCGCACGGCACAGGAGCTGATCACCGACGAGCTCGCCAAGCTCGCCAAGAAGGACCCGTACCAGTTCCGTCGCGCCTTCATCAAGCACGCCCGCGGCCGCGCCGTCCTGGACAAGGTCGCCGAGGTCGGCAACTGGGGCCGCAGCATGCCGGCGGGGACCGCGCAGGGCATCGCGGTGCACAACGAGTACAAGGGCTGGTGCGCCTGCCTGGTCGAGATCGACACCCGCGCGTCGCAGACCGGCCGCGAGATCGAGGAGGCCTACACCGGGCCGCGCGTCACCAAGGTGACCTTCGCCGTGGACGTCGGTCTACCGCTCAACCCGACCGGCCTGGAGGCGCAGATGCAGGGCGGGATCATGGACGGCATCGCCCAGACGTTGACGTCCAGCCTGCACCTCGAGGACGGCTACTTCCTCGAGGGCTCGTGGGACAACTACTACTACACCCGGCAGTGGAACGTCCCGCCCGAGATCAACGTGATCATCATGCCGCCGACCGGCGACAAGCCCGGCGGTGCCGGCGAGTTCGGCGTCGCAGCGTCCATGGCGGCCACCGCCTGCGCCTACGGTCGCGCCGTCGGCAGGATGCCGACGGAGTTCCCGATCAATCACGCGGACGCACCGTCGCACTTCACGGTCATCCCGACCGTGCCGTCCACCCCGCAGAGCCCCACCGACGGCCTCACCACCGACGTCAGCGGCTGACAGGAGAACCGACATGGGAACCCACAAGTTCGTCCTGAACGGCGAGAAGGTCACCGTCGAGGTCGAGGACGACGTCCGCCTGCTCTGGGTGCTGCGCGACGTCCTCGGCATCGTCGGCCCGAAGTACGGCTGCGGCCTCAACGTCTGCAAGGCCTGCACCTCACACGTCAATGGCAAGGCCTTCAATCCGTGCTCGGTGAAGGTTGCCGACATCGCCGAAGACGACGAGATCACCACCATCGAGGGGCTGCCGGCCACCGTGGGCAAGGAGCTGCACCCGATGCAGGAGGCCTGGCTCGACATCGACGTCGCACAGTGCGGCTACTGCCAGCCCGGCCAGATCATGAAGGCGGTCGCCCTCGTCAACGAGGTCAAGAAGTCCGGCCGCAGCATCACCGACGACGACCTCGACGAGATCCGCAACATCTGCCGCTGCGGCACCTACCACCGCGTCCGCGAGGCCATCAAGGCCGGCGCCGAGCGGATGTGACCCGATCGGGGAGCGCTGGTCCCGCTCAGCGGGACCAGCGCTCCCCGATCGCGGCGGGCTCAGGCGGCGGCGGAGCGAGCCGGCTGTCCGGGCCGGACGGGCAGCGAGGCCCAGCCACGGAGCACGCGGGTCTGCCGGCGGCGGCCGGGTCGGCCGGCGGCGAGGTCCGGGAAGCGGTCGAAGAGGCTGCGCAGCCCGACCTCCCCCTCGAGCCGTGCCAGGGCGGCGCCGAGACAGAAGTGCCGACCGCCGGAGAAGGCCAGGTGCTTGTTGGCGTTGCTCCGGGTGACGTCGAACCGGGCCGGCTCCTCGAAGACCTCGGGATCCCGGTTGGCCGCGGCGAGGATGGTGACGACGAAGCTGTCGCGGGCGATCGTCCGTCCGGCGAGCTCCACCTCGGCGTCGGCCACCCGTCCGGTGAGCTGGACCGGCGGCTCGACGCGCAGGCACTCGTCCACCGCGTTGGACCACAGCGACGGGTCGTCGCGCAGGATGCCGAGCTGGTCGGGGTGGTCCAGGAGCAGCTTGGTGCCGGTGGAGAGCAGGTTCACCGTCGTCTCGAAGCCGGCCGCGAGCACCAACCCGGCGGTGGCGCGCAGCTCGTCGTCGGTGAGGCTCGCGCCGTCGAGCTTGGCCTGGATCAGCCGGCTCATGAGGTCCTCGCCCGGGTTGCTGCGTAGGCCGTCCATGTGCGCGCCGAGCCAGCGGTCGAAGGCGAGCAGGCCGCGTTCGACCTCGCGGAACTGCCGGTACGGCAGCCCGAAGTCCAGGCTGGGGGCGACGCGGTCGCCGAAGTCCAGCACCCGGCCGCGGTCGGCCTCCCCCACCCCGAGGATGTCGCTGATGACGGCGACCGGCAGCTGCGCGCAGTACCGCTCGACCAGGTCGACCTCGTCGTCGGCCTCGGCCGCGATCGCGTCCAGCAGCCGATCGGCGCGGGCCTGGACCTCCTCGCGCATCGCATTCACCGCGCGGGCGGTGAAGACCGAGGAGACGAGCGTCCGGTAGCGGGTGTGGTCCGGCGGGTCGGTGGCCAGCAGCGACGGCGTCTCCAGGGGGTGCAGGGCGCCGGTGCGGGTGAGGCGTTCGATCCTGTCCAGCGGCGACGGGATGCTGCTGCTGACCGAGGTGGTGCGGAAGTCGTCCGAGCGCAGCACCTGGCTGGCCACGGCGTGCGAGGTCGTCACGTAGCCGACGCGGGTGGTCAGCAGCGGCCCGGTGGCGCGGATCTGCTCGTAGAGCGGGTACGGGTCCAGCCGCACACTCGGGTCGGCGATCAGCCGTGCCTGCAGATCGCCCTGCTTGGCCCAGCGCCGGGTCGCCGCGCGACCGAGACCGTGCAGGACCACCCATCGCGCCACAGATCTCATGAACCCACTCTGGCAGATACGCCACAGGTCGTCGCGGCACACTGGAGCCGATGTCCCGACTCGTGTTGCCCCTTGCCGCCGCGCTCTGCGCCGCTGCGCTCGCCGCGTGCGGGTCGCAGACCGCCGACCGCGGTGATCCCGCGCTGGTCCAGCGACCGGCCGAGTCGGTCTCCGTCCGGACGGTCTCCGTCGGCGGCCTCGGTCCGGTGCTGGCCGACGGCTCGGGGCAGGTGCTCTACATGTTCCCGCCGGACGCGCGCCGCGTGGTCAGCTGCACCGGACCCTGCGCCGGCACCTGGCCGCCGCTGGCACTCGCCGACGGCCGCAGACCACGCGCCGGCGCCGGGGTCACCGCGAGCAAGCTCGGCACGCTCCCCGATCCCAACACCGGGGGCCGCGTGGTGACCTACAACGGCTACCCGCTCTACCGCTACGCCGGCGACCTCGCTGCGGGGCAGGCACGCGGCCAGGCGCTGAACCTCAACGGCGGTCCGTGGTACGTCCTGTCGCCGGCCGGCACGCCGCTGACCAAGGCGGTGTCGTGATGGGGGTGAGCCGTCGCGAGCTGCTCACCGGAGTCGCCGGCCTCGCGGTCGGTGCCGGTGCCGGCGCCGCCGGGTCCGCGGCTGCCGAGAGCGGCCCGCCGCCGGACCCGTCCCGCCTGCCCTCGGCCAACGAGGAGCTGATGACCGAGCACGGCGTCCTGAAGCGGGTGTTGCTCTGCTACCGCGCCGTTGTCGAGCGCATCGACGCCGGGCGGACGGTGCCGGCCGGCGCGGTCACCGACAGCGCGCAGATCGTCCTGGACTACGTCGAGGACTTCCACGAGGGGCTGGAGGAGGGCTACGTCTTCCCCCGGGTCCGCGCGGCCGAGCCGACGCTCATCCGGACCCTGCTCGAACAGCACGACCGCGGGCGGGTGATCACCGCCAGGTTGCTCACCGTCCCGGCGGCGCTGCCGCGGGCGGCGCGCACGCAGGTCCGCGACGACCTCGCCGCCTTCGTCCGGATGTACGAGCCGCACGAAGCCTTCGAGGACACCGTCGTCTATCCCGCGCTGCGGGCGGCGCTGCGGCCGGCGCAGTTGACCGAGCTCGCCGAACGGTTCCACGACCTGTCGGACAAGGAGTTCGGCGACGCTGCACTGCGGCAGGTGCTGCGCCGGGTGCACGGGGTGGAACAGCAGCTCGGCATCGACGACCTGGCCAGCTTCACGCCGTGACGGGTCGCCGCCTGCTGCCGCCGCGGACGACACCGGGGGCGGACCTGCCCGTCCGCGAGGCGCTGCCGGAAGTGGTGGCGGCGGTGCGAGAGCAGGGCACAGCGCTGCTGGTCGCTCCGCCGGGCTCGGGCAAGACGTCGCTGCTGCCGCTCGCGCTGGCCGATGCGCTGCCCGGACGGATCCTGGTGGCCGAGCCCCGCCGCATCGCCACCCGCGCGGCCGCGGTCCGGCTGGCCGACCTGGTGGGCGAACAGCCCGGCGACCGCATCGGGTACGCGATGCGGGGCGAGCGGGTCGGCGGCGCGCAGGCGCGGGTCGAGGTGCTCACCACCGGGCTGCTGGTGCGCCGGCTGCAGCGCGACCCCGAGCTCACCGGTGTCGCCGCCGTCGTCGTCGACGAGTGCCACGAGCGCCACCTGGACACCGACCTGCTGCTGGGCTTCGCCGCCGATGTTCGCAGCCACCTGCGCGACGACCTCGCGCTGCTGGCCATGTCGGCCACGCCGGATGTTGCGACCGTACGCCGGGTGCTCGACGACGTTCCCGTCGTGACCGCAACCGGGACCTCTCACGACGTGACCACCATCTGGGCGCCCCCGCCGCAGCCGATCCCGCTGCGACCCGGCGGCCGGGTGGACGACCGGCTGCTCGCGCACGTCGCCGCCGTCACCCGCCGAGCCCTGGACGAAGGCGAGGGGGACGTGCTCGTCTTCGTCCCCGGCGAGCGGGAGATCGCGGCCGTCACGCGGGCCCTGGACGGCGTCGCCGCCGACGTGCTGACGCTTTTCGGACGGCAGTCCCGCGCCGAGCAGGACCGCGCGTTGCGGGCCGGCCCGCGGCGGCGTGTCGTCGTCACCACCGCAGTGGCGGAGAGCTCGCTGACCGTGCCCGGCGTCCGGGTTGTCGTGGACGCGGGACTCTCGCGTGAACCGAGGACCGATCACGACCGCGGGCTGTCGACGCTGGTCACCACGAAGGTGTCACGCGCGGCCGCCGATCAGCGGCGCGGCCGGGCCGGTCGTGAGGGTCCGGGCCGCGGTTACCGCTGCTGGAGCGAGGCCGAGCACGCGCTGCTCGCCGAGCATGCCCCGGCCGAGATCGCCACCGCCGACCTCGCCCCCTTCGCTCTCGCCCTCACTGCCTGGGGCACGCCCGGGGGCATCGGCCTCCGCCTCCCCGAACCTCCCCCGGAGCGGGCCCTGTCCGCCGCCACCGAGCTGCTGGCCGATCTCGGCGCGGTGGGCGAGGACGGCCGGATCACCGAGCGGGGCCGGGAGCTGGCCGAGGTCGCCGTCCATCCCCGGCTGGCGCGGGCGCTGGTGGACGGCGCCGAGCTGGTCGGCGGTGACCGAGCCCGCGAGATCGTGGCGCTGCTAACCGAGGACGGGCTCGGTGGCCGCGACGACGACCTGAGCATCCGTTACCGCCGGGTCCGCGCCAGCCGCGACGCCCGCTGGCGTGACGAGGTCCGTCGACTGGGGACGGGCGGTCCGGCGCGAACCGCGGTCTCCGACGACCGGGCCGCTGCCCTCGTCACCGGACTCGCCTATCCCGAACGGCTGGCCCGCGCCCGCGGCGGTGACACGACGGCGTACCTCATGGCCGGCGGCACCGGGGCCGCGCTCGCCGACGAATCCGCCCTGCGGGGCAGCCCGTGGCTCGCCGTGGCTGCCGCCGAGCGGGGGCCGGGGCGAGCCGACGCACGGATTCGCTGTGCGGCGCCGCTCGACGAGGAGTCGGTGCGGCTGATTGCCGGCTCCCGGCTCGGCGAACACGACGAGGTGACCTGGCGCGACGGCGATCTCGTGGCCCGCCGGGTGGAACGGCTCGGCGCAATCGTGCTGCGGGAACTGCCGCTGCCCGACCCCGACCCGCTTCGGGTCCGCGAGGCGGTCCGGGCCGGGCTGCTGGCCGACGGCTGGGGGCTGCTGTCCTGGACCGACGCCGCGGCAAGCCTGCGGCAGCGGCTGGCCTTCCTGCACCAGCATCTCGGCGAGCCATGGCCGGACGTCTCGGACGCGGCCCTGCTCGCGCGCCTCCACGACTGGCTCGGTGCCGACCTCGACGGGGTGCGGCGGGCCCGCGACCTGGCCCGGATCGATGTCACGTCGGCACTGCGCCGGCTGCTGCCCTGGCCGGCGGCGACCCGCCTCGACGAGCTCGCCCCGGAGCGGCTGGCGGTGGCCTCCGGCTCGCGGGTGCGGTTGCGTTACGACGGCGCCGAGCCGCCGGTGCTGGCGGTCAAGCTGCAGGAGCTCTTCGGCACCGTCGACACCCCCACCGTCGCCGACGGTCGGGTGCCGGTCGTGCTGCACCTGCTCTCCCCGGCCGGACGTCCGGTCGCGATCACCGGCGACCTGGCGTCGTTCTGGCAGCAGGGCTACCCGCAGGTCCGTGGCGAGCTGCGGGCCCGCTACCCGCGGCACCCGTGGCCGGACGATCCGCTCACGGCGGCGGCCACGAAGCGGACCACGCCGCGCGGCTGATCAGGTCAGTCGCGGAAGACCACCCTGCGCATCGCGAGATACATGAACGCCGCCTCGCAGCCGCCGGCCACGATCCGGGCGAGCCGGAAGTCCAGGCCGACCCCGGCCAGCGCGGTTGCGACGCCCAGCACGCAGACCAGGTAGTTCGCCGCGACCACGACGACGTAAAGCCGCAGCTGCCGGCCGACCGGAGCGTGCGAGCGGAAGTTCAACACCCGGTTCAGCGCGTACGCCAGAGCGAACGCGGTCGCGTAGGCGACGGTGATCGCGAGCGCCAGCGGCCAGCGCGCGGGACCGTGCAGCACCGCCAGCAGCGCGAGGTCGACGCCGAAGGTGACGGAGTTGATCACCACGAAGCCCAGGAAGGTCGGCGCGACCCAGCGGGACAGCCCCCACGGCAACCGCCGGACCACCGCTCGCATCGCCTCGGCGTAACGCTCGCCGGCGGTGCGCGCACCCGTTCCGCGCGCCAGGGTCTCCATCGCGCCAGCCTCCGCGTCCGGGATGAACGCGGGTGAGCCGGCGCGTGGCCGACGGTGAACACGGGGTCGACACCGACTGGCCTGCGGGTGCGGTGGCCGACGGACCCTGCGGGTGCGGTGGTCGACGGATCCTGCGGGTGCGGTGGTCGACGGATCCTGCGGGTGCGGTGGTCGACGGACGCTGCGGGTGCGCTGGCCGGCGGCGTGGCCGACCGACCGGGGGCGGGCACCGACAGGCACGGGCTGAACACCGAAGGTGTCCTGCCCTTTTCGGCCCCGTGTTCTGCACCCATATTCGGGTGCAGAACACCCGACGACCCTCTTTGCAGCCCCGTGTTCTGCACCCATATTCGGGTGCAGAACACGGGGCGCTCGGTAGGGCGTTCTCCCGGTGCGATCGCGACCTGCACACCGGGCGCGTCGTCGGGCGCTCTGTCGGTGCGATCGGGATCTGCACACCGGGCGCGTCGTCGGGCGCTCTGTCGGTGCGATCGGGATGACCAGTGGACCGGGCGCGGCCTCAGGCGGTGGCGAACCGATCGGTGGCGTCGATGAGGGCCGCGAGGATGCCGGGCTCGCTGAAGGCGTGGCCGGCGTCGTCGACGATGACGAACTGCGCGTCGGGTAGCGCTCGATGCAGCTCGTAGGCGGTGGTGGCGGGGGTGCACATGTCGTAGCGCCCCTGCACGATCACCGTCGGAATCCCCGTGACCAGTGGCGCGTCGCGCAGCAGCTGGTCGGGTTCGAACCAGCCGTCGTGGGTGAAGTAGTGATTCTCGATGCGCGCGAAGGCCAGCGCGTAGGCGGGGTCGGCGAACTCGGCGACGAGGCCGGGGTTGGGCAGCAGGGTGACACCGTTCGCCTCCCAGGTCGCCCAGGCGACCGCGGCCGGTCCGTGCACCGCCGGATCGGGGTCGGCGAGCAGCCGGGCGTAGGCGTCGATCAACCCGCCGGGTTGCCGCTCGGCCACCGGCACCGGCGCGAGAAAGCGCTGCCACGCCTCGGGATAGACGTTGCCGGCCGGTCCCTCGTAGAACCAATCCAGCTCGCTTCGGCGCAGCGTGAAGATCCCCCGCAGGACGAGCTCGGTCACCCGTGACGGGTGCCGCTGGGCGTAAGCCAGAGCGAGGGCGGAGCCCCAGGACCCGCCGAACACCTGCCAGCGGTCGATGCCGAGGTGCTCGCGCAGCAGCTCCAGGTCGGCGACGAGGTGCCAGGTCGTGTTGGCCGACAGGTCGGTGCCGTGGTCGCCGGCCGACGGCGTGCTGCGGCCACAGTTGCGCTGGTCGAGCAGGACGATGCGATAGCGCTCCGGGTCGAAGAGCCGGCGGTGCTTCGGCCCGGTGGCCCCGCCGGGACCCCCGTGCAGGAAGACGACCGGCTTGCCGTCGGGGTTACCGCTCACCTCCCAGTAGACGTGGTTGCCGTCGCCGACGTCGAGCATGCCGGTGTCGTGCGGTTCGATCTCGGGATAGAGCTCAGCCACCCGACGACCCTAACCGGCGCGGGCCGAACGACGCGTGCGCCATGCTTGCCGTCATGCCAGCGCGGGAGGGACGGTCGCCGCAGCCCACCCGACCGGCACCGACCGCAGGCGAGCTGGTGCTGACACCCGGCCGAGCCATCGGGGTGGCGCTGTGGCCGGGCGTCGGGCTCGGACTCGCCGCCGGTGAGGGCACCCACCGCGTCACGACCAGCGACCCCGCCGCGCTGGTCGCCGAGCTCGACGGCGAGCACCGTCCGCGATGGACGTGGTGGGGTCGAGAGACGGCCGACCTGCTGGTGGCCGCCGGGGTCCGGATCGGCGCCTGCTGGGACGTCGGCGCGGTCCAGCAACTCCTCGACGGCGGACCGCGGCCCAGCATCGCCGCCACCTTCGCGGCCCTGCACGGTCTGCCGGTCTCCGGGCTGCCACGATCCGGACAGCTCGATCTGCTCGCCGGCGGCCCGGTCGACGCCGACGGCGGCGACCCCGAGGACCCGGTCCGGAGCGATGGCTATCTGCGGCCGGAGTGGACCGACGACGGTTGGCACCGCGATCCCGACCGCCTCGCCCGCTGGGCCGCCCTCGCGCTGCGCTGCGCCGAGCGGCAGCGGACCGCCCTCGCCGACCTCCCCGCCACCGGCGATCCGCTGCTGACGGCCTACTCGGAGTCGGCCACCGAACTGCTCTGCGCGGAGCTGGCCCGCGACGGGCTGCCCGTGGACCGCACCACCGCCGAGCAGCTGATCACCGCGACCGCCGGGGCGCGGCCGGCCGACGCGGACGACGCGGTCCGGCTCCGCGCCGAGCGCGACGAACTCGTGCTGCGGCACGCGCGATCTCGCGTGGATCTGCGCAATCCCGGTCGGGTGCGGGAGATGCTCGAGGCGATCGGGGTGTCGGTCCCGGACACGCGGTCATGGCGCCTGGAACCGTTACGCGGCAGCCATCCCCTCGTCGATGCTCTGCTGCAGTGGCGCAAGGCCGAACGCATCGCCACCACCTACGGCCACGACTGGCTCGACGCGCACGTCCACGACGGCCGGCTGCGGGGCGCGTGGGCCGGCAGCGACGGCGCTGCGGGACGGATGACCGCCTCCGCCGGTCTGCACAACCTGCCGGCCGAGCTGCGCCCCGCCGTCGCCGCCGAGCCGGGACAGCTGCTGGTGCGCGCCGATCTCGGGCAGGTCGAGCCGCGGGTGCTGGCCTCGGTCTCCGGCGACCCCGCGCTCGCGCGGGCGGCCAGGGAGGACGACCTCTACGCGCCGGTCGCCGCCCGGTTGGGGGTGGAGCGTCCCGTCGCCAAAGTCGCGGTGCTGGCCGCGATGTACGGCCAGACCTCGGGGACGGCCGGCGCCGCCCTGGCCGGCCTCACCGCCGCCTATCCCACTGCCATGGCGCTGCTCGAGGCGGCGCACGCCTCGGGTCGCGCCGGGCGGGACGTCCGTACCAGCGGCGGCCGCCGGGTGCGGATGCCGCCGCTGCCCGACCATCTCGACGAGGCCGCCACGCAGTCCTTCCGGCAGAGCCGCGGCCGCTACGCCCGCAACGCGGTGGTGCAGGGGGCGGCGGCCGAGCTCTTCAAGACGTGGGCGGTCACCGTCCGGGCCCGCGCCGCGCCGCTCGGGGCGCGCATCGTGCTCTGCCTGCACGACGAACTGCTCGTCCACGTCCCCGCCGAACGTGCCGAGGCGACGGCGGCGCTGCTGGCGACCTGCCTGGACGAGGCGGCCGCCCGCTGGCAGGGCGGACGCAGCGCGGTGCGTTTCCTCGCCGACGTCTCCATCGTCGGGCGATGGTCGGAGGCGAAAAGCTAGGGCGTGTCTGACCATTCTCGCTCGTCGCGAGCGGCGGTCGGGTGCGCGCGATGCAAGGCGGAGGAGGACGGCCGTAGCCTGCTACGGCCGACGACGACAACGCCGCAGCGTGCGTGCCCGGGCGTCGCGCAGCAGAGCACGGGATTGTCAGACACGCCCTAACCCACCGGCTGCACGACCTCGCGACTGATACCAGCGAGATCGCGGACGCCGGCCAGCCCCATCGTGAGGTCCAGCTCGGCGACGACGTTCTCGATCACCTGTGCCACACCGTCGGCACCGGCGAGGGCCAGCCCGTAGATGTGCGGCCGTCCCAGCAGGCAGGCGTCCGCGCCGAGGGCCAGGGCGACGAAGACGTCGGCGCCGGTGCGGATGCCGCTGTCGAAGAGCACCGTCGCCTCCGGCCCGACGGCCTCGCGGACGGCGGGGAGTGCATCGAGCGCCGCGACGGATCGGTCGATCTGCCTGCCGCCGTGGTTGGAGACGATGACACCGTCCACGTGCTCCAGGGCTCGGACCGCGTCCTCGGGGTGCAGGACGCCCTTCAGCAGCACCGGCAGCGACGTGCGCGAGCGCAGCGTGGCGATGTGCTCCCAGGACAGCGCCGGGTTGGAGTACGTGCCGAGGAAACGTTCGACGGCGGCGCGTGGCTCGGGCGAGCGGAGATTGTCCAGCAACCGGCCGGGATACTGCCGCGACATCGACAGCAAGGTGCGCACCGCCGAGACCGTCACCTCCACCTTCTCCCGAGGCCCGGCGGCGGCTGCCACCTGCTCGCGGACCAGCGACCGGAAGGCCGGGTCGGAGGTGTACTGGGCGATGCCCTCGCCGCGGGCGAACGGCAGCGACCCCAGGTTGAGGTCCTGCGGCCGCCAGCCGAGCATGGTGGTGTCGAGGGTGACGACCAGCGCGCTCGCCCCCGCCTTCTCGGCTCGGTCGATCATCGACGACACCACCGTGTCGTCGGTCGACCAGTAGAGCTGATACCAGAACGGCGTACCGGACATAGCCGCAGCGGTGGCCTCCATCGGGTTGCAGCCCTGACAGGAGAAGACGTACGGCGTCCCTGCCGCGGCCGCGCCGGCGGCGATCTTCACGTCGCTGTCGTCGGTCACGAGCTGCGCCGCCCCCACCGGCGCGAGCAGCAGCGGGGCGGCGAGGTCCGTGCCGAGCACCGAGGTGCGCAGGTCCCGCGTCGCGGCGCCGGCCAGCATCCGGGGCACGATGCGCCAGCGGTCGAAGGCTTCGCGGTTGTGGCGCATGGTCGCCCCCTCGCCCGCGCCGCCGGCGATGTAGGCGCGGCCGCGCGGCGTCATCCGGGCGGTGGCGCGACGCTCCAGCAGGGCGGCGTCCGTGGGTACCGCGGGACGACGACCGAAGACGCCGTCGCGGTAGATGGCGGACTGGCGGTCCCGGCCACGGCCGGCCGCGCTCACAGGCTGCATCCGGGAAATCTAGCTCGTCGGGCGCTGCGGCAGGCCGGGCGCCGGGGGCGGCGGAGGCCTAGGCTGAGGTCTGAGTCACACCCGCTCGGGGCTCCGAACGGCGCCGGGTGGTTCGCTCCAACGGGTGGAGGTGCGCGGATGATCGAGACCCGTCCGCCCCGCCGCGTCCTGGTCGCGGACGACGACGACGGCGTCCGGACCGTGGTGAGCTGGCAGCTCGAAGCCGCCGGCTACGCCGTCTCGCAGGCCGGTAACGGGGTGCGGGCGCTGCAGGCGCTGCTCGCCGACCGGCACGATCTGGTCGTCCTCGACCTGTCGCTCCCCGGCCTCGACGGGCTCGACCTGCTGCGCCGGATCCGCCGGGGCAAGACGGCGGCGCAGGCCGACACCCCGGTCATCGTCCTCTCCGACCGCGGCGCGCCGACCGGCCGCATCACGGGCCTCGACGAGGGCGCCGACGACCACCTCGACAAGCCGTTCTCCCCCGACGTGCTGGAGGCGCGGGTGCGTGCGGTGTTCCGGCGGCGCGAACGCACCGGCGTCGCCGAGACCGTGCCGCAGATCCCGCCCGACACCGTCCGGGTAGGACAGCTCGAGGTCGATGCCGCCGCCCGTCGCGTCACGCTGCGGGGTGAGCCGGTGCAGCTCACGGCCAAGGAGTTCGACCTGCTCGTCTTCTTCGCCTCCCGGCCCGGACTGATCTTCAGTCGGGGCGAGCTGCTGGCGCGAGTGTGGCAGTCGCCGACCGGACGCCAGGGCGAGGCCACGGTGACCGAACACGTGCACCGGCTACGCCGCAAGATCGAGGACGACCCCGGGCGTCCGACCCTGCTCCGCACCGTCCATGGCGCGGGTTACCGGTGGGCGCCGCCGACCTGAACACTCCGCTCCGCCACGTGAGGACGCGTCCCTGCAGCGGCCCGCGACGTTCGGCCGCGGGCGCCGTCAGGCAGCAAAACCGGCGAGGGGCGGCAGCACGCTGAGCAACCGGGCGACAGGCGCGGAGGGCGCGACCAAGCGGAGGCTCTCCGTCCGTTCCGCGAGCTCGGCCAGCGCGAAGGGAACCGAGTGGTGCAGGAACGTGGTGGCGGCCAGCGAGACCTCGACCTCACCGTCGCACTCGATGCAGGTGCCCAACGCCTCGACCAGCTCGGTGACGTCGAAGGCGTCCACGGAGCCGGCCAGCGCGACGTGCAGTCCACCGCCGATCGCCCGCTCGTAGCCGAGACGCCACGAGCGGACAGCACCGACGCTGGCCGGATGGCGGCAGAGCGCCGCGTCCAGCAGCTGCTGCGGCAGCAGGTCGCGGTCGAACCAGCAGTTCCCGGCCACCGGACGCTCCGCGAGCCAGCGGTCGGCCACCTGCTCCCACGCCAGCCACCGGGCCACCCGGTCGCCGGAGCCGAGCAGGGTGGCGGTGTTGTCGGCGACGATCCGGAGGCCGGCGTATCCCTGATCCAGCGCGTCGTCGACGACCTCGTCGAAGCGGCGCAGCTGCTCGGCGAGCACACCAGCGCCACCGACCAGCAGCGGCTCGTAGGCCTCGTCGGCGGCGAGCACGGTGAGACGTCCGGAGGCGAGGTCTGCGGCGAAGTCCTCGCCGATCGCACCCGCGTCCCCGTCACGCGGCAGGAAGAGCAGCCGCTCGTCGGGGGCAGCCACCGTGAAGACGGCACGAGCCGTCTCGTCCAACCCTGACCGGCCGTGGCCGACCCACCCGAGATGATCATGGAGACGCGTCGCCGCGGCACCGTCCAGCAGGCCGCGACATCTCATCCGATGGACGCTACCCGCTGGTCCGGACCACAACGGATATTCGGGACCAACGGCCCGGCACGCAACCGTCGTCGCCGTGATCGCTCCGGGGCCGCGGCGCGCAACGTCACGAGCGCGACACGCCGGTCGCCGTCCCCCGGTTTTGCGGCGACCGGCGTGTCGAACCCGGACGCGTCCAGCACGTGGCACGCAACGCGCTGCGCTCCGCACGGGCGTCGCCGTGCTCGCGGGATGAGGGGCGACGCGTTGGCAAGATGATGCACCCGGCGTCGATCCGCGCCCAGCCCGACGGCCGCCCGGCGGCCATACGATCCGGCTTACGCACCGCACACAACGCGCGGACAGACCGGCGGAAATCCGGCGGAGACGACGAAGGCCCCGGGAACCCCGGGGCCTTCCGTGGTGGGCGATACTGGGATTGAACCAGTGACCCCTACCGTGTCAAGGTAGTGCTCTCCCACTGAGCTAATCGCCCTTATGTACACCGCTGACGCGGCGGTTGTGCGCGAGGTGGCGACGGGATTTGAACCCGTGTACACGGCTTTGCAGGCCGTTGCCTCGCCTCTCGGCCACGCCACCGTGAGACGCCGTCACAGCGTCTTCCGAGCGGACGACGGGATTCGAACCCGCGACCCTCACCTTGGCAAGGTGATGCGCTACCAGCTGCGCTACGTCCGCATGGAACCCGGCCGAACCTGCTGCCGTGTGCCAGGAGGAAACACTACCTGATGGCCCGACGGAGGTTCGACCCGGCTCACCCCCCGGTCGCCGACGCCTCCTCGATCCGCTGCCACACCCGGTCCACAGCGGTGCGCAGCGCCGGCAGATCGCCGTTGTTCTCGATGATCTCGTCGGCGACCGCGCGACGCTGCTCGTCGCTGGCCTGCGCGGCCATCCGCCGCCGGGCGTCGGCCTCGGGCATCCCACGGCCGGCGAGTCGCCCCAGCCGCAGCTCGGCCTCGGCCAGCACCACCACCACCAGGTCGAAGCCGGCGGCCATGTCGTTCTCCACGAGCAGCGGGACGTCGTAGACCGTCACCGCGCCCGCGGGCGCCGCCTGCTCCAGCTCGGCCACCCGGGCGCCGACCAGCGGGTGGACGATGCCGTTGAGCGCCGCCCGCCGTCCCTCGTCGGCGAAGACGACGGCGGCGAGCGCCGCCCGGTCGAGCGCGCCGTCGGCGCCGACGACCTCGTCCCCGAACTCCGCCACCACGGCGGCGTAGCCGGGCGTGCCGGGCTCGACCACCTCACGGGCTACGGCGTCGGCATCGATGATCACCGCACCGTGCTCGGCCAGCAGCCGCGCCACCGTGCTCTTGCCCGAACCCACGCCCCCGGTCAGTCCCACGCGCATGCCGCCGACGCTACCGCCGCGACCCGCTTGCACCTCCCGGCGCCGCTATCGCACCTGCTGCGGTGGCGTTAGCGGCGCTGCGAGATGCAAACCATGACGAGGGCGAAACACGACGACGCCCCGCCGGCCACGAGGGCCGACGGGGCGTCGAGGTAGTACGGGCTACTGCTCAGCGACCCGCGAGCTTCTCGCGGAGGGCAGCGAGCGCCTCGTCCGAGGCGAGCGAGCCGCCGCTCTCGGCCTGGCCGCCGTTGCCGGCGTCCGAGCTGTAGGACGTCGCCTCGCCGGCCTCGTTGGCCGCCTGCGCGTCGGCCTTCTGGGCCTCCTCGAGCTGCTTCTTGTGGGCCTCGAAACGCTCACGCGCGGCGGCGTAGCGCTTCTCCCATTCCTCACGCTGCTGCTCGTAACCCTCGAGCCACTCGTTGGTCTCGGGGTCGAAGCCCTCGGGGTAGATGTAGTTGCCCTTGTCGTCGTACTGGGCCTCCATGCCGTACTGCGCCGGGTCGAAGGCCTCGTCCGAGAGCGCGCCCTCGTTGGCCTGCTTGAGGCTCAGCGAGATACGGCGCCGCTCCAGGTCGATGTCGATGACCTTGACCAGCAGGTCG
Organism: Jatrophihabitans sp. sgz311053; assembly: GCF_056135305.1. Classification (NCBI taxonomy): domain Bacteria; kingdom Bacillati; phylum Actinomycetota; class Actinomycetes; order Jatrophihabitantales; family Jatrophihabitantaceae; genus Jatrophihabitans; species Jatrophihabitans sp. sgz311053. The sequence goes on along the minus strand of NZ_JBWAXP010000003.1, from coordinate 278,890 downwards.
TCGCCGACGTTGACGACCTGCTCCGGGATCTCGACGTGGCGCTCGGCCAGCTCGGAGATGTGGACCAGGCCCTCGATGCCGTCCTGCACGCGGACGAAGGCACCGAACGGCACCAGCTTGGTGACCTTGCCGGGCACGACCTGGCCGATCTGGTGCGTGCGGGCGAAGTGACGCCACGGGTCTTCCTGAGTCGCCTTGAGCGACAGCGAGACGCGCTCGCGGTCCAGGTCGATGTCCAGGACCTCGACCGTGACCTCCTGGCCGACCTCGACGACCTCGGAGGGGTGGTCGATGTGCTTCCAGGAGAGCTCGGAGACGTGGACCAGACCGTCGACGCCACCGAGGTCCACGAAGGCACCGAAGTTGACGATCGAGGAGACGACGCCGGTACGCACCTGGCCCTTGGCGAGCTTGTTGAGGAACTCGCTGCGGACCTCGGACTGCGTCTGCTCCAGCCACGCACGGCGCGACAGGACGACGTTGTTGCGGTTCTTGTCCAGCTCGATGATCTTGGCTTCGAGCGTCTTGCCCACGTAGGGCTGCAGGTCGCGCACGCGACGCATCTCGACGAGGCTCGCCGGTAGGAAGCCGCGCAGGCCGATGTCCAGGATCAGGCCGCCCTTGACGACCTCGATGACGGTGCCCTCGACGACCTCGTCGTTGTCCTTCTTCTCCTCGATGGTGCCCCAGGCACGCTCGTACTGCGCCCGCTTCTTGGAGAGGATCAGCCGACCTTCCTTGTCCTCCTTCTGGAGAACCAGGGCCTCGACCTCATCGCCCACGGAAACGACCTCGTTGGGGTCGACATCGTGCTTGATGGAGAGTTCACGGGAGGGGATGACACCCTCGGTCTTGTAACCGATGTCGAGCAGGACCTCGTCACGGTCGACCTTGACGATGGTGCCTTCGACGATGTCGCCGTCGTTGAACGGCTTGATGGTGCCGTCGACAGCGGCCAGCAGCTCTTCGAGCGAGCCGATGTCGTTGATCGCAACTTGCGGGGTGGTCGGAGCTTCTACGGTGGACGTCATTGAGTAGGTGGATCCTGACAAGAGTCGAATGGCTGCGGACACGCCCGGATCGCCGACCGATGGTGCTGGTGGGCGAGCGGCCTGCACCTTGTCGAGGCCGCAGACTTGTCCACTTAGCAGCCTACCTCGCACCCTCCGGGGACCGGTAATCCGGGGGTTGCGTCATTTCCGCCGGCGATCGGGGAGCGCTGATCCCGCTGAGCGGGACCGGCGCTCCCGAATCGCCGCAGGGGCTCAGCCGGCGAAGGCCTCGCGCAGCGCGGCCGAGGCCTCCGCCAGGGCCTGCTTGGCCGCCGGGCAGATGCCCGGCAACGAGATGTAGCCGTGGACTGCGCCGACGTAGTTGGTGAGCCGGACCGGGACCCCCGCCGAACGCAGCGCCGCCGCGTAGGCCGGACCCTGGTCCCGCAGCGGGTCGTACTCGGCCGTCTGGACCAACGCCGGCGGCAGGTCGTGGTGGTCGGCGAAGATCGGTGAGGCGAGCGGGTCCGTCTTGTCGGCACCCTGCAGGTAGAGCTTGGGGACGTTGTCCAGGTCGGCCTTGCCGAGGATGGGCGCGTGAGCGTTCTCGTTCTCCGACGGGTAGTCGGTGACGAAGTCGACCGACGGATAGATCAGCAGTTGGAACGCGATGGCCGGACCCTGGCGGTCCCGGGCCAGCAGCGAGACCACCGCGGCCAGGTTCCCACCGGCGCTGTCGCCCATCACGGCCAGTCTCGAGGTGTCGACGCCGAGGTCGTCGCCGTGCTCGGCCACCCAGACGGTCGCGGCGTAGCAGTCCTCGACCGGACCGGGGAAGGGATGCTCCGGCGCGAGCCGGTACTGCGGCGAGACGACGACGGCACCGGTGCGCGCGGCGATCCCCGCCGACCACCACTCGGACTGCTGCGGCGTCCCCGAGACCCAGCCCCCGCCGTGGTAGTTGACGATCACCGGCGGCCGCTCCCCCGCGGTGACCGGGCGGTAGATCCGCAGCGGGAGCTCGACGCCGTCGCCGATCGAGCAGGACGACTGCGTGATCGTCACGCCCTTGTCCGGTCGACCCGTGATCAGCTTCGCCGGCGGCAGGCTGAGCAGCTTGTTGCGCAGGTCGCTGGCCTTCCGGACCCGGTCGGCCGGCTGCTGCATGGCCGGCGCCCGCTCCGCGATGCGGTAGACGGCCCAGAACGCTGCGGTCTTCAGAGGGAGGCCCATGCCCGGACGGTACCGACTCGTACCGGAGGGCGCTGGCTAGGGTGGCGGCCATGACGCATGCCTCCGGCGTCGGGCGCCGTCACGTCGACTCCGGCGCCGCCAGCCGGGCCAGCCGGGGCTGGTGGGACGCCGACGCCGACGCCTACCACGACGAGCACGGCGACTTCCTCGGCGTGACCGACTTCGTCTGGTGCCCGGAACGGCTGCGCGAGGCCGAGGCTCACCTGCTCGGCGACGTCCGGGGCAAGCGGGTGCTGGAGCTCGGCTGCGGCTCGGCCATGTGCTCACGCTGGCTGGTCGGCGCCGGGGCCCGCCCCGTCGCCTTCGACCTCTCCACCGGCATGCTGCGGCACGCCCGCGCCGGGGCCGCGGCGACCGGGGTGACGGTGCCGCTCGTCCAGGCCGACGCCGAGCACCTCCCCTTCCGCGACGGGGCCTTCGACATCGTCTTCAGCGCCTTCGGCGCGGTCCCGTTCGTCGCCGACCCCGGCCGGGTGATGCACGAGGCGGCGCGGGTGCTGCGCCCCGGCGGCCGCTGGGTCTTCGCGGTGAACCACCCGGTGCGCTGGGCCTTTCCCGACGACCCCGGGCCGGCCGGACTGACGGCGACCATGTCGTACTTCGACCGCACCCCGTACGTCGAGCACGCCGCCGACGGGACTCCCACCTACGTGGAGACCCATCGGACGATGGGTGATCGCATCCGCGAGATCGTGGCCGCCGGCCTGCGCCTGGTGGATCTCGTCGAGCCGGAGTGGCCGGCCGGTCACACCCGGCCGTGGGGACAGTGGTCACCGCTGCGCGGTGCGATCCTGCCCGGAACCGCGATCTATGTCTGCGAGCGACCGGACTAGGGCGTGTCTGACAATTCTCGCTCGTCGCGAGCGGCGGTCGGGTGCGCGCGATGCAAGGCGGAGGAGGACGGTCGTAGCCTGCTACGGCCGACGACGACAACGCGGCAGCGTGCGTGCCCGGGCGTCGCGCAGCAGAGCACGGGATTGTCAGACACGCCCTAGGCCGGCCCGCGGTGACTCGGAGCTACGACGCCCGGCCGGAGGCACCGCTGTCGGCGAACCACGGACCGCTCTGGTCCGGGTCGTCGTCGGATGACGGGCCGTCGTGCTCGTCGGGGTGGACGCCATCGTCTCCCCCGTCCCGGTCGACGCGACGCCGCAGCAGGAAGAAGGCACCCACGAGCGCGAGCAGCCCCAGGATGCCGGCGCCGATCGGACCGTAGACCTGCGCCAGCTTGAGCTGGTCGATCTTGTCCTTGGCGTAGTTGGCCTGGTAGTCGACCGATCCCTTGCTGAAGGTGAGCGTGGTGTCCAGGGCGACGATCTTGGTGGCGCCGTCCAAGGTCTGGATCTGGCGCTCGGTGCCGTCGACGATCACCCCGGTGTTCGGCTCGACCCAGACGGTGCGGGTGTCGTTGTAGGTACCGGGGAAGGTGCCCTTGATCGTGTAGGGCTGGTCGCCGGTGGCCGAGACGAACTTGTACACCTCGAGGCCGCGCCGGGTGTCGGTGCCGACGAAGCGGGCAGGGAACGCCTTGCCGAGGTCCGGGCTGAAGAGCTGATAGGTCTTCTTCTCGGTGTCGATGGGGAACTTGTAGGACAAGCCCGTGTGGCGAGCGCTGGTGTCGCCGTTGATCGCCTCGTGGTACTTGGGGACGTGCACCGACTCGCCGGAGCGCCGGTTGGCAGTCACGCGGTCGGTGCTGACACTGAGCAGCCGGGGGTCGGCCGAGGTCGGGCAGTTCTTCGGCAGCTTGCCGTCGTCCACCGCGACGCAGAGGCTCTCCACGACGGTCGTGTTGGTGCCGTCCGAGGCGCTGGAGTCGGTGCGGACCTTGCGCAGGGCGCGCAGGCGCACGTCCTCGGTCCGACCTGTCGCCGCGTCGTAGAGCTTGGCCGGACCGTTCGCGATCTGCGTGATGTTCAGATCCAGCGGCGTCTTCTTCGACTTGTCGACCACGACCGTCGGCAACAGGACAGCCATGACGATCCCGAAGACTCCGACCCCGACCAGGACGAATCCCAGGGCTTTACGCACGTACGATCCCCTTTGTCAACTCGACGTTGCGTCGATGTGAACGAACCGTATCAGCGAGAGGCGCGTACCCGTAGCATCCGCGGTGATCTCGACACCATCCGACGAGCGAACAGGCGACAAATCGTGAGTGCGCCCGCCGGCATCGGGACGGAACGTCCGCACATGCGCCGGTTCGCGGCGAGACCGCCGTCCTTCCGTCTCGCGCTGGCCATCATCGTCGTCGTGCAGGCCTGCTGGCTCGGCACGCTGATGAGCCGCGGCTGGTACTACCAGGACGACCTGGCCTTCCTCGCGCAGGCGACCGGCCGAAGCCTCGGACCGGGGTATCTGACCGACCCCATCAACGACCATCTCAGCCCCGGCACGCGGCTCGTGTTCTGGCTGATCCGGCCACTGGGCATCACGGACTTCTACTGGACGACGACCGTCGCCCGGCTCGCGATGCAGGCTGCCACGACACTGCTGCTGGGACGCCTGCTGACGCAGCTCGCGGGGCCCACCCGCCTCGTGCTCGGCGTGCTCGCGGCCTACGCCCTCTCGCCATTGCTCCTCGGACCGCTGTGGCTGGCCTGCGCCGTGAATGTCATGCCCGCCCAGCTCCTCGCGCTGGTTGGTCTGCTGCGCTGGGTCCACTACGCGCGACGTCGGCGGCTGGCCGACGCAGCCATCGCGGGTGCCTGCTTCGGCCTTGCGGCCACCTTCCTCGAGCTCAGCGCGGTGACGCTGCTGCTGCTGCCGCCACTCACCGTCGGGTTCCTGCTGCAGGGTTCTGCCCGGCAACGACTGCTGACGCTTGCCTCGCACTGGCGGGGCTGGCTGCTGGTCGCAGCTCCGGTCGCGGCCTTCGGCGTGTGGTTCGTGGCGGGCGGCTACGGCGGCTCGCTGCGCCGCCCGTCAGCGGGCGGCCTGCTGCGCGCGGTCTGGGAGTCGTGGAGCCAGACCGTGGTGCCGGCCGCGCTCGGCGGCCCCTGGCGGTGGCAGTCGGTCGACGGCGTCTACTTCAGCGCCACCGACATGCCCACGGCCGGCGTGATCCTGGCCCAGCTCGCCCTTCTCATCGCCGTCATCGTCTCTCTCGTACGCCGCGGTCGTCGCGCGCTCGTCGCCTGGAGCATCCCGGTGGTCGCGTCGGTCGCCGTCAGCGTGCTGGTCGCGCTGGGACGGCTGTCGCAGTTCGGCCTGATCTTCGCTCACCAACTCACGTACGCGTGGAACCTCGCCGTGCCGCTCGCCCTGGGCGTGACGCTCGCCTTCGCGACGCCTGTCCGCGAGACGGCCGCGTCCCCGGTGGCTTCACTGTCTACGCCGACTTCGACGGCGACGCGCCGGGTGCGCGCCGGTGTCGCCGCCCTGCTCGCCGTCGTCGTCGGCGGCGCCCTGCTGTCGGGGTGGACGTTCACCGACCGCTGGCAGGAGAACCCGACGCGGGACTTCTTCGCGACCCTGCGGCACGAGTTGGACGACCATCCCGACGTCCGGATGTACGACACCACCGTCCCGCTCGACGTGGTGCCGTTCATCGAACCGCGGCGCCGGCTGTCGGACTTCGTCCCGCTGCTCGGTGGTCACGTTCGGCTCCCGACGTCGGCGGCACCCGACACCGTGGTGGATGCCGAGGGCAGGCTGCGGCCGGCGGTCTTCCTTCGCGCCGCCAGAGCGCGCACCCGGCCCGCGCCCTTCTGCAGCACCCTGTTGCGCGGCCGGACCACCATCACCCGCCGACTCGTCGGTTCGGCGAAGGCGAACGAGTGGTTCGTGAAGCTCGCGTACTTCCAGCAGACCCCCAGCACCGTCTACGTGACGATGAGCGGGCCCGGCGGGCATGAGGTGGCTCCGGTCAGCGGCACGCGCACCATGCTGGACGGGCGCCTGTCGACCTACGTCCTCCGGTTTCCGACCATCCGGCCGGAGGCCATCCACATCCGCACCGATGCCTCCGCCACCAACCTGTGCCTCACCGACATCGACGTCGGCTACCCGTTCCCGAAGGCGACCCGATGACCGTCACCCCGAACCCGGCGGCGCCGGCGGCCACCGGCCGCAGCGCCGGACAGCGGCCGGCAGCACCGCACCATGTCGACTCGCTCGACGGAGTGAGGGCGCTTGCCGCGCTGGCCGTCGTCGCCACGCACGCCGGCTTCCTGTCCGGTCGCTCGTTGGACAACGGACCGTTCGCACCCCTGCTGGCTCGCCTGGACTTCGGGGTCACGCTGTTCTTCCTGCTCTCGGGCTTCCTGCTCTTCCGCCCGTTCGCGGCGTCGATCCTCGCCCGTGCGCCCTTGCCCGGCGCGCGCACGTTCTGGTGGCGCAGGGCCGTGCGCATCCTGCCCGCGTACTGGCTCGCCACGGCGGTCGTGCTGGGCGTGCTGTCGTTACGCACGCCGAGCGGCGCGGACTGGGCCGCCTACCTGACCCTGACGCAGACCTACACCGGCCACAACGTCGACTCGTCGCTGTCACAGATGTGGACGCTGGCCACCGAGATCGCGTTCTACGCCTTCCTCCCCCTGCTCGCCACGCTGTGCCGGTGGCTGGCGAGCCGCATCGATCCCCTCACCGCACTGCTGTCGCTGCTCGCCGCGATGGGGGCCGTGACGGTGGCCAGCGACGTGGTCATCCACGTCGCGGTCGGGCCCGCGACACCGTCGCTGCTCTGGCTGCCCACGAACCTGGACTGGTTCGCCCTCGGCATGCTGATCGGCGTCGTCAGCGTGGCCGAGCCGGGTCGATTCGCCCTCGGCGACAGGCTGCGTCTGTGGGCGACCGACGCGCCCGGCACCTGCCTCCTCTTCGGCGGGCTGGTGTTCTGGCTCGCGACGCTGCCCGTCTCCGGCCCCTACGACCTCACTCCCTCGTCCGGCTGGCAGTGGACGATGCGACACGGCCTGTACGGGCTCGCGGCCTTCTTCCTCCTCCTCCCCGTCATGCTCGGCGACAACGCCACGATCCGGCGAACGCTGGGCAACCGGGTCATGCGCTGGTTGGGCACCGTGTCCTACGGCGTGTACCTGTGGCATCTGGCGTTGTTGATCGCCCTGCAGCACTGGCTCGGCTGGGCCGTCTTCAGCGGTCACTTCGCCGTGTTGTGGCTACTTGCCTCCAGCGGCGCGATCATCGCCGCCGCTGCCTCCTGGTATCTCCTGGAACGCCCGCTGCTGCGACGCCTCTCGCGGGGCCGCAGGTCGCGCGAATAGCGTGGCCACGGTGAGGGCAACGGCGGCGAGCACGAGGGTCTGCACGAGCGGCGTTCCGGCCCAGTAGCCACTCGACGCCGCGGTCCGCAGCGCGCTCGCCACGCCCGCGACGAGGACGAGTCCGACCGCCGCACACGAGAGCGCCCGCACGCTCACGTGCTTCCACCGGAATCGGTGATTCGCAGCGATGACGACACCGGTCAGGCCAGCGACGACGGCGCCCACCCATCCGCCGGCCAGCACCATCGCGGCGGTCAGCGCCACGGCAGCCAGCCCTCTCGGCCTGTTCTCGCGAATCCGCGCATATTCAGTCGACCGTCGGGGGCCACGGTGGAGGAAGGCCAGGGCGAGCAACAGCACGACAGCCGCCGCTCCCCCCAGCAGGCCGACGGTGGCCGCTCGTTGCGGGCCGAAGGTCAGCTCGACTGTCCCGGACGCACCGGCCGGCACCAGCCAACCCTGCTGCCAGCCGTCGACGGTCACCGCCCGGAGGGGGCGGCCGCCCAGCTCGGCCTGCCACCCGGCATTGGCGTTCTCGCGCACCACGAGCAGCGCAGCCTCGTCGGCACGGACCCGGACGGCACGCCGGGTCGCGGTCCACGTGACGATCTCTGCGCGACCCGCGGATCGTCCCGTGCCGATGTCGGAACCGGGCTCGCGCAGCACGACCCCGCGCGTGGCGAGCAGAGCGTTGCTCCCCCCGGCAATCACGTGGCGACCCGCCGCCAGCGACACGGTGGCGGCGCCACAGGGGCGCGCCACGACCTCACGACCGGCGAGGACCGTCGCCGTCCGGGCCCGCACCTGCATCTGCACCGGTCGGCCGTCGACCACCAGGACGAGGCCACCGCCGCAGCCGATCGAGATCTCGCTCGGCGGTGTCGGCACGATCGGCTGTGTTCCGGCGAGCTGGATCTCACCGATGCCGACCGGAAGCAGCCTGCGCTGCCCGGTCTGCGAGTCGGTCGTCGAGCGCACCGACGCGCGCTCCACCGTGACGGTGACGGCGGAGGTGCGGACCGCCCGTGGCAGCTCGATCACGCCGTCGGCCGGGATCCGGCTGCGGAAAGAGACGTCGGCGGCCCGGATGGAGACCTCACGCGCCGTCGCCACCGGAGCCCGCGTGAAGGGCCGGAGCCGGATCGAGCGCAGCGTCACCGGACGAGCCGTCGTCACCGTGATCGCCGGACGCGTGTCGCCGGCCGCCGCCACCCACCCCGAGTCGGTCGAACCGTCCACGACTGCGCCGGGGCGTTGCCGCGGATCGGCGGAGTCGCGCGAGGTCGCCGTGGCGGCCAGGATGTTCCCGCGATCGAGCAGCGCGTCCAACTGCCGACCCGCGCGGAACATGACCGACTGCTCGGCGAGGTAGGACCGTGCTGCGCCGAGGGAGAAGCCGCGGGTCAGCACCACGTCGTCCTCCCCCGCGCTCACCCACGACGGGTCACAGACCGGGGCTCCGCGGAGGGTGACGCACTCGTCGCGCTCGCCGAATGCAGCGCGGAAGGTGATGACCTCGGGCGTCCGCGGACCGGTGACGTCCAGTACCCGCGCGGGCGAGACCCCGCTGATGGTCAGCGAGCGGATGCCGACCTGCCGGGCCGATCCTTCGGCGGCGAGCACGGTGACCCGCACCTGCCGGGTGGCGCCTGCCGGCAGACGCAGCGCCTGCGGACGACTCGTTGCCACGACGTCCTGCGCGACCGCCGCGCTGTCGGTGCTGACCCTGACGCGGGTGGGGTAGCCGCCCAGGCCGGGCGTGAAGGCGATCTGCAGCTCAGCCGGGCGGACCAGGCGGCCGACGTTCACGTCCAGCCACTGCCCCGTCGGCTGTGAGTCCGTCGCGCTGATCCACGATGTCGCCGAGCTGCCGTCGAGGGCGGCCCACGGGCTGTACTGCGGACCGCGATAGAAGATCGCGGTGGGGTCGCTCGCCGACGACGACGCGGTCACCGCGTCGATGCCCAGATAGCTCGCGGTGGTGAGGGGGCCGGCGTCGTCAGGCAGATAGTCGTGCGCGGCGCGCTGTGCCTGGAAGGGCGCGTCCCGGGTGAGGGTCTCCGAGTACCGGTCGACGCTGCCGAAGCCGAACTCGCGCCGCCGGATGCCGTCCGTGAGGACGTTTCCGGGACCGCTGCCGAGCACCACCGGCGTCTCGGTGGTCAGCCCGGCGTGCAGCAGCGCGGGGAGCGCGTCGGTCGACCCGTTGGCCCGCACGGTGTCACCGGCCGCCATCAGGGAGACCTCACCCGACCAGGCCGCGTTCTGGTAGATCTCCACCGCCGGCCTGCCACCGCTGAGGCCCTGGTCCACGAGGCGGGACGGGTCCGGCGGGCCGTCCACGTCCGGCCCGAAGCTCGCCACCCGCCGCAGGTCGGGACTGCCGTCCAGGGCGGCGTGGACGAAGCGTTGCGGGGTCGCTCCCGAGCGTGCGGCGTCGAGATCGTTGCGCACCACGAGATACCTCACGCCTGCCCGCGCGAGCATTGCCGGCAGCGTCGGATCGGCGGTCCCGGAAGCCAGCGTCGCCTCGACGGCGTCGAGCCAGCGCACGTACCCGGCCCGGGCGAGCGGCGCGACGTCGCGCACCGTCCACGGCCCGCCCGCGACCGGCTGCAGCGCGTCGTCACGTGGTTCGCCCCAGAGGTAGACCGGTGCCGGAGCTCCCGGCACGACGAGCGCCCGGCCGCCGCCGTCGCGTTCGTGGTGGCCGAGCCAGCTGCCCGCCGAGCGCCACCACGACGGGTCGTTGGATGTGCGGGTGTCGGGGACGACCCGCCCGGAGAGGGCGGGTGCAATAGCGACGAGGCCGACCGCGAACGTCAGTCCCAGCGCGAGCGCTCGGGTGGGCAGCAGAGCGCCGCCGGGTAGTGCGAGGGAGCGGCTGGCACGCACCCGGTCGGCACACCAGGCCAGGGCGTGACCGACCCCGACGGCCAGCGGCAGCCGGACCAGCGGGTCGAACTTGTGGATGTTGCGAAAGGCGTTGAGCGGGCCGTCCAGAGCGTGCCGCAGTTCCGGCGCAAAGAGCGGACCAACCGTCGAGACATGACCGGCGGTGATGACCACGATGCCGAGGGCAAGGCTTGACAGGAGGAAGAGCCGCTGCGGCGGGCGCCGGCTCAGGCCGAACACTCCGGCGGCGGCCACCAGGACCGTGGCGATCACCGTCGCGCCGGAGGCGACGAAGATCCACCCGGCCGGCCAGACCGAAGGACCCAGGTAGGCCTGCCAGTGATCGGTGCCCCGCAGCACCTCGACGAGGTCGGTGCGACCCGTGGTCACCGCGCTCGACTCGATCCAGTCCAGGAACGGCGGGCTGTAGCGCCCCAGCACCAGCAGCGGCACGATCCACCAGGCGCAGGCCAGCGCGACCGCCACCACCCACCACGACAGCAGCGATCGGCGGCGCGGGCCCTTGGCCCGCGTCAGCAGCCACAGCGCCGGGACGGGCAGCACCGCAAGCGTGGCGGCGGCGTTGATCCCGCCGGCGAACAGCAGCGCCACCCCGGACCGCGCCGCCGCCCGACGCGGCGAACCCCGCGTCGAACCCTCGACGAGCGGAATCAGCAGCCACGGCAGCGCGACGACCGGCAGCAGCTCGGAGGAGATGACCCCGATCTCCATGATCATGCGTGGCGCCAGCGCGTAAGCAAGCCCCACACCGACCCGCGGCCACGTGCCACGGACCTGCAGCAGCCTCGCCAGGCGGACCGCGCCGAGGAAGGCTGCGACGATCAAGCCCGATTCCCAGGCACGCTGCACCACCCACACCGGGAGCTGGCTCCAGTGGCCGAGCAGGAACGCCGGCCCCATGGGGAACAGGTAGCCGTAGGCCTGGTTCTGCAGCTGTCCGGCGTTGCCGAGCGGGTCCCACATGCGGACGCCGTTCGCCAGGAAGCGCAGCGGATCGACGACGAGGTCGAGCTTGGTGTCCGCGGCGGGAAGGCCGGAGCTCTGCGAGAAGACGAGCAGCGTCAGCCCGACGCAGATCGCGGCGAGTCGCAGCCGGTGAACCGAGCGGCGCCGGCGGCTGGCGCTATCGGATCCGACGAACACTCCGAGACGGTACCTGTCACTGATCGCGGGGTGGCGGCGGCGCAGCGGAGGATCGGCGGGCTCGATCAGCGCTGTTAGAGTTCTGCCCCTCATGCCTGCCGCCGCCCGACGTCACGTCTCCTTTCTCGTGTGGCGCGACCTGCAGCACCCCGAAGGCGGCGGCAGCGAGCTGTTCGTCGAGCGCGTCGCGCAGTACCTCGTGCGCCGCGGGTGGCAGGTCACCCTCTGCTGCGCGGCGTACCCGGGGGCACCACGAGACGAGGTCGTGGCGGGCGTCCGCATCCGTCGCCGCGGGGGCCGCCTCACGGTGTACCTGCACGGCCTGGCCTACGTGCTCGGCAGGGGCGGCCGGCGCAGCGACGTGGTGGTCGACGTCCAGAACGGCATCCCTTTCTTCACCCCGTTGGTCCGCCGCCGCGCGATGCTGACCCTCGTGCACCACCTGCATCGCGAGCAGTGGCACATCATCTATCCGGGGCTGGTCGGCCGCGTCGGTTGGTGGATCGAATCGTCGTTGACGCCCCGGCTCTACCGACGGAGCCGCTACGCCACGGTCTCCGAGGCCTCCCGGCAGGATCTCGTCGGGCTGGGCATCGACGGCCACCGGATCGACGTCGTCGCCAACGGAGTGGATGTCCCACATCCGACCGGCACCGTCGACCGGGCGGCCTCCCCCACCATCTGCGTGCTCGGACGTCTCGTCCCGCACAAGCAGGTCGAGCACGCCCTCGACCTGCTGCACACGCTGCGCGACGTGCTTCCCGACCTGCGCGTCGAGGTCATCGGCGACGGGTGGTGGCGGGGACGCCTGCAGGACTACGCCGACCGCACCGGAGTCAGCGACCGGGTTCGGTTCCTGGGGCACGTCAGCAACGACGAGCGCGATGTCGCCCTGCAACGGGCCTGGCTGCTGGTGTTGCCGTCGGTGAAGGAGGGCTGGGGCATCGCCATCACCGAGGCGGCTGCCCACGGCGTGCCTGCGTTGGCCTATCGGTCGGCCGGCGGCGTCAGCGAGGCCATCGTCGACGGCGCCACGGGATGGCTGGTCAGCGACCAGCCCGAGCTCGCCAAGCGAGCCGAGGAGCTACTGTGCGACGCCGAGCTGCGCGAGCAGTTCGGACGGGCGGCCCGGGCTCGGGCCGCCGCGTTCTCATGGGACGCCACCGGAGCCCGCTTCGAGCGTCTGCTCGAGCAGGCGCTCGACCACCGGAGGTCGCCCCGGCGCTGACCGCGGCGACCCCGCGACCTGGAGTCGCCGGCCGTCGCTGCGCTACTTGTCGCCGTAGTTGACGATCTGCTGGCGCGCGGGGTTGGAGGCCGGTGCGGCGGTGTTGCTGCTCACCACGCCCCAGGCCGTCAGTGCGGCAAGGCCGGCGCCGACGACACCGGCGACAACAGCCGAGATCAGCTTGATCATCGCGTGGGGACTCCTCGCAGCCTGAGGCCCGCCGGGGCGTGACGGGATAACAGAGACCATAGCAGGCCGCGCCCTGCCTAAGGGCTCTTCGCCGGCCCGCCACGGCTCGCCGGAATCGCTCGCCGGGCGCGACGTCTCCGGCCGACGAGCAGACCGAGACCGGTCGCGACAGCCGCGAGAAGCGTCAGGGCGGCGAGCGCGTTGGCGAGGACGACCGCAGCTGCCCGCGGGCGCGAAGGCGCATACTCCACCACCGCGCCGGGGACGCGGTAGAGCGAGACATCGCGCCCGGCATAGGACTGTGTCAGACCTCGTAGCGACGGGACGTGACCCGGTGTCCCGTGTTCGACGACGACCCATCTGATGCCGGCTGCGGCGAGGGCGCTCCGCGGGGTCGGTGACCGCAGTGCCTGCCGCACGCGGTCGGCGCGCGGGTCGTCGCCGCGCACCGACTTCCCCGCGACGACGAGCTCGTCGTCGACCACCACCGTGGTCGGCAGCAGGCGGGGCGCCGGGTCGAGGACGACCCGGTCATCGGTCCAGTCGAAGCGGCGGTACGACCCGAACGGGACGACGGTCGCGTCGCCGCCGCGCACCAGCTGTGCGACGCGCTTCCAGTCCTCGGGGTACCTGACCGGATGGAGGACGGGACGGATAGTGGCGGCGGCGTCGGGCAGCAGCAACAGCGGCAGGCACAGCGCGGCGACGAAGACGGTGGCCGACCACGCCCGCGACGCCGAGGTCCGCCGCGCCACCGTTTCGGCCACCCGATCGACCGTCGCGCCGAGAAGCAGGGCGCTCAATAGGACCAAGGGCATGATCCACTTCTGCGAGTCCCGCAGCAGCCCCGCACCGGGCACGCTCTCGATGACAGCACGAGCAACCGCAACACCGCCGGGCAAGGCGGGCAGCGCCGCGACGAGGACCGCGATCGCCGAGAGGACGGCCAGCACGACGACAGTGCGGTTCCCCAACAGCCGCCGGAGCCGTCGCAGACCCCAGAGGGACGCCGCCAGAACCACCAGGGCAAGCCAGCCGGTCACGCCGCCGCGGCTCGTGGGAGCGGCAGCAGCGCTCCACACCCCGCCTCCGGTGAGGAGCGTGACGACGGTCGAGCCGTACTCGGTCCGGGCGGCGAAGGCGGTGACGCCGGTCGGATCGCCGGTCGCCCGAGCCGTTGTGGTGAGCGCCGGGACCAGCCACGGCAGCTGCATGACGAGGGCGAGCACGCCGAACGTCGCAGCCTCGCGACGAGGACGGAGCGCGGTCGCGAGGGCCGTGCCCGAGACCGCCGCCACGACCCCGCCGGTCGGGGTGAGGGAGGCGCCGGCGAGCACGAGCACTCGCGCTGCCCAACCACCACGACCCCGGCCGTCGCGCACCGCGAGAACCAGCCACGGCAGCGCCGCGTAACACCACAGCAGTGCCCACTGGCCCAGGGCCAGCCGCTCGACGACGTAGGGCGTCCAGACGGCAGCACCCGCGGCGGCGATCCTGCCGGCCGCGCTCGCTCCCTGCAGCAGACGGCCCGCGCCGATACCTGCTGCCAGCAGCGGCAGCGCGACCGCGAGCCGCCCCACCACCGCGCCGTCCACCAGCTGCTCCGCCAGCGCGACGACCGCGTCGACCGGCACGGCACGCGGCTGCGCCGAGCTCACCCCGAGGCTGGCCAGCGTCAGCGGCTGGTGCGGCGTGAAGACCATGTCCACCCCGAGCAGGTAGCCGGCGTGCCACAGGGGTTGCAGCAGGATCGCGACCAGCAACAGCACGACGATCGCCTCGGGTCGGGTCCGCGTCGCCCGCCCGACTGCGCCCCACAGGGCTCGGGGGCGCGTCACGGCATCACCCTCGACGCTCTGCGCAGCACCAGGTCAGTCTGCCGGGCGGCGGCTGCCGTCGCGACGCTCCCCGACGCCGCTATCGTCTCCCACGTGGTCGGGTCAACGTCCCGCGCGGCCGTACCCGTCGCCTTCCTCGCCGCCAACGCACTCAGCTACGCCCTGCTGCTCGTCGCTGCCCACCGGATGACACCGGCCGCCTACGGCGCGCTCTCCTCGTTGCTCGGGCTGCTGCTGATCGCCGGCGTCCCCATGCTCGCCGTACAGACCGTGGTGGCCCGACGCGCAGCGACCGACGCCACGACCACGGGTCTGCTCGTCGGTTGCGCCCAGCTCGCCGGCGGCGCCACCGCCATCCTGGCGGCAGCGGCCCCCGCATTGGCGATGTTCCTGCGGCTCGACGGTGTCACCGGCGTGCTGCTCGTCGCCCTGACCGTGCCGCCGACGACGGCGCTGGGAGCAGCCACCGGATGGGCCCAGGGGCGGCGGCAGTACTGGCGGCTCGCCGCGCTGATCCTCGCCAGCACCGGTGGACGATCGCTGGGCGGGATCGTCGGCCTCCTCACCGTCGGCGGTCCCGACGCCACGATCGCGGGGGTGCTCCTCGGCACCGGGATCACCGCGCTGCTTGCCCTCCCCCGCCGAGTGCGGCACCGACTGCGACGCCCAGGCTGGGGTGACGCCGCTCGCGGACTGCGGCGGCGCGACGCTGGCGGGGTTCTCGTCGAGGCGCTGCACGCCGGTCACGCCCACGGCGCATTCCTGTTCCTGACCGCGCTCGACGTCCTGCTGGCTCGTCACCTCCTCACCGCGCACCAGGCTGGCGTATACGCCGTCGGCGCGGTGGTCACGCGGGCCGCGCTGTGGTTGCCGCAGTCCGTGGTGCTGCTGCTGTTCCCTGCCCTCGCCGAGGACGGCAGTCACCGTGCCACGGCACGCCGGGCGATGGCCGCGGTCGGCGCGCTGGGTATCGCGGCGGTCGGCGGCTGCGCGGTGCTGGGCAGCCTCGTGGTCCGCGCCGTGGGGGGCACTCGGTACGCAGAGCTCGACGGCGTCGTCTGGCTGTGGGCACTGCTCGGCGCCTTGCTCGCCGTGGTCCAGCTGGCGGTGCTGGCCGGGCTGGCCCGGCGCAACCAGCGCCGCGCGCTGCTGCTCTGGTGCACCGCGCTCGCCGACATCGGTGCGGCCTTCGCAGCCAGCGGATCAGCGACTCCGCTGCGACTCGTCGCCGTCCTCACTGGCGTGGCCGCTTTGGCTGCCGCGCTGGCGCTGACGCTGGTGCTGCGTCAGACCGCCGCCGGCCATGCTCCCGGCACGAAGCTGGCATCGAGGCCGGCGCCGAAACGGGAGACGAGACCCGACGGCACCGGGTAGGTGTCCTGTCGCACCCAGCGGTCCAGGCTCGCCACCAGCGCGAGCCGCTGCTTGTCGGAGAAGTTGCAGTGGCCCGCACCGTAGGGTGCTCCCGCCGATTCGCTGTACCTCGCCGGTGACGCGATGTAGAGCTGAACGAGGTTGCCGGCCTTTCCCTGGGCAGCGGCACGGTTCTGCAGCACGGACTCGTTCTGCACCAGAACCAGGGGATCGGCCTCGGTGTGCATGGTCACCGTCGGCACGTGCACGTTGCCCGTGGTGTCGCCCAGCTTCTCGAAGGCGGCGCGGGCTGCCGCGTCAGCGGTGATCCGGGGGGCGTCGGCGAGGGCGGCGGCGTACTGGTCGGGCTTGCCGCCGACGGTCTCGAGCAGAGCTTTCTCTCTCGTGGAGATCCGCTCGGCGTAGTCGGTCGAGCTGTTGCCGGACGGGTTGCCGCCGACCCGCTGCTCGATGTCGTAGCGCCCGAGGGTGCCGTAGGCGAGGGCCGTGAGCAGCGATTCGACGGTGGCCTTGACCTGCGAGGTGATGTCAGCCCCGTCGTAGGTCGCGGTCTTGGTCGCCGCGTCGACGAGCGCACCGACGTAGAGCACCTTGGCGGTGCCACCACCGGCGGTGTCGGCCGCGGTCCGCTGCAGGATCGCCGAGGTCCGCCGCCACTGTGCGTTGGCCTCGTCGGCGCTCGTATAGCCGGTCAGCTTCAGCGTCGGGTCGATGAGGGTCTTGATGGCGAACGCGACGTCCAGCGCGAGGTCGAGGTTGAGGTTGGGGCCGGCCACCGCGCCACACATCGGTGCGGCGCCGTCGACCCACGACGCGTCTCGCTCGGCGACTATCTCGGAGATGAGTCCGCCCAGCGAGTCACCCCAGACGTAGGTACGGTTCGGCCGACCCACGGTCTTGACGAACGTGTCGTGCAGCGCCTCGGCCGCGGCGACACCGTCGGCGACGGCCCAGCCGTTGGTCTTGTAGGACGAACCGGCCAGCGCATACCCCTCGGCGAGCAGCGTCCGGCTCAGCGCGTCCCGGCCGGTGCCGTCGTCGTCGGTGGAGCTCACCTGCGCGTCGGTGCGGGGAGTCTCGAAGCTCGGCGGACCGGCCTGCGCGAAGCGATAGCCGTGCGAGTAGAGCAGCAGCGTCCCGTTCCACTTCTCCGGCAACACGATGCTGTACTTGGCGCCGGCGATGGTGCCGGTGCAGGCGTCGCCGCACTTCTTGTACGACACGTCGCTGTCACGGGAGTGGACCCGGCTCTCGCGCGCCGACACGGGGGTGGTCGACGAGGAGCAGGCGGAGAGCGCGGCAACCGCGGTCACCGCCAGCACGACAGGGAGCAGGGCACGGCGAGCAAGCGGCATGCTGGCATCCTGCACCATGTGGTTGACGACTTCGACGACGCCTGGGCCGTGGCGGACTCCGTGCCGGGCTGGCTGACACGCGGCCAGGGCCGCTCCCTCTGGAACGCTGCGCGGGCACTGCCGGCCGGTGCTTCGATCGTCGAGATCGGCAGTCACCAGGGACGCTCGACGGTGGTGCTCGGCCGGGCCGCGGCGGTCACCGGCGCTCAGGTCATCGCCATCGACCCCTTCATCGACGGCATGATGTTCGGCGGCTCCGCCACCCGGGGACGGTTCGAGCACAACATCGCCGAGGCCGGCGTCGAGCCCGTGGTCCAGCTCGTCGCCCAGCCCAGCACCGAGGTACGGCCGACGTGGCAGACGCCGTTGGCCATGGTGTACGTCGACGGCAAACACGACTACTGGACAGCCAGCGACGACCTGCGCTGGGCGGCGCACCTGCCACCGGCTGCGCCGGTCTTCGTGCACGACGCCTTCTCCTCGATCGGCGTCACCTTGACCGTGCTGCGCCACGTCCTGCCCGGACGAGGGCTGCGCTACCTGGGCCGGGTCGGCTCGTTGGCACACTTCGAGACCGGCACCCCGGATCGGCGCGACCGGCTGCGCATCCTGGCCGAACTGCCCTGGTTCGCGCGCAACGTGGTCATCAAGATCGCCCTCCGCGTCGGGCGTCTCGTCGGGTACCGCCGACCCGATCCGTACTGAGGCCCCCGTCGCGAGGTCGCGCCGTACTCGGTCGACAGCGACTCTAGGGTCACCGCCATGCAGACCCGTGCGCTCACCCCGGCGGACCTCCCCGCCCTCACCGCGCTCTACGCCGCAGACGACGGTTACTGGTTCGGCGCCGTCGAGCACGACGCGGACGAGGTCGCCGAGGAGTTCGGCCGGATCCCGGACCCGGCGACGCAAAGCCTCGCGCTGTGGCGGGACGATGACCTCGTCGGCGCCGCCTGGTGGTGGGGTGTCGAGACCACTGTCCTGGCGCTGGCCGGCCCGGATCGCCCCGCCGCGCTGGTCGTCCTGCTCGACTTCCTCCGGGACGCCGGAGCCGGCCAGGCGACAGTGCTGGCCACGGACACCGCGCTGCTCGACGAGGTGGCGCGGCGCGGCTGGGAGCACCGTCATTCCGCCTTCGACCTGGTCCGGCCGGTGACCCCGGACTGGGAACTCGCCGAACCGGCATGGCCGATCGGGATCGAGGTCTCCCCCGCCACGGCCGAGGAACTGCCGTCGCTGCATCGACTCGTCTACGACGATGCGGGCTGGGCGGAGATCCCCGGCCACGTCCGCCGGGAGCCCGACGAGTGGCGCTCGCTGTTCGTCGTCGAGCCGCTGCCGTCCTTGGCCTACCCGGTGGCGCGTCGGGACGGACGACCGGTCGGTATCGCGCTGACACGCACCTTCTCCGACGGCACCGGCTGGATCGGCCAGCTCGCGGTGGCGCGCGCCGAACGCGGCCGGGGTCTGGGACGGGCGCTGCTGCTCGCCGGGCTGCGCGGTCGCCGGAACGCGGGGGCGACCCAGCTCGGCCTGGGCGTGCAGGCGGCCAACGACCGCGCGCTGCGCCTCTACGAATCCGTGGGCCTGCGCATCGACCGAGAGTTCCGCACCTTCGAGTCCCGCGACTGAGACTGCCGGCGGATCGGGAGCCGTGCGGCGCGGTGACGTCGGACCCTCAGTGCGCCGCCTCGTGCCAGGTCCGTCCCACCCCGATCGAGACGTCCATGGCGACGTCGCCGAAGTGGACGGCGTCGGTCATCTGCTGCTTCACCAGTTCGCGGACCGCCGGCTCCTCGCCGGGCGCGATCTCGAGGACGAGCTCATCATGCACCTGGAGCAGCAGCCGTGACCCGAAGCCGCCCTCGGCGAGGCCCCGGTGCACGCCGAGCATGGCCACCTTGATGATGTCCGCGGCGCTGCCCTGGATGGGGGCGTTGAGGGCTGCCCGCTCGGCCATCTCGCGTAGGTTCCGGTTGGTGCTGTTGAGGTTGGTGAGGTACCGGCGCCGGCCCATGATGGTCTCGGTGTAACCGTCCATCCGGGCCTTGTCCACGACCGAGCGCAGGTAGTCCCGGACGCCGCCGAAGCGGGTGAAGTAGGCCTCCATCTGGCCCTTGGCCTCGTCGGTGCTGATCTTGAGCTGCCGCGCCAGGCCGAAGGCCGACAGACCGTAGGCCAGGCCGTAGCTCATCGCCTTGACGCGCCGGCGCAGCTCGGGATCGATCTGGTCGGCGGGGAGGTCGAAGGCGCGGGAGGCGACGAAGGTGTGCAGGTCCTCCCCCGTCGAGAAGGCCTCGATCAACCCGGCGTCCCCGGACAGATGCGCCATGATCCGCATCTCGATCTGGCTGTAGTCGGCGGTCATCAGGGATTCGAAGCCCTCACCGACGACGAAGGTCTCGCGGATCCGCCGGCCCTCGGCGGTCCGCACCGGGATGTTCTGCAGGTTCGGGTCGGTCGAGCTGAGCCGACCGGTGGCGGCGATAGTCTGGTTGAAGGTGGTGTGGATGCGGCCGTGGTCGTCGATGAGCGGGATGAGGCCGTCCACCACCGACTTGAGCCGGGCCACCTCGCGGTGCCGCAGCAACACCTCTAGGACGGGGTGCTCGGTCTTGACGTAGAGATCCTGCAGCGCGTCGGCGTCGGTCGTGTAGCCGGTCTTGTTGCGCTTGGTCTTGGGCAGCTGGAACTGCTCGAAGAGGATCTCCTGCAGCTGCTTGGGTGAGCCGAGGTTGAACTCGCGACCGACCAGCTCGTGGGCGGCCGCCGCGATCTCGGTGACCCGCTCGCCCAGCTCCAGCTGCAGGTCGACCAGGCGACCGGTGTCGGCGGCGATGCCGACGGCCTCCATGTCGGCGAGCACGGCGGCGAGCGGCAGCTCCATGTCGACCAGCAGCTCGGCGGCCTTGCCCGCCTCGCCCAGCTGACTCTCGAAGGCGTCGGCGAGGTCCCGGACCGCCGTGGCCCGCACGGTCTCCACCTCGGCTACAGCGTTGTCCGATTCCTCCACGCCGCCGTCGAGGGTGAGCTGACCGGAGTCGACCTCCACGTTGCTGCGCAGCTCGCGGTGCAGGTACCGCAGCGCGAGATCGGCGAGGTCGAAGGCGCGGGTGTCGGGGCGGAGCAGGTAGGCCGCCAGCTGCGTGTCGCTGGTGACGCCGGCCAGGCTCCAGCCCTGCTCACGCAGCGCGAGCAGCGGGCCCTTGACGTCGTGGACCGCCTTCGGCCGTGCGGCGTCGGCGAGCCAGCCGGCGATGGCCCGGTCGTCGTCCGGGGTGAGGGCGGTCGGGTCGAGGAAGGCAGCGGCACCGTCCGCGGCGGCGAGGGCGAGACCGGTGAGCACGCCCACGCCGCGGCCCCAGGTGCCACGGAAGGAGACCCCGACCCGCCGGCCGTCGCGAGCATGCTCGTCCAGCCAGGCAGCGACCTCGTCCGGCCCGAGCCGGACGAAGGCGACGTCGAAGCCCTCCTCGGCCTCCGGCTCGGCGGCGGCGACGCTGTCGAAGAGGCGCTCGCGCAGCACCCGGAACTGCAGGTCGTCGAAGAGCCGGTGCACCTCGTCGCGATCCCACTGCCGCCGCGCCATGTCGTCGAGGGTCAGCTCGACGTCGACGTCCCGGACCAGCTCGGTGAGCTGCCGGTTGAGCTGAACCGACGCCACATGCTCGCGCAGCGAGTCCCCCACCTTGCCCTTGACGGTGTCGATGCGCTCGATGAGCTCGGTGAGCGAGCCGTACTCGCGGATCCACTTGGCCGCGGTCTTCTCGCCGACGCCGGGGATGCCGGGCAGGTTGTCCGACGGGTCCCCGCGCAACGCGGCGTAGTCGGGGTACTGCACCGGCTCCAGGGTGTACTTGGCACGGACCTCGTCGGGGGTGAAGCGCGTCATCTCACTGACGCCCCGCTTGGGATAGAGCACGGTGACGTGGTCGTTCACCAGCTGCAGGGCGTCGCGGTCGCCGGTGCAGATGAGCACGTCCGCCCCGGCCGCCGTCGCCTGCGTGGTGATGGTGGCGATGACGTCGTCGGCCTCGTAGCCCTCGACCATGAGCGTGGGGATGCGCAGCGCGTCCAGCACCTCACGGATCAGCGTCACCTGGCCGCGGAAGTCGTCGGGAGTCTCGCTGCGGCCGGCCTTGTAGTCGGCGTACATCTCGGCCCGGAAGGTCTTGCGCGAGACGTCGAAGGCGACGGCGACGTGGGTGGGCTGCTCGTCACGCATCAGGTTGATGAGCATCGAGGTGAAGCCGAAGACGGCGTTCGTCGGCTGCCCCGTGGTGGTCGACATCTCGACCTCGCGCAGGGCGTAGAAGGCGCGGTAGGCCAGCGAGTGGCCGTCGAGCAGCAGCAGCCGGGCAGGCGTACTGCCGGACGCGGTCGTCGTGTCCGGAGCGGAGTCGGTGGTCGTCGCGGTCACGTGCTCACTGTAGGGGCCGCCACCGACAGCGGGTCAGGCCCCGCGACCCACCGGGCGGTGGCCGAAGCCGGTGCGCTGGGCACGGGCCAGCCGGGCCCGCCGCAGCATGGCGAGCTTGCCCGCCGGGTCGGTGAGTCCCAGCGTGCGGCGCAGCGTGGAGACGGGGGCGATGCGGTTGACCACGAGCGGTGCGAAGCCGATCCGGGCCAGGTACCGGTTGCCTTCCCGCGACCCGGCCGCAGAGGTGGTGAGCACGTTCTCCACGCCGAACTCGTCGGCGAGCGCGACGGCCGCGGCGAGCAGGGCCCGTCCCAGACCGCGGCGTCGCTGCTTGGGCGACACCATGAGGTGGGTGATGTGCAGGACCCGGGTGAGCTCGATCGAGCCAACCTCGTCCAGTCGGGTGCAGAGCAGGCCGGCGACCTCGCCCTGGTCGTCGGTGGCGACGAGCAGGGTGCGGTCCTCGGCCGTGAGGAGATCGGAGAGCCGGGTGCAGAGCGGGGTGACGTCGTCGTCGGTGCAGGCGCGGGCGTAGGCGGCGGGGTCCACCGCCCGGACCAGGGCGGCCAGTTCCGGGACGTCCTCGCTCGTCGCGGGTCGGACCCGTCCGTTCGCTCGTGTCATGTCGAGCCGCTCCTGTCACTGCGCATCGCAGTCTGAGCCCTCCCCCGAAAACCCCGCCCCCGGCGGGGCGAGAGCAACACTAGAACCACCCGCCCCACCCCGACAGATGGGGTGGCGACGGGTGGCAAGTAGTGCCCTGACCCTGGTTACCGAACCGTAACCAGGGCTATCATCCGCCCGCTGCTACGAGCTGGCGATCTCCTCGCCGAGGTACGCCGCGCGGACCCGGTCGTCGGCCAGCAACTCCCGGCCGGTGCCCTCCAGGACGATCTCGCCGGTCTCCAGGACGTAGCCTCGGTCGGCCAAGGACAGCGCCTGCGCCGCGTTCTGCTCCACGAGCAGCACGGTCACGCCGCTGTCGTTGATCTCCTTCACGATCTCGAAGATCTGGGCCACGATGAGCGGCGCGAGCCCCATGGACGGCTCGTCCAGCAGCAGCAGTCGCGGCTTGCCCATCATCGCGCGGCCGATGGCGAGCATCTGCTGCTCGCCGCCGGAGAGCGTCCCCGCCTGCTGCTTGTACCGCTCCCGCAGCCGGGGGAAGAGCGTGAGCACGCGCTCCAGCTCGACCTTGTCCGGCTCCTTGAAACGGAACGCGCCCATCTCCAGGTTCTCGGCGACCGTCATCCGGGGGAAGACGTGGCGCCCCTCGGGCACGTGACAGATGCCGAGCCGGATCATGTCGTGGGCGGCGACACCGTCGATGCGCTTGCCGTCGAAGGTGATCGAGCCCAGCGCCGGTCGCATCATGCCCGACACGGTCTTCTGCGTGGTCGTCTTGCCGGCACCGTTCGCGCCGAGCAGGGCGACGATCTCGCCCTCGCCCACGGTGAAGCTGATGCCCTTGAGAGCGGCGATCGCGCCGTAGCGCACCTCGATGTTGTCGACGTCGAGCAAGGTGCGGCCGGTGCGGCCGGTGCGGCCGGCGGTCGTGGTGTCCTTCTGCAGGTCGGTCACGCCCGCTCCTCCGTACCGTCGGGGTGGCTCTCGGGGTGGGTGTCGGTGTCGATCAGGTGCAGCTCAGGCTGCTCGTCGACCTCGTGCTGGGCGTCCTCGGCCGAGGTCCCCAGGTAGGCAGCCACCACGACCGGGTCTCGCTGGATCTCGCGGGGGGTGCCTTCGGCGATCTTCTGGCCGAAGTTCAGCACCACGATCCGGTGCGCGACCGACATGACGAGCTTCATGTCGTGCTCGATCAGCAGCACGCCGATGTTCCGCTCGACGTTGATCCGGGTGATGAGCTCGGCAAGTTCGCGCTTCTCGGCCGGGTTGGTGCCGGCCGCGGGCTCGTCCAACAGCAGCACGCCGGGGTCGGTGCCGAGGGCCCGTGCGATCTCCAGCCGCCGCTGCTCACCGTAGGCGAGCGAACCGGCGAGCTCGTTGGCTCGCCCGGCCAGCCCGACGTCCTTGAGCAGGGCGTAGGCGCCGGCGGTGCTCTCCCGCTCCTCGCGACGCTGCCAGGGCATCCCGAGCATGGCCGCGATCGGGCCCGACTTCTGCCGGGTCTCGATGCCGATCTTGACGTTCTCCAGCGCTGTCAGCGCCGGGAAGAGCCGGATGTTCTGGAAGGTCCGGGCGACGCCGCGGCTGTTGATGACGTGGGTCTTCTGGCCGAGCACCGATCCCGGCTTGTCGCCCTTGCGGCCGGCCAGCATGATCGACCCCTCCTGCGGCGTGTACACGCCGGTGAGGGAGTTGAACAGCGACGTCTTGCCGGCGCCGTTCGGCCCGATCACGGCGAGGATCTCGCCGCGGTACATCTGCATGCTGACGTCGTTGAGGCTGACGACGCCGCCGAAGCGCAGCGTCACGTGCTCGACGTCGAAGACGACATCGCCGGACGGCGACGGGGATTCGACGGTCTCGGTCGTGGTGGTCATCAGTTCCCCTCCGCAGCCGGGACGGCACGCACCGAGGTGCTGGTGTCCTCGTGCAGGCCCGCCAGCTCGGCCTTCCGGCGCCGGGCCGGGATCAGCCCGGCGGGCCGGAAGATCATCATGAGCAGGACGAGCGCGCCGATCCACATCTGTTGATCCTCCTGCGGCACCTGGCTGCGCAGGAAGACGGGCAGCCAGGTCAGCACCGCGGCGCCGGCGAGGGCACCGGGCAGCGAGCCCATGCCGCCGAAGACGACGTAGGCGACGATGAGGATCGAGTTCTGCAGCGTGAACAGTGACGGGTCGAAGTAGCCGACCTGGGTGGCGAAGAAGACGCCAGCCAGACCGGAGGTCGAGGCGCCGATCGCGAAGGCGAGCAGCTTGACCTTGATGGTCTTGACGCCGCTGGCCTCGGCGGCGACCTCGTCCTCACGGATCGCGGCCCAGGCACGGCCGAGCCGTGACCGCTCGAGCCGGACGAAGACCACCACCACGATGCCGAGCATGGCGAGCAACAAGTACCAGAACGGCAGGTTGTCCTCGCCCCAGGTGATGTTGATCGGGCCGATGTGCAGCACCGGGCTCGGCACGTTCGGACCGCGGGCACCACCGGTGACACCGCCGGGGTTGTTGTTGGCGACGACCTGGATGATCTCGCCGAAGCCGAGCGTGACGATGGCGAGGTAGTCGCCGCGCAGTCGCAGGGTCGGCGCGCCGAGCAGCACGCCGGCGAGCAGGGCCGCGGCCACCGCGAACGGGATGGCCCACAGCGGCGACGAGAACGGCGAGAGGAACGACGGCGGCTTCACCGGCAGCGATCCGGTGAGGTAGGCCGTGGTGTAGGCGCCGACGGCGTAGAAGGCGATGTAGCCGAGGTCGAGCAGGCCCGACCAGCCGATGACGACGTTGAGGCCGACGGCGAGCAGCAGGTACGGCCCGATCTGGGTGACCAGGGTGTTCTGCCACTCGCCCGTGAGCGTCGGCGGGTAGAAGAGCGCGATGGCCACCGCGATGGGCAGCAGCGCCCGGCCGCTGGTGGAACTCGAGACCGCCCGCGCCGCATTGCTGAGCGGGAAGCCGCCCGTCGTCGCCGGCTCGCGCCGCCGTCCGTCGCGCAGCACCAGCGTCCCGGCGGTGAGCAGCAGGCTCAGCGCGATGCACATCACCCAGCCGCCGGCGCCGAGGTTCTGCCAGAGCTTGCCGTACTGCGAGGCCTTCTCCGTGCCCGTCTGCGAGAAACCGTGCATGGCCACCAGCGTCAGGACCAGCGAGACAGCGGCGAGCACGATGGCGACGAGGCCGAGGATGCGAATCCGCAGCACGCCGCCGGCCAGGGCGACGGCGGCCGTGACGACCACCAGCACCACGCCGAGCCAGTCGGCGTAGGCGAGGGCGAGTTGCTGCACGCCGGTGCCGTCGAAGACGTCGGAGAGACCACGGAAGTCGGTGTTCAGGCCGGTCGGGGCGAACCAGGTGTTGTTGACCAGCGAGATGAGCGCCAGCAGCGCGCCGAGCACGGCCAGCGGGAAACCGGGACGCCAGGCCATCACCGCGTCGACGAAGGCGCGGGGATGCGACTCCTCGGAGCGGGCGAAGACCACCACGAGCCCGGCGCCGGCGGTGACGAGGAAGCCGAGGGTGGCGACCCAGACGCCGAGGGCGTGATCCGGCCCGAGCCGCGGCGAGGCGAGGTCCACGACCTGGTCATGACCGTAGAAGGCGCAGAAGGCGGCGAAGGCACCGAGCACGGCAAGCGCCCAGCCCAGCACTGCCGTCCGCAGCGCGACGGCGACGACACCGAGGACGAGACAGGCGAACCAGAGGGCGTAGCCGAACCAGCCGAAGAAGAGGCTGGCCGGGAACCCGAGCGCCGGGGTGTCGGCGACCTGGTCACTGAGCGGACCGAACTTGCCGACCGGGTCGAACCACTTGAGCAGCTGCAACGCGATGAGGACGAGCAGGAAGCCCCCGGCGACACCGGCCATGCCGGGTCGGCTGACGTAGGGGGTGATGACGAAGCGCAGCGACAGCACGAGGAAGAGCGCGATGCCGATGCCGACGAAGAGGAGCCACCGGTTGTCGGTGAGCAGCGCCTTGTGGAACGACTGGCCGTAGTCGTCGGTCGAGCCCTCCTGCTGTCCCACCATGAGGCCCAGCACGAGACCGCCAGCGATGCAGGCCAGCAGTCGCTTGAGCGCGGCCTCGCCGCGGAAGGCGTCGAGCAGCGCCTGACGTCGTGAACCCTCGCGGGAGACGTCGCGGGTGTCGTCGGTGACCGCGGCGCTCATGCGGCACGTCCGAGCCGCTCGCCGAGCAGACCGGTAGGTCGCACGATCAGGACGAGGACGAGGACGACGAAGCAGATGACGTCGTTCCACTTGACGCCGACGAAGCTGAGGTTGCTGACGAGCACCTCGACCTCACCGAGCAGGATGCCGCCGAGCATGGCGCCGCGGACGTTGCCGATGCCACCCAGCACCGCGGCGGCGAAGGCCTTCACGCCGGGCGTGAAGCCCATGTTGTAGGCGGCGCCGAAGGCGACACCGAAGAGGAAGCCGGCGATCCCGGCGAGCGCGCCGCCGATGACGAACGTGCGCGAGATCGTCTTGTCGATGTTGATGCCCATCAGGGCGGCGGTCGGCGCGTCCTCGGCGACGGCGCGGATGCCGCGGCCGAGCTTGGTCTTCGAGACGAGACGGTCGAGGAAGATCATCATGACCACCGCGGTGAGGATGATGATCAGGTTGAGCGTCGACAGCTTGAAGTACTCGGTGTCGATGAGCCGGTGGTCGAGGTTGAAGTAGGTGCTCTCACCCTCGTTGGTGCCGGGGAAGGAGTTGTTGCGCTGGAAGTTGAAGAGCTTGCCGGCAAGGCCGGATAAGAAGAACGAGGCCCCGATCGCGCTGATCAGGAACGCGAGTTTCGGTGCCCCTCTCCGCCGCAGGGGACGATAGGCGACCTTCTCCAGGACCCAGGCGATGGCAGCGCCGACCATCGCGCCGAAGAGCGCGCCGGCGAGCAGGACCAGCGGCAGCGCCGGTCCGCTGAGATGGCGACCGTCGATGAGCGAGCCGATCAGCAGGAAGCTGCCGAAGGCGCCGGACATGAACACCTCGCTGTGCGCGAAGTTGATCAGCTGCAGTACGCCGTAGACGAGGGTGTAGCCGAGCGCGACCAGCGCGTACAACGATCCCTGTTCGAGACCGATGAGCAGGTTCTGCGGCAGCTGTTCGAACCAGTTCTGACTCACGTGCGAAGGCTCCTGGGGTGGGGTCGACCTGCAAAGAGCAACCGTCGGCCGGTGGGCGTCGACGGGACGTGGCATGGGCACCGCGACGGGACGGCGCGGTGGGGCACGGTGTGGGGCCCGGACGTGGCACGGGCGGGGCCCACCGACACTGTGTCGGCCGACCCCGCCCGTGGGCGCGTCAACTCACTTCTGGTCCTTGATGTCGCCGAGGACCTTGATCTGACCGTTCTTCTGCTCGTACAGGTTCACGACCTGGCCCGAGGCGTCGAGGTCACCGTTGGACTGGAACTTCAGCGTGGCGGTGATGCCCTTGAAGTCGGCCGACTTCAGCTTCTCCACGACCGTCGAGCGAGTGGCGGAGCCGCCACCGGCCTTCTTGATCGAGTCGATGATGAGGTTGGCCGCGTCGTAGGCCTCGGCCGAGTAGGTGGACGAGGGCGTGTTGAACGTCTTCTGGTAGTTCGTCGCGAACTCCTTGGAGTCCGCCGCGACCGTCGAGTCCTGGCAGCCGCAGGTCATGTACCAGCCGTTGCCGGCGCCGCCGGCGCCCTTGGTGAAGACCGAGGACTTGATGCCGTTGCCGCCGACGCGAAGACCCTTGAAGCCCGCACTGGTGAGCGCCTTGGCCAGCAGCGCGGCCTGCGCGTCGTAGCCGGCGTAGAAGACGGCGTCGGCGCCCGAGGCGGTGATCGTCTGCGCGATCGGGTTGTAGTTCTTGGTCTGGGTGCCGTCGAGGCCCTGCTCGGTGACCTTGATGCCCTTGGCCTTGGCCTCCTTGGCGACGGTGTCACCGACACCCTGGCCGTAGGGGCTCTGGTCCTGCAGCACGAAGAGGTTCTTGATGCCGTGCCGGACCAGCCAGTCCGCGCCCTGCGAGCCCTCGACGTTGTCGTTCGGGATGACCCGGAAGAACGTGGAGAAGCCCTGGTTCTGCAGCGTCGCGTTCGACGCCGAGGGGGTGACGAAGGCGAGGCCGGCGGCCGAGTACTTCTTGCCGACGGCGAGGGTGCTGCCCGAGAACGACGGGCCCACGACGCCGAGGACCTTGGCGTCGTCGATGAGCTTGGTGGCCGCGGCCGGCGACTTGGCCGGGTCGCCACCGTCGTCGGAGCGGACGAGCTCGACCTTGAAGCCGAGCGAGCTGTCCTTGTTGGCCTCGGTCACGGCGAGCTGGACGCCGTTGACCTCGTTGATGCCGAGCTGGGCGTTGTCACCCGACAGCGGACCCTCGAAGCCGATCTTGACGGTGCCGCCCGTCGAGGTGGAGCCGGAGCCCGCCGTGGACGAGCCGCCGCCCAGACCGCCGCCGGACTTGCTGCTGTCGGACGAGCTGCTGCCGCAGCCGCTGAGCGCCAGGGCGCCTGCTGCGGCGAAAACCACCATGCCGGTAACTACGCGTGGTCGCACTACTGAGCCTCCTGTGAGGGCTTGTCAAAAGGTTTCGGCGCACGGGTGCCGTGCGACCGGTTGGCGGGACGTTAGCTGATCAAGACGGGGGTGGGCACCTAGTCGAACGGCCCTCGTTCGGACCGTGACCAAATCTCAATCCAGCGCTGCCCGAAATGTCGCGCTACTGGCCGGTAGTCCCGTCCGCGGCCGGATCCTGGGTGGTGTCGCCGTCGAGAACGAGCTCGGCCACCACCTTCATCGGACGCCGGTTGTCCATGGCCGCGCGCTGGATCCAGCGGAACGCCTCGGGCTCGGAGAGGCCGTGCTGCGTCATGAGCGCGCCCTTGGCCCGCTCGATGAGCTTGCGGGTCTCCAGGCGGTCCTTCAGCCCCGTGACCTCGCTCTCCAGGGCGCGGATCTCGGCGAAGCGGGACGTCGCCATCTCGATCGCCGGCAGCAGGTCGCGCTTCTGGAACGGCTTGACCAAGTAGGCCATGGCCCCGGCGTCACGAGCTCGCTCGATGAGATCGCGCTGGCTGAAGGCCGTCAGCATCACGACCGGCGCGATGCGCGCCTCAGTGATCTGACCCGCGGCGGCGATGCCGTCCATCTTCGGCATCTTGATGTCGCAGATGACGAGGTCGGGCTCGAGCTCCTTGGCCAGCTGGACGGCCTGCTCGCCGTCGGCTGCCTCGCCGACGACGTCGAGGCCCTCCTCCTCCAGCATCTCGCGCAGGTCGAGGCGGATGAGGGCCTCGTCCTCGGCGATCACCACTCGCAGCGCGGGGGTGGCCTGATCCTCGGGGGCGGCAGTCACTCGAACGTCTCCCATCACGCCGACAACACTGGCGACAAGTGCGAGCTGCCAGACTAGCGCCGGTAGTATTTCGGAGACGTCACGCCCCTGTGATGGAACTGGTAGACATGATGCCCTCAAAAGGCATTGCCGCAAGGCGTGTCGGTTCGAATCCGACCGGGGGTACCACGCGGGCTCCTCCCCGACGCCACGGCGTCCTGACGGCCCCGCTTCAGACCACAGCGGCGGGGAGATCGAGGCGTGGCGGCGTCAGCCGACGTCCTGGCTGATGGAGATCTGCCGGTCCGGGCTGAACCGGAACGTGGTGATGCCCACCAGTGCGCCCGAGATTCGGTCGACGCTGACGACGTAGACGAAGGCGTCGTTGTTGAGCGGCCCCACGGTGAGGCGCGAGGCGAAGCTGCGCTCGATGGTCCCCTCCCCCGGCGCCCCGCCGCCGGAGCCACCGGTGAATTGGCTGCCACTGCCCCCGCCGGCGAGGGGCACGGTGACCGGGCCGGCCTGCGCGTGGGTGTGGCCGTCCAGGGCCAGCGTCGCGTGGCCGCAGCCGTCCTCGAGCGCAGCGGTGCCGACGGTGGGGTCGTGCGCGACGACGATGATCGGACCGTCGGCGTCACAGGCGGTGCGCGCGAGGCCCGCCGCCTGCTCGCGCAGCACCCGCTGCTGGTCGGCGGCGGAGGCGGGGCGGATGCCCTCGCCGTAGCGGCTGCTGCGCGGATCGGGGCTGCCGAGCAGGCGCAGCCCGTCGACCTCGACGACGTCGCCGGTGAGAGTGCGCATGCCCTGCTCTCGTTCGTCGTCGACGGTCTGCGTCGAGTCGTGGTTGCCCGCAGCGACGACGTCGGTGATCCCGGCCCGCCGCGACTGCTGCGCGAGGTTGCGGGTGCAGGCCGCCTCGAAGGCGAAGGTTCCGCTGAAGGCGTCGTCACCGGCGCTGACCAGGGTGCCGACACCCAGCCGCTTCAGCAGCGCGACCGTGACCCGGTCCATGCCGGTGTTGCAGTGCCGGTCGGTGACGAAGCCGAGGTGGGCGACCTGCTGGCCGGGTCGGCCGGTGGGCAGCGTCACCGCGTCCGAGTCGAGCCGGGTCTCCAACTCGGTGCGGAGCGAGTCGTAGTAGCGGTCGGTCTGTCCGGCGTAGGTGCGGATGTAGTTGCGGGCCGCGACCAGGGCCGGACTGAGCAGGCCGGAGACCTCGACCCCGGCCAGCGGGGTGTCGGCAAGGATGGGGTTGCCGGTCACGCGTCGCGGCGTCGGCGGGTCGGCACGACCCGACGGGACGGCGCCAAGCACCAGGGCCAGGACCACCGCCGCGGCGACCCGAGCGGCCCATTGCCGCTCCCGGTGCCGGTAGGCCAGGGCAGCCGCGCGCAGGGCCCCGTCGGGGTCGTGGCGGGCGTCCGCCCGGCGACGCCAGCGGCGATAGGACCACCGCGCCACCAGCGCCAGCGGGACCACCGCCGCACCCGCGAGGACCCAGCGGGTGAGATGCCAGATGACGGCGTGGCGGACGTCGCTGACGAGCTGTTCCGGGTCGCTGTAGGCAGCGACGTAGGCCGGGACGACGTCGGTGTTCAGCTCGCCGTTGCGCACCAGCTGCGAGGCGTCGACGTCGATCACCGCCTCGACTCCGATCCGCTCGCCGGCCACGGCACGATCGGTGGCGCGGGTCAGCGTGACCAGGCCGGTGACACCGATCTCGTCCACCGCGGCCCCGGGCCGCAGCCAGATCCGGGTGTCACTGCCGGCGATCTCGACGTGGGCCGGTGTCAGTAGCCCGACGACGAGGCCGGCCAGCGCACCGAGGACGACGAGCGCCGCGGAGACCACGGCGGCCCCGAGCCACCTGCGCCTCGTCCCACCCATCACGGCCGACGGTACCCGTGGGCGTGGCTACCCTCACGGCATGGACGAGGCAGGGCACGACCACGTGGCCAGCGCCGGTCACATGAGCGCGGCGGAGTTCCGCCGCCACGGCCACGCGGTGATCGACTGGATCGCCGACTACCACGAACGGCTCGAGTCCTTCCCGGTGCTGTCGCAGGTCTCCCCCGGCGACATCCGGGCGGCGCTGCCGGCGAACCCGCCGCAGACCGGCGAGCCCTTCGAAGCGGTCCTCGCCGACCTGGACAGCCACCTGCTGCCGGGCATCACCCACTGGCAGCACCCGTCCTTCTTCGCCTACTTCCCGGCCAATGTCAGCGGGCCGGCGATCCTCGGTGACCTGCTCGCCTCCGGCCTCGGCGTGCAGGGGATGCTCTGGGCCACCTCGCCGGCGGCGACAGAGCTCGAGACGCTGGTGCTGGACTGGTTCGCCGAGCTGCTGGGGCTGCCGCCGTCGTTACGCTCGGACGGAGCCGGCGGCGGGGTCATCCAGCACTCGGCCTCGGACGCAGCGCTGGTCGCGCTGCTGGCCGCGCTCCACCGGGCCAGCGAGGGCCGCACCGAGCACGAGGGGGTGGCCTGCGGCGACTTCGCCGTCTACACCTCGCAGCAGACGCACTCCTCGATCGCGAAGGCCTGTCGGGTGGCGGGCCTCGGCGCCGACCGACTGCGCCTGATCGACGTCGAGCCGGAGACGCTACGGGCACGTCCGGAGCACCTGCGCGAGCTGATCGCCGCCGACGTGGCCGCCGGGATCACCCCGGCCCTGGTCGTCGCCTCGATCGGCGCGACCGGCGTCGGCGCCGTCGATCCGGTGGCCGAGCTCGGCGAGATCGCCCGCGAGGCCGGGCCCTGGCTGCACGTCGACGCCGCCTGGGCCGGGGTGGCCGCGGTGGCACCGGAGCTGCGCTACATCCTCGACGGCGTCGAGCTCGCCGACTCGTTCGCGACCAACCCCCACAAGTGGCTGCTCACCAACTTCGACTGCGACACGTTCTGGGTCGCCGACAGGGCCGCGCTCGTGGGGGCGCTGTCGATCCTGCCCGAGTACCTGCGCAACACGGCCACCGAGTCGGGCGAGGTGATCGACTACCGCGACTGGCACGTCCCCCTCGGCCGCCGGTTCCGCGCCCTGAAGCTCTGGGCGGTGATCCGCCACTACGGCGCCGAGGGACTTCGCGCGCACGTGCGCAAACACGTCGCGCTGGCGGCGGAGTTCGCCGGCTGGGTGGCCGCCGACGACCGCTTCGAGCTCACCGCGCCGGTGTCGCTCTCCCTGGTGAGCTTCCGGCTGCGGGCTGGCGACGACGCCACCCGCGCGCTCATGGACACCGTCAACGCCTCGGGGCGGATGTACCTGACCCACACCGTCGTCGACGGCGCGGTCTCGCTGCGGCTGGCGATCGGCTCACCCTGGACCGAGCGCCGTCACGTCGAGGCTGCGTGGGAGCTGCTACGTGGCCGCGCGTGACCGGACCCGGACCATGCCCTCCTGCACCACGCTGACGACCTGCCGCCCCTGCCGGGTGAAGAACCGTCCCGAGGCCAGCCCACGACCGCCGGAGGCCGACGGCGACTGCGTGCTGTAGAGCAGCCACTCGTCGGCGCGGAAGGGCCGCTCGAACCACATCGCGTGGTCCAGCGAGGCCAGGGCCACGTCGTCGATGCCCACGGCCAGCCCGTGTCGGGTCAGGACCGAGTCGAGCAGCGTCATGTCCGAGGCGTAGGTGAGGACGCAGACGTGCACCAGCGGGTCGTCCGGCAGCGTGCCGTCCGCCTTCATCCACACCCGCCGCGTGCCGTCGGTGGGGCCGTGCTGCCGCTGCACCCAGGCCGGCTCGTCGACCCAGCGCAGGTCGATGGGCTTGGGCATCTCGTCCCACTGCCGCACCGCCTCCGGCGAGTCGCCGTAGCGGTTGAGCTGCGCGGGGAGGGTGTCGGGGTCGGGGACGGCCGGCATCTCCGACTGGTGGTCGACGCCGTCCTGCAGCAGCTGGAAGGAGGCCGAGAGCGAGAAGATCGCCTTGCCGTCCTGCTGCGCGATGACCCGGCGGGTGCTGAAGGAGCGGCCGTCCCGGACCCGGTCC
The DNA here is from genome assembly GCF_056135305.1 of Jatrophihabitans sp. sgz311053. Lineage (NCBI taxonomy): Bacteria > Bacillati > Actinomycetota > Actinomycetes > Jatrophihabitantales > Jatrophihabitantaceae > Jatrophihabitans > Jatrophihabitans sp. sgz311053. The sequence goes on along the minus strand of NZ_JBWAXP010000003.1, from coordinate 245,031 downwards.
ACCTCGTAGACGATCGGCTTGGTCGAGTCGCCCGGCCGGATGAAGTACGAGTGCAGCGAGTGCACGTGGCGGTCCGGGTCGACGGTCCGCCCCGCCGCCACCAGCGCCTGCCCGGCGACCTGCCCACCGAAGACGCGCAGCCACCGGGTGCGCATGCTCTGGCCGCGGAAGATGTCGGCCTCGATGCGCTCCAGGTCCAGCAGCGTCACCAGCGCGTCGACCGCCGCCTGCCCGCTGAGCCCCTCACCCATGCCGCAGGACGTCGCCGATGTGGTGGACCCGGATGGTGTTGGTGGCACCGGGCGTCGACGGCGGCGTGCCCGCGACGACGATCACCAGGTCGTGAGGATGGCAGACTCCGCGGCTGACGAGGGCGGAGTCGACCTGTCGCACCATGTCGTCGGTGGTGTTGACCGTCCACACCAGGTGCGCTTCGGCGCCCCAGAGCAGCGCCATCTGCCGCTGCACCGTCTCCAGCGGGGTGAAGACGAGCAGCCGCTGCTTCGGCTGCAGCCGGGACAGCCGGCGCGCGGTGTCGCCGGTCTGCGTGAACGCGACCAGGGCGACCGCCCCGAGCGAGTCGCCGATGTCCTTGGCCGCCTTGACGATGGCGCCGCCGGAGGTGCGGGGGTTGTGCAGCAGCCCGCCGGCGCGCAGCGTCGAGGCCTCGACGCTGCGGATGATGCGGCTCATGGTGGCGACCGCCTGCACCGGGTACTTGCCGACGCTGGTCTCCCCGGAGAGCATCACCGCGTCGGCGCCGTCGATGACGGCGTTGGCGACGTCGGAGGCCTCGGCGCGGGTAGGGCGCGAGTGCGTGATCATCGACTCGAGCATCTGCGTGGCGACGATGACGGGCTTGGCGTTGTCGCGGCAGATCTGGATCGCCCGCTTCTGCACCACCGGCACCTGCTCCAGCGGCATCTCGACGCCGAGGTCGCCGCGGGCCACCATCATGCCGTCGAAGGCGAGCGCGATCTCCTCCAGCCGATCGACGGCCTCGGGCTTCTCCACCTTGGCGATGACCGGTACCCGGACGCCCACCTCGTCCATGATGTGGTGGACGAGCTTGACGTCCTCGGGGTTGCGGACGAACGACAGGGCCACGAAGTCGACCCCGAGCGCGAGGGCGAAGCGCAGGTCCTCGGCGTCCTTCTCCGACATCGCCGGGACGCTGACGTCCACGCCGGGCAGCGAGAGTCCCTTGTTGTTGCTGACCACGCCGCCTTCGGCGACGTCGCAGACCACGTCGGTGCCGTTCTCGACATCGACGGCGATGAGGGCCACGTTGCCGTCGTCGACGAGCAGCCGGTCGCCGGGACGGACGTCGGCGGCGAGATTCTTGTAGGTGGTCGAGACCCGGTCGTGGTCGCCGTCGCACTCCTCGACGGTGATCCGGATGCGCTCCCCCGTGGCCCAGGTGACCGGGCCCTCGGCGAAGCGGCCCAGCCGGATCTTGGGTCCCTGCAGATCGGCGAGGACGGCGAGGTTCCGGCCTGCCGCGCGGGCGGCCTCGCGCACCTCGCGGAAACGACGGCCGTGGTCGGCGTGCGCGCCGTGGCTGAAGTTCAACCGCGCGACGTCCATGCCCGCCTCGACGAGCGCGCGCGCCCGCTCGGGCGTATCGGTGGCTGGTCCCAGGGTGCAGACGATTTTGGCGCGCCGGATCACACCCACAGCCTAGGCGCTCGCGTGGTGACGGGGAGGACAACGCTTCCGGTCCGGCTTTGTCACCGACCTCCAGCCCGCCCCGCCGCGACCCCGGCCGCGCGGTCCTCAGGAGGTGACGAGTCCCGCGACCAGGTTGATGGTGGCGGCGAGGATGACGGTGCCGAAGAGGTAGGAGAGCACACAGTGCCGCAGCACCATGGCCCGGATGTCGCGGCGCGAGACGTTGGTGTCCGAGACCTGGTACGTCATGCCGAGGTTGAACCCGAAGTAGAGGAAGTCACGGTAGGCGGGGGCCTCGTCGCCGTTGAAGTCGATGCCGCCGACCGGCTCCTCGTAGTAGAGGCGCGCGTACCGGGCCGAGTACATCAGGTGCAGCATCGCCCAGATCATGAAGACGCCGAGCAACCCGACGGCGGCCGCGGCGGTCCGGGTGTCCGAGCCGCGCAGGACGATGATCGCCGCGATCCCGCCGATGCTGGCCAGGGCCACCGCGACGACGAGCAACTCGTCCAGCCGCGGGTCGAAGTCCTCGCCCGCCGCCCGCGCCCGGGTCTGGTCGGCCGACATCGGCCAGAGCACGAGCAGCCCGGCGACGACGAAGACCGTCGCCATCACCGTGATGCCGGTGAGCACCCCGAGCACGACCGGCGCGACCAGGCCCACGACCACGGCCGCGAGCAGGCCGGCGGCGGCCGCCAGCAGCAGCCGGAGGACGGCGGGATGGCGCCGGGGGGCTCGCGCCATCAGCGGCCCGCGGCACCGGGGCGCGGTGCGCGCCGCAGCCAGAGCAGGGCGAGGACGGGCAGCACCGCCGGCAGGTAGCCGTAACCGCTGCCGTAACCGGACCAGACCGTGGTGTCCGGGAAGTCCCGGCGCAGGGTGTAGCTGAGCGTCCCGACCACGAGCACACCGACGAACTCGACGCCGCACGCGACGAGCGCGATCGTCCGGCGCTCCCGGACGAGGGCAAGGAAGGCGACCACGTAGATCACCGCCGCCACCGCCGACAGCACGTAGGCCAGCGGCGCCTCGTCGTACTTGGTGATGAGCTCGAACGACGACCGGCCGAGGGCGGCGACGGCGAGCAGCCCGTACACGAAGACCAGCACCCGTCCCGGACCGCTGCGCAGCGACGACCGCGACGCCGGCGGCGCGTCAGGCACTCGGAGTCCAGAGCTGGTGCACCCGGGCGAGGAGGACGGCCACGACCAGCGCACCCACCGCGACGATGACCGGGCCCCACCGCGACCGTTCGAAGAGCCCCACCAGCGCCGCCGCGGGCATCACCAGCGCGATGCCGATGAGGTACGACACCGCGAGGGCGGTCGAGGAGGTGCGGTGACCGCCGACGAGGTCGGCCACACGCACGCCGACGTAGACGAGGACAGCCGCCTCCAGCACCCCCGCGAGGACGATCTCGCCGGTGTCGACGGCCCGGTCGGCCCGGTAGCGCAGCGCCATCACCACGACCACCACGAGGACGAGCGCCAGGTTGACGACCGTCACCACACCGGTCATCGGCTGTGCCTTCCCGACCGGTGTGGCCGCCGCGCGCCGACGCGTCGGCGACCAGCCCGGCCGGGAAGGCGGCAGATCACCGCTTCGCCGCCGCCATGATCGCCTCGTCGACGTCCTCGCCCCGCTCCTCGGCCAGTCGCGTGGCCTCCAGGACGGCGGCGAAGTCCCGCGGGACGACGGCGGTGAAGCGACGCGACGCCGCACCCCAGTCCGCGAGCAAGGCCGCCGCGACCGGCGAGTCGGTGTAGGCGTGGTGCGCCTCGACGATGCCGCGCAGCCGGTCGAGCTCGTCGCCCGGCACGTCGGCGAGATCGACGAGCTCGCGGTTGACGATGGACTCGTCGAGGTCGAGCACGTAGGCCCAGCCACCCGACATGCCGGCGCCGAGGTTGCGTCCCGTCGGTCCGAGGATGACGGCCGTGCCGCCGGTCATGTATTCCAGGGCGTGGTCGCCCACGCCCTCGGCGACGACGGTGGCACCGGAGTTGCGGACGCAGAACCGCTCCCCCACGACGCCGCGCAGGTAGATCTGCCCCGCCGTCGCGCCGTAGGCGATGACATTGCCGGCGATGACGTTGTCCTCCGCCACGAATGGCGCCGACTCGTCCGGGCGCACCGCGATGACGCCGCCGGAGAGTCCCTTGCCGGCGAAGTCGTTGGTGTCGCCGAAGAGCCGCAGCGTGATGCCGTGGGGCACGAAAGCGCCGAAGGACTGCCCGCCCGACCCTCGGAACGTGACGTCGATGGTGCCGTCCGGTAGGCCGTCGGCACCGTAACGCCGGGACACCAGCGAGCCCAGCATGGTGCCGACGGTCCGGTTGACGTTGCGGACGGGCAGCTCCAGCTTCACCGGTGAGCCGTCGAGCAGCGCCCCCTCGCAGAGCTGGATCAGCGTGTTGTCCAGCGCCGCCTCCAGGCCGTGGTCCTGCTCACGGGACTTGATGAGCGTCTGGCCGTACGGGTTGGCCGGCACCGACAGGATCGGCGACAGGTCCAGGCCGTCGGCCTTCCAGTGCTCGATCGCCTTGGCGGTGTCCAGGACGTCGACGTGGCCGATGGCCTCGTCCAGCGACCGGAAGCCCAGCTCGGCCAGCAGCTCGCGGACCTGCTCGGCGATGAACTCGAAGAACGTCACCACGAACTCGGGCTTGCCGCTGAAGCGCTCGCGCAGCACCGGGTTCTGCGTCGCGACGCCGACCGGGCAGGTGTCCAGGTGGCAGACCCGCATCATGATGCAGCCGGAGACGATCAGCGGCGAGGTGGCGAAGCCGTACTCCTCGGCCCCCAGCAGCGCGGCGATGACGACGTCCTTGCCGGTCTTCATCGCGCCGTCCACCTGGACTGTGATGCGGTCGCGCAGACCGTTGAGCAGCAGCGTCTGCTGGGTGTCGGCGAGGCCGAGCTCCCACGGCAGGCCGGCGTGCTTCAGCGACGTCAGCGGCGCGGCACCGGTGCCGCCGTCGTGCCCGGAGATGAGCACGACGTCCGCGTGGGCCTTGGAGACACCCGCCGCGACGGTGCCGACGCCTGCCTCGGAGACCAGCTTGACGTGGACCCGCGCCTGCGAGTTGGCGTTCTTCAGGTCGTGGATGAGCTGGGCGATGTCCTCGATCGAGTAGATGTCGTGGTGCGGCGGCGGCGAGATGAGGCCGACGCCCGGTGTCGAACCGCGGGTCCGCGCGATCCACGGATACACCTTGTATCCGGGCAGCTGCCCGCCCTCGCCGGGCTTGGCGCCCTGACTGATCTTGATCTGCAGGTCGTCGGCGTTGACCAGGTAGTGGCTGGTGACACCGAAGCGTCCCGACGCGATCTGCTTGACCGCGGAGCGGCGCAGGTCGCCGTTCTCGTCGGCGGTGAAGCGGCGCGCGTCCTCGCCGCCCTCGCCGGAGTTGGAGCGGCCGCCGAGCCGGTTCATGGCGATGGCCAGCGTCTCGTGCGCCTCGGCCGAGATCGAGCCGTAGCTCATGGCACCGGTGGCGAAGCGCTTGACGATCTCGCTGACCGGCTCGACCTCGTCGATCGGCACGGCCGGCCGAGCACCCTTCTTGAAGTCGAAGAGGCCCCGCAGCGTGCCGCCCTCGCGGTTGAGGGCGTCCACCTTGTCGGCGTACTGCTTGAAGACCTCGTACTGCCGCGAGCGGGTCGAGTGCTGCAGCAGGAAGACCGTCTCGGGGTTGAAGAGGTGCAGCTCGCCCTCGCGGCGCCACTGGTACTCGCCGCCGACGTCGAGGCGCCGGTGGGCGCGCGCGGTGTCGACCAGCGGGTAGGCGGCCTCGTGCCGCTTCTCCACCTCGGTGGCGATCTCGGCCAGGCCGATGCCGCCGAGCCGGGACGGCGTGCCGCCGAAGAACTCGTCCACCAGCGGCTGCGCCAGCCCGAAGGCCTCGAAGACCTGCGCGCCGGTGTAGCTCTGGATGGTGGAGATGCCCATCTTGGACATCACCTTCAGCACGCCTTTGCTGAGGCCCTTGACGTAGTTGGCGATGGCCTTGTCGGCGGTGATGCCCTCGATCTGGCCGTTGGCGACGAGGTCGTCGATCGTCTCGAAGGCCAGGTACGGGTTGACGGCGGCGGCGCCGTAACCGATGAGCAGCGCGATGTGGTGGACCTCGCGCGCCTCGCCGGTCTCGACGACCAGGCCTGCCTGGGTCCGCTGGCCGGTGCGGACCAGGTGCTGGTGCACCGCGGAGGTGAGCAGCAGCGACGGGATCGGCGCGTGGTCGGGGTCGCAGTCACGGTCGGAGAGGATGAGGATGCGCACCCCCGCCTCGACCGCGGCCGAACACTCTCGCCGCACCCGCTCGAGCGCGGCGGCGAGCGCCTCGCCGCCGCCGTGGACGCGGTACCGGCCGTCGATGAGCTGGCAGCGGAAGCCGGGCATGTCGCCGTCGGCGTTGATGTGCCAGATCTTGGCCAGTTCCTCGTTGTCGATCACCGGTCGCGGGATGACGATCTGCCGGCACGACGCAGGGCCGGGGTCGAGCAGGTTCAGCTCGGGACCGATGCCGCCGGCCAGCGAGGTGACCAGCTCCTCGCGGATGGCGTCCAGCGGCGGGTTGGTGACCTGCGCGAAGAGCTCGGTGAAGTAGTCGAAGAGCAGCCGCGGCCGCTTGCTCATCACCGCGACGGGCGTGTCGGTGCCCATGGAGCCGATGGGTTCAGCACCCGCCGTCGCCACCGGCGCGATGAGCAGCCGCAGCTCCTCCTCGGTGTAGCCGAAGACCTGCTGGCGCCGCAGCACCGACTCGTGGCTGAAGACGGTCCGCTCGCGCTCGGGCAGGTCACCGAGCTGGATCAGCCCGGCGTGCAGCCACTCGGCGTAGGGGTGCTCGGCCGCGATCTCGCTCTTGACGGCCTCGTCGTCGCGGATCTCGCCCCGCTCGGTGTCGACGAGGAACATCCGGCCCGGCTGCAACCGACCCTTGGCCACCACGGTGGCGGGGTCGAGCTCCAGGACGCCGGACTCGCTGCCCAGCACGACCAGCCCGTCGGCGGTCTGCCACCAGCGGCCGGGGCGCAGGCCGTTGCGGTCCAGGACGGCGCCGATCACGGTGCCGTCGGTGAAGCTGACGCAGGCCGGGCCGTCCCAGGCCTCCATGACGCAGGAGTGGAACTCGTAGAAGGCGCGGCGGGCCGCGTCCATCTCGCGGTTGTTCTCCCACGCCTCGGGGATCATCATCAGCACCGCGTGCGGCAGCGAGCGACCGCCGAGGTGCAGCAGCTCCAGCACCTCGTCGAAGGTCGCCGAGTCCGAGGCCTCGGGCGTGCAGATCGGGAAGAGCCGCTTGAGGTTGCCGGGGATGAGGTCGGACTCCAGCAGCGCCTCGCGGGTGCGCATCCAGTTGCGGTTGCCCCGGATGGTGTTGATCTCGCCGTTGTGGGCGATGTAGCGGTACGGGTGGGCCAGCGGCCAGGACGGGAACGTGTTCGTCGAGAACCGGCTGTGGACCAGACCGATCGCGCTGGTGAAGCGCTCGTCGGTGAGGTCGGGGAAGACCACGCCGAGCTGGTCGGTGGTGAGCATGCCCTTGTAGACCAGGGTGCGCGTCGACAGCGACGGGAAGTAGAGCTCGACCTGCGCCTCGCGGCTGCGGCGCTCGGCCACCTTGCGCAGCGCGTAGGCACGGCGCTCTAGCTCCATACCGTGGGCGCCGTCGTTGCCACGCAGGAAGAGCTGCCGGAAGCTGGGCATGACGCTGCGGGCGGTCTCGCCGAGGTCGTCGGTGACCGTGGGCAGGTCGCGCCAACCGAGGACGGTGATGCCCTCGCCGGCCGCGACCGTCTCGATGATCTCGACGACCCGGGCCGCCTCTTCCGCGCCGGCGGGGAGGAAGACGTTGCCGACGGCGTAGCTGCCGACCGGCGGCAGCTCGAAGTCGGTCACCGCACGGAGGAACTCGTCGGGGATCTGGACGGTGATCCCGGCGCCGTCGCCGGAGCTCGGCTCGGCGCCCGCGGCACCGCGGTGGTCCAGGTTGTGCAGGGCGGTGAGCGCCTGCTCCACGATGCGGTGCGACCGGCGGCCGTGCATGTCCGCGACGAACGCGACGCCGCAGGCGTCGTGCTCGAAGTCGGGGTCGTAGAGACCCTGCGCGGACGGCACGGTGGAGAAGAGACTGCGCACGCGAGCTCCCGTCATTCGGTGCAGAACGACCACACTCTGCCATCCGCGGACCGACGGTCCGGATCGCTCATGGGTGTTCGGGCGGAATCATCCAGCAGGGACGTCGTCGGCCCGGGGTGCAGCTTCCCAGGTTACCGTCAGGTTTCACCTGACTTCGACGGCGGGCCGGTGTGGGATCTCACCTGCCCGCTCAGCGGGGCCAGGCCGCCCGGAGCTCACCGTCGATGCGCTCGCGCTCGGCCTCGTCGACCTGCTTGCCGTCACGGTCGGTGACGTAGAAGGCGTCGACCACCGTGCCGGCCAGCGAGGAGACCCGCGCGGCGCGGATGTCCAGGCCGGCGGCCTCAAGAGCGGCGGTGATGCGGCAGAGCAGGCCGATCTCGTCCTCGCCCCGGAACTCGACGACGGTGGCGTCGGCGGAGTCGTCGAACCACAGCACGGCCGGTCGGCGCCGCGGGGCGCCGGCGGGGCGACGCGAGTAGGTCTCCTCCTTCTGCCGCAGCTTCTCGGCCAGACCCAGCTCGCCGCGCATCGCGACGGCGAGGTCCTGCCGGACCCGGACCGGGTCGGGCATCTGACCGAAGCGCGGGTGGACGACGAAGCGGTTGACGGCCATCCCGGCGTGCGTCGCCACCGACGCCTCCCGGATGTCCAGCGAGTGCAGCGCCAGCACCCCGGCGGTGCGGTACAGCGTGCCGCGATCGTCGGGTGCGGCCACCAGCACCTGGTCGCCGTCGATGCGGACGGCCAGCTCGCCGGCCTCGGCCAGCGCCCGTCGCTCGTCGTCCAGCGGGCTGACCTCGGGGAGCTTGCGGCCGCCGATGGCAGCGCGGGTACGACGCGCCAGGTCGTCGATGAGGCGGGACTTCCAGTCGCTCCAGGCCGCCGGTCCGGTCGCGGTGGCATCCGCGCGGGCCAGCACCTGCAGCAGGTCGAGCAGGTCGAGGTTGTCCGCGACCGACTCCCGGACGATGGTGATGGTCATCGGGTCGGCGATGTCGCGGCGGGTCGCGGTGTTGGGCAGCAGCAGGTGGTGGCGTACCAGGCCGACGACGGTGGCCAGATCGCCCCCGGAGAGCCCCATCCGCTTGGCGATGGTCTCGGCGTGGCGCGCCCCGACGATGGAGTGGTCCTCGCCCGGATAGCCCTTGCCGATGTCGTGCAGCAGCGCGCCGAGGACGAGCAGGTCGGGGCGGTCCACCTCCGCGTCGTAGGCAGCCGCGGCGGCCGCGCACTCGAGCAGGTGCCGGTCGACGGTGTAGCGGTGCACGGGGTTGCGCTGCGCGCGGCAGCGGACGGCGTCCCACTCCGGGATCAGCGAGACGAGCAGTCCGGCCTGGTCCAGCGCCTCCAGCGTGCCGATCGCCGGACGACCGGTGCCGAGCGTGGCGAGCAGGTCCGCCAGCGCGGCCGACGGCCACGGCGTCGGCAGCGGCGCCGTCTCCGAGGCGAGCCGCTCCAGCGCGAAGGGCGCGATGGGCAGATCGTTCTCGGCGGCGGCGCGGGCCACCCGCAGCACCAGGCCGGGGTCGGCCCAGGGGTCGGCGTCACGGGCCAGCACCACCTCGCCGTCCTGCGAGACAACGTCCTTGGCCAGGCCGACCCGCTCGGGACCGGCGCTGCGCTGGCCGAAGAGCCGACGCCGGGGTCGCGACGGTCCCGAACTGGCCGCGACCCGCCGCCAGGCCGTCTCGACGGCGTGCGAGATCGAGCGGGCCGCCTCGTTGACGCGGCGCAGCAGCTGGTCGCGCGCGGTGGCATCGGTGGCGTCGGTGTAGCCGAGCGCGGCGGCGACGCCGTCCTGCTCCTGCTGGTACAGCACGTCCTCGTTGCGCGAGGTCAGCCGGTGCAGCTCGCCCCGGACGTCCAGCAGCACCGGATAGGCCTCGCGGACCCAGACCGGATAGTCGACGAGCTGCGCCGCGGCCAGCGCGTGCAGCGCCTGGGCGTCGCGCAGCCCACCCCGCGACTCCTTGAGGTTGGGTTCGAGCAGGAACGCGGCGTCCCCGGTCACCTGCCAGCGTTCGCGCGAGATCTCGCGCAGTTCGGGGAGGCGCTTGGCCGCCGTGGCGCGCCAGACGTCCAGCACCGAGCCTCTGACTCGCCCGGTGAGCCCGGCGTCGCCGGCGACGTGACGGATGTCCAGCAGGCCCAACAGGGCCTTGAGGTCGTCCCTGGCGACCGCGACGGCCTGCTCCGGCGTGCGGACGGAGTGGTCGAGGCTGACGCCGCTGTCCCAGATCGGGTACCAGACGGCGTCGGCGATGTCGCCCAGAGCGTCGACGCGGCCGTCGTGCAGCAGGACGAGGTCCAGGTCGGAGTAGGGGGCGACCTCACGACGTCCCAGGCCGCCGACCGCGACCAGCGCGACGTTCTCGACCTCGGCGACGAGCGGTCGCAGCCACTCGTCGTAGCTCTCGGCCAGTTCCTGCCGGAGCCGCGCACCGACGAGTCCGGGCCGGCGTAGGACGCCGGCCCGGACCTCGTTCAGGTTCTCTGCCAAATCGCGGTCAGACGGCGTCCGCGTCACGCTCGCCGGTGCGGACCCGCACCAGACTCTCGACGGGCGTCACCCAGACCTTGCCGTCACCGATCTTGCCGGTACGGGCGGCCTCGACGATGGCGCCGACGAGCTTGTCCACGTCGCCGTCGCCGACGATGACCTCGACCTTGACCTTCGGCACGAAGTCGACGGTGTACTCGGCGCCGCGGTAGACCTCGGTGTGTCCACGCTGCCGGCCGAAGCCCTGGACCTCGCTCACCGTCAGGCCCTGGACTCCCAGCACCTCGAGGGCGGCTTTCACGTCGTCCAACTTGAACGGCTTGACGACTGCGGTGATCTGCTTCACGCCAGCGCCCCTTCCTTCGTCGTGGTGGCCGTGCCGGGGATGCCGCTGGAGCGACCGTCCAGATCGTAGGCGGACTCGCCGTGCTCGGCGTAGTCGATGCCGTCGACCTCCTCTTCCTGCGTCACACGCCAGCCGATGGTGAACTTGATGGCGTAGCCGATGATCGCGGTGGCGACACCGGACCACAGGATGGCGATACCCGCACCGGCCGCCTGGTCACCCAGCGAGGCCCAGCCGCCGCCGTGGAAGAGACCGTCCACGCCGCCCGCGCCGGCCTTCACCGAGAAGAGACCGATGAGCACGGTGCCGATGATGCCGCCGACGAGGTGGACCCCGACGACGTCGAAGGAGTCGTCGAAGCCGAACTTGAACTTCAGGCTCACCGCCCAGGCGCAGACCGCGCCGGCGATGGCACCGATCGCGATGGCGCCGACGAGGTCCACGGCGCCACAGGCCGGGGTGATGGCGACCAGACCGGCGACCACACCGGAGGCCGCGCCGAGGGCCGAGGCCTTCTTGTGCAGGATCCGCTCGATGAGCAGCCAGCCCAGCATGGCGGCCATGGTGGCGATGGTGGTGTTGAGGAAGGTGCGGCCGGTCTCGGAGACGAACTGCTCCAGGTTGCTCGACATGCCGCCGTTCTTGCCGTCGTCCCAGCTGCCGGTGAGCACGATCGAGCCGACGTTGAAGCCGTACCAGCCGACCCAGAGCAGGCCCGCGCCGAGCATGGTGAGCGTCAGGTTGTGCGGACGCATCGGGTCGCGCGGCCAGTTGACGCGCTTGCCGACGATGAGCGCGAGGACCAGACCCGCGACACCGGCGTTGATGTGCACCGCGGTACCACCGGCGTAGTCCTGCGCGCCGATGGTCTTGCCGATGTAACCGCCGCCGAAGACCATGTGCGCCAGCGGGAAGTAGGACAGCGTCGCCCAGATGGGCAGGAAGACGATCCAGCTCGACAGCTTGACCCGGTCGGCGATGGCACCGCTGATGAGGGCCGCGGTGATCACCGCGAACGTCAGCTGGAACATCACGCCGACGTAGGCGCTCGGGTCGACGTCCTTCAACCCGAAGAGCTTGAACGGGTCGGCGAAGAGCTTGCCGTCGCCGCTGAAGCCGTCGCTGAAGCTCATCGACCAGCCCCAGAGGACATAGACGATGCCGACGACGCCCATCGAGACGAAGGACATCATCATCATGTTCAGCACCGACTTCGACCGCGACATGCCGCCGTAGAAGAAGGCCAGTGCCGGTGTCGTCATCATCAACACCAGCAGTGTCGCCACGATCATGAACGCGGTATAGCCGTCCACCAAACCTCCAGCAGGTGAGTTCGTCCGGGTCGCGCCACCCGCGCGGTGGCCCCATCCCCGATCGGGTCGAACTCTGGGTGTCGCAGGTTTCTGTCGGCTGCCGTCTGTGTTTCGCGCCGGTAACACGGCCGACCACACAGCGGCCGCAGACGGAAATGTCCGGCGATGCCCGAAGTGCCGGGCCCACTACGGTGGCGTGGTGTCCAGCCTCACCCACCGCGACGCCACCGCCCGCGCAGCACGACTGGCCGTCACCGGCTACGAGATCACGCTGGACCTCCGCGACGCGGAGACGGCCGAGACCTTCGGCAGCACCACCACCATCCGGTTCGCGACCCGACCCGACACGGCCGGACCGAGCTTCGTCGACGTCTCCCCCGCCGTGCTGGGTTCCGCGCTGCTGGACGGCCGCAACGTGGCCCCGGCCTTCGCCGACGGGCGGCTCCGGCTGGACCCGCTCACCGACGGCGAGCACGAGCTCGTGGTCACCGCCGAGATGGCGTATTCCCACGACGGCGAGGGGCTGCACCGCCACGTCGACCCCGCCGACGGTCGCCGCTACGTCTACGCCATGAGCTTCCTGGACGCTGCGCCCCGCTGGTTCGCCTGCCTCGACCAGCCCGACCTGAAGGCGCCGGTGGCGCTGGAGGTTCGCTGTCCTGCTGACTGGAGCATCGCGGGGAACGGGCCGGCGACGGAGGTGGCGCCGGGGCACTGGCGCGTGGCGGCCGGCCATCCCCTCCCCACCTACGCCACCACGGTCGTCGCCGGCCCGTATCACCGACTGCGCGACGAGCACGACGGCATCCCGCTCGTGCTGCACGTCCGTCAGTCGCTGGCCGAGCACCTCGATCGTGACGCCGCCGCGCTCTTCGACCACACCCGCCACTGCCTCGACGCGCTGCACGAGCTCTTCGGCGTGCGCTACCCATGGGGCGAGTACCACCAGGCCTTCGTCCCGGACTTCAACGCCGGCGCCATGGAGAACCCCGGCTGCGTCACACTGCGCGACGAGATGATCTTCCGGTCCCGGCCCTCCGCGGCCGAGCTGGCCAACCGTGACGTCACCATCGCCCACGAGATGGCGCACATGTGGTTCGGGGACCTGGTCACCATGCGATGGTGGGACGACCTCTGGCTCAACGAGTCCTTCGCCGAGTACCTGGGTCACCGTGCCACCGGCGAGCAGACGTGGGCCGCCTTCGGCATCGCGCGCAAGTCCTGGGGATACCGGGCCGACCGGCGGCCGAGCACGCACCCGGTCGCCGGCAACGGCGCACCGGACGCCGCCGCGGCGCTCGCCTCCTTCGACGGCATCTCCTACGCCAAGGGCGCCTCGACGCTGCGGCAGCTCTCGGCACGCCTCGGCGACGAGGTCTTCCTCGGCGGGCTGCGGCGCTACATCCGCGACCATGCGCACGGCAACGCCGAGCTGGCCGATCTGCTGGCGGCGTGGCGCGCCGAGGGCGGCGACGTCGACGCGTGGGCCGAGGCGTGGCTGCGCACCACCGGCGTCGACACGCTCACCATCGAGGGCGAGCTGCTGCTGCGGTCCGGGGACGACTCGCGCCCGCACACGGTGACGGTGTCCTCGCTCGCGGACGGGGCGTCGACCCGGCTGACCCTCACCGGCGCCTCGGTGCCCCACGGTCTCGACCCGGAGTTACCGCTGCTGCCGGACGCCCGGGACGAGACCTGGGCCAAGATCGCGCTCCGGGACTGGGCGGCGATGGCAGAGCGGCTGCCGGGACTCGCCGACGACCGAAGCCGCGTCGTGATCTGGAACGCCCTGATGCTGGCCGTCGCCGATGCCGAGCTGGACCCCCGTGTCGCTGCCGAGATCGTGACCTCCGGGCTCGCCGTCGAGTCGCACGACACGGTGGTCACCGTCGTCTCCGAGTGGTTTCTCGACGTCGTCACCGCGACCTACGTCGACGATGCAGATCGCCGCGACCTGCTCGCACCCTTCGCGGTCGCAATGGCCACGGCCGCGGAGGCGGCCAGCGGAGAGGGACGTCAGCTCAGCCTGCTGCGGGCCTCCATCCGGGCGAGTTCGGACGTGGGTCGGCTGCGGTCGCGGCTGGCGGGCGACCTGCCGGCCGGCGTCGACCTCGACCCCGAGCTGCGGTGGCACGTGCTGCGCCGTCTCTGCGAGCTGGGTGCCCTCGCCACCGACGAGCTCGCAGCCGAGACGGCGGCCGATGCGACGTCCCGCGGCGCCGCCCACGCCGCCTGGTGCCGCGCCGCCCGCCCGGATGCCGACGCCAAGGCCGCCGCCTGGACCGTGCTCATGACCGACGCCGAGCGCCCCAACCACGAGCTGTACGCCCTGGCCGGTGGCTTCTGGCGTCCGGGACAGGAGGCGCTTACCGAGGCCTACGTGCCCCGCTACTTCGCCGAGCTCCCGGCCGCGGCCGCGCTGCGGTCCGGGTGGGTCGCCGACCGGCTCACGCAGCTCGCCTATCCGGCCACCGCGGTGTCACCGCGGACTCTCACCGCCGCCGCCGAGCTCGCCGCCCGTGACGTCCTCACGCCCGGCGTGCAGCGGGCGCTCGAAGACAGTGCCGACGATCAGCGCCGCGCCCTGACCGTCCGTACCCGCTTCCCCGCCTCCGGTGAGTGGGCCGACAACAGCTGAGTGGGCCGATATTCCGGCCCGCTCACCTCGTCTCGGCCCACTCAACGCAGCTGGGCAGACGGTGGGAGGATCGCGCGGGTGACGACCCCGCAGCAGCGTTCGAACCGCGCACTGCTGCGGGCGCGCGACGCCATGGACCGCAGCTACGCCGAGGCGTTGGACGTCCCGGCCCTGGCAGCGATCGCGCACGTCTCGCCGGCCCACTTCAGCCGGAGCTTCAAACAGACCTTCGGCGACACGCCCCACCGCTACCTGCAACGCCGGCGGGTGGAGCGGGCGATGTTCCTGCTGCGCACGACCGACGACCCTGTCACCGGGATCTGCGTTGCCGTCGGCTTCAGCAGTCTGGGCACCTTCAGCCGGACGTTCCGCGACATCGTCGGAACGTCACCGAGCCGCTACCGAGCAGCCCGGCCGGTGACACCGCAGCCGGTTCCGACCTGCTTCGCCCTGTCGTGGACGCGCCCGTGCGGTGATCGAGCAGTTTCGGATAAGCGCGCCTCGGGTGCGCGCCCCTAACGTCTCGGTTCGACAGCCACCGACGATAGGAGCGCCCATGTGGAACTCGATCAACATCTCGCACGTCTTCGTCCTGGACCAGGAGGAGGCCAAGACGTTCTACGTTGACACGCTCGGCCTCGAACTGAGCGACGACATAGACTTAGGTCCGATGCGCTGGCTCACCGTCCGGGTGCCCGGCGACCCCGCGCGCGAGATCTTCCTCGAACTCGCCGGACCGCCGTCGCTGGACGAGAACTCCGCCGCGCAGGTCCGCGACCTGGTGAGCAAGGGCGCGACCGGCTTCTCTTTCGGCCTCACGACCGACGACTGCCAGGCGACGTACGAGACCCTCAAGGCCCGCGGTGTCGAGTTCACGCAGGAGCCCACGCGGCAGCCGTACGGCATCGACTGCGGCGCCCGTGACCCGTTCGGCAATCACTTCCGCATCGTGCAGCCGCTCGCTCCGCCCGCTTAGGCCGGGTGGGCCGCCGCGGCGGCGGTGAAGGCGGCCACCGCCGTCTCGATGTCCGCCGGCGTGTGAGCCGCCGAGAGCTGGACCCGGATGCGCGCCTTGCCCTGCGGCACCACCGGGTAGCTGAAGGCGATGACGTAGACGCCGTGCTCGAGCACGGTGTCGGCGATCCGGGCGGCGCGGGCGGCGTCACCGAACATCACCGGGACGATGGCGTGCTCACCCGGCAGCAGGTCGAAGCCGGCCTCGGCCATCAGCCTGCGGAACAGCGCGGCATTGGACCGCAGCTGCTCACGCTGCGCCGAACCGCCGCTGACCAGCTCCAGCGCCGCGAGGGAGCCCGCCACCACCGAGGGGGCGAGGGCGTTGGAGAAGAGGTACGGCCGGGCCCGCTGGCGCAGCAGCTCGACGATCTCCGCACGGGCGCTGACATACCCGCCCGACGCCCCGCCCAGGGCCTTGCCCAGCGTCCCGGTGTTGATGTCGACGCGGTCCTGCACGCCGAAGAGATCCGGCGTCCCGCCGCCGTTCGGGCCGACGAAGCCGACAGCGTGCGAGTCGTCCACCATCACCAACGCGTCGTAGCGTTCGGCGAGATCGCAGATCTCGGGTAGCGGCGCGAGGTAGCCGTCCATGGAGAAGACGCCGTCGGTGACGACGAGCCGCCGTCGCGCCCCGGACGCTGCCTGCAGCTGCGCCTCCAGGTCGGCCATGTCCCGGTTGCGGTAGCGCAGCCGCTGCGCCTTGCAGAGCCGGATGCCGTCGATGATGGAGGCGTGGTTGAGCTCGTCGCTGATCACCGCGTCGCGATCGTCGAGCAGCACCTCGAAGACGCCACCGTTGGCATCGAAGCAGGAGGAGAAGAGGATGGTCGCCTCGGTGCCGAGCAGGTCGGAGAGCCGCCGCTCCAGCTCGGTGTGCTGGGTCTGGGTGCCGCAGATGAAGCGGACGCTGGCCATGCCGAAGCCCCACTCGTCCAGTGCGGTCCGGGCGGCGCCGACGACGGCGGGATGGTCGGCCAGCCCCAGGTAGTTGTTCGCGCAGAAGTTCAGGACGTCGGCGCCACCGGCGCTGACGTGTGACGACTGCGGCGAGGCCAGCTGCCGCTCGTGCTTGTAGAGGCCGGCCTCGCGGATCTCGTCGAGGGTGGTGCGCAGCTGTGCGCCTACGGTTCCGTACACCATCAGACCTCCGTCCAGTCGAGCACGACCTTGCCGCACTGTGCGCCCCTGGCGGTGGCGAAGCCCTCGGCCCAGTCGCGCGCGGCGAAGCGGTGGGTGATCACCGAGCCGATGTCGAGGCCCGAGCGCAGCATCGCACTCATCGCGTACCAGGTCTCGAACATCTCACGGCCGTAGATCCCCTTGAGAGTGAGCATGTGGGTGACGACGCGACCCCAGTCCACCTCGATCGGCGCGCTGGGCAGGCCGAGCATGGCCACCCGTCCGCCGTGGTTGAGGTTGGCGACGACATCGGGGAGCGCGCTGGGGTGGCCGCTCATCTCCAGGGCGACGTCGAAACCCTCGACCATGCCGAGCCGGCGTTGCGCGTCCGCGATGGAGCCCTGCGACACGTCCAGGGCCAGGTCGACACCGAGCTGCTCGGCCAGCTCCAGCCGGTAGCGGGAGACGTCGGTGACGACGACGAAGCGGGCTCCCACGTGTCGCGCGACCGCCGCCGCCATCAGCCCGATGGGGCCGGCGCCGGTGATGAGGACGTCCTCGCCGACGAGGGGGAAGGAGAGCGCGGTGTGCACGGCGTTGCCGAACGGGTCGAAGATCGCGCCGAGGTCCGGGTCGACCGGCGTGTGGTGCACCCAGACGTTGGACTCCGGCAGCGCCACCAATTCGGCGAAGGCGCCGTCGCGGTTCACGCCGATCGAGGAGGTCCGGATGCAGAGGTGGCGCCGGCCGGCGCGGCAGTTGCGGCAGGTGCCGCAGACGACATGACCCTCGCCGCTGACCAGGTCGCCGACCTTGACGTCACGGACGCCGGGCCCGATCTCGACGACCTCGCCGCAGAACTCGTGGCCGGCCACCAATGGCGCGTTCACCGCGCCGGCCGCCCACGCGTCCCAGGACTCGATGTGCAGGTCGGTGCCGCAGATCCCGGTCCGCAGCACCCGGACGAGGACGTCGGTGGGCCCGACCGACGGCTCGGGACGATCGGTGAGTTCGAAGCCCGGCGACGCTGCCGGCTTGAACAGGGCTCTCATCTACTCCCCCAGCAACGCGTCCACGAAGGACTCCGGCTCGAAGGGGGCGAGGTCGTCGGCGCCCTCCCCCAGCCCGATGAGCTTGACGGGGACGCCCAGCTCGCGCTGCACGCTGATGACGATGCCGCCCTTGGCGGTGCCGTCCAGCTTCGTCAGCACGATGCCGGTGACGTCCACGACCTCGGTGAAGACCCGAGCCTGGACCAGGCCGTTCTGGCCGGTGGTCGCGTCGAGGACGAGGAGCGTCTCGTCCACCGGACCCTGCTTCTCCACGACGCGCTTGACCTTGCCGAGCTCGTCCATCAGCCCGACCTTGGTGTGCAGTCGACCGGCAGTGTCGATGAGGACGGTGTCGACCTTCGCCTCGGTGCCCTTCTTGACCGCGTCGAAGGCGACGCTGGCGGGGTCGCCCTGCTCCGGGCCGCGGACGGTCTCGGCGCCGACCCGCTCCCCCCACGTCTGCAGCTGATCGGCGGCGGCGGCGCGGAAGGTGTCGGCCGCGCCCAGCAGCACCGAGCGACCGTCGGCGACGAGCACGCGGGCGAGCTTGCCGCAGGTGGTGGTCTTGCCGGTGCCGTTGACGCCGACGACCATGACGACGGCGGGACGGTCCCCGGTCGGCGTCGAGCGCAGCGTCCGGTCCAGGTCCGGCTGCAGGGCGGTGACGAGCTCCTCGGCGAGCAGGGCGCGCAGCTCGCCGGTGGAGCGGGTGTTGAGCACCTTGGTGCGGGTCTTGAGCCGCTCGACGATCTCGGTGGTGGCGCCGATGCCGACGTCGGCGACGAGCAGCGACTCCTCGACCTCCTCCCAGGCATCGTCGTCGAGGTTCTCGCGGGAGAGGACCGACAGCAGCCCGCGGCCGAGGGCGTTCTGCGAGCGGGAGAGCCTGGCCCGCAGCCGCTGCATCCGTCCGGCCGTCGGCTCGGGACGGTCCAGCGTGCGATCGGCGGTGGAGGGAGACGGCACGCCGGCCTCGGGGGCGGCGATCTCCGGGGCGCCCTCGGGCGCGGCCGTCGGGACGTCGACCGAGACCTCGGGCGGGGCTACCGGGTCGGTGGTGTCGACGACGCCGATCGGTGGACGCCCCGAGCGGGTGACGTGCGTGCCCGGCGGCGTCTGCTCCCGGCTGACGGCGCGGCGGCGCGGGACCACGAGGGCGACGGTGAGGAGCAGCGCCACGACGACGATGCCGATGGCGATGAAGAGGAAGACCACGACTCCATCCTGTCAGGCGGCAGTGACATCACGGCGGGGCGCACAGCCCACTGCCCGTCCCGATGTGCGACGGTCGGTACTCACACCCACCGCGTCGCTTCGGTGGCGGCGAGAGGAGCTGGCGATGACGGACGGGACTCCGCGCCCTCGACCCGCGCCCCGCAGGAGCGTCGACCCGCCGCCGGCGGAGGTTGCTGAACCCGACGACGCACCGGCCGACCTGCCCGCCGGCAGCTCCCCCATCGTGGCAGCGGCGGCAGAACCTGCCTCGAGTCCGCCCGGGTATCACAGCACCGTGGTGGCGCCCCTGCAGATCCTGCTCGGCGTGGTCAGCGGTCTGATCGTCGCGGTCATCCTGCAGAGCCTGGACAGCGGACTGTGGCCCGTCGCCGTCCTCCTCTTCCTCCTGGCGGCCGCCACCGGCTGGTACCTCTCCCCCGTCTCGGTCGATGTCGTCGGCCGGCGGGTCATCGTCGGGCAGGGTCGCCGCGAACGCGACCCGCTGGTGATCTACCTCGGCGAGGTCCGGGACGCCGAACTCCGCGACGTCACCCTCGCCCAATGCCTCGGCTTCGGCGGCGTCGAGTCCGACGACCGCACCACGCGCCTCGCCGTCCGCCCCGGCGCGACGCTGGTCCTCACCCAGCACAACGGCGAACGGCTGCTCGTCAGCGTCGCCGACGGCCCCGCCGCGCTTCGGGCGCTACAGCTCAGCGGGCGCTAACTCAGCCGGCCCTGACCTCATTCGTCGGCGAGGAGCCTCCCCGCCGCGACGACGACTGCCGGAAGCACAACGATCGCGGCTTGCAGCACACCGCTGGCCATGCACCACACCACGAAACCTGCGCAGGTCGCCAGCAGCGAGCCCAGGACGACGACCCTGGGACGGCCTCGGTCGAGCGGCACCGTGGCCCAGACGCAGGACATCACGAACATCAGCGGCAAGCCGACGATGAGGAGTGCCCCGACTCCGCCCGTCACCCGCGGTGCCCTGGCTCATGCCGCAGTGGTGAACGCTCCGTAGTCGCAAGATCACCGACCTTCATTGCCTCTCACCCTCGACCCGCTCTGCGAGCAAGGTGAAGCCGTCCACCATGAGTCGCATGAGCGCGATACCGACCGCCGGGACGACAACGATCCCGCCGGACCCGAAGTCCAGGGATGCGCACCACCCGGCGAAGGCGGCACACGCGGCGAGTAACACCGCCGGTGAGACTGCCCTGCTGCGCGGCGAACGGAACGGGTACAGCGCCCAGCAGCACGATGCCAGCAGCACGAACGGCATTCCGAAGAAAAGCAGAGCCAAGCTGACACCACCACCTACTTCTCTCGATGCACGGACTTCGTGACCGAGCCGACCTTCAGCGCAAACGCGCTTGGATCGGCTGGTTCTCCGCACCGTATGACGACGCCCGCACCGGAACCGGTGCGGGCGTCGTGGCGGAAGACGTTGGTCAGCGCGTCGCGACCAGACCGCCGGTCTGGTACTCGCTCCACGGGACGTTCCAGAGTCCGTAGCCCTGGCCCATCTGCATCATCGGGCCGTTGGCGTTGGGGAAGGTGACGACGTCGCCGACGCGGAGATCGCCGTAGAGGGCCTCCGCGTCCGCCGGCTTGAGGTTGGTGCAGCCGTTGGACGAGTTGATGCCGTTGTTGATATTGCTGATGTTCCACGGCGCCGAGTGCAGGTATTCGCCACCGTAGGTGAGGCGCTGGGTGTCCTTCACGTGCGCCTCGTAGTACCCCGGACCACGCATCGAGATGTCGCGACCCTTCTCCATGATGACCTTGATGCCGCGCTGCGTGGGGGTGTTGCGGGCACCGAGGGAGACCGGGTACGTCAGCTTCTTCTTGCCGTTGACCGTCAGCGTCAGTTCGTGCGTGGAGTTGTCGACGGTGACGATGCGCCGGTCGCCGATCTTGAAGTCCAGCGAGCTCAGCTTGCCGTCGGAGACGTAGTTGCCACCCAACGAGGTCCCGGCGGGCGGGAACTCGACGTGGATCTTCGAGTCGGCCGGCCAGTAGTTCTTCGGCCGCAGCTGCGCCTCGATGGGCCCGCGACCCGCGCTGGAGTACTGGAAGTACCAGGCGGTGTCGAGCGGCTGGCCGTTGGCCGTCGTCTTGGTCGCGGCCTGGAATGCCTTCGCGTCGGTGATCTTCTTGGAGAAGTAGACGATGACCGGCATGCCGACGCCGTAGGTCACCCCGTCGCTGTTGATCGTGGTGATCTTCACGGCCTGCTTCGGTGCGGCGGTCGGCGAGGCCGAGGTCGACGCGGCACCTGCGGAGGTGGACTCCGAGGCGGCAGGAGCGGACCCGGTCTTGGTCACCGTCTTGTCCGGGCTGCTGCTACTGCCGGACGAGCAGGCGGTCACGGCGAGCGCGAGCACGGCCAGCAGCAGCACGACGAGGCGGCTCTTGCGCAGGGATATCAGCTTCGACACGCCGACCACGGTAGGTGACGACGGCAAACCTGCACCAATGGGCCGCTTCTTTTCACAGTTAGGCAACCCCGGCGGGATCTTCGGTCAGCCGGCGTCGCGAAGCCGCTGGCTGATGACCTGGGTCACACCGTCACCGCGCATCGTCACGCCGTAGAGCGCGTCGGCGATCTCCATCGTCCGCTTCTGGTGGGTGATCTGGATGATCTGGCTGGACTCCCGCAGCTGCGCGATGAGCTCGAGCAGGCGGCCCAGGTTGACGTCGTCGAGCGCCGCCTCGATCTCGTCCATGACGTAGAACGGGCTGGGGCGGGCGCGGAAGATCGCCACCAGCAGCGCCACCGCCACCAGCGAGCGCTCCCCGCCGGAGAGCAGCGAGAGTCGCTTCACCTTCTTGCCCGGCGGCCGGGCCTCGACATCGATGCCGGTGAGCAGCATGTCGTCGGGCTCGGTGAGCACGAGCCGCCCCTCCCCGCCGGGGAAGAGCGTGCCGAAGACGACCTGGAACTCGCGAGCGACATCGTGGTAAGCGGCCGTGAAGACCTCGAGGATGCGGTCGTCGACCTCCTTGACCACCGTCAGCAAGTCACGCCGCGTCGCCTTGAGGTCCTCCAGCTGGGTGGAGAGAAACTGGTGCCGTTCCTCCAGGGCGGCGAACTCCTCCAGCGCGAGCGGGTTCACCTTGCCCAGGAGCGCGAGATCCCGCTCGGCGCGGGCGGCCCGCTTCTCCTGCACCGCGCGGTCGTACGGGCCGGGCTGCGGGGCGGTGACCTGCTCGCCGCGCTCCTTGGCCTGCTCGTACTCGGCGACCTCGATCGCGCTCGGCGGGGCGGGCTGGTCGGGGCCGTACTCGGCGGCGAGCGTGTCGAGCTCGACGCCGTACTCGTCGGCCGCGCGCTGCTCCAGCTGCTCGACGCGCAGCCGCTGCTCGGCTCGCATGACCTCGTCGCGGTGGACGGCATCGGTGAGCCGCCCCAGCTCCTCGGCCAGCCGACGGACCGTGCCCCGGACCTCGGCGGCCTCGGCCTCCCGGGCGGCGCGGGACTGCTGGACGGCGTCCCGCTCGGCCGCGGCGGCGGTCACCGAGTCGGCGATCCTGGTCACGGCGGCCCGGGCGGCGTCGCGGACCTCACCGGCGATGACGGCACCCCGGGCCCGAGCCTCGCGGGCCTGCTGCCGGCGCTTGCGGGCGGCGCGCTCGATCTCGGCGGCACGGTGGAGCTGGTCGGCGCGGCCCTTCAGCGAGCGCACCCGCTCCTCGCCGGTGCGGACCTGCAGCCGCGCCTCCATCTCGCCCTGCCGCGCCTCGGTCACCTGTTCCTGCAGACCGTCGCGCTCGGCGGTGTCGGGCTCGGCCGGCTCGTCGGAGGCGGTCTCGGCGAGGCTGAGCCGCTCCTCCAGCTCGGCCAAGCCGCTGAGGTCCTTCTCCCGCCCCGCGTCCACCTTGGCGCGCGCCTCGTCCAAACGGGCCGCCTCGGCAGCGGCGGAACGGGCGACCTGCCCCAGCTGGGCGAGCCGCTCCGCGACCGCCGACAGCGCCGCGTCGGACTGGTGCAGCGCCTCCAGGGCCGCCTCGACCGCAGCCTTCTTCTCGGCCGCGTCGGCGCGCGCGGTGGCCAGCTCGGCGGAGAGCCGCTCGTGGCGGGTGGCGGCCTCGTCAGCCTTCTGCTTGGCCTCGTCGATGGCGGCGTTGATCTCGATCGTCGACGGACCGGAGGCCGAGCCACCCTGGACGAGCGCCCGCGAGTAGACGTCGCCCTCGCGCGTGACCACCGTGCGGATGGCGTCCGTCTCCAGGCAGGCGGCCACGAGACCGGGATCGTCGACGACGACGGCAGTGCCGAGCAGCCTCGTGATTGCGACGTCCAGGTCGGCCGGCACCTCGACCAGTGACAGGGCCAGGTGCGCGCCGTCGGGGCAGCGCAGGTCGGGGGCCGCCGCGCCCACGGCACCGGCGACCACGAAGCTCGCCCGCCCCGCGTCCTCGGCCTTGAGATGGGCCAGGCCGGCGTCCGCGTCGGCCAGGGTGCCCACCGTGACCGCGTCCGCCGCAGGCCCCAGGGCAGCCGCGATCGCGGCCTCGTAACCCGGCCGGACGGTCAAGGCATCGGCGAGCGTGCCGCGCACGCCGGGCAGCCGCTCCCCCGCCGTCAGCAGGACCTCGGTGCCGTCCTTGCGGGAGAGCCCGACCGCGAGGGCGTCGGCCCGTGCGGTCCACGTGGAGCGGTCCCGCTCGGCCTCCCGCTCAGCCGCGGCCAGCTCCCGGACCACCGCCTCGGCGGCATCGAGGGCGGCCACGGCGTCCTCGTGGCGCGCGTCCAGACCCAGTTCGCCGGCGTCCATCGCCCCGACCTCGTTCTGGACCGCCGCCAGCTGGACCTCGGCCTCGGCCGCACGGGTACGGGCGTCGGCGGCTGCAGCGGCGAGGCGTTCGCTCTCCTCACGCGCCGAGGTGACCCGGGTGCGCACGGCATTCACCTGCCCGGCGAGCCGGGCCAGGCCTTCCCGGCGATCGGCCACGGCGCGCACCGCCGCCACGACCGCCCGTTCGGCCTCGGTCAGCCGGCGCTCCAGGTCCTGCCGGTAGCCGACGACCTCGCTCAGCTCGGCGTGGGCGGCGTCGAGCTGCTGCTGAAGTTCGGACTCCTGCTCCCGCACCTTGGCCGCCTCGGCGTCCATGGCCTCCGGATCGCGCCCGGTGCGGCTGTCGTCCTCGGGCGCGGTGGCCAGATGCCGGGCTCGCTCGGTGGCCAGCGACGCCGTGCCGCGCAGCCGCTCGTCGAGGGTGGAGAGGCGATGGAAGGTCTCCTGCGCCCGCGCCAGCAGCGGCGCGTCGGCGGCCATGGCGGCGTCCAGCTCGGCCTCGCGGGCGCGCGCCTGCTGCAGCGCCGCCTCGACCTCGCTGCGCCGGGTGCGGATCGCCTCCTCGTCGGCGACCTCCCGCTCGATCGCGTCGCGCAGCGTCAGCAGGTCGTCGGCGAGCAGCCGCAGTCGCGAATCACGCAGCTCGGCCTGCACGCCCTGGGCCCGGCGGGCGATCTCGGCCTGCCGACCCAGCGGCTTGAGCTGCCGGCGCAGCTCGGTGGTGAGGTCGGTGATGCGGGTGAGGTTCGCCTGCATCGCGTCCAGCTTGCGGAGCGCCTTCTCCTTGCGCTTGCGGTGCTTGAGGACGCCGGCGGCCTCCTCGATGAAGCCGCGGCGATCCTCGGGACGGGCCTGCAGCACGGCGTCGAGCTGACCCTGGCCGACGATGACGTGCATCTCGCGGCCGATGCCGGAGTCCGAGAGCAGCTCCTGGATGTCGAGCAGCCGGGCGCTCTCACCGTTGATCTCGTACTCGCTGCTGCCCTCGCGGAACATCCGGCGGGTGATCGACACCTCGCTGAACTCGATGGGCAGCGCGCCGTCGTTGTTGTCGATGGTGAGGGTGACCTCGGCCCGGCCGAGCGGCGGCCGGCCGGAGGTCCCGGCGAAGATGACGTCCTCCATCTTGCCGCCGCGCAGCGCCTTGGCGCCCTGCTCGCCGAGGACCCAGGCGATGGCGTCGACGACGTTGCTCTTGCCCGAGCCGTTGGGGCCGACGACGGCGGTGATGCCGGGTTCGAAACGCAGCGTGGTCGCCGAGGCGAAGGACTTGAAGCCCCGCAGCGTCAGCGATTTCAGGTGCACTGCGTACTCAACACTCCCGGCTCGGGCAGGTCGGCGGCGTCGGCGGTGTCACCCGGAACGCGTGCCGCGGCGAAGGTCGGCGACGAACCTACCCTGTGCTCCCGCGAGGCGGGAGCCTGACGCCGAGGTTCGGGTGCTGCTCAGGCCAGGGCGGGCTCGGCCGTCTCGGCCAGGCGGTGCAGCTCGAGCTCGAGGGTCTCCTCGGAGCGGGCGCGGACAGTGTCCAGTTCGGCCTCGAGCTCGGCGACGCGACGGCGCAGCCGGGCCACCTCGTAGGCGAGGAGGTTCTCGTGCGATGGTCCGACGTGACCCAGGAGGGCGCGTGCCATGATGCGACCTTTCGATGTTCCCGCGTGGTGTCCGCCCGGATCCGGGCCGGGATTGCCGGCGCCGGACGGCCCGTGCGGACGTGGCCGATGGTGTGTGGACGCGGCGGGGGTGCGATCACTGCCGTGCAACACCGACTGGAAGAGCCGCGGCGGACTCTGCGATCAGTGGGCAGCACAGGGCACTGTCCCGTCTTGTCACTGAATGGTGACACCGGGCGGGTGGACGGGTCAACCTGACCGGCGCGCCGTCGTCAGCTGGTGCTGGTCAGTTCCGCGGCGGTCGCTGGCAGCGCGGGCACCAGAAGCTCGACCGGTTGGTGAAGACACTGCGCCGGATCGCGGTCCCACAGCGCGGACACGGCCTGCCCTCCCGCCCGTAGACGGCGAGCGACCGGTCGAAGTAGCCGCTCTGGCCGTTGACGTTGACGTAGAGGGCATCGAAGGAGGTCCCCCCGGCGCGGAGCGCGTCCGTCAGCACGGCGCGGACGTGTGCGAGCAGCTCGGTCACGACGGGGCGGGTCAGCGCCGACGAGCGTCGCTCGCCGTGCAGTCGGGCCCGCCACAGCGACTCGTCGGCGTAGATGTTGCCGATTCCCGAGATGAGCGTCTGGTCCAGCAGGGACCGCTTCAGGGCCGACTGCTTGCGGCGCAGCCGTGAGAAGAAGAGGTCGTCGTCGAACGCGGGATCCAACGGGTCGCGGGCGATGTGGACGATCTCGCCGGGCACCTGCTCGTCGGGACGGTCCGGCGCCGGGACGAGACGGTCCAGCATCACGCCGCCGAAGGTGCGCTGGTCGACGAAGCGCAGCTCCCGACCGCCGTCACTGAAGCTCAACCGGACGTGGAGGTGCTTCTCCTCCGGAGCGTCCGGGGGCTGGACGAGCAGCTGTCCGGACATGCCGAGGTGGGCGACGAGCGTCTCGTCGGTCGTCCCGGCCGGCGACTCCAGCGGCAGCCAGAGGTACTTGCCGCGCCGCGAGACGGCGGCGACCCGCATCCCCCGCAGCCGGGCGACGAGGTCGTCGGCACCGGGGAGGTGTCGCCGGACCGAGCGCGGATGGCGCACCTCGGCGGCAGCGATGGTCCGGCCGGCGACCCAGCGCTGCAGGCCGTCGCGGACCGTCTCGACCTCGGGCAGTTCGGGCACGCAATTACTCCGACGGGGACGGGCGGTGCTCAGGCGGAGGTGCGGGCGGAGAGGGCGCGCCAGGCCGTCTCGGCGGCGAGCTGCTCGGCTTCCTTCTTGCTGCGGCCGGTGGAGGCGTCGAAGAGCTCGCCGGCGACGTTGGCGCGCGCGGTGAAGACCTTCTCGTGGTCCGGGCCGGTCGAGCTCATGACGTACTCGGGGACGCCGAGGCCCTGCTCGGCGGTGAGCTCTTGCAGGCTGGTCTTCCAGTCCAGACCGGCGCCGGCGGCGGCCGCGGCCGCCATGACGGAGTCGAAGAGCTCGTGGATCACGCGGTCGGCCACCGCGAGGCCGAGGTCGACGTAGATCGCGCCGAAGACCGCCTCGAGGGTGTCGGCGAGGATGCTGGCCTTGTCCCGGCCGCCGGTCGACTCCTCGCCGCGGCCGAGCAGGATGTAGGCGCCCAGACCGCCGGCCTCGGAGCCGATGTCACGGGCGATGGCGGCCAGCGCCCGCATGTTCACGACCGAGGCGCGCAACTTGGCGAGCTTTCCCTCGGCCAGGTCGGGGTGCGCACGATAGAGCGTGTCGGTCACGACGATGCCGAGGACGGCGTCACCCAGGAACTCGAGCCGCTCGTTGTGCGGCAGCCCGCCGTTCTCGTAGGCGTAGGACCGGTGCGTCAGCGCGCGCCGAAGCAGCTCGGGGTCGAGATCGACCCCGAGCGCCGCCGCGAGTCCGGCCTGGTCGGCGGGCTCGCGACGCAACTCCGCTGCGCTGCTGCTCATCGCCGGCCCTGTCGGATCAGACCGACAGAACCTGCTTGCCCGCGTACTGGCCGCAGTTGGCGCACGCGGTGTGGGGCAGCTTGAGCTCGCCACACGCCCGGTTCGGGCACGGGACGAGCGTCGTGGCGGTGGTCTTCCACTGCGAACGGCGCGCCCGGGTGTTGCTGCGCGACATCTTCCGCTTCGGAACGGCCATGATCGTTACTCCTGATCCTCGGTGGTGCTGTCGGTCGTGCTGTCAGCGCTGGCGCTGGCCGAGCTGAAGGCGGTCAGGGCCGCCCACCTCGGGTCGATCGTGTCGTGCGTGTGCCCGGCGGGCAGATCGTCCAGGCGGCGTCCGCAGTCGGGGCACAACCCGGCACAGTCCGGCCGGCACAACGGCGTCCACGGCAAGGCGAGCACCACTGTGTCACGCACTACCGGTTCGACGTCGAGCAGCTCGCCGTCGGTCCGGTAGACCTCGTCCTCCTCGGTGGTGGAGTCAGTGGCGCTGTTCGTGTAGGCGAACAGCTCGCAGACATCCACCTCGAGCTCATCGGTGACCGGGTCGAGGCACCGCCCGCACTGGCCGGTGAGAGGCGCCGCGACCGTGCCCGTGACGAGCACGCCCTCGGTCACCGACTCGAGCCGGAGGTCCAGGTCGAGCGGAGCGCCTTGCGGCACCCCGATGACGTCCAGTCCGATCGCCGTAGGCGCGGGAACAGCACGCCGGTACTCGCGCAGGCTGCCGGGTCGGCGGCCCAACTCACGCAGGTCGAAGACGAACGGGCTGCGTGGGTTCGGGTGCGGTGTGATGTTCTCGGGCATACGACTTCGGTCTGGACGGGTTGAGGCCGTCGTCCAGACTAGCCGACGCGGCCCCGCAACTCGTAATCGTCAGGCAGAGCGCGCCGCGCGGCCCTGCTCGGGCGGGGTGACGGCCTCCGGCTCGCCGGCGGCGGACTCGGCGAAGACCCCGGCCCGGCGCTGCGCCAGCGCCACCCGCCCCTGCTCCGCGGTCTGCGCCGAGCGGTGCAGGACCGCCGACAGCTCGTCGAGCGTGCGCTCGGCGTAGTCCTCGGCGTCGGCGGTGAGCTTGGTGGCGTAGCGCTCCGCCTCGCTGCGGGCGCGGTGGGCGTAGCGGTCGGCGTCGGCGCAGACCTTGGCCTCGTACTGCTTCGCGTCGGCGGTGAGCTGCGCCTGGTAGCGCTCGGCGTCCTCCCGCAGGGCGGCGGCCGCCTGCGCGGCGGCCTGGTGCACGGTGGTGGAGGCGACGAGACGGGCGTGCTCCTCACGGCCGGCCCGGATCTCCTCGGCCGCCTTGCGGGCGGCCTCCTCGGTGACCTGCTCGGCCCGGTGAGCGGCGTCGGCCAGCACGGCATCGGCCTCGCGGACCGCCTGCTCGCGGGTGGCGGCGGCGCTCTCGTGGGCGTCCTGCAGCACCTTGTCGCGGCGGGCGATGACGGTCCGGGCCTCGTCCATCTCCGGCGGCATGACCTCGCGCAGCTCGTCGAGCATGTCGAGCAGGTGCTCGCGCGGCACGACGCACGACGACGACATCGGCAGGGCCCTGGCGGTTTCGACGACCTCGATCAGGTCGCTGAGCAGCGCGTCCGCTCGGCGCAGCGCTTCGTCGGTCATGACCGGGGCCTCCTGGTCGCCGTCGCGCTACCCCGTGGCTTGGGTGCGCTCCTTGAGTCGGTGCAGAACGCTGGCAGGCACGAGCGAGCTGACGTCGCCGCCCCACTTCGCGATCTCCTTCACCAGGCTAGAGGCCAGGAAGCTGTATTCCGGGTTGGTCGGCATGAACAGCGTGTCGACCCCCGCCAGACCGCGGTTCATCTGCGCCATCTGCAGCTCGTAGTCGAAGTCGCTGACCGCCCGCAGGCCCTTCACGATCACCGGGATGTCGTGGCCGCGGCAGTAGTCCACCACCAGCCCCTCGAAGGTGTCGATGGTGACGTTGCCGAACTCGGCCGTCACCTCCTCGAGCATCTCGCGGCGCTCGTCCACGTCGAAGAGCCCGGTCTTGGACTGGTTGACGAAGACGGCGACGACGACCTCGTCGTAGAGGCTGGCCGCCCGGCCGATGATGTCGATGTGACCGTTGGTGACCGGGTCGAACGAGCCCGGACACAGGGCGCGCCGCACGATGCCGGGACCGCCGTTCTCCTTGGGGTTCATCGGCGGCGACCGTACCAAAGCAGGGCCTCGCCGTAGCGCTTCTGCTGCCACCACGTGATGGATGTCAAGCCGCTCAGGGCGTCGCCGGCCGCACGTGACGACATCTCGAGGACGACGATGCCGTCCTGCGCCAGCCAACCGTCGGCGGCCCGCTCGGCGACAGCAGGCAGCTCGGCGTCCGCCTTGTCGTAGGGCGGGTCGGCGAAGATCAGGTCGAAGGGCTCCGCCGGCTCGCCGGTCAGGTAGCGGGTCACGGGCGAGACGACCACCTCGGCCCCCGGCAGGTCGACCGCGGCGACGTTGCTGCGCAGCACCCCGGCCGCCTTGCCGTGGGACTCGACGAGGACCGCTGTCGACGCTCCCCGCGACAGGGCCTCCAACCCCACCGCGCCGGTCCCGGCGTAGAGGTCGAGCACGCGGGCGTCGTCGAGCGGCAGCGTCGCGGCGAGCGTGTTGAAGAGCCCCTCCCGCGCCCGGTCCGATGTCGGCCGGGTACCGGCGTGCGGGACGGCCAGCCGCCGACCCTTGGCCACCCCGGCGATGATCCGGGTCATCCCTTCTCCAGGAACTGCGCCTGCTCGTCGTCGACCAGGACGGCAACGCGCGCGGCGAGCAGCGGATGCGCGGCCAGCGTGGGGTCGCCGGCGACGATCTCGGCGGCCTCGGCGCGGGCCTGCACGATCGTCTCCTCGTCCCGCAGCAGCGACAGCAGCCGCAGCTGGCGCCGCCGACCGGACTGCGCCGCGCCGAGGACGTCGCCCTCGCGGCGCTGCTCAACATCGAGGCGGGCGAGCTCGAAGCCGTCGGTGGTGCCGGCGACGGCGTCCAGCCGCTCACGGGCCGGGGTGCCGGCCGGCGAGTCGGTGACGAGCAGGCAGAGCCCCGCGTGTCCGCCACGCCCGACCCGGCCGCGCAGCTGGTGCAGCTGCGAGACACCGAAGCGGTCGGCGTCCAGGATCGCCATCACGGTGGCGTTGGGGACGTCGACACCGACCTCGATCACGGTCGTGGCCACCAGAACGTCGAGCTCCCCGGCGGCGAACCTCCGCATGACGCGGTCCTTCTCGTCGGGGTGCAGCTTGCCGTGCAGGACGCCCAGGCGCAGCCCGGACAGCGGACCCTCGGCCAGCATCGGGGCGACGTCGGCGACGGCGAGCGGGGGGCGGCGGCCGTCGGCGTGCTCGCCGTCGTCGGGTGCGTCGAGCTCGTCCTCGAACTCGGCCATGTCGGTGCCGATACGCGGACAGACGATGTAGGCCTGCCGGCCTTCGGCGACCTCCTCGCGGATGCGCTGCCAGCCCCGCTCGAGCCAGGCGGGCTTCTCCCCGGCGGGCACCACGGAGGTGGCGATGGGCGAGCGCCCGGCCGGCAGCTCCGACAGCGTCGAGGTCTCGAGGTCGCCGAAGACGGTCATGGCGACGGTGCGCGGAATGGGCGTGGCGGTCATGACGAGCACGTGCGGCGGGGTGGCGGCCTTCTCCCGCAGCGCGTCTCGCTGCTCGACGCCGAAGCGGTGCTGCTCGTCGACGACCACCAGCGCCAGGTCGGCGAACTGGACATGCTTCTGGATCAGGGCGTGGGTGCCGACGACGATGCCCGCGGCACCCGAGGCGGCCTCCAGCAGCGCGGCCTTGCGGGCCGGGGCGGAGAGCGACCCGGTGAGCAGCGTGACCCGCGTGGCCTCGTCGGCGCCGCCGAGCTGGCCGCCGCGGGCGAGTGGGCCGAGCATCGCCTCGATGGAGCGGGCGTGCTGCGCCGCGAGGACCTCGGTGGGGGCGAGCAGCGCCGCCTGTCCCCCGGTGTCCACGGCCTGCAGCATCGCCCGCAGGGCCACGATCGTCTTGCCGGAGCCGACCTCGCCCTGCAGCAGCCGGTGCATCGCACGGGTGCCGCCCAGTTCGGCGGCGAGCTCCTCGCCCACCTGCCGCTGGCCGGCCGTCAGCTCGAAGGGCAACCGGGCGTCGAAGGCAGCCAGCAGGCCGTCGTCGCGCCGCGGCCTCGGCGTCGCCGGATGCGCACCGGCCAGCCACCGGCGCTGCGCCAGCGCGAGCTGGACGCCGAGCGCCTCGTCCCAGACCAGCCGCTTCTTCGCCGCGCCCCAGTGGGCGTAGTCGTCCGGCTCGTGGATGGCCCGCAGCGCGGCGTCCAGCGAGAGCAGCCCGCGGCGCCGGCGGACCTCCGCGTCGACCGGGTCAGGGACGGGGTCGAGCACGAGCAGTGCCTGGTGCACCGCGTTGCTGATCACCCAGGTCCGGACGTGGTTGGTGGCCGGGTACACGGGGATCAGGCGGCCGGCGTAGACGTCCGCGGCGGTGTCGTCGAGCTCGTCGCCGGCCAGCAGCATGTACTCGGGGTGCACGAGCTGCCGGGTGCCGCGGAACTCGCCCACCTTCCCCGAGAAGAGCCCGCGCTTGCCCGGCACCAGCGACTTCGCGCGGAACTGCGCCTTGCCGAAGTAGACGAGCTGCAGCGAGCTCTTGCCGTCGCTGACGACGACCTCCAGGCGCTGCCCCCGCCCGGGCGCCCCCCGGACCGTCGCGCTGCGCACCTCGGCGACCACGGTGACCTCGTCGTCCACGCGCAGGGCGCCGATGTCGGTGAGCTCGCCGCGCTCGGCCAGCCGCCGGGGATAGTGCGCGAGCAGATCGCCGACGGTGGCCATGTCGAAGGCCTTGGCCAGCGCGTCGGCGGTGCGCCCGCCGACGACCTCACCCAGCCGGCTGTCCAGGGTCACCATCACTCGGCTCCGATGATGACCGGGTGGTCGGGCTGGCCCCCGGCGTAGACGGTGACGTCGGTGAGCGGCGCCCGGCCGCGGATGTGGGCCTCGAGCAGCTCGCCGGCCCGGCGGGGCGCACCGCCGCCGACGACGATGGTCATGAGCTCGGCGCCGACACCGAGCAGCCGGTCCACCAGACCGAAGGCCACCGCCAGCATCCCGCGCCCGATCTCGACGACCTCGCCGTCGATGAGCCCCAGGACGTCGCCGGGCTGGCAGACGCCGACGGCGGTGAGCGCCCGCTCGGCCGCGACGGTCAGCTCGGCGACCCGGGTTGCGGCGGCAGCCTCGGCCATGGCGACCACGTCGTCGTCGAAGGGGCGGCCAGCGTCGTGGACGGCGATGGCGGCCAGCCCCTGCACCGGCGACCGGGTGGCGACGACGGCGATGCGGAGCCCCTCTGCGCGGGCTCGTCGCGCGGCCGTCTCGGCCACGCCGGTGACCAGCGAGGCGTTCGGCAGCAGCACGATCTCGCGCGCGCCGGTCGCCCGGATCGCCGCCAGCACGTCCTCGGCCGTGAGGGTCGCCCCGTCGGCCGGGGTGGGGGCGTGGACGCCCTCGGCCTGGAAGAGGTGCGCCAGCCCCGCGCCGGGGGCCACCGCCACCACTGCCGTCCCCTCCGGCCGGTCTGCCGCGGCACGCTCGGCGGCCCGTTGCTGCTCGGCGAAGCTCACGACCTCGATCTCGTGCACCCGGCCGCGGACAATGCCGGCCTCGATGGCGGCGCCGACGTCGTCGACATGCACGTGCACCTTGCAGGTGTCGGCGGTCACCGGCACCACGGCGACCGAGTCGCCGAGCAGGGCCAGCGCGTGGCGCAGCCCCGCCACGTCGACCGGCTGTTCGCCGCGCGCGGCGGCGAGCAGGTACTGCACCTCGTAGGCGAAGGTGGCGTCCGCCCCGTCGTGCCGGGCGCCCGGGGCCGGCGAGGCGGGCCCGGCCGCGGTCCCGGCCCCGGTCTCGGGGACGGCCTCGGCCTCGGTCTCGGTCTCGGTCTCGGGGACGGTCGGGGGGATGCCGTCCGAGTCGGACGCGCCGCTCACCACCGCCGAGAGCGCCTCGAGGAGCACGACCAGTCCCCGTCCGCCGGCGTCGACGACGCCGTGACGAGCGAGCTCCGGCAGCTGCGCGGTCGTCCCGCGCAGCGCGGCACGGGCAGCGTCGACCACGGCCGCCGCCAGCCGGGCCAGCGACTCCCCGGCCTCGCGAGCGGCCAGCGCCGCGTCGGCGGCCGCGTCGGCGACGGTGAGCAGGGTCCCCTCCACCGGGCTGACCACGGCCTCGCGGGCGAGGTCGGCACCCGCCCGGAGACCGGCGGCGAGCTGGGTCGATCCGACGGCCACGGCGCCGGCGGCAGCCTGCGCCAGGCCGCGCAGCAGCTGGGAGGCCAGGAAGCCGGAGTTGCCCACCGCGGCGCGCGCGGCGCCGCCGGCGAGCGCGGCGAGGGCGTCGGCCGCGGTGGCCGAGTCGGGGAGCCCGCGCAGCTCGTCGTCCGCGGCGCGGACGGTGGCGAGCAGGTTGCTGCCGGTATCACCGTCCGGGACCGGGAAGACGTTGAGGGCGTCGATCTCCGGCCGGTGATCGGCCAGGCGCCTCACGGCGACGGCGCTCCAGCGACGCACGGCAGCGGTGTCGAGCGCATCGAGCACCGTCACTGCCGTCGTCACCCCGCTACCGCCCCGAGAAGTCCGCGCTCTGCGCTGCAGAGACCGCCCGGCCGCACGATACTGGTCGGGGCCGACGCCGGTTTGGTCCCGCCGTCGCGCACCCGTTAGACTCGCACGGTTGCCTCGCGCCGGTCGTGCTGTTCCGACCGCCGGGCAGTCGTCCGGGAGCACCCGGACACCATCAGGTCCGTTCTGTTCAGAGGAGTTCCACGTGGCCAGCGTCTGCGATGTCTGCGGCAAGGGTCCGGGTTTCGGCATGTCCGTGTCCCACTCGCACCGCCGCACCCCCCGCCGGTGGAACCCGAACGTGCAGACCGTGCGCGCCCAGGTCGCGCCCGGCACCGTTCGCCGTGTCAACGTCTGCACCTCCTGCCTCAAGGCCGGCAAGGTCACCCGCGGCTGATCGCCGCCCCACCTGCTTCACCGCTTCGAGCCCGTCTCGCCGTCGCGAGGCGGGCTCGTCGTCTTCGCTGCCGACTCGTCTTCCCTGCCGACCGCCTGGTCAGGTAGCGAGGGTCTTGGCGTAGAAGAGCGCGTCGCCGTGGCAGGCGTAGTGGCCGAACGGCTCGCTGGGCGTGTACCCCTCGGCCAGGTAGAGCGCGATGGCCGCGTGCTGCTCCGGTCCGGTGTTGAGCACCAGCCGACGGACCCCCGCCTCGCCCGCCGAGCGCTCGGCGGCGGCGAGCATCCGACGCGCCAGCCCGCGCCGCTGCGCCCGCGGGACGACGTACATCCGCTTGATCTCCGCGGTGGTGCCGTCACCGTCGAGACGCCGCCAGCCCCCCATCGCCACCGGCTCCCCGTCGAGCAGGCCCACGAAGAGGGCCCCGTTCGGAGCGACGAACTCGTCGTCGACGACGACGGCCTCGTCCGGCCCGCCGTACATCTCGACGTAGACCTGCTGGACCTCGGCGACCATCCGCTGGACGTCGGCGTCGGCGTAGCGCCGAGGTTGAATCTCGAACTTCACGCGACCACGGTAGCCAGCGGCCTCAGCGGAAATGCTCGTGGCCGCCCTGCGGCCAGCGGCGACCGTCCACCCGGACGTCCGGCTCCCCCACCGCCTCGCTGACGGTGCCGACGACCCGCCACGGGTCGGGCAGGTCGGTGCCCCGCGGGAAGGTGGCGGCGAGGGGGTAGTCGTCGCCGCCGGTGAGCACCCACACCATCGGATCGACGTTGAGCGCGGCGCCCACCTCGGCGAGCTTGGCCGGGGCGGTGAGGGCGTCCCCGCTGAGCTCGATGCGCACGCCGCTGGCCCGGGCGACGTGGCCGAGATCCGCGACCAGCCCGTCGCTGACGTCGGTCATCGCCGTGGCGCCCATGGCCGCCGCACGCGGCCCCTCGAAGTAGGGCGGCTCGGGACGCCGGTGGGCGCTGACGACCGAGACCGGCGACCGGAAGCCACGGGCGAGCACGGCGAAGCCGGCGGCGGCCCAGCCGAGCCGTCCGGCCACGGCCACGAGGTCACCGGGCTTTGCACCGCCCAGCGTCACCGGCTCGTGGTCGTCGAGGTCACCCAGGGCGGTGAGCGCGAGGCTCACGTTGTCGGCGGCGGTGACGTCGCCGCCGACGATGGCGGCGTCCACCTGCGCGCACTCGGCGCGCAGGCCGGTCATGACCCCGTCCACCCAGGCGAGGTCCAGGTCGGCGGGGGCGGCGAAGGCGACGAGCAGCGCCGTCGGCGAGGCACCCATCGCGGCGATGTCGCTGAAGGCCCGGGCCGCCGCCTTGTGGCCGACGTCCTCGCCGGTGGACCAGTCGCGACGGAAGTGCCGGTTCTCCACCAGCATGTCGGTGGAGGCCACGACCCGGCCGTCCGGCGTCGCCACCACCGCGGCGTCGTCACCGGGTCCGACGATCGTGGAGGCGACCGGCTCGAGACCCGCGGTCACCCGGGCGATGACGCCGAACTCCCCTGCCTCGCCGACGGTGCGGGCGGCTGCGGGCGGGCCGGACGGCGGGGAGTCGGGCACGAGGCTGGGTGGTCCTTCCGGGTACGGGCGCCGAAGAGCGCCTCGGGTACGTTCTACCGGTCCGTTCGTCTCGACGAGGAGGCGACGCGCCGCGGTGCCGATCGCCGCGCGCGACCAGCACGCCCGTGCCCGGCCGCGCCCCCGACGAGGTCGGCACAGAGCGTGTCACACGGACACCGACCGAGAGCGAGGCATCCCGCGATGGCCGTCAGCGCCTACATCCTGATCCAGACCGAGGTGGGCAAGGCTGCCGCCGTCGCCGCGCAGATCGGCGCGCTGCCGGGCGTCACCTCCGCCGAGGACGTCACCGGCCCCTACGACGTCATCGTCCGCGCCGAGGCGGAGACGGTCGACGAGCTGGGCAAGCTGGTGGTCTCGAACGTGCAGTCGGTCGAGGGCATCACCCGGACGCTAACCTGCCCCGTCGTCAACCTGTAGGCGGTTCCCGATCGACCGCCATGTGCGCCGCGCGGCGCTGATCGCGACCGGCGTCACCGTTCCGCTCGTCGTCGTCGTCGCCTTCGGGCTGGGCGCCCTCACCGGCGACAGCGACCCCTCCTCCACGGCGCCGACCGCGCCCACCAGCGGCGCCATCACCGCCTCGGCGCCGCCGCGGGCCGATGTCGATGCCGCTCCCTGCGCCAAGGTGCTGGCGCAGCTGCCGGTCAACCTGGGGCGACTCGCGCCGCGCGTCGTGCGCACGAAGCCCGACACCCCGTTCGTCGTCGCCTGGGGCAGTCCGCCGGTGGTCCTGCGCTGCGGTGAGACCAGACCGAAGCAGCTCTCCCCCGGCTCGGCGGAGACGCTGCAGAACGCCGGCTCGGTCGCCGGCCCGTACTTTGTCGTCACCAGCAAGGACGGCGAGAACGTCTGGACCTCGGTGGACCGCGCCGCCTACGTCTCGGTGACGATCCCGTCGCAGTACCAGGGCGGCGACATCATGCCGCCGCTCGGTGCCGCCATCGCCAAGGCCCTCCCGGCGGTCTGCAGCACCCTGGACACCGCGCCGGTCGAGAAGCTCTGCACCCGGCGCAAGTAGCCGATCAGTAGCCGGGGCCGCCCTCGACGCGCCGCCGGGCGGCGTTGTCGGCGGCCCGGGTGAAGGCGCCGATGATCCCCTGCACGGCGAGCGGGCGCATCCGGCCGAGGATCTCGACGACCTGCTCGTCGGTGATCTCGCCGCGCTGGTACGGCCCCCAGATCTGGCGGGCGAAGAGTTCGGTCAGCCCCTCCGCGACCGCGGTGGCGTGCTCGTCGATGATCGCGGCGGACTCGTCGAGGACGGCGCGCGGGACCGGCAGCGTCAGCACGTCCAGGGCGTGGCCCAGCGACTGCGTCGAGACGCGGAAGGTGTCGGTGTCCTGCCGTTCCACAGCCCCGACCGAGACGAGGAACTCCAGCTGCTCGTCGTCGATGCGTCGTCCGGCGCGTCGCTCCAACGCGGCGCGGTCCAGGACCTCGACCTCGTCGGGCAGCCAGGGCGCCAGCACGGCCGCCTGCACCGCGTACTCGGCGGGTTCGGCGTCGTGCGGGATGCGCTGCAGCACGCGGTTGATGGCGGCCAGGGTGTAGCCGTGGTCCTGCAGCGTGCGGATGAGGTCCAGCCGCAGCCGGTGCCGGGCGTCGTAGTAGGCGATGCGGCCGCGTCGCTCCGGCGGTGGCAGCAGGCCCTCGGTGGCGTAGAAACGCACCGTGCGCACGGTCAGACCGGTGCGCGCGGCCAGTTCGTCGACGGTGAGTTCACCCTCGGCGGCGGCGGGCGCACCCGGCGAGGATCCGGTTGCGGCGCCGGTCATGGCCGGTGACTGTAGACGCACGGGTTCCTCTCACCACACATACTGGAACTTGCCAACTGTGACAGTAATACTGACACCGATTCTCGAACCACTCCCCTCGAAGGACGGAACACGGTCATGACCGAAGCATTCGTCTATGACGCGCTGCGCACCCCGCGCGGTCGCGGCAAGGCAACCGGATCCCTGCACGGCACCAAGCCCGTGTCGCTCGTCGTGGGCCTGCTGGAGGAGGCGCGCAAGCGCAACCCCGGCCTGGACCCCGCCAACGTCGAGGACGTCATCCTCGGCTGTGTCTCGCCGGTCGGCGAGCAGGGTGCTGACATCGCCCGCACCGCAGCGCTCGTCGCCGGCTACGAGACCTCGGGCCCCGGCTTCCAGCTCAACCGCTTCTGCGCCTCCGGCCTCGAGGCCGTGAACGTCGCGGCGCAGAAGGTCCGCTCCGGCTGGGAGGACCTGATCTTCGCCGGCGGCGTCGAGGCGATGTCGCGGGTGCCGATGGGCTCCGACGGTGGCGCCTGGGCCCAGGACCCCGAGACCGCGTACCAGACCAGCTTCATCCCGCAGGGCATCAGCGCCGACCTGATCGCCACCATCGAGGGCTTCAGCCGCACCGACGTCGACACCTACGCCGCTGAGTCGCAGGACCGTGCCGCGAAGGCCATCGCCAACGGCAACTTCGACAAGTCGATCGTCCCGGTCGTGGACATCAACGGCACCGTGATCCTCGATCACGACGAGTTCCCCCGTGCCGGCACCACCGTCGAGTCGCTGGCCGGCCTCAAGCCGTCCTTCGCCGGTCTCGCCGAGATGGGCGGCTTCGACTCCGTCGCGCTGCAGAAGTACCACTGGGTGGAGAAGATCGACCACGTCCACACGCCGGGCAACAGCTCGGGCATCGTCGACGGCGCCGGTCTGGTCGTCATCGGCTCGGAGAAGGGCGGCGAGGCCAACGGCCTCACCCCGCGGGCGCGCATCGTCTCCGTCGGTGTCGTCGGCTCCGAGCCGACGATCATGCTCACCGGCCCCACCCCGGCCGCCGAGAAGGCGCTGGCCAAGGCGGGCCTCACCGTCGACGACATCGACCTCTGGGAGCTCAACGAGGCCTTCGCGGCCGTCGTCATGAAGTTCATGAAGGACCTCAAGGTGCCGCACGAGAAGATGAACGTGAACGGCGGCGCCATCGCCCTGGGGCACCCGCTCGGTGCCACCGGCGCGATGATCCTCGGCACGCTGATCGACGAGCTCGAGGCGCGTGACCTCCGGTACGGCCTGGCCACGCTCTGCATCGGCGGCGGCATGGGCGTTGCGACGATCGTGGAGCGGGTGTCCTGATGGCCGACGTCATTCGTTACGACAAGGACGCGGACGGCATCGTCACGCTGACCCTGGACGACCCGGCGCAGCGCGCCAACACCATGAACGACGACTTCCGGCAGTCGCTGGCCGACGTCGTGGACAAGCTGGAGTCCGAGGACGGCCTCACCGGCGTCATCGTCACCTCGGCGAAGGACACCTTCTTCGCCGGTGGCGACCTGCGCCAGCTGATTCAGGTCACCGACGAGAACGCCGCCGAGTTCGCGCAGGGCGTCGCCAAGGTCAAGAGCGACTTCCGTCGCCTGGAGAAGCTCGGCAAGCCCACCGTGGCCGCCCTCAACGGCGCGGCGCTCGGCGGCGGTCTCGAGATCGCGCTCGCCTGCAACCGGCGCATCGCCCTGGACAACCCCAAGGCGCAGTTCGGCCTGCCCGAGGTCACCCTCGGCCTGCTCCCCGGTGCCGGCGGCGTCACCCGCGTCATCCGGCTGCTCGGCGTCTTCGACGGCCTGATGAAGGTCCTGGTCCAGGGCACGCGCTACAAGGTCGCGCAGGCCAAGGAGATCGGCCTCATCGACGACATCGCGTCCTCGCCCGAGGAGTTGATCTCCAAGGCCCGTGAGTGGATCAAGGCCAACCCGGAGACCACCCAGCCGTGGGACGCCAAGGGTTACCGCATGCCCGGTGGCCTGCCGCTCAGCCCGAAGCTCGGCGGCATGCTGCCGGCCATTCCCGGCAACCTCAAGAAGCAGCTCAAGGGCGCGCCGATGCCCGCCCCGCACCACATCGCCTGCGCCGCGGTCGAGGGTGCGACGGTGGACTTCGATACCGCCCTGGCCATCGAGGGCCGCTACTTCGTGAACCTTGCCAAGGGCCAGGTCGCGAAGAACATGATCCAGGCGTTCTGGTTCGACCTGAACTCCATCAACGGCGGCGGCTCGCGGCCGGACGGCTACGAGAAGCGGCTGCCCACCAAGGTCGCCGTCCTCGGCGCCGGCATGATGGGTGCGGGCATCGCCTACGTCACCGCTCGCAACGGTGTGGACGTCGTCCTGAAGGACATCTCGATCGAGGCGGCTGAGAAGGGCAAGGCCTACTCGCAGAAGATCCTCGACAAGGCGGTCTCCCGCGGCAAGATGACGCAGGAGAAGGCCGACGAGGTCCTCGCCCGCATCACCCCGACCGCGGACTACGCCGACCTGGCCGGCACCGACCTCGTCGTCGAGGCCGTCTTCGAGAAGGTCTCCCTCAAGCACGAGGTCTTCGCCGAGGTGGAGAAGGTCGTCAACGACGACGCGCTGCTGGGGTCCAACACCTCCACGCTGCCCATCACCGGCCTGGCCGAGGGCGTGGCCCGGAAGAAGGACTTCATCGGGCTGCACTTCTTCAGCCCCGTGGACAAGATGCCGCTGCTGGAGATCATCCGCGGTGAGGAGACCTCGGACGAGGCCCTGGCCCGCGCGCTGGACTACGCCGCGCTGATCAAGAAGACCCCGATCGTGGTCAACGACAGCCGGGGCTTCTTCACCTCGCGCGTCATCGGCACCTTCGTCAACGAAGCCGTCGCGATGCTGGGCGAGGGCGTGCACCCGCAGTCCATCGAGCAGGCGACGACGCAGGCCGGGTACCCGGTCGGCGCGCTGCAGCTGGCCGACGAGCTGAACCTCGAGCTGTTCCTCAAGATCCGCAACGAGACCCGCGAGGGTCTGGGCGACGCCTACGTGCGCCACCCCGCCGAGGACATCGTCGAGAAGATGGTCGAGCTCGGCCGGCCGGGCCGTCTCAAGGGCGCCGGGTTCTTCGACTACGACGAGAACGGCAAGCGCACCGGCCTCTGGCCGGGACTGGCCGAGCACTTCCCGGTCAAGGGCAACCCGGCCGACGTGGACATCCACGAGCTGGGTGAGCGCATGCTCGTCATCGAGGCCATCGAGACGGCGCGTTGCGTCGACGAGGGGGTGCTCATCACCACCGCCGACGCCAACATCGGCTCGATCATGGGCATCGGCTTCCCGCCGTGGACCGGTGGCGTCCTGCAGTACATCAACGGCTACGAGGGCTCGACGGGTCACGGCATCGCCGCCTTCGTCGAGCGCGCCGAGCAGTTCGCCAAGGAGTTCGGCGACCGCTTCGCTCCGAACCAGCTGCTGAAGGACAAGGCCGAGAAGAACGAGAAGTTCTGACCGTCCCCCGTCCGATCACCAGTTGATCACTGGCCAGCGCTGACTGCGCCGGCTAGCACTGGCTGATCACCCGCCGATCCGCACGAACCACCGCCGAGTGGTCGATTCCAGCCCCGAGCGGTCGCAGAACCTGCGACCACTCGGCTGCGGAATCGACCACTCGGCGCGTTAACCGAAAGGTGCCACCATGCCCGGACCGCTCGACGGCGTCCGTGTTCTGGAACTGCCCGCCATCGGTCCGGTGCCGCTGGCCGGAATGCTGCTGGCCGACCTCGGTGCCGAGGTGATCCGCATCGACCGGCTCGCCGGCGGCGGCGACCTCGGCTCGATCATGACCGCCACCGCGATGGGACGCGGCCGGCGCTCGCTCGGCCTGGACCTCCGCAAGCCCGGCGCCGCCGAGGTGGTGCTGCGGCTGGCCGAGTCGGTGGACGTCCTCGTCGAGGGGTTCCGTCCCGGTGTGGCCGAGCGGCTGGGGATCGGGCCGGACGAGGTCCTGGCGCGCAACCCCAAGCTGGTCTACGGCCGGATGACCGGCTGGGGCCAGCACGGCCCGCTTGCGCCGACAGCGGGTCACGACATCACCTACCTCGCCGTCACCGGACTGCTGCACGGCATCGGCTCCGCCGACGGGCCTCCGGTCCCGCCGATCAACTACGTCGCCGACTTCGGCGGCGGCTCGATGTTCCTGGTCACCGGGGTGCTCGCCGGCGTGCTGCACGCCCGGACGTCCGGTGAAGGGCAGGTCGTGGACGTCGCCATGACCGAGGGCGCCGCCTACCTCGGCACGATGACCCGCACGATGGTGGGCCTGGGCGCCTGGCAGGACCGCCGCGG
Organism: Jatrophihabitans sp. sgz311053; assembly: GCF_056135305.1. Lineage (NCBI taxonomy): Bacteria > Bacillati > Actinomycetota > Actinomycetes > Jatrophihabitantales > Jatrophihabitantaceae > Jatrophihabitans > Jatrophihabitans sp. sgz311053. Next base: position 202,947 of record NZ_JBWAXP010000003.1, on the reverse strand, counting down.
CGCGAACCTGCTCGACGGCGGCTCCCCCAACTACGGCTGCTACGAGACCGCGGACGGCAAGTGGGTCGCCGTGGGCGCATTGGAGCCGCAGTTCTGGGCCGCGCTGGTCACCACGCTCGGCCGCGAGGTCGAGGGGACGCCCGGTCCCTACGACCCGAAGCAGTGGCGGGCCTGCCGCGAATGGCTCACCGAGGCGTTCAAGGCCAAGACCCGCGACGAGTGGGCCGCGATGTTCGAGCCGTTGGACGCCTGCGTCGCCCCCGTCCTCACCCTCGCCGAGGCGCTGGAGCACCCGCACAACGTGGCCCGCGGGACCTACACCGAGGTCAAGGGCGCACACGTACCCGGCCCCGCGCCGAAGTTCTCGAAGACGCCCGGCGAGGTCGGCAGCGTCCCCGACACCGGCGCGGACAGCGCCGCCCTGCTCGCCGAGCTGGGCCTGGGTGAGGACGAGCTGGCCCGGCTGCGCGAGGCCGGCGCCATCGCCTGACGGCCCCGTCCACCCCCCCATCGGTTTTGGCGGGCTGACTTGATATGCCAAGTTAGCCCGCCAAAACCGGGTAACCCGAGGGGCATGGACTACCGCCTCGAACTGATGTGCGTGCCGGTCAGCGATGTCGACGCGGCCAAGGCGTTCTACGTCGACAAGATCGGCTTCACCGCCGACCACGACGAGCGGGTCAGCGACGAGCTGCGCTTCGTCCAGCTGACGCCACCGGGCTCGGGCTGCTCGATCTGCATCGGCGAGGGACTCACCACCATGGCGCCGGGCTCACTCGAGGGACTGCAACTGGTGGTCTCCGACGCGGCCGCCGCGCACGCCGAGCTCAGCGCGCGCGGCGCCCCCGTCACCGACATCGAGGAGCTGCCGTGGGGTCGCTTCATCCACTTCCAGGACCCCGACGGCAACTCCTGGAACATCCAGGAGGTGCGCCCGGCCGGGTCGGTCAGCTGAAGCTGGCAGGCTTGCGCGCGGTGTAGAGCCAGCGCGTGAAGAACGCCGACAGGTCCCGATGCGAGATCATCTCGGCGAGGGCCACGAACTGCGCCGTCGAGGCGTTGCCGTAGCGGTGCTGCGCGACCCACGTGCGCAGCAGCCGGAAGAACGTGGCGTTGCCCAGCTTGTGCCGCAGCACGGCCAGCGTCATCCCGCCGCGGTTGTAGACGGCGGCGCTGAACATGGTGTCGCGGCGGGGCTCGGCGATGCGCTGCTTCCAGAACCGGTCCGAAGCCGGCACCCGGTCGTAGGCCCGCTTGAAGCCGGAGTAGGTGCTCGCGCCGCCGGTGTGCTCGCTCCAGTAAGCCGCCGCGAAGGTGGCGAAGCCCTCGTTGAGCCAGATGTCGCGCCACTGCTTCACCGAGACCGCGTCGCCGAACCACTGGTGGGACAGCTCGTGGGCGATCGTCCCCACGTCCACCACCGAGCCGTAGAGCGGCCGGGTCTGCGTCTCCAGCGAGAAGCCCACGTTGGGCAGGTCGTCGATGATCGCGCCGGTGGAGGTGAAGGGGTACTTCCCGAAGGTTCTGGACCAGAAGTCGGTGATCCGGTTGGTGTCGGCGAAGAACCTCGCCGCCCGCGCCTTCGCCGCCAGCGTGGTGTCGACGGCCATGGTGGACGGGATACCGCCCTTGGTCCTGCCGTGTCGGAAGCTCCACCGGCCGATGTCGATGGTCGCCAGGTAGGTCGCCATCGGCTTCGTCTCGTCGTACACGTAACGGGTGCCCGCGGCGACGCTCGTCTGCCTGCGCAGCTTGCCGTTGGCGATGACCTGCGTGCCCCGCGGGACCGTCACCCGGAACGTGTAGGAGGCCTTGTCGCTCGGATGGTCGCTGGAGGGGAACCAGGTGTGGGCCGCGTTCGGCTCGTCGCCGACGAAGGCGCCGTCCTTGGTGTACTGCCACCCGTAGTCGGCGCCGAAGACGATCGGCGAGCCGGTGATCGTCCGCGGCGAGCCGTCGTAACGGACCGCCACTGTGAAGCGTCGTGCCTTCGGCAGCCCGTGCCTCGGCGTGATGACCAGCTCCCCCGCGGCGCGGCTGAAGCGGGCCGCGGTGCCGTTGACACGGACGCTGCGGACGGTCATGCCGGCGAGGTCGAGGTCGAAGCGCGACAGGTTCTGCGTCGCCTTGGCGCGCAGGGTGGCCACCCCGGACAGCCGCCGCCGGCTCGGGACGTAGCCGAGGTCGAGGTCGTAGTGCTCGATGTTGAAGCCGCCGTTGACGAGCTTGGGGAAGTAGGGATCCCCCACGCCGGCGGCGCCCGGCGTGAAACGCGGACGCGCCGCGTCGGCCGGCGTACCGGCAGGGACCCCCGCCGCGGCGAGGAGGGCGACGCAGAGTGCCGCGCCGGCGCTGGTGCCGGCGAGACGGCCGAGGCGACTCACATGTGCTCCTTCGACGATTGTCAGCTTCGGCACACATTCGTCGGAATCGCCGCAAAGATCAAGCTCGCCTCCCGTCCGTAAGCTGCGGGACGTGACACCGCTCGCGCACGTGACGGCGACCCGCTACGTGACCCCGTTGCGGGAAGGCGGCTCACTGCCCGGCCTGATGGAGGCCGACGACCTCGGCATCTACGTCGTGAAGTTCGTCGGAGCCGGGCAGGGACGCAAGGCCCTCGTCGCCGAGGTGATCGTCGGCGAGCTCGCACGCGCGCTCGGGCTGCCGGTGCCGCGGCTCGTCACGGTCCAGCTGGACGCGACGTTGGCGGCCAACGAGCCGGACGAGGAGGTCCAGGATCTGCTGCGGGCGAGCCCCGGCCGCAACCTCGGCGTGGACTTCCTCCCCGGCGCGCTGGACCTCGACGCCAGCGCGGTGGTGCCGGCCGACCTCGCCGGAGCGGTGGTGTGGTTCGACGCCCTCACCGGCAACGTGGACCGCTCGTGGCGCAACCCCAACATGCTGCTCTGGCACGGCACGCCCTACCTCATCGACCACGGCGCGGCGCTCACCTTCCACCACCGGTGGTCCTCGGCCGAGGCCGCCGCCACCCGCCCGTACGACGCCGCCGACCATGCGCTGCGCAACAACCGTCCCGACGTGGTCGCCGCCGACGCGGTGCTGGCACCGCGGTTGGACCGTGACGTGCTGTCGGCGGTGACCGCCCTGGTCCCGGACGAGTGGCTGCTCGACGAGCCCGGTTTCGCCTCCCCGCAGGCGGTCCGGGCCGCCTACGTCGACGTGCTGGCAGCACGGCTCGCCGCCCGCGACAGCTGGCTCCCCGGTGTGATCGAGGCGCTGGCATGAGGGTGCCCTTCGAATACGCCGTGATCCGGGCGGTGCCCCGGGTCGAGCGCGACGAGTTCGTCAACGCCGGCGTGATCGTCTACTGCCCGGAGCGGTCGTACCTGCGGGCCAAGGTCCATCTCGACGCTCATCGGCTGCGGGCACTGGACCCCGACGCAGCCGTCGAGGCCATCGACGCCGCGCTGCAGCGGCTGGCCGGCACCTGCGAGGGCGCCGGTCCCGGCGGTGAGGAGAAGCTGGGACGGCGCTTCCGCTGGCTCACCGCGCCTCGCTCGACCGTGGTGCAGCCGGGCCCGGTCCACACCGGGCTCACCGACGACCCCGACGCCGACGCCGATCGGCTGCTGCGGACGCTGGTGATCAGGTGACGTCGGGTCAGGCCCCCCGCCGCAGCGCGGCGGCGACGAGGCGGTCCACCAGCTCGGGGTAGTCCACCCCGGTGGCCGCCCACATCCGCGGGAAGAGCGAGATCGGGGTGAAGCCGGGCATCGTGTTGACCTCGTTGACGACGACACGCCCCTCGGCGGTGACGAAGAAGTCCACCCGGGCCAACCCCGTGCAGTCCAGGGCGGTGAAGGCGCGGCAGGCGGCGTCTCGGACGGCGGCGATGAGCTCGTCGTCCACCCGGGCCGGGATGTCGAAGTCGCAGGCGTCGTCGAGGTACTTGGCCTCGAAGTCGTACCAGTCGTGTCCCGGCCGCAGCCGGATCTCGGCCGGCACGCTTGCCCGCGGCAGCCCGTCCTCGAACTCCAGGACGCCGCACTCGATCTCGCGACCGCTGACGGCGGCCTCCACCAGCACCTTGTCGTCGTGGCTGAAGGCGAGCTCGACGGCCTCGTCCAGCTCGCTCCAGTCCGCGACGCGGGTGATGCCGACGCTCGACCCGGCGCGGGCGGGCTTGACGAAGACCGGCAGCCCCAGCGGCTCCAGGTCCACGGCCGACCACGGCCGGCCCCGTCGCAGCACCGCGAACTCGCCGACGTCGAGACCAGCGGCGCGGAGCAGGATCTTGGTGAACTCCTTGTCCATCCCGGCGGCGCTGGCGAAGACACCCGGCCCCACGTACGGGACCCCGGTCATCTCGAGCAGCCCCTGGATGGTGCCGTCCTCGCCGAAGCGACCGTGCAGGACGGGGAAGACGACGTCGACCGACGCCAGCGTCTGCGTCGCGTGGCCGGCGTCGAGCGTGACGACCTCGGACGAGGCCGGGGCCAGCACCACGGCGGTGCCGTCCTCGACCTGCGGCAGCGTGCGGCCGGCGATGGCCAGCGACTCCGGCGAGGCGTCGGTCAGCACCCACTGCCCGGCCTGCGTGATGCCGATCGGGACGATGTCATAGCGCCCAGGGTCCAGCGCGTTGAGGACACTGCCGGCCGAGACGACCGAGATGCCGTGCTCGCTGCTGCGGCCGCCGTAGATCACCGCGATGCGGATGCGCTTGCTCACGGCTGACGACCCTACGGGTCGACGCTTCAGCTTTCGGACTTCATCGAGCGCGACATGAGCAAGTCCACCATCTGCCGGGGCGCCAGGCCGCGGAAGCAGACCGCCTCGACCGCGGCGGTGATGGGGACCTCGATGTCGTGGCGGCGGGCGAGCTCCAACACGGAGCGGCACGACTTCACGCCCTCGGCGACCTGGCCGTGGGTCGCGTCCTGCGCCTCGTCGAGGCTGTCACCCTGGCCGAGCCGCTCGCCGAAGCTCCGGTTCCGCGACAGCGGTGAGTTGCAGGTGGCGACCAGGTCACCGAGTCCGGCCAGCCCGGCGAAGGTGAGCGGGTCGGCGCCCAGGGCCTCGCCCAGACGCGCCGTCTCTGCCAGGCCGCGGGTGATGATGGAGGCGAGCGAGTTGTCCCCGAAGCCCAGCCCCTGGCCGATGCCGCAGGCCAGCGCGATGACGTTCTTGACTGCTCCGCCGAGCTCGCAACCGACGACGTCGGTGTTGGTGTACGGGCGGAAGTACGGCGTCCGGCACGCCGCCTGCACCGCCTCGGCCCGTGCCTCGTCGGCGCAGGCGACGACGGTCGCGGTCGGCTGTCGCTGCGCGATCTCGAGTGCGAGGTTCGGTCCGCTGACGACGGCGATGCGCTCGGCGGCGACACCGGCCACCTCGGCGATGACCTCGCTCATCCGCTTGGTCGTGCCGAGCTCGACACCCTTCATCAGGCTCACGACGGTGGCGTCCGGGGCGAGCAGCGGCGCCCACTGCTCCAGGTTGGCCCGCAGCGTCTGCGACGGGATGGCGATGGCGACCAGCTCGGCCCCCGCCAGCGCGGCGGCAGCGTCGTGCGTGGCCCGGAGTTCGGCCGGCAGCTCGACCCCGGCCAGGTAGTCCTCGTTGTGGTGCGTCCGCGTGATCCGGGCGGCGAGCTCCTCACGCCGGGCCCAGAGCATGACGTCGTTGCCGGCCTCGACGAGCACCTTGGCGAAGGCCGTGCCCCAGTTGCCGGCGCCCAGGACGACGGCGCGGGTCACGCCGCGTCGCCGGGGTGCTCGCCGACCCTCGTCCAGCGGTAGAGCTGCCCGTCCGGCTCGGGGACCCCCCGCAGCTCGGCGACATCGGCACGGAGCCGGTTCATGATGACGTCGGTGATCTCCCGCAGCACGGCGGGACCGCTGCCGCGTCCCGCGAACTGCGACAGGTCGATCGGCTCGCCGACGGAGATGACGTGGCGCGGACGCGGGAAGAGCTTGACCTTCTTGTGGTAGAGGTCGACCTGCTGCTGGACGCCCCACTGCGCGACGGGGACGACGGGGACGTCGGGGACCAGGGTTGCCAGCCGTGCGGCCCCCGTCTTGCCGGCCATCGGCCAGCCCGCCGGATCACGCGTCACCGTCCCCTCGGGGTGCAGCACGATGACCTTGCCCTCGCGCAGCGCCTCGACGGCGGCAGCCAGCGACTGCCGCGCGTCGGTCGTGCCGCGGCGGACCGGGATGTGCCCCATGATGCGCATGCCCCAGCCGACGGCGGGGACGCCGAAGATGGACTCCTTGGCCAGGAACCGCGGCACCCGGCCGGCGTCGAGGACGAACTTCGCCACGAGGAACGGGTCGACGTGCGACACGTGATTGGTCACGATGATCATCGGCCCGGTCTCGGCCAGCCGGTCGGCCTTGCGATACGTCAGCCGGAACAGACCGGAGACCGGGTAATAGAGCACGAGCCAGACGAAACGCCACCCCGGCCCCATCGGCTCGCCATGTCCCCACCTACGCCGCTTATGGAGCCTCGCCACTACCTGGATCTCCCTCGTGTCCCACTGTCCCGGTCGCGCGATGACAGCTCCCGCGCCGTGCAGTCTGCCGTATGGCCGTCCGTAAGCTCGTAACCATGCGCTGGACTGTGGTCATCCCGGTCAAGTCGCTCACCGCCGCGAAGTCCCGATTGGCCTCGGCTAGCCCGGACGCGGCAGCGCACCGCGCGCTGGTCGAGGCCCTGCGCAGCGACACCATCGCCGCCGCTCGGGCCGCCGCCGGGGTGGCGCGGATCCTGCTCGTCCTGGACACCGGGGACGGCAGCCAAGCCTCCGCGCTGGCCGTCGTGCCGGACCATCTCGTCCAGCGTCGCCCCGGCCTCAACGGCGCGCTGCTCGACGGCGCCGAGCACTCGGCCCGCAGCTGGCCGGCCGACGGCGTGGCCCTGCTCGTCGGCGACCTCCCCGCGCTGCAACCGAGCGACCTGGCCGACGCTCTGGTCGAGGCCGGCAGTGTGGCGGGCCCGGCCTTCGTGCCGGACGCCGACGGCGTCGGAACCACCATGCTGGCGGGACATCCCGGCGTCGCCCTGGAGCCTCGCTTCGGTCCGGAGTCGGCGCGACGGCACGGCGAGATCGCCACCGCGCTGCCGGCCGGGGCGGGGCTGCGCCGGGACGTCGACACCCCGGACGACCTCGAGACGGCAGCGGCCGAGCTCGGCGTCGGCCCGGCGACGACGGCGCTGCTCGCGAGCCGAGTGTCGGCTCCGGCCGTTCACCTTGGGTTGGGATGATCGGCGCATGAGTTCCGAGAGCGCAGTGGCGTCGCTGGATCCGTCCGACGCCGTTCCCGAGGGCGACATGGTGGCCGAGGTGACGCACGTCGAGGACCTCCCCGACGACCGCTTCAGCAACCGCGAGCTCTCCTGGCTGGCCTTCAACGCGCGGGTGCTCGCACTCGCCGAGGACGTCGAGCAGCCGCTGCTGGAGCGGCTCAAGTTCCTCGCCATCTTCGCCAGCAACCTCGACGAGTTCTACATGGTGCGAGTCGCCGGGCTGAAGCGTCGCGCCGACATGGGACTGCAGGTGCAGTCGGCCGACGGCCTCTCCCCGCGCAAGGTGCTCGCCACCCTCGCCGAGCGCACCCGCGAGCTCGTCACCCGGCACGCGCTCTGCTTCCGCGACGACATCACCCCGCGGCTGGAGGCCGAGGGCATCCACGTGCGCCGCTGGGACGACCTGGACGACGAGGAGCGGGGGCGGCTGGCCGAGTACTTCCGCGCGAAGGTCTTCCCGGTGCTGACGCCGCTGGCCGTCGACCCGTCCCACCCCTTCCCCTACATCTCGGGGCTGTCGCTGAACCTGGCCGTGATCGTCCGCGACCCGAACGAGGACGTGCAGCGCTTCGCGCGGGTCAAGGTGCCCAACAACGTCCCGCGCTTCGTCGTCGTGTCGCAGAGCGCGGTCGAGGCCGAGTACCTGCCGCTCGAGGACCTCATCGCCGCCCACCTGTCCCTGCTCTTCCCCGGCATGGAGGTCGTGGAGCACCACGTCTTCCGGGTGACCCGCAACGCCGACGTCGAGGTCGAGGAGGACCGCGACGAGGACCTGCTGCAGGCCCTCGAGCGGGAACTGGTCCGCCGCCGGTTCGGCCCCGCCGTCCGGCTGGAGGTCACCGACGACATCGACGACGAGGTCGTGGACCTGCTCGCCAGCGAGATCGACGTCGACCGCGACGACGTCATCCGGGTACCGGGGCTGCTGGACCTGAGCTCGCTGCACCAGATCGCCGACATCGACCGGCCCGCGCTGAAGGAGCGCCCGTTCGTCCCCACCACGAACCCGCGCTTCGCCGAGGGCGAGACGCCGAAGTCGGTCTTCGCCACGCTGCGCGACGGTGACGTGCTGGTGCACCACCCCTACGAGTCGTTCGCGACCAGCACGCAGCGCTTCATCGAGCAGGCCGCCGCCGATCCGCGGGTGCTGGCCATCAAGCAAACGCTGTACCGCACCTCGGGTGACTCCCCTATCGTCGACGCGCTCATCGACGCCGCCGAGGCCGGCAAGCAGGTCGTGGCGCTGGTGGAGATCAAGGCCCGCTTCGACGAGCAGGCCAACATCAAGTGGGCCAGGGCGCTGGAGCGGGCCGGCTGCCATGTCGTCTACGGCTTCGTCGGGCTGAAGACCCACTGCAAGACGGCGCTGGTGGTCCGGCAGGAGGGCAACCAGATCAAGCGGTACGCGCACGTCGGCACCGGCAACTACCACCCGAAGACCGCGCGGATGTACGAGGACCTGGGCCTGTTCACCGCCGACGAGGCGATCTGCGCCGACCTCACCGACCTCTTCAACGTCCTCACCGGGTACTCCCGGCAGACCGACTACCGGTCGCTGCTGGTCGCCCCGCAGGGAATTCGCGCAGGACTGATCGAACGCATCGAGCGCGAGATCGAGTTCGCGCGGCAGGGCCGACCGGCGCTGATCCGCTTCAAGACCAACCACCTCGTGGACGAGCAGACCATCGACGCGCTCTATCGGGCGTCGCAGGCCGGCGTCCGGATCGAGCTGCTGGTCCGGACGTTCTGCACCATCCGTGCCGGCGTGCCGGGGCTGTCGGAGAACATCCGCTGCCGCTCCATCCTGGGCCGCTTCCTCGAGCACTCCCGGGTGTACTACTTCGGCGGGGACGGCGAACCGGAGTACTGGATGGGGTCGGCCGACCTCATGCACCGCAACCTCGACCGGCGCGTCGAGGTGCTGGTCCAGGTGTCGGACCGCAACGCCCGCGCGCACCTGCAGACCACCCTGGACTCGGCCTTCGAAGCCGACACCGCGGCATGGGACCTGCAGGCCGACGGCACCTGGGCGCAGTCCGGCGGCGCGCGCAACGACTACCAGGAGCTGCTGATGAAGCGGCTCGCCGACCGCGGCGAGTAGCGGTGGCGGCAACGATCCGTGCAGCCGGGGGGATCGTCTGGCGCAGGCGGGACGGCGTCGGCGGCTCCATCGAGATCGCCGTCGTGCACCGTTCGCGCTACGACGACTGGTCACTGCCCAAGGGCAAGCTCGACAACGGCGAGTCCGAGCTCGCCGCCGCGGTCCGCGAGGTGGCCGAGGAGATCGGTGCCACCGTCGCCGTCTCGCGGCGGCTGCGTCGCATCGGCTACACCGTCGGTGACGCCCCCAAGACGGTGTCGTTCTGGCTGATGCGTTACCTCGCCGGCGACTTCGTGGCCTCCGACGAGGTGGACGAGATGCGGTGGCTGGAGCCCGCCGCGGCGGCCGAGCTGCTCAGCTACGACATCGAGCGGGACGTCCTCGCCGAGGCCATCTCGCTGCCCGTGCCGGATGCCGTCGTGGTCCTGGTGCGGCATGCCAAGGCGGGCAGGCGCAGCGAGTGGCACGGCGACGACAACGACCGGCCGCTGGAACGTGCCGGCGTCGAGCAGGCAGAGCGCCTGGTCACCTTCCTCGGCCGCTTCGGCCGGCCCGACGCGATCGTCTCGGCCTCACCGCTGCGATGCGTGCAGACGGTGGCGCCGTTCGCCGAGTCCCTCGGCACGAGTGTCGCGGTGGCGGCGGCATTCTCCGACGAGGACTACGAGCTCGCCCCCGACGCTGCGCGTCGCTCGCTGCTCGATCTTGCCCGCCCCGGCACGGTGAGCGTGGTGAGCAGCCAGGGCACCACCATCCCCGGCCTGGTGAAGACGCTGGCGCCGTGGACATCGGACGGCAGCACCAAGAAGGGTGCGGCCTGGGTCTTCACCCTCGTCGACGATGAGGTTGTCAGCGCCGACTACTACGGTCACGCCGCTCGGGGCTGACCCGGTCTCCCGATTCGGGAGTGCCGATCCCGCTGAGCGGGACCAGCGCTCCCCGATTGGCCAGGAGACGAGAATGGGGCGCCCGGCCGTAGCCGGACGCCCCACCCGATGCTGCTCTCAGCTCTTCTTGGCGGGTGCCTTCTTGGCGGGTGCCTTCTTGGCGGGTGCCTTCTTGGCGGGCGCCTTCTTGGCCGGCGCCTTCTTGGCCGGCGCCTTCTTGGCCGGCGCCTTCTTGGCCGGGGCCGTCTTGGCTGCGGCCTTGCTGGCGGCCTTCTTCGCCGGGGCGGTCGCCGTGGTGGCGGCCTTCTTCGCGGCCTTCTTGGCCGGAGCCGTCGACTTCGTCGCGGTGGTGGCGGCCTTCTTCGCGGCCTTCTTGGCCGGAGCCGTCGACTTCGTCGCGGTGGTGGCGGCCTTCTTCGCCGCCTTCTTGGCCGGAGCCGTCGACTTCGCCGCCGTGGTGGCCGCCTTCTTCGCCGCCTTCTTCGCCGGAGCCGTCGACTTCGCCGCCGTGGCAGCGGCCTTCTTCGCGGCCTTCGCCGGAGCCTTCTTCGCGGCCACCTTCTTCACGGCCTTCGCTGCGGCTGCGGCCGGCTTCTCCGACGGCAGGACGCTGCCGGCCACCGACTTCGTGGCAGGACCGCTCGTCTTGGCGGGGAGCTTCTTGGCCGCCGTCTTCTTGGCCGCCTTGCGAGCTGCCTTCGCCGGCGCCGATCCGCGGACCGCAGCCACGATGGTGGCCGGAGCCTCGCGCACCGCCTCGACGGCATCCTGCACGACGGTGGTGGCACGGTCCTGCGCCTCCTGCAGCGCGGACTGCGCGTCCTTCACCACGGACGCGGCACGCGACGGCGCCTCGCGGGCCGACTCGTAGGCCTTGGCCACCGCGGCCTGGGTGCGCTCGGAACGCTCGCGAAGGATCTCGCTCGCACCACCGGCGACCTGGCGGAACTCGCTGCCGGGCCGGAAGGCCGGTACGCGCGAAGCAGCCACGCTCACCTGCTGACCGGTCGCGGGGTTGCGCGCGGTACGGGCGGCGCGGTCGCGCCGCTCGAAGACGCCGAAGCCGGTGATGGCGACCTTCTCGCCCGTCGCGATAGCGGCGTACACGCTGTCGATCACCGCATCGAGAGCAGCGGCGGCACGCTTCTTGTCACCGTCGAGACGCTCAGCGAGCATGTCGACGAATTGAGCCTTGTTTGGCACCTAGTCCTCCCGGGACCGATCGCTCGACCAAGGGATGGTCGCTTCGTCAGTCACGCTAGGCCGTTCGGTGCCCGTGAACAACGCAGAAGGCCTGTGTCGCAGGCCTTTCTGCAGAAGATCACCCCAAGATCACGCCGAAACGGCCGGCAACCACGGCTTGCGGCCGTCCTCGTAGGCCCTGACGGCGTCGACGTGCTTGAGGGTGAGACCGATGTCGTCGAGGCCTTCCAGCAGCCGCCAGCGGGAGTAGTCGTCCAGCTCGAAGTCGTGCACCTCGCCGGCCCAACGCACCTGCCGCTCGACCAGGTCGACGGTGACCTCGGTGCCGGGATCGGTCTCGATGTCGTCCCAGAGCCGCTGCACGATCTTCTCCGCGAGCTGGACGGTCAGCAGTCCGGCTTTGAGCGAGTTCCCGCGAAAGATGTCGGCGAAGCGCGGCGAGATGACCACCCTGAAGCCGTAGTCGGTGAGCGCCCAGACCGCGTGCTCGCGGGAGCTGCCGGTGCCGAAGTCGGGACCGGCGACCAGGATGGTCGCACCGTCGAAGCGCGACTGATTGAGCACGAAGTCGGGCTCGTTGGCGCGCCACGCCTGGAAGAGACCGTCCTCGAACCCGGTGCGGGTGACCCGCTTGAGGTAGACGGCCGGGATGATCTGGTCGGTGTCGACGTTGCTGCGGCGCAACGGGACGGCGGTGCCGGTGTGGGTGGTGAACTTGTCCATCGGTGCGCTCCTTACAGGTCGGCCGGGCTGGCGAGGTGGCCGGTGACGGCCGTGGCGGCGGCGACGAGCGGCGAGACCAGGTGGGTCCGGCCGCCCTTGCCCTGCCGTCCTTCGAAGTTGCGGTTGGAGGTCGAGGCGCTCCGCTCGCCGGGGGCGAGCTGGTCGGGGTTCATGCCCAGGCACATCGAGCAGCCGGCCTGCCGCCAGTCGGCACCGGCCGCGACGAAGACCTTGTCCAGGCCTTCGGCCTCGGCCTGCTTGCGGACCCGCATCGAGCCGGGCACGACGAGCACCCGGACGCCGTCGGCGACCTTGCGCCCCTCCAGGATCTGCGCGGCGGCGCGCAAATCCTCGATGCGGCCGTTGGTGCAAGAGCCCACGAAGACGGTGTCGACCTTGATGTCGCGCAGCGGCGTCCCGGCCTCGAGACCCATGTAGGCCAACGCCTTCTCGGCCGCCACGCGGTCGCTCTCGTCGGCGAAGTCGGCCGGGTCGGGGACGGCGGCCGACAGCGGCGCGCCCTGCCCCGGGTTGGTCCCCCACGTGACGAACGGCGTGATGTCGGCGGCGTCGAGGACGACCTCGGCGTCGAACTCGGCGTCGTCGTCGGTCCGCAGGCTCTTCCAGTACTCGACGGCGGCATCCCACTGCTCGCCCTTGGGAGCGTGGTCGCGGCCCTTCACGTAGGCGAAGGTGGTCTCGTCCGGCGCGATCATGCCGCAGCGCGCGCCCCACTCGATGCTCATGTTGCAGACCGTCATGCGGCCCTCCATGGTCATCGCCTCGAAGGCGGTGCCGCGGTACTCGACCATGTAGCCCTGACCGCCACCGGTGCCGGTCTTGGCGATGACGGCGAGGATGACGTCCTTGGGGGTGACCCCGTCGGCGAGCTCGCCGTTGACGGTGACGGCCATGGTCTTCGGGCGGTCCAGGGGCAGCGTCTGCGTCGCGAGCACGTGCTCGACCTGGCTGGTGCCGATACCGAAGGCGATCGAGCCGAAGGCGCCGTGCGTTGACGTGTGCGAGTCGCCGCAGACCATGGTCATGCCGGGCTGGGTGATGCCGAGCTGCGGGCCGACCACGTGGACGATGCCCTGCTCATCGTGGCCCATGGGGTAGATGCGGACGCCGAACTCCTCACAGTTGCGGCGCAGCGTCTCGATCTGGGTGCGGCTGACCTCGTCCTTGATGGACTGCGTGCCGACGAGCGGCAGCGTGTAGTCGGTCGGGGTGTTGTGGTCCTCGGTGGCGAGCGTGAGGTCCGGGCGGTGCACCGGCCGGCCGGCCAGGCGCAGTCCGTCGAAGGCCTGCGGGCTGGTCACCTCGTGGATGAGGTGCATGTCGATGTAGAGCAGGTCCGGCTCACCGGCGGCCGAGCGCACGACGTGGCTGTCCCACAATTTCTCCGCGAGCGTCTTGCCCATCAGATCCTCCGCTGCTTGCGTCTCATTTTCTGAGACAATAGTATCGCTGTATGGGACAGCCTAGCAGCGACGGCGCTCGGCACAACCGTGACGGCGAGAGCGGGATCGGTGTCGTCGACAAGACGGTGGCCATCCTCGCCGCCGTCGCCGCCGCGCCGCGCGCGCTGGCCGACCTGGTCGAGACGACCAGGCTTCCCCGCGCCACCGCCCACCGCCTCGCCGTCGCGCTCGAGGTGCACCGGCTGCTCGGGCGTGACCCCGAGGGACGCTTCGTCCTCGGTTCCCGGGTGGGCGAGTTCGCCGCCGCCCTGCCCGATCCCGTCGTCTCGGCCGCCGGGCCGGTGCTCGCCTGGCTGCGCGACGAGTGCGGTGAGAGCACGCAGCTGTACCGCCGTGACGGTGCCGAGCGCATCTGCGTGGCCGCCGCCGAACGCAGCCACGGGTTGCGGACCACGGTCCCGGTGGGGAGTCGGCTACCACTGACCGCAGGCTCCGGGGCACAGGTGCTCTGCGCCTGGTCGGATCCGGGCAGCGTCACCGAGCTGCTGGCGCGGGCGGAGTTCCCGCCCCGCTCACTGGCCGAGGTGCGACGCCGCGGCTGGGCGCAGTCGGTCGGGCAGCGGGAGGCGGGCGTCGCCTCGGTCTCTGCCCCGGTGCTCTCTCCCGAGGGCGAGCTGCTCGGTGCCCTCTCGGTCTCCGGTCCGATCGAGCGACTGGGGCGCTCCCCCGGCCAACGGCTCGGTCCGCTGCTGCTCGCCGGCGCCCGTCGGATCACGCAGTCCCTCGCCGCCTGATCCCCCGCGCTCCCGTCCGCGCGCTCCCCTCCCCCCGCTCCCGTCCCAGCACCCCCGTCCCCAGCACCCCCGTCCCCAGCACCCCCGTCCCCAGCACCCCTGCGCCGCTCGGTGCCGAGTGGTCGATCTTTCTGGCCAGTGGTCACCCCTGATGCGACCACTGGGTGCGGGAATCGACCACTCGGCAACGAGCGACGGCCGCCATCCCGACCCAGCCTGCAATCAGGCAGCGGAACGAGTCCGTGAACGGGGAGCGTGACGTCGCGGCGCGCGACCTCTCAGCAGGTCAGGACGCCGCGCTCGAACCTCGCGCCGGATCTCGGCGGTGATCTGCCACGGCCGACCGAAGACCTCGGCCGGCCCATAGGACAAGACGACCCAGCCTTCTTCGCGCAGATCGAAGGCACGAGTCAGGTCGCGCCGCAGGCGCTGCGGCGTGCCGTGATCCTCGCCCTGGTACTCCAGCGCGATCTTCGCTGCGCCCAGCGACAGATCAGGCTCGGCGAGCCAGCCACCCTCGTCCCGGTGAACCGGAACGTTGACCTCGAAGCGAGGGAGATCCACCGCAGCGGTGGCCACGCGGAGGTGGCTCTCCGGGCGCGACCGAGACCGAGCATCCACCAGGCCGAGGGCCTCTCGAGCACGACGCACCCCGCGATGTCCCGACCTCGCGCGGACCACCTCGGCCAACGCGGCCCTGGTGCCACCCGAGCGGAGCGCACTGTCGCCGGCGGCGACGAGAGCGGGCAGCGTCAGCACGGCTGCAAGGTCGAACCAGGTGACAGCAAGCGACGTGACAGCGATGCCGCTCACCCACGTTCGCTCCCCGTCCTGCAACTGGCGCCGATGCGCGATGACGTCGCACCGGCGACTTCGGATCATGCGTCGTCCGAACTCTCCCGGCGTCGCCACCGCGACGTGGATCTCCGCGCCGATCGCCGGCAGCCAGAGCCCGTGCACCCTCGCCGCGGTGAGGCCGCAGATGACGGACTGCTGATCGCAGACGGCCAGCGCGGCAACGCAGTCGTGATGCAGCTTGGTATCGCCCTCGAGCGGGGTCACGGAATGGAGACTGCACGCTCCGGGACGTCGGCACGCTCGGATCGCTCGGTGCTGTGGACAGGTCCGAGTTGTCCACAGCTGCGTCCATCGGCATTTGCGCTGGACGCCGCCGTCTGCCTGTGCGCCGAGTGGTCGATTTCCGGGGTGAGTGGTCGCCCGCGCGGTGACCACTCATCTCGGAAATCGACCACTCGGCGCTACAGGTGGGGTTAGCGCGCTATACAAGGGGGCCAGCGCGCAACAGGGGGCCGGCGCGGAACGGAGGCCCCACCGCGGGACGGAGCGGGCTACCAGTTCGTCGCGACGTAGGTGGTCTCGAGGTACTCGTCGATGCCCTCGAAACCACCCTCCCGGCCCAGCCCGGACTGCTTGACGCCGCCGAAGGGGGCGGCGGGGTCGCTGACCAGGCCGCGGTTGAGGCCGATCATCCCGACCTCGAGACGCTCGCTGATGCGAAGCCCGCGGGCGAGGTCGCGGGTGTAGACGTAGCCGGTGAGGCCCATCTCGGTCGAGTTGGCCAGCGCGACGGCGTCGTCGTCGTCGGTGACGGTGATGATCGAGGCCACCGGTCCGAAGACCTCGTCGGTCGCGACGGGGGCGTCACGGGGCACGTCGCTGAGGACGGTCGCCTCGTAGAAGAAGCCGGGACGCTCCGGGGCGTTGCCGCCGAGCGCGACCCGCGCCCCGGCCGCGACGCTGCGCGCGACCTTGTCGGCGATGCCGTCGCGCTGCTTGGCGTTGATCATCGGACCGAGCTTGGTCTCCTCGGCCGTGCCGGGGCCGAGCGTCAGCTCGGACATCTTCGCGACGAGCTTCGCCTCGAACTCCGCGGCGACGGACTCGGCGACGATGAAGCGGTTGGCGGCGGTACAGGCCTGACCGCCGTTGCGCATCTTCGCCAGCATGGCACCCTCGATGGCCAGATCCAGGTCGGCGTCGTCCAGGACCAGGAACGGCGCGTTGCCACCCAGCTCCATGGAGGAGTCGATGATCTTGCCGGCCGCCTGCTTGAGCAGCAGCGACCCGACGCCGGTGGAGCCGGTGAAGGAGAGCTTGCGGACGCGGTCGTCGTTCAGCGCGGTCTCGACAGCGGGACCCGGCACGTCGGTGGTGATGACGTTGACCACCCCGGCCGGGACGCCGGCGTCGGTGAGCAGTTTGCCCAGGGCCAGCGCCGTCAGCGGGGTGTCCTCGGCCGGCTTGAGGACGACCGAGCACCCCGCGGCAAGCGCCGGGCCGAGCTTGCGCGTCGCCATCGCCGCCGGGAAGTTCCACGGTGTCAGCAGCAGCGCGACACCGAAGGGCTTGCGGAACGTGACGATGCGGTTGGCGCCCGAGGGCGCCAGCCGTACCTCGCCACCGACGCGCACGGCCTCCTCGGCGTACCAGCGGAAGAACTCGGCGGCGTAGGTCACCTCGCCGCGAGCGTCGGTGAGGGACTTGCCCATCTCCAGCGACATGAGGAACGCCAGCTCCTCGCTCCGCTCGATCATCAGCTCGAACGCCTTGCGCAGCACCTCACTGCGCTGCCGGGGTGCCGTCGCCGCCCAGCCCGGCTGGGCGGCGGCCGCGGCGTCGATGGCGGCGGTGACGTCACCACTGCCCGCCTTGGCGACCGCGGCGATCACCTCACCGGTGGAGGGGTCGACGACGTCGAAGGTGCCCTCCGACCCGTCGCGCCACTCGCCGTCGATGAAGAGCTGCGTGGGTGTTCCCTGCGGCAGTGCCTGGGCCATGGTGCGATGCCACCTTCTTCTCGCTGGATCCGACGTCTGAGTCTGTCGTGCCCGCCGGACGTCGATGGCGAAACCCCACCAACCGGACGCCGCATTCCCGGGCTTGCCAACGAGTGAACAGTCGTTCACTGTGTAGTGGAGCGACGAGCAGAGGAGACGGCGTGCGCGGCGACGAGATGCGGGACACCGGGGTGCTGGTCGGCACCACGCTGGACGAGATCACCGAGACGGCCCGCGAGATGCACGGCGCCATCGCCACCCGCCTCTTCGGTCTCGCCGGCCGACCGGGGGCCGCCGTCAAACTGGCCCACGACGGCATCGCCGCCCTCGCCTACGGCGGCACGCGCCTCGGCGTGCGCTACCTGCCCCGCGCCGCCGGGCTCGTCGCCGGCGCCCTGCAGGATCCCGCCGCCGACTCCGTCCACGATCATCCCGGCGGCCGCGCCGCCTTCGGCGCCGTCGGCGGCGTCCTGGGGCATCGGATGGCCGAGGAGTCGGCGGCTGTCGCACCGCAGATGCGGCTGCGGCTCGGTAACGGACCACTGCGCCGGGTGCCGGCCAACGTCGGGCACGACGCCCGCGAACGGACGGTCAGCGATCGGCTCGTCGTCTTCGTCCACGGTCTCTGCGAGACCGACCGCTGCTGGTCCTACGCCGCCGAGAAGCGCTGGGGCGACCGCGAGGCCACCTACGGCTCCAAGCTGCAGGACGACGACGGCTGGACGCCGCTCTACCTGAACTTCAACACCGGCCTGCACATCTCGGCGAACGGTCTGGAGCTGGCCGAGCAGCTCGAGCAGCTCGTCGCGCACTGGCCGACACCGGTCCGCGACCTCGCCATCGTCGGCCATTCGCTCGGCGGTCTGGTCGCGCGCAGTGCCGCCAACCAGGCCGACGGCCTCGGCCACCAGTGGGTGCGTCGACTGCGACACATCGTCGGGCTCGGCACCCCGCACCTCGGCGCGCCGTTGGAGCGATTGGCGAACTGGGGCACGCACCGGCTCGCCCGACTGCCCGAGACCCGGCCGTTGGCCGACCTCATCAACCAGCGCAGCGTCGGTATCAAGGATCTGCGTCACGGGGCCCTGGTCGAGGCGGACTGGCTGGACTTCGACCCGGACGACGCGACGGACAACTGCACCCCGGCCGTGCTCGTCCCCGGCGTCGAGTACTCGATGGTCTCGGCAACGCTGTCGCGCGAACCGGAGGGGATCTTCGCCATGGACCTGCTCGTCCAGCACGGCAGCGCCCACGGCGTCGGGACCATTCGCTCCATCCCCTTCGCCCCCGACCGCGCCCACACCATCGGTGGCGGCAAGCACCACTTCGACCTGCTGGCCGACGCGACGGTCTACGCCAAGCTCCGCAGCTGGCTCGCCGAGAGCACGCAGGGCACGAGCCCGGGTCGGCAGCTCATCAAGCGGAGCCGACGCCGGGCGAGCTGAGCTCGGACGCGGCTGCATGACTCGGGGTCGGATGCGGTAGGACAAGGCACGAGAGATCCCGTCCCGAGAGGAAGCGCTCGTGAGCCGCAACCCGTACGACGACCTGCCCGAGGTCCCCACCTTCGAGCTGACCAGTGCCGACATCGCCGAGGGGCAGCCGCTGGCCAACCCGCAGGTCTCCGGCGTCATGGGGGCCGGCGGGGAGGACGTCTCGCCGCAGCTGTCCTGGTCCGGGGCGCCCGAGGGCACCAAGAGCTACGCCGTCACCGTCTACGACCCCGACGCCCCGACGGCCAGCGGCTTCTGGCACTGGGCGGTCTTCAACATCCCCGCCTCGGTCACCGAGCTGCCGACCAACGCAGCCAAGGACGGCCTGCCCGACGGTGCCGTCCAGCTGAAGAACGACGGCGGGTTCGCCGGGTACGTCGGCGCGGCGCCGCCGCCCGGTCACGGTCGGCACCACTATTACGTGGTCGTCCACGCCGTGGACGTCGAGAGCCTGGACGTTCCTGCCGAGGGCTCCAACGCCTTCCTCGGCTTCAACCTCTTCAGCCACACACTGGGCCGGGCCACGATCGTCGCGACATACGAGGTCTCCGCATGAGCCAGCAGGTCAAGGGCGTCATCGCCCGCAGCAAGGGCGCCCCGGTCGAGGTCGTCACCGTCGTCGTTCCCGACCCCGGTCCGGGCGAGGCACTGGTGAAGATCGACGCCTGCGGCGTCTGCCACACCGATCTGCACTACCGCGAGGGCGGCATCAACGACGACTTCCCGTTCCTGCTCGGCCACGAGGCGGCGGGGACGGTCGAGGCCGTCGGTGACGGCGTCACCGACGTGGCGCCCGGGGACTTCGTGATCCTCAACTGGCGGGCGGTCTGCGGCGAGTGTCGGGCCTGCAAGCGTGGCGAGCCGCAGTACTGCTTCGCCACCCACAACGCCACCCAGAAGATGACGTTGGAGGACGGCACCGAGCTCTCCCCCGCCCTCGGCATCGGCGCCTTCATCGAGAAGACGCTGGTGGCAGCCGGCCAGTGCACCAAGGTCGATCCCGCCGCGCCGGCCACCGCTGCCGGTCTGCTCGGCTGCGGTGTCATGGCCGGCGTCGGGGCGGCGGTCAACACCGGTGCCATCAAGCGCGGGCAGAGCATCGCGGTCATCGGCTGCGGTGGCGTCGGCATGGCCGCCATCGCCGGGGCCCGCATCGTCGGTGCTGCCAAGATCATCGCCGTCGACGTGGACGACCGGAAGCTGGAGCAGGCCAAGGAGTTCGGCGCCACCCACACCATCAACACCAAGGGGCTGGATCAGGACGCGGCGGTCAAGGCCATCCAGGACGTCACCGACGGCTTCGGCGCCGATGTCGTCGTGGAGGCGGTGGGGCGTCCCGAGACGTACAAGCAGGCGTTCTACGCCCGTGACCTCGCCGGGACCGTCGTCCTCGTCGGCGTGCCGAACCCCGAGATGACCCTCGAGCTGCCGCTCATCGATGTCTTTGGCCGGGGTGGCGCGTTGAAGTCGTCCTGGTACGGCGACTGCCTGCCCTCGCGCGACTTCCCGATGCTGGTCGACCTCTTCCTGCAGGGCCGCTTCCCGCTGGACAAGTTCGTCACCGAGACCATCGGCATCGACGACATCGAGGCCGCCTTCGAGAAGATGCACGGCGGCGACGTGCTGCGTTCGGTGGTCGAACTGTGAGCGCCCACGGAGTGCGGATCGACCGTGCCGTCACCAGCGGGACCTTCTCGCTGGACGGCGGCACCTGGGACGTCGACAACAACGTCTGGGTGATCGGCAACGACGAGCTCTGCCTCGTCATCGACGCGCCGCACGAGCTGGGCCCGATCGCCGAGGTCATCGGCGACCGGACGGTGGGCGCGATCCTCTGCACCCACGCCCACGACGACCACGTCACCGTGGCCGGGGAACTCTCCGACCGCTACGCCGCCCCCATCTACCTGCACCCGGCCGACGAGGTGCTGTGGCGGATGACCTACCCGGAGCTCGGCTTCGAACCGCTGAGCGACGGCCAGACCTTCCCTATCGGCGAGCTCCAGGTCCAGACGCTGCACACACCTGGACACTCGCCCGGCGCAGTCAGCTACTACGCCCCGGATCTCAGCGCGGTCTTCACCGGCGACACGCTCTTCCAGGGCGGCCCCGGCGCGACCGGTCGCTCCTACTCCGACTTCGACACCATCGTCGACTCCATCCGGAGCCGACTGCTGACGCTGCCGGAGGAGACCGACGTCCACACCGGACACGGTCCGGACACGACGATCGGTGTCGAGAAGGCGGCCTCGGCGGGCTGGACGAAGCCGACCTGATCGACACTCGCGCAGGATTCGGCTTGACATCGACGGCGCCGATTGTGCGCGTCATTCGTGACAAAGGCCCCCAAACGCCCGGAGTTCCCGCACCGCAATGCGGGTCGAGCACCCCTGGCTCTTCCATGCTGGCTACTGTGAAGCCCATGGAAGAGAAGGCACAGTTCACCCTTGCACTCGACGACCAACTGTGCTTTGCGCTCTATGCCGCCAGCCGGGCGATGACTGCTCGCTACCGTCCGATTCTCGACGAGCTCGACCTGACCTACCCGCAGTACCTCGTCATGCTGGTGCTCTGGGACGACGGCACCTCCACCGTCAGCCAGCTCGGCCACAAGCTTCGGCTCGACTCGGGCACCCTCTCCCCGCTGCTCAAGCGCCTGGAGACCCGCGGCCTCATCACCCGCACCCGGCGGACCGACGACGAGCGCTCGGTGGACGTACAGCTCACTACCGAAGGAACCGCGCTCCGGGACAAGGCAGCGACGGTGCCGCCGCAGATCGGCGGCCTGCTCGGCGACCTGGACCACGTCAAGCTGCGCACCGAGCTCCGCGAACTCGAGGCTCTGCTCCACGACGCCTGAGGTCGACGCCCCGGCTCGGACGCTGGATCGCGAGCGGCGTCACCGGGGATACCCGTTGGGCGCAATACAGTCCCGGGTACGGTCGGAACGGGCGCCTTCGTCCCGGAGGCGCATCACTGTGCTTGGAGAGGATGTAGCAATGCCCACCCGTACCGCGCGCACCGCTTGGAACGGCGGACTTCAGGACGGTTCCGGTCAGGTCGAGCTCACGAGCTCGAAGGTCGGCACCTACGACGTGTCGTTCCCGAAGCGGGCGGCCGACGACGCCGGGGGCACCACCAGCCCCGAGGAGCTCATCGCAGCCGCCCACTCGTCGTGCTACGCCATGCAGCTCTCGGCACTGCTCGCCGAGGCCGGTGGCACCCCGCAGTCCCTCGACGTGACGGCCGACGTCTCGCTCGGGCCGGACCCCGCGGGTGGGTTCCGGCTCACCGGCATCAAGCTCACCGTCCGTGGCGAGGTCGAGGGCCTCGACGCTGACGGTTTCGCCAAGGCCGCCGACGCCGCCAAGGCGGGCTGCCCCGTCAGCAAGGCGCTCACCGGGGTCGAGATCACCCTCGACGCCGCCCTCGAGGACTGACCTCCGGGGTACCTGCCACAGCCTGCTCGGCCGACGCCGGGTGGTCGACCACGTCGACCACCCGGCGTCGACGTCTCAGTGCTTGGCGTGTGCGGTCTGCTCGTGCTGCGCCGCTCGGAGCGCCGCCGCGGCCCGGCGCTGCTCCCGGGCCCAGACGACACCGCAGCCGAAGGCGGCAGGACCGGTTGCCGTGACCGCGACCCGCGCGACGTAGTCGGCGGCGAGGACGCAGTCCTGATGGTCGCCGAGGCTCGTCTGCAGCGACTTGGCGTGCCGCTCCACCCCGGCCCCGTGCTTGCCTGCCGCGTCTCCGGCGAAGGAGGCGACGTAGCGGGCCCGCTTGGCCGCCTTGCGGGCCCCGTGCAGCTTGCGCGCCGATCCGCCTGCACGCGCGAGCCGCTTGTCCAGATCCTTGGCCGCCGCCTTGACGTAGCGGGCGAGGTGCTTCTCGGGCGCGGCAGCGGCATCGGTCAGCGGCGGTGCCGCGCACCACGCATCCAGGGTGCGCAGCAGTGCGAGATACCGACGCCCGGCGAGCGTCGTGGTGAGAGCGGCTGTCGCGCGCTCCCGGTCGGCCTCGAGCGTCGCGGTGAGCAGCTCGCCGGCCGGGACCAGATCGACCTCGGCCCGCTCCCCCAGGCTGAGCAGCGAGCCGGCGAGGTGGGCCTGCAGCACCTCCAGGTCGCGCACCGCCCCCAGGCTTGCCGACAGCCACCGCAATTCGGCGTCGAAGGTGGCCGTCGCCTCGGCATCGGCCACGTTCACCACCCGCAGCGCGCTGCGGATGCGCCGGATGGCGACCCGGAAGGCATGCACGGTGTCCTCGCCGCGGCGCAGGCCGAGGTCGGCCCGGACCACCGCCGCGCGCTGCGTGCGCAGGTAGGAGACCAGCGCGTCGCCGACCGTGCCCGGCTGCGCCGCCGGGGGTGCCGTGTCGACGGCGTCGGCATCAGCACCGGCCGCGGCTGCCGTCACCGGAACCACCACGGTGGACCGGGTGCGGCGCTCGGCGGCGTCGGACTTGACGAGCCGTCGCGTGACGGCGTCGAGGAAGGGCCCTTCCCAACCGGCGACCTCCACGTGCCGGTGCGGCTGCTCCGGCGTGGCCGCGGGGGTGACGACGACCTCGGTGACGACGACCTCGGTGACGGTGCCGCGTTCGACACCGTCGGCATCGAGGATGCGGTGGATCGTCCGCTCCACCCGCGCCCGGCCCGCGGCGCGCAGTGCCGCGCCGCGCCGGATGCCGAGCAGCAGGTCCCGGACTGCGGCCGGTACGCCGCGGCCGGCGGCGGCGTACTCGCTGCTCTGGCCGTCGATGCGCAGCGACCAGGGTGCCTCGGCACCGGTGCCGCGCTGCAGCGTCACCCCCGCGCCGTCGAGGTGCAGCGCCGCCGTGTCGAAGGCGGTGACGGTGTCGACCCGATGGTCAGTCTCGATGCGGCCGTCCGGGCCCAGGACCTTCTTGCCGAGCGCCGGGAGCTCCCAGCCGGCAGGGACGTCGAAGACGCGCGGTCCGTGTGCCGCAGCCTCGCCGATATTGCTCATCTCTGCTCGAACACCTCGTCTGTGGCCGTGGCGCACGGGCCGGACCCGTGCCGGGGTCTGCCAGTCTAGGGAGGCTGGCTGTACGCCGCGCGTCACCGTCGGGACACCGGACGACACGCGTCATGCTCTACGTTGAGCGAGATGTCCACGCGAGCTGATCGACTGGTGCTGGCCGTCGGCGCGTCGGGCGACGCCGGCGCCGTCTTCGCCGCGCTCTCGGCGGGGTACACGGTCCACGCCGAGCCGGCGACGACGCTGCGCTGGACCTGGCTCGACACCGCCGACTGGCGGCTGCACCGGGCGGGGATCGCCCTGCGCGAGGAGCGGCACGGGCGGCGCCGCGAGCTGGTGGTCGAGGGCAGCCGGCTCACCGGGGCACCGACAGGGACGACGTCGCTGAGCGCCCCGGTCAGCGGCCTGTCCTGGCCCTCCCGGTTGGACCGGCTCGGCGCCTCCCCGGTCCGCGAGGCGATCGCCCCGGCGGTCGGCGTACGGGCACTGCTCCCCGTCGCCGAGGTCGAGACCCGCCGGATCCTGCTCCGGCTGATGGACGAGGTGGGCAAGACCCGGGTCCGGGTGTCGGTCGACCAGCAACGGCTGCTGCTGCCCCGCAAGGCCGCGTTGCCGCTGCACGTCGCCGTCCGGCCGCTGCGGGGCTACGACCGCGATGCGCGACGCTGCGTCGAACTGCTCGCCGAGGCGATGGGCGCCGAGACGACCGCACTCTCGCCCACCGACGCCGCGCTGGCGGCGGCCGGGCGCCTCCCCGCCGGCCTCGCCGGGGAGCGGACGCCGCTGTCGCCGCGCGACCCGGCTGTCTGGCCGGTGGCCCGGGCACTGCTCGATCACGTCGCGGTGGTCGACGACGCCCGCGACGGTGCCCTGGCCGACCTCGACACCGAGTTCCTGCGCGAGCTGCGGGCGGCGATCCGCTCGACCCGGGCGCTGCTGGGCGTCGCCGGTCACCTGCTCACCGGCCGCTCCGCGGTCCGCGTCGAGCGGGACCTCACCTGGCTGGAGGAACAGACGGCACCGCTGCGCGCGGTGGACATCGCGCTGCTCGAGCTCGCCGGGGACGGCGGCACCGACCTCGCCGGGCTGGTAGAGACGGATCTCGACCCGCTGCGCGACGAGCTGCGCCGGCGCCGCCGCACCGAGCTGCGACGCATGCGCGCGACGCTGCGGGCACCCCGCGCACCGGCCGCCTTCACCACCTGGCGGCGCGATCTCACCAGCATGGCCGGGGCCGACGTCATCGGACCCTCGGCGGGCGAGGCGGCGGTGAGCCTGACCCGCTCGGCCTACGAGGCGGCACAGGCGGCCGACGACGAGACCTTCCCGCTCCGGCTGGCCTCGCTCAGCGAGGTGCTGACGGCCTTCGCGCCGATCCACCCGGACGGCCGCGGAGCGTCGCTGCGCCGGGAGCTCGACGAGCTACGCGAGCTGCTGCGGCTGCGCGACGGCGCCCGCATCGTCAGTACCGAACTGGCCGCGGCCGCGCGATCGGGCTCACGGACCGCAGCGGGGCTGCCGGTGCCGACGCTGCTCGCTGCCGGGGCGGTGATCGACCGCGCCGGCCGGCTCGCCCGCGAGTGGGACGACCGGGTGGCCGCCGCTCGCGCGGAGCTCTCCTCCAAGCGGGGACACCGCCGGCTCGAGGAGCTCGTCGCGTGAGGATCGCCGCCACGTACAACATCAAGGGGGGCGTCGGGAAGACGTCCACCGCGGTGAACCTCGCCTACGAGGGGGCCGGACGCGGGCTGCGCACCCTGCTGTGGGATCTCGACGCCCAGGGCGCGGCGACCTACATCCTGCGCGTGGACGCCCGGGTCAAGGGCGGCGGCCGACGCGTCGTCCGCGAGACGCGGCCGCTGGCCGATGCCATCAAGGGCAGCGACTACGACGGCCTGGACGTCCTGCCCGCCGACTTCACCTACCGGCACCTGGATCTACTCCTCGACGAAGCCAAGAAGCCCACGAAGCGGCTGGCCCGGCTGCTGGAGCCATTGGCCGACGAGTTCGACCTGGTGCTGCTCGACTGCCCGCCGAGCATGTCGCTGCTGAGCGAGAACGTGCTGCGTGCCGCGGACACCGTGCTCGTGCCGCTCATCCCCACGACGCTCTCCATCCGCACCCTGGACCAGCTCGGCGACTTCCTCACCGAGATCCCCGAGCCCCACCCCCGGCTCGTCGGCTTCTTCTCCATGGTGGACGCGCGCAAGCGGCTGCACCGTGACGTCGTCGCCGAGCTGCCGGCCCGGCGCCCCGACCTCGCCCGCACCGCCATCCCCGCGCTCTCGGTGGTCGAGCAGATGGCGCAGCGCCGGGAGCCGGTGGCCGCGTTCGCGCCGCGCAGTGCCGCCGCCCGGCGCTACCGCGAGCTCTGGGACGAAGTCTTCGGCGGCACCCCGTGACCGGCCGCTCCTTCGCCGAGGTCACCGACCTGCAGGCTGCCGGCGAGGGCTTCACCGCCGTCGTCGACCCGGCCTGGACCATCGGCGGCAAGCCGAACGGCGGCTACCTGCTGGCATTGCTCGGCCGCGCGGCGGTGAGCGTCGGGCCGCACGAGCACGTCCTCACCGCCAGCGCGCAGTACCTCCGTTCGCCCGATCCCGGTCCGGTGCAGATCACCGCGGAGGTGCTGCGCGCCGGCCGGTCCGCCAGCCAACTGCGGGCCCGGCTGTCGCAGGACGGCAGCCCCTGTGTCGAGGCCCTCGTCACCACCACCCGGCTCGGCGACACCGAGCCCTACTGGGCCGACGGGGTGCCGCAGCTGCCCGACGCCGACCCGGCGCGGGCGATCCGGGTGCCGGGCGTGAACCCGGCGGGCATCCCCGTGCCGATCATGGACCAGGTCGATCTGCGCCTGGACCGCGAGACGCTGGGCTTCGGCCGTGGTGAGCCGAGCGGTCGCGGCGAGCTCCGGGGTTGGCTGACGCTCGCCGACGGCGAGGACTTCGACAGCGTCTCGCTGCTCTACGCCGTGGACGCCTTCCCACCCGCCACCTTCGAGATCGAGCTCACCGGCTGGGTCCCCACCCTCGAGCTGACGGCCTACATCCGCGCCCGACCCGCGCCCGGCCCGCTGCGCGTGCTGCAGCGGGCCCACCTCGTCGACGGCCAGCGGGTCGACGAGACGTGCTGGGTGTGGGACTCGCGCGGCCGCGTCGTGGCACATGCCGTCCAGCTGGCCGGGATCCGGCTGGGCGAGCCCGGCTGAGCCCGTCCGGCTGCCCGTCTGGCCGCTGTCCTGCGGTGCAGCGGATCCGTGGGAACGTCGTCGTCGCGAGACGTCCCGTTGTCGGCGCATCTGGGCACAATGGTCGCGTGAAGCTGCCCGAGGTCCGTCTCCCCGAGGTGCGCCTGCTCAACGCGGGACGCGTCTGGTGGCAGCGCAGCCTCGGCGGCCGCGGCTACGCCCGGATGCGGGAGCTGGACCTCGACACCCACGCCCTGGCCTTCAGCGCGCAGCAGGTGCTCTGCACCGCTCCGCTGGTGGTCGCCATCTCGGCGATCCTCGACCGCTTCACCGGTCGCAATGTCAGCTTCGTCATCGCCCGCTTCTTCGGCCTCGGCCCGGAAGCCACCAGCGCGGTCGGCTCGCTGTTCAGCCACTCCTCGCGGCGGATGAGCCTGTCGGAGCTGGTGGTGGGCCTGGTCATCGCGGTGCTCTTCGCCACCAGCGTCGCCACCGTGCAGCAACGCGCCTTCGAGCTGATCTGGACGGTGCCCCGGGTCATCAGCACGCGCAGCTATCTGCGCCAGCTCGCCTACGTCCCGGCACTGGCCGTCTTCATCGCCATGCTGCTCGCCGCCGGCCGTCTGGTCCGCAGCGTCGACAGCGCCGTCCCCTACGTCGGCCTCGTGGCGGTGCTGGTGCTGCAGGCACTGATCGTCTTCGGCTTCATCTGGTGGACGCAGCACTGGCTGCTCGGTGGCCGGGTGGCGTGGCGTGCCCTCATGCCGGGAGCCCTCGTCGTCGCGGTCCTCACCGTCATCACCGTCCGGTTGTCCCGGCTGATCATGGACGGCCAGATCACCTGGCAAGTGGAGGCTTACGGCCTGGTCGGGGTGGTCTTCGTGATGTCGGTCTGGCTCGGCATCTTCAGCGCCGTGATCTTCTTCGGCATTCTCGCCGGCGCAGTGTGGGTCGAGCGCGACAGCGACCCGGCGCAGGCCGAGGCGGGCCGGGAGCTCCGTGACTCACCGCTCACCACGACCGGGCTGGTGTCGGCCGCGCAGGCCATGGACGCCATCCCCGAACGGCCGCAGCACGTCAACTGAGGACGCCGATGGCCCGGCCCCCGCGGGGACCGGGCCATCGTGACTGCCGGGTTGGGACCTCAGCTGTGCTGCTCGATGTACTCGTCGGCGTCCTTGTCGGCGCCGTCGATGCCGGCCCCGGCCTGGTGCCGGGCGTAGAACTGCAGCCACTTCATCCCGAGCTCGTGGCGCAGCTCCAGCGTCGCGCTCTTGATGAAGTCGGGCATGGCCTCGCGCTCCTCCTCGTCGAGGTGCTCGCCGTTCTCGCTGCGGGCCTTGAAGACGGCGGAGAACCACTCCTCGCTGCCGACCTCGTGCCGGTCGGCTTCGCGGACGGCGTCCCGGATCTCGTTGTGATCGGTGATGGCGTCCTCGGTCTCGTCGACCGGATCGCCCTCGGGGTTGCCGGGGTCCTGCTCACCACCGTGCCGGAGCAGCGCGGGGTAGAAGACGGTCTCCTCCGCCTCGGCGTGGGTGTCCAGGCGCTTTCCGAGGACCTCCCAGATCGCGGCGAGCTCGTCGGGGGTCTTGGCGTCGTCCAGGCGGAAGAACTGGCGGCGCAGCCAGTCGTGATCGGCGTAGATGAGTTCGATGATGTCGGCCATGACGGGGCTGTACCCGTGAGCTGGCGGTGACCAACCGCTCGTGAGGGTGAGGGTGCCCGCGGCCGGGGGTATCTCGGCGGGGTGAGTGACGACAAGCCGGCCGCCGATCCCGCGCTCGACGCGACCCCGCCGCGGCGCGTCCTGGTCGCCGGCGCCACCGGATTCGTGGGACAGGCGCTGGTCCCGGCACTGCAGGACGAGGGGTACGCGGTCCGCGCCATGACCCGCCGTCCCGAGGACTACGACGGGCCGGCGACGGCGATCGGCGGTGACGTGGCCGACCTCTCCTCGCTGGTGGCGGCGATGCGGGACTGCGACGTCGCCTACTACCTGGTGCACTCGCTGGACCACGGCGACTTCGCCCGGCGCGACGCCGCGGCGGCCGAGAACTTCGGGACGGCCGCGGCCCGCGCCGGCGTCCGGCGCATCGTCTATCTCGGTGGCCTCGGCGACGAGTCCGACGACCTCTCGCCGCACCTGCGCAGCCGCCAGGAGGTCGAGCAGCGGCTGGCCACCGGCGGTGTTCCGGTGACGGCGCTGCGTGCCGGCCTGGTCATCGGCCACGGCAGCGCGTCCTGGGAGATCGTCCGCAACATGGTCGAGAAGGTGCCCGTTCTCGCGGTGCCCCGATGGGCGCTGACGCGGACACAGCCGATCGCGCTCGCCGACGCCGTCCGCTATCTCGTCGGCGTCATCGCCGGCGAGCTGCTCGACGACCCCGCCTCCCACGTCTACGAGATCGGTGGCGCGGAGGTGCTGCGCTACGTCGACGTGATGAGCCGGGTCAGCGCCATCGAGGGTCGCGCGACCATCATCGTTCCCGTCCCCGTGCCGTGGATCTTCCCCGCCGCCCAGCTGGCCACCCTGATCGCCTCGCAGGCGTTGCCGCTGCTGACCGGCGTCGACTCGCGCACCATCCGGACGCTGCTGGAGTCGATGCGCAACGAGGTCGTGGTCCGCGACGACACGATCCGCTCCGTGGTGCCGTTCGAGCCGATGGACTACGACGGCGCAGTCCTCGCCGCACTCGCCGTCCGGGCCCGGCTGCGGCGGGCGAAGGTGTCCCACGTGGCCTGAGCGGCCCGCGCAATATCGCCGCGCACCACGGCTACGGCTACCGCGTCAACGCGCCCCGGCCGATGGGTGGGTCGGCCGGGGCGCTGTCGAAACGCGTCCGTTCCGGCACCTCCGACCCTAGGAGCCCGGACGCCCCGGGACAACCACCCGGGACAACCACCCGGGCCAGCCGGGCCAGCCGGGCACTTGTCGCACAGCGGGCTGTGGACGACCGGCCCCACCCCATCCGCTCGCGCTACCGTGACCGGCGTGGTGGCACCGGCAGGGGCGCAGACGCGCCGGCGACTCACCTCGACCGATGTCTTCTGCCTGGTCCTCTTCGCCGCCGTGCTGGCGCGCTTCGCGCTGCCGTCGGTGTGGGCGGAGCCGGCCGTCCAGGCGTGGACCACCGTCTTCGCCGCGATCTGCATCCAGGCCTCGCCCTACCTCGTGCTGGGCGTGGCCGTCTCGACGGCCATCGCCGTCTTCGTCCCGCCGGGCTTCTTCGCCCGGGTGCTGCCGAGGCGGCCGGCCCTCGCCGTCCCGGTGGCCGGCCTCGCCGGCATGGCGCTGCCCGGCTGCGAGTGCGGCTCGGTCCCGGTGGCGGCCTCGCTCATGCGTCGCGGCGTCGCGGCCGCGCCGGCGGTGGCGTTCCTGCTCGCGGCCCCGGCCATCAATCCGGTGGTGCTGGTGGCCACGGCGGTGGCCTTCCCCGGCCGCCCCGAGATGGTCCTCGCGCGCTTCGTCGCGTCGCTGCTCACCGCGGTCGTCGTCGGTTGGGTGTGGCTGCGTCTCGGGCGCCTCCCGCCGCTGCCCCGCCGTTTCGACCTGCCGGCCGCGATGTCGCGCCGCGAGCGGGTGCGGGTGACGGCCGCTCACGACCTCGCGCAGTCGCTGGGCCTGCTCGTCGTCGGCGCAGCCGCCGCGGCCACCGTCAACGTCGTGGTGCCGTCGTCCTGGCTGGACGGGCTCGCCGGTCACGCTGTCGCCGGCGTGGTCGCCCTCGCGGCCCTCGCGGTCATCGTCGCGGTCTGCTCGGAGGCCGACGCCTTCATCGCCGCCTCCTTCGCCCGCTTCTCCCCCACCGCGCAGCTGGCCTTCATGGCCGTCGGCCCCGCGGTGGACGTCAAGCTGATCGCCATGCAGGTCGGCACCTTCGGCCGGCGCATGGCGGTGCGGCTCGCGCCGTTGAGCTTCGTCGTGGCGGTCGGCTCGGCCGCCCTCGTCGGGTGGTGGCTGCTGTGAGCACCCGGACCCAGTCGCTGCTGCTCCTTCTCTTCGGTGCCGCACTGCTGCGGCTCGGCACCAGCGATCTGCTGCTGCGCTTCGTCAAGATGAGCGCCCGGCCATGGGTCGTCGTGGCCGGCGTCGTGATGCTCGTGCTGGCCGTCTGGTCGCTGGTCGCCGACGCCCGCCACGGCGCCGCGCACGACGAGGCGGCCGCCCCGGTGGACGAGCACGGTCACGGCGCGGCCTCGCGCGCCTCCTGGCTGATCGTCGCGCCGGTCGTCGCCGTGCTCGTCATCGGCCCGCCCGCACTCGGCCGCTACACCGTCGAGCAGCGCCAGCCGGTCATGCCGATCGCGGTCGACTACGACTTCCCGCGGCTGCCGTCCCGCGACCCGGTGTCGATGAAGATGTTCGACTTCGCGCTGCGGGCCGCGAGCAAGGGGCGATCCTCCATCGCCGAGCGCACCGTCCGGCTCACCGGCTTCGTGGCGGGCCGGGCCGACGGCGGTTTCGTCCTCGCCCGCCTGGTCATCTCCTGCTGCGCCGCCGACGCCTCCCCGGTCACCGTCCGGGTACGGACCGACGAGGCGGCACCGGCAGACGACAGCTGGGTCCGGGTGACCGGTCGCTACGCCGGGCAGGACGACCGAGACGTCGACGTCCCCATCCTGGCCGCGACGCGTGTGGAGCGCATCGCGGCGCCGGCCGAGCCCTACGACTGAGCCCTACGACTGAGCCGTACCACTGAGCCGCCTCAGGCGGCGCCGAGCTGCCGCAGCGCCGGCGGCAACCGGGCCAGGTCCGGAGCGTCGTCGCGGATCCATGCTGCCAGCTCGGCGTCTCGGCCGGGGAGCTCGGCCAGGGCGAGCCCGACCGGACGGCCGTCCCAGCGCACGCCGCCGCGCCCGTCGGCCGACCCCGGCCCGACGGCGACGACGCAGCCGTGATGGCACGGGCCGAGACACCCTGTGGAGAGCAGCACGGCCCCCGGCCGGTGCCGGACCGCCGCCCGCAGCCGCCCGCCCGCCGGACCGGCGGTGCCGGCCGACGGGTCGTGCAGCTCCCGCAGCGCCCGGCATCGCGGTCCGGCGCAGGCGGCCACCACCAGCAGCCGGCCGGTACCAGCGTCAGTCACGCTCGCGCCGGCCGTAACGCCGGTTGAACTTCTCGACCCGGCCGGCCGTGTCGACCACGCGGCGCGAGCCCGTCCAGAACGGGTGACTGACGCTGGAGACGTCGACCGTCACCAGCGGGTAGGTGTTGCCGTCCTCCCACTCGATGCTCCGGTCACTCGTGCGCGTCGAGCGGGTGAGGAAGCCACGGCCCGCGCCGGTGTCCCAGAAGACGACCGGCCGGTACTCGGGGTGGATGTCGGGTCTCATGCCGCGCCTTTCTCGTCGGTGGCCGGACGCCACTCGGGGAACGGGTCCTCCAGCCGCGCCCACGCGGCGGGGCCGGCGGCGAGCTCGGTGTCGGTGAGCAGGCAGCCGTCCAGGACCGCCGTCATGCGCTCGGCGTCCAGTGCTTCTCCCAGGAAGGAGACCCGGTTGCGCCGCGGACCCGCCGGCCAGGGCCCGGCCGGTCCGAGCACCAGGCAGTCGCCGGCGCTGTACCAGTGGACGACCGAGTCCGGATGCGTCGCGACCCAGAGGTGGCCGGTGCTGCGGATGACGCCGTCGGCGAGCTGGTCCAACGCCTCGCGCAGCCGACCGGGGTGCAGCGGACGGCCGCGGGTGTCCCAGTGCACCAGGATGAGGTCGCCGCTGACCGCCGGCAGCTGCAGCCGGGTGTCCAGCAGGCCACGCTCGCCGAAGAGGCCGCGTGCCGCGGCGTCGTAGGATCCGGTCGCCACGAGCGCGGCCGCCGGGACGTCGAGGGTGGTCTGCGGGAAGAGCCGCACCGCATCGGGGCAGAGTGTCGCGAGCGCGGCGTGCTCGGTAATGGTGAGCTCATCGCCCACGGCGCCGGGCAGCAGCAGCACGGACGCCTCGTCCAGGCCGGCGGCCAGGACCATGGCAGCCGAGCGCTCGTCGGTGGGCGCCACCGCGATGCCCCGCGCCGCGACATCGGCGTCGCCGCAGAGGTCGTCGAGCCAACCGGCGTGGATCACCAGGCCCACGGTGTCGATGACGGCGGTGCCGGTGAGCTCGGCGGCCAGCGCCTGCACAGCCGCGTCGGTCTCCACGCCGGGGTGCAGGTGCGCGACCACGGCGTCGTAACGACCGGTCCGGGCCAGCCGCCGGACAGCACGCACCACGGCCTCGCGCATGGCGCAGGAGAGGCAGCCGTGCTTCAGCTCGACGATCTGCTCGGTGCAGCGGCCGTCGCTGTCGGTGACCCGGCTCTGCACCCAGCCGAGCTCGGCGGTGAAGGGATCCACCCAGATGACGGCGAGCCGCGGCGTGGTGAGCAGCAGGCCGGCGGCGACGTCGGCGACGGCGTCGCGGTCCAGGCCGGCCAGGACGGTGAGCGGGATCGGCGGGGTCACCAGCTCGCCTTCCGGATGCCGGGCAGCTCGCCGGCGTGCGCCATCTCGCGGAAGCGGATCCGCGAGATGCCGAATCGGCTGAGGTGGCCGCGGGGTCGGCCGTCGATGGCGTCGCGGTTGCGCAGTCGGGTGGCCGACGCGTCCCGCGGCTGGCGCGAGAGCTCGGCGCGGGCCGCGGTCCGCTCGGCGGTGGAGGCGCTCGCGTCGCTGATGATCTGCTTCAGCTCCGCGCGTCGCTCGCGGTAACGCGCCACGATCACCCGTCGCTGCCGGTCCCGCGCGAGCTTGCTCTTCTTCGCCATCTCAGCGCTCCTCTCGGAAGTCGACGTGCCGACGCACGACCGGGTCGTACTTGCGGACCACGAGACGGTCGGGGTCGTTGCGGCGGTTCTTCCGGGTCACGTAGGTGTAGCCGGTGCCGGCCGTGCTCTTGAGGCGGATGACGGGGCGGATGTCGGTGGCCTTGGCCATCAGAACCTCACCCCGTCAGCCCGCAGGCGGGCGACGACGGACTCGATGCCGCGCTTGTCGACCGTCCGCATCGCCTTGGCAGTGAGCCGCAGCCGGACGAACCGGTTCTCCGACGGCAGCCAGTACCGCTTGGTCTGCACGTTGGGATCGAAACGTCGCGAGGTGCGCCGGTGCGAGTGCGATACCGCCTTGCCGAAGCTCGGCTGCGCGCCGGTGACGTCGCATCGTCGGGACATGGGTGGTCTCTCCTGTCGGTCGGGTTTCCCGAGCTTATCGTTAACGACAATCATTGTCATTAACGAGAGGTGGCGAGGTACGCTGGCCAGCACCGCGACTCAGGCGGTGACGGGCCGGGCGGTGCGGCGCGACCAGCCGCGCCGGCGCCGGACGGCGCCGATCCCCCGGCACACCAGGTAGATCGCGAACGAGACCGTGGTGATGTACGGGCTGATCGGCACGCTGGAACCGTTGGCGAGCAGGATGCCGCCCACCAGGGCGACCTCGGCGAAGAGCACGCTCAACAGCACCGCGACCAGCGGCGAGGCCGTGACGCGGACGGCCGCGGCGCCCGGCGTGACCAGGATCGAGAGCACCAGCAGCGCCCCGACGATCTGGATCGACATGGCCACCGTCAGCCCGAGCAGCAGCATGAAGACGACCGAGAGGGTGCCGACCCGGACGCCCCGCGCCACGGCGAGGTCAGGGTCGGAGCTGGCGAAGGTGAGCGGACGCCAGACGATCAGCAGGCCGCCGACCACGATGACCGAGACCACCACGAGGGTGTTGAGCTGCGAGAAGTCGATCGAGACGATCTGCCCGGTCAGCAGGCCGAACTTGTTGGCCGCGCGCCCCTGGTACAGCGACAGGAAGAGCACGCCGAGTCCGAGCCCGAAGGGCATGAGCACGCCGATGACCGAGTTCCGGTCGCGCGAGCGGCTGCCCATGGCTCCGATGATCAACGCGGCGAGGAGCGAGCCGGTGATGGCGCCGACCGACACGCTCACGCCGAAGAGCAGGGCCCCGGAGGCCCCGGCGAAGGAGAGCTCGCTGATGCCGTGCACCGCGAAGGGCAGGTCGCGCATGATGACGAAGACGCTGACCAGGCCGCCGACGAGACCGAGCACGGCGCCGGCGATGAGGGTGTTCTGGATGAGCGCCAGCAGCTGACCGTAGTCGCTGTAGTCGAAGACGCTGCCCCAGTCGATGCCGGTGGCCAACTGGCTCACGCCGCCCCCGCCTCGTGCAGGTGGCGGGGCGTCTCGGGGAGCCCCGCGACGAAGATCTGCCCGCCGGCACGGACCACCTCGACGGACGTGCCGTAGAGCTCGCTCAGCGTCGCCGAGGTGAGCACCTCGTCCACCGTCCCGACGCGGAAGGACCCGCCGGCGAGGTAGAGGACGCGATCCACGTACGGCAGGACCGGGTTGATCTCGTGCGTGACGAAGACGACGGAGGTCCCGTGCGAGCGCCGACGCCGATCGACCAGGGCGGTGATGGCCCGCTGACTGGCGGGATCCAGCGACAGCAGCGGCTCGTCGCAGAGCAGCAGTGCGGGATCGGCGACGAGCGCCTGCGCCATCCGCAGCCGCTGCTGCTCGCCGCCGGAGAGCACTCCGACCGGCATCTCCGCGTAGGCCTCGGCGCCGACGGCGGCGAGCGCGGCGGCGATCCTGTCCCGACCCGCACCGGGTCGGCCGATGCCCCACCGGTGACCGTCGAGGCCCTGGCGGACGACATCGCGACCACGCAGCGGCAGCAGCGGGTCGATACGACGCTGCTGCTGGACGTAGCCGATCGTGCCGCTGCCCCGCCGGGCCGGCGCACCGGCGATCTCGAGGCGTCCGGCCGTCAGCGGCTGCAGGCCGAGCATGGCGCGCAGCAGGCTCGTCTTGCCCGACCCGTTGGCGCCGAGCACGGCGACGAACTCACCCGATGCGATGTCCAGATCCAGCCCCGACCAGAGCGTCCGGCTGCCGAAGCCGAGGCCGGCCCCGCGCAGCCGTAGCGTCGGCGGCTGCGGCGAGGAGGACGGCGGGGTCGGCGGCGGCACCGCCTCGGGCGGGTTGTCAGGCAAGAGCGGCCTTCACCGCGGCAACGTTACTGCGCATCCAGCTGAGGTAGGTCTTGCCCTCGGGGAGCGTCTCGGTGACGGGGACGACGGCGATGCCGTTGCTCTTCGCGGCGGCCAGCACCCGCTCGGTCTCGGTGCCGGTGGTCTGCTCGTTGTAGGCCAACAGCTTGACGGCCTTGTCCTTGAAGAGCTGGAGAGTCTGGTTCAGCACGCTCACCGAGACGTCATTGCCCTCCTCGATGGCCTCGCTGAAGGCCGGCGGCGTCTTGTTGACCAGGCCGGAGGCCTGCAGCAGGTAGAGCGGCACCGGCTCGGTGATGGCCACCCCCTCGCCCTTGTGGGCCGCGGCGATCTGCTTCTCCTGCGCCTGCAGCCCGCTCAGGGCCTTGTCGAAGGCGGCGAGGTTCGTCGAGAACGTGGCCTTGTCCTTCGGTTCGGCCTTGCCGAAGGTCGTCGCCAGATCCGCCGCGAGCCTGCGCATCCCGGCGAAGTCGTACCAGACGT
This sequence comes from Jatrophihabitans sp. sgz311053, assembly GCF_056135305.1. Classification (NCBI taxonomy): domain Bacteria; kingdom Bacillati; phylum Actinomycetota; class Actinomycetes; order Jatrophihabitantales; family Jatrophihabitantaceae; genus Jatrophihabitans; species Jatrophihabitans sp. sgz311053. The sequence continues at coordinate 166,573 of NZ_JBWAXP010000003.1, read as the reverse complement.
GCTCGTTCAGCTCGCCGCCCGCGGGCGCCTTGTCACCGGAGATGGTGACGGCGTCGAGCACCGTGGCCTTGGTGCCCTTCGCCATCGTGGTCACGAAGTCGTCGTAACCGCCGCCGTTCTTGATGACGACGTCGGCCTTGGAGATGGCGAGCTTGGTCCGGGTGTCGGCCTCGAAGGAGTGCGGGTCCTGGTTGGGGTCCTTGATGATCGAGGTGACCTCGACGTCCTTGCCGCCGATCGCCGTGGCGATCGAGCCGTAGACGTTGGTCGAGGCCACCACCCGCAGGCCGTCCCCCTGAGACTTCTCGGCGCCGCCGGAGGACGAGCACCCCGCCAGCGCGATCGCCGCCGCCACAGACGTCGCGGCGATCAGCCGCACACCACCCCGTACCACGTGCCACTCCTCATAATGAGAACGATGTTCATTACGAGAATCGACACTAGCACGGGGTGGCGCGGTCGGTGCGCCGGTTCTCAGACGTGGGTGAAGGAGCCGTAGGTCGCGTTGGGATCCCAGATGCGCTGGTAGTCCACACCCTGGTCGGTGTCGATCGCCGCGACGCTGAGGCCGGGCTTGAGGTAGATGCCGACGTGGTACACGTCGCCGACGCTGTCGTGATAGAAGACCAGGTCACCCGGCAGCGCCCGCGAGGCGGGGATGAGCCGGGCTGCTTTGATCTGGTCCTGCGACACCCGCGGCGTGCGGTAGCCGTACTTGCCGTAGGCCCACATGACCAGGCCCGAGCAGTCGAAGGAGCGGGGCCCGGTGGCGCCCCAGACGTAGGGCTTGCCGATCTGCTTCTTCGCCAGCGCCAGGGCCTGCTTATTCAGCGCCGGCGTCGCCGGCAACGTGGCACTCGTGGCCGCGTTCGCGGCGCGAGTGTCCAGCGCCTGGCAACCCAGGAACGAGTTGCTGCCGAAGCCGACGTTGACGACCCAGATGCAGGCGATCTGCGTCGCTCGCGTGGCCGGTACCGAGATGTCGAAGCGCGAGGACCCACCGGATCCCGCCGGCCGGGTCCCGAGGTACTTCGTCGTCAGCCGCGTGGCCACCGACGAGCCGTTCAGGTACAGGACGACGGTGGAGCGACGCGCGACGAAGTCGGGGTCGCTGGCCCAACCCACGAGACGGACGGACGACCTCGTGGTGGTGGCGCTCTGGATCGCACCCACGGGCGAGCGCCTGGCCTGCTGCGTGGCGGTGAGGGTGCGCCCGAGCGGCGTGGTCACGCACTTCTTCACCAGCCGCGGACCGCCGCCGATGTTGCCGAAGACGACACAGACGATGTGGTTCCCGGTCGGGACGGCGACGGTGAGCGCGTAGCCCGGCGTGGCACCGGTGCGGTACTTCTTCACTGCGGCGGCGTTGGGCAGCGACGTCGTGGTGGTGCCGATGGTCTTCTTGCCGTCGAGGACGACGGCGACGCCGAGGTTCTGGCTGAAGTCGTTGGCGTCTGCCGCCCAGCCGGTCACGCTCAGACCGGCGGCGACGGCGCGGATCTTCGGCGTCGAACCGATCGGGTCGACGGGCGTCTTCACCTTCGGCGCGACGGTGACGGTGCCACCGTTCGCGGGGGCTGCGACAGCGGGCGAGGCAGTGGCGACCGCGGCCCCGACGACGACGGTCGCGCAGAGCGAGGCCGTCATCACGGCACCGAGGCGACGCCGGCGCGGCCGGGCAGCAGTGAGATCGACGGGGGGCGTGGGACTCATGTGATTCGCTTTCGCCTGGACCTGCGCCGGCGCTGCCGCGCGCGCAGGATGACGGAATGACGGTGACGCACCGGACCCCACCCGATCCCCCGGCACGAGCCTAATTGGCCGTGAAGACCTCGTAAAGAATTACAGGCCAGTAGTTCCCGTCGTGTCGTCTGCGGCGCTTCCTAGGATCGAGGTATGAGGCCACGCGCAGGCATCGTCGTCACCGGAACCGAAGTCCTCACCGGACGGGTCACCGACCGCAACGGTCCGTGGCTCGCCGAGGAGCTGCGGCGAGCAGGCGTCGACGTGGCCGAGGTCGTGGTGGTCGGGGATCGGCCCGAGGATCTGCGAGCCTGCCTGACCTTCCTGGCCGGCTCCGGTGTCGACCTCATCGTCACCTCCGGCGGGCTGGGGCCGACGGCCGACGACCTCACCGCCCGCCTCGTCGGCGACTTCCAGGGACGTCCCGGTCGGGTGGACCCCGATCTCGAGCGTCGTATCGCCGCCGTCATCGCCCGTCTCGCCGCCGCGCGCGGCTGGCAGCTGGACCCGACGGCGACGGCGGCTGCGGTCGCCAAGCAGGCCACGGTGCCCGACGGCGCGGGTGTCCTCGAACCCGTCGGCACCGCACCGGGGTTGGTCGTGCCCGTCGCCGACGGCCGCACCGGGCCCCCGGTGGTCGTGCTGCCCGGGCCACCGCGGGAGCTGCAGCCGATGTGGCCGGCCGCCTTCGCCCACCCCGCCGTCCGCGCGGCCGTCGGCGAGCCCGAGGAGCTGCGACAGCGGACGATGCGGCTCTGGGGGACGCCGGAGTCCGAGCTCACCGCCGTGCTCGACCGGCACGAGGCCGAGCTCGCCGACCTCGAGATCACGACGTGCCTGCGCGACGGCGAGCTGGAGATCGTCACCCGCTACGCGCCCGCCGCGCAGCCGGCCTACGACAGGCTCCGCGCCCTCGTCGAGGGGGCCTTCGCAGCGACCCTCTACTCCCCCGACGGCGAGACCATCGACGAGATCGTGGCCGCGAGACTCCGCGAGGCCGGGCTCACCGTCGCCACCGCCGAGTCCTGCACCGCCGGCCTGCTCGCCGGACGGCTCACCGACCTCGCCGGCTCCTCGGACTATGTCGCCGGCGGCCTGGTCGTCTACTCCAATGCCGCGAAGCACGAGCTCGCCGGGGTACCGGTCGAGCTCATCGACCGCGTCGGGGCGGTGAGCGCCGAGGTGGCCGAGGCGCTCGCCCGCGGCGCCCGACAGCGCCTGGGAGCGGCGATCGGCGTCGGCATCACCGGAGTCGCGGGCCCCGGCGGCGGCACACCGGACAAGCCCGTGGGGCTCGTCCACCTCTGCGTGGCCGGGCCGGGCGACTCGCTCGCGCCGCGACGGGTCACCCTGCCCGGCGACCGGCAGGACGTCCGGCACCGCACCGTCATCGTGGCGCTGCACATGCTCCGGGAGGCGCTGGGAGGCTGATCTCCGGCTCGCCTCATCTTGCCGTTCCCGCAAGATCAGTTGCCGATCAGGCGAGGACGTTCCAGGGTGGCGACATGATCACCGATCCCGCACCGTTCGATGTCCTCGTCGTGGGCGGCGGAGCCGCCGGCCTCGCCGGGGCACTCAGCCTGGGCCGCTCCCGTCGGCGGGTTCTCCTCGTCGACGCCGGCCGGCAGCGCAACCTGCCCGCCGACGGCATCCACGCCTTCCTCACGCGCGACGGCATTAGCCCGGCCGACTTCCTCGCCGCCGGCCGAGCGGAGATCGAGCGCTACGGCGTCGTCGTCCGTGACGGCGAGGTCATCTCGGTGGCACGCAGCGGCGATGTCTTCCGCGCCGTCCTGGGCGACGGGACGGCGGTGACGTCCCGTCGTCTGCTCGTCACGACCGGCCTGGTCGACGAGCTCCCCGACGTGCCGGATCTCGCCTCGCGTTGGGGCCGCGACGTGATCCACTGCCCCTACTGTCATGGCTACGAGGTGCGCGACCGCGCCATCGGTGTGCTCTCCACCGGTCCACTGACGGCACATCAAGCACTGCTGTTTCGTCAGCTGAGCGACGATGTCGTGGTCTTCGGGCACACCGGCCCCGCCCTCGATCCGATCGACGCAGCGCGGCTCGCGGCGCGCGGCATCCGGGTGATCCCCGGTCAGGTCACCGGACTCGACATCGTCGAGGACCGGATACGCGGCATCGTGGTGGACGACGGCGCCACCCGGACCTTCGTCGCGCGCGACGTCCTCGTCGTCGCCGCCCGCGCCGTCGCCCGCTCCGACCTGCTCCGCGACCTCGGCCCGGGTCCGGTGCCGCACCCGATGTCGCCGACAGCCGGCGAGTACCTGCCCACGGTGGACGCCACCGGCCGGACGTCGATTCCCGGCATCTGGCTCGCCGGCAACGTCGGCGACCTCTCCGCGCAGGTGATCTCGGCAGCGGCGCAGGGCAATCTCGCCGGCGCCGCCATCAACGCCGATCTGGTGATGGCCGAGGCGGATGCCGCCGTCACCTCGACGGGACGCTCGCCGGCATGAGCCGCGGCGCCGCCGGCGGGGTGCTCCGCGCCGGCGACGCCGTCGTTCTCGGCAGGCTGTGGACGGGGACTTCGACGCCCCCCGGCACGGAGTCCCTCCGTCACAGACACGACCCGCGACGTGTCACGGATGCGCGGCCGGCCGTCTCACACCCCCGTCCGAGACGCCGAACTGCCTGGAAGAAGGATGCACCAAACACCGACTTCACGCGATGGTCACACGCAGGACACGTGGCGGCGCGGCGAGAAAACTACGGATCTGGTGGCTGAACCGGCTCTGGAGTGACGTAGACCGCTGCATCCTGCGCACGCGGCAACGAATGCAGCGCCAGTCAGGCCTGCGGCGTCCCCGGCCCGTACTGCCCGGCACGCAGGTCGTCGTCCTGCGCGAGCGTCTCGGCAGGTTTGGGCTGCCGCTCGTCGGGCTCCGGATCGTCGTCCAGCGCCGGCAGGACGGTGTCGTGGTCGGGCCGGACCGGCTGCTCGTCGTCGGGCTGCGGCGCGTCGGGGTGAGTCACGCTCGGTACCTACCCGGCAGGCGGCGAGCTCTGTCCTCGCGCCCCGGGGCGGCCACCGCACCGTCAGCTCGACTCAGCGGCGGGCGCCGGCCCGACCGCGTCCGACGACGTACGCCGCCACCAGGAAGACGACGGTGAGGATGAAGAGCCAGAAGGCGCCCTTGATGAGCGCCCCAAGCAGGCCGGTGGCGATGGCGAGGACGATGAGCAGGATCAGTAGCAGCATGATCAGCTCTTACCCGGTGCCAGCAACCCCGGAAACGACAGCACCCCCCGGCGAACCGGGGGGTGCTGGCTGATACTGACTGATGTAGCCCCGACCGGATTCGAACCGGCGCTACCGCCTTGAGAGGGCGGCGTCCTAGGCCACTAGACGACGGGGCCCTAGCACTTTCCTTGTACTGCGCTGGGGTACCAGGACTCGAACCTAGACTAGCTGAACCAGAATCAGCCGGGCTGCCAATTACCCCATACCCCAAGGGTGTCGGCCCGCCGAACTGTCCGGCGAGCCGTCGTCAGACTCTACCGGACGCCTGCGAGCCGCTCCACCACCACCCCCTCAGAGGAAGCGGCTGATGATCTCCTTCATGATCTCGTTGGTGCCGCCGTAGATCTTCTGGATCCGCGAGTCGGTGTACATCCGCGAGATCGGGTACTCCTCCATGTAGCCGTAGCCGCCGAAGAGCTGCAGGCACTCGTCGGCCACGTCGCACTGCATCTGCGTGGTCCACCACTTGGCCATCGACGCGGTGGGGATGTCGAGCTCGCCGGCGATGTGCTTGGCGATGCAGTCGTCAACGAAGACGCGCGCCACCTTGGCCGTGGTGGCCATCTCGGCGAGCTTGAACTTGGAGTTCTGGAAGTTGAAGACGGGCTTGCCGAAGGCGTGCCGGTCCTTGGTGTAGGCGATGGTGTGTTCGAGGGCCACCTCGATGGCCGCCACCGCGGCGACGGCGATGGCCAGTCGCTCCTGCGGCAACTGCTGCATGAGCTGGATGAACCCCTGCCCCTCCTCGGTGCCGAGCAGGTTGGCGGCCGGCACCCGCACGCCGTCGAAGAAGAGCTCCGAGGTGTCCTGGCCGTGCATGCCGATCTTCTTCAGGACGCGGCCGCGGCTGAAGCCCTCGACCAGCCCGCCGTCGGGCGTGTCGGTCTCGAGGACGATGAGCGAGATGCCCTTGGCTTTGTCCTCGGGGTCGGTCTTGGCCACGACGACGATGAAGTTGGCGAGGAAGCCGTTGGTGATGAAGGTCTTGGAGCCGTCGAGGACGTAGACGGCGTCCTCGCCCTCGCCGGTCTTGATCGCCTTGGTCTTGACACTCTGCAGGTCCGAGCCGGTGCCGGGCTCGGTCATGGCCACGGCGCCGACGAGCTCGCCGGTGGCGAGCTTCGGCAGCCACTTCTGCTTCTGGTCGTCGGTGCCGTACTGCCAGATGTAGTGCGCCACGATCGTGCTGTGCACGGAGGTGCCGAGGCTCGGCGAGAGAGTACGGGCCTGCTCCTCCATCATCACGGCCTCGTGCGCGAAACTGCCGCCGCCACCGCCGTACTCCTCGGGAATGGACGGGCAGAGCAGGCCCAGCGAGCCGGCCTTGTTCCACACCTCGCGGTCGATGTGCTGCTGCTCGCCCCAGCGGGGCTCGTTCGGAGCGCACTCCTTGGCCATGAAGTTGTGGGCGAGCTCGCGGAACGCCTCGATGTCGTCGTCACTCCACGCGGGCACGGCAGGCTTCGTCATGACCGTGACAGTAATACCGTCACAGTTCTACGTCGAGAGGATCGCGGGAGATTCGCGCGGCGTTCGCCGCTCGCTCACGCTGCCCGCGGCCGGCTGCCCACCGGCTCGGCCCGCAGGAACGGCCGGACGTGTTCCAGCAGCAGACCCGGCTGGTCCACCTGGGGACAGTGACCGCAGCCGGGGATGACCACGGCGCCGCCGTCGCGTCCGACGCGCCGCAACACTCTCGCGGGGGTGAGGATGTCGCGCGAGCCGAAGACCAGCAGCACCGGCGCCTCCAACCGGCCGACCAGCTCGGCGAGACCGGCGACGGCGAGGTCGGCAAGCAGCGCCCGACCGATCGGGAGCAGGTCAGGGACCGCGCCACGACGGGAGTAGGGGCCGCTGAAATCGGCTCGGGCGAGAGCGTCGATGCGGCGCGGATCGGCGGCGGCCACGCAGCGGTAGAACATGCCGAGGCCGCGGGCCGCGGAGCGGTGTCCGACGGCACCGAGGGTGGCGCGCAGCCCGAACTCCACCGGCCGCGACAGCGCCATCCGCCACAGCCGCGGGACGCCGCGCAGACCGGGCATGTCGATGAGGACGACCCGGTCGGTGCGCTCCGGGTGCGTCGCGGCGAAGAGCGTCGCCACCGCACCGCCCATCGAGTTGCCGACGAGGGCGACCGGCGTGTCGATGCCCTCGGCCTCCAGGACCTCGCGGATCACCTCCACGTAGCCGGCGAGCAGTGGCGTCGGGAAGCGGCGCCGACTTCGTCCGAAGCCGGGGAGGTCGATGGCGATGACGCGGGCGTCGACCGCGAGCGGTCCGATCAGGCGCGTCCACGTGGTGAGGTTGTCGGCAAAACCGTGCAGCAGCACGACGGTGCGCTCCCCGTCCCCGGTAGCCACGTAGTGCACGCCCGGCACGAGGTCGGCATGGGTCTGGCCGGGTTCGGGAACCGACGCGAGCGAATTCACGGCGATGGTGTTACCCACGCCACACGGATCCCTCACGTCCGGGTCGCAACCTCAGGCGGTGGCGACCGCCCGGATCCGGCCCAGCGACCGCTCGCGGCCGAGGATCTCCAGGGACTCGAAGAGCGGCGGCGACACCTGGCTGCCGGTGACCGCGACCCGCACCGGACCGAAGGCGTTGCGGGGTTTGAGACCCAGCTCGTCGACCAGGGCGGTGCGCAGCGCCTGCTCGATGGCAGCCGTTGTCCACTCCGACAACGCCTCGAGCGCGGGCAGTGCCGCCGCCAGGACGGGGGCGCCCTTCTCGCCGAGCTGCTTGGCTGCCGCGGCCTCGTCGACGACGAAGTCGGCCTCGGTGACGAGCAGGAAGCGCAGCATGTCGCGGGCCTGCAGCAGCGTGCCCGTCCGCTCCTGGACGAGCGGCGCGGCCGCGGTGACCAGCGCAGTCGCCTCCGGTCCCAGCTCGTCGTCCGTCGAGGCAAAGGCGACCAGGCGTCGGGCGAAGTCCTCGGCCGGCAGCGCGCGGATGTAGTGCCCGTTGAGCCAGTCCAGCTTGTCGAGGTCGAAGACGGGGCCGACGGTGTTGACCCGGCTCCAGTCGAAGTTCGCGCTGAACTGCTCGAAGGTGAAGATCTCCGAGTCGTCCGGCTGGCCGTACCCGAGCAGCGCCAGGAAGTTCAGCAGCGCCTCGGGCAGGTAGCCCTGCTCGAGGAACCAGGTGAGCCGGGCGGCGGGGTTCTTCCGCTTGCTGATCTTGGACTTGTCGGTGTTGCGCAGCAGCGGCATGTGCGCGAACGCCGGTTCGGCGAAGCCGAGCCAGCGGTAGAGCAGCAGGTGCTTCGGGGTGGAGGAGATCCACTCCTCACCGCGCACGACGTGGGTGATGCCCATGAGGTGGTCGTCCACCACGACGGCGAGGTGGTACGTCGGGAAGCCGTCGGCCTTGAGGATCACCTGGTCGTCCGGACGGGGCGCCGAGACCTCGCCGCGGATGACATCGGTGAAGGTGAGCGGTGCGTCGTCCGGCACGAGCATGCGCACGACCGGGGTGTCGGTGGCCCCGCCCAGGGCGGCCCGCTCCTCGGCCGTCTTGCCGAGGCAGAGCCGGTCGTAACCGGTGGGCAGCTTCTTGGCGCGCTGCCTGTCCCGCATCTCGGCGAGGCGTTCCGAGCTGCACCAGCAGTAATAGGCGTGCCCGGACTCGAGCAGCTGCTCGACGAAGGGCTGGTAGGTGTCCAGGCGCTCGGACTGCCGGTACGGCGCGAACGGACCGCCGATGTCGGGTCCCTCGTCCCAGGTCAGTCCCAGCCAGTGCAGCGTGTCGAAGACCTGCTGCTCGCTGTCGGCGCGGAAGCGGGCGCGGTCGGTGTCCTCGATCCGGAGCACGAACTGGCCGCCCTGCTGCCGCGCGAAGGCCAGGTTGAACAGCGACATGTAGGCAGTGCCGACGTGCGGGTCGCCGGTGGGCGACGGCGCCACCCGGAGGCGGGGGGCGCTCATGCCGTCCGCACCGGGTTGGTGAGCGTCCCGATGCCCTCGATCTCGACCGAGACGACGTCGCCGGCAACGATCGGGCCGACACCGGCGGGCGTGCCGGTGAGGATCACGTCGCCGGGAAGCAGCGTCATCACCCCGGAGATGAAGGCGATCTGGGTGGCGAGGTCGTGGATCATCTGGCTGGTCCGGCCGTCCTGCTTGACCTCGCCGTTGACGCGGGTGACCAGGCGCAGGTCGCTGGGGTCCAGCACGGTCTCGACCCAGGGGCCGAGCGGGCAGAACGAGTCGTGACCCTTACCGCGGGTGAACTGCCCGTCGCTGCGCTGCTGGTCGCGGGCGGTGACATCGTTGGCGCAGGCGTACCCGAAGACGTGGCCGAGGGCGGCCTCACGGGTGACGTTGCGCGCCGGCGTGCCGATGACGGCGGCGAGCTCACCTTCGAAGTGGACCTCCTCCGACGAGGCGGGGAGGCGGACGGCGTCCCCCTCGCCGATCACCGATGTCGACGGCTTGAGGAAGATCAGCGGCGTCGTCGGCGCCTCGCCACCCATCTCCTTGGCGTGGTCGGCGTAGTTCTTGCCCAACCCGACCACCTTGCTCGGGAGGAAGGGCGAGAGCAGCCGGACGTCGGTGAAGGCCCAGCGGTCGCCGGTGAAGGTCAGCGGCCCGAAGGGATGCCCCTCGATGGCAGCCACGGTGAGTTCGCCGGGACCGGCGCCGGGCGCCCCCTCGACGGTTCCCCAGGCGACACCGGACGGCGCTGTGGCCGAACCGGGATGGACGAAGCGGGCGATGCGCACGGTGTCTCAGGTTAGTCGGCGTCGGCGACCGGCTCCCCGTCGGTCGAGACCACGGCCGCCATCGGCCATACTTGGACGCTGTGAGCACTCCCCTGTCCCACGTGCCGGCCCGCAAGCGCCGGCAGGCGGCAGCGACCCTCGCGCTCTTCGCCACCCTCTTCATCGCCATCGCCGCGGTCGGCGCGACCGGCGCGACGACCCCGGTCATCAAGGTCTTCGTCGGCATCGCGATCGTGGTGGCGGTCGTCCTCGCGCTGCTGGCCTGGGGCGTGACCAACTCGATCCGGGCCGACGAGCGCAGTCGCGCGGCCCGGGCGGTCGACGCCTCCCTCGACGCCGCCATCGAGCAGGCCGTCGCGGCTCACGGCCAGAGCATGTGCGGCTGCGGGCACGACCACGACCCGACCGAATTGCACGTCCCGGACGACCCGTGCGCGCGCGACGGTCACGGCGACGGCTGCACGCACTCCTGCGAGACCTGCGTGCTCGCCACCCTCAAGCGGACCTCCGAGCGATCGGCCGCCGCGCGGCCCTCGCCGGCGCCACGTCGCCCCTCCCCCGTCAGGCGCTGAGCATCCGCTCCATGCAGACCGACGACGCGCTGTCGACGTAGGGGCCGAAGCGGTCGATCTCGGCGAAGCCGTGGCGCCGGTAGAAGCGGATCGCCGCGACCTGGCGGTTGCCCGTCTCCAATCGGACCCTCGTCACGCCGCCGGCTCGAGCCAGGGTCAGCAGCTCGGCCATGATCTCGTCGGCCAACCCCGTGCCGCGATGTCCGGGCGCGACGAAGAAGCGCTTCAGCTCGGCCGTCGAGTCGGAGTCGTCGACCTCGATCCCGCCGATGCCGACGAGCTCGTCGTCGCGGTAGGCCCCGACGAGCACGACCCCGCCGGCGTCCAGCTGCTCCAGCGAGTAGCCGAACATCTCCTCGTCGGGGTATCCGCTATCGGCGAGCTCGTCGGTGAGCTGGGCGATCAGACGCGCCACGCCGGGCGTCCGCGTGGTGACACGCGCGACGGTCACGCTCGTCCGGCCAGCAACCCGTACCGGACGGCGTCGTGCAGCGCCAGCCACGACGCCTCGATGACATTGCCGTGGACCCCGACGGTGGTCCACTCGCGCTCCCCGTCGGTGGTGTCGATGAGGACGCGGGTGACGGCGTCGGTGCCGTGCTTGCCGGGCATGATCCGCACCTTGTAGTCGACCAGCCGCAGCCCGGCCAGTTGCGGGTGTGCCTTGCGCAGGGCACGGCGCAGCGAGCGGTCCAGGGCGTTGACGGGACCGTTGCCCTCGCGGATCGCGATGACCTGCTTGCCGTCGACGGTGAGCTTGATGCGGGCCTCGGCGAGCACTTCGTGGTCCGAGCTGTCCTCGCTGATCACGCGGTAGGACTCCACCACGAACGGCGGCGGCGCCTGGGGGTCGAGCAGGTCACGCACCAGCAGCTCGAAGGAGGCATCGGCCGCCTCGTAGGACCAGCCCTGCGCCTCACGCTGCTTGATCTGCTCGACGACCGCCGAGACGACGTCCGGACGGTCGGAGAGATCCAGACCGAGTTCCTTGGCCTTCAGCTCGACCGACGCCCGGCCGGCCATCTCGGTGACGAGGATGCGCTGCGTGTTGCCGACCGTCGCGGGATCGAGGTGGTTGTAGAGCAGCGGGTCGACCTTGATCGCCGAGGCGTGCAGCCCCGCCTTGTGGGCGAAGGCGGCGGCGCCGACATAGGGGGCGTGGGTGTCCGGGGCGAGATTGGCGATCTCGGCGATGGCGTGCGAGACCCGCTGCAGCTCGCCGAGGCAGCCCTCGGGCAGCACGTCGCGCCCCATCTTGGTGACCAGCCCGCCGATGACGCTGAAGAGATTGGCGTTGCCGGCTCGTTCGCCGTAGCCGTTGGCGGTGCCTTGTACGTGCGTCGCGCCGGCCTCCACGGCGGCCAGGGTGTTGGCCACTGCGCAACCCGTGTCGTCCTGGGTGTGGATACCGAGCCGGATGCCGGCGCGACGCCGTACGTCTGAGACGACCTCGAAGACGCCGCGCTCACCCATGGGGAGCATGCCGCCGTTCGTGTCGCAGAGGACCCCGACATCCGCACCGGCTTCGGCCGCGGCGTCGAGGACCCGGACCCCGTAGTCGGGGTCGTGGTGGTAACCGTCGAAGAAGTGTTCGCAGTCGACGAAGACCCGGCGTCCCTCGGCCCGCAGGAAGGCCACGGTGTCACGCACCATCGCCAGGTTCTCGTCCAGGGTCGTGCGCAGCGCCCGCTCGACGTGCCGGACGTCGGACTTGGCCACGAGCGTGACGACCGGTGCTCGCGAGTCGAGCAGGGCCTGCACCTGCGGGTCGTCCTGCACCCGTACGCCGGCTTTGCGGGTGGCGCCGAAGGCGACCAGGACGGCGTGCCGCAGCTCGAGCTCGCCGTCGGCGGCACGGGCGAAGAACTCGGTGTCCTTCGGCAGCGCGCCGGGCCAGCCGCCCTCGATGAAGCCGACGCCGACCTGGTCGAGCAGCCGCGCCACGGCGAGCTTGTCGGCCACCGAGTACGTGATGCCCTCGCGCTGGGCACCGTCGCGCAGCGTGGTGTCGAAGACGTGGAACTCGTCGGTCTGCATGGGGTCCGTCCCGGGTTTGGCAAACAAAAAACCCCCTGCCGGTGGCAGAGGGTCAGGCGCGTCGGTGGTGGAGCTACCGGCGCGCCGTTTCAATGAGGAGCGAGAAACGCACGGGCCGAGTGTGCCACACCCGGGCCGCGCGCGGGAACCCGCGGGTCAGAGCTGCTTCTGCGCGACCGCCCGGTGCTCGGCGAGTACTTCCGGGGTGCGGCCGTGCTGGGTGGTCGCGTAGTAGATGCCGCCGATCACGACGATGATCGCGATGAAGACGAAGGCCCCGTACTGGAAGTACCAGTGCTCGTTGCCGTACACGTCCGGGCGCGGCCAGGCGAGGTTGATCGTGACGCCGGTCTGGAAGATCACCGCGATGATGTTGAGCGGCAGCCCGAAACGTCCCATCGAAAAGAACGGGCCGTGACCGGGCCGCGGCCAGTCGCCCCGTAGCCGACGCAGCAGCATCGGCACGGTGACGCACATGTAAGCGATGTAGAACAGGATGATCGCGATCGAGGTCAGCACCAGGAACACCGACTGGTTGCTGATGTTGATCAGCAGCAGGATCACCGTGAGCACGCCGATGACGAGCGCCGGGACGATAGGCGTGCGGCTCTTACCCGACACGCGCGCCACCGCCGAGCCGAAGGGCAGCCGCCCGTCGCGGGCCATGGTGAACATGATGCGGATGCCGGCGGTGTGGACTGCGAGCGCGCAGACGGTGATCGCAATGGCCGAGCAGGCGAGGAAGAGGTCGCCGAGACTCTCGCCCAGGGCGTACTTGACGATGACCGGCAGGCCACCGTTGCCCTGGGTGAGGTCCTTCTGCGCCATGATGGCGAAGAGGATGAGCAGGCCGCCCAGCACGAAGGCGGCGAACATCGCGCGGATGATCGCGCCGGGCGCGTGCTTGCGCGGGTTGTTCGTCTCCTCGGCCAGCGAACCAGCGGTGTCGAACCCGTAGAAGATGTAGGCGCTCGCGATTCCGGCGAGCAGAAAGGCGCCGGTGTAGCCCCACGTGCGCCCGTCGCCCGTGCCGTTCGTCTGCATGATCACGCCGGGACCGCGCTTGGCGTGGAAGGCCAACAGCACGACGAGGATGGCAGCGCCGACGAGTTCGACGGTGACGCCGATGTTGTTGATGATCGCCATGACCTTGACGCCGATCATGTTGATCACGGTCGTGAACACCACGAGGAGCAGGGCCAGGACGACGGCATTCTTCGCCCCGCCCGGCGTGCTGTAGCTGCCGATGTCGGCCTTGCTGCCGACGATCTGGAACGAGTCGGAGATCTTCGGCAGCACGACCTGGTACGCCACCGCGACGGCGGCGACGGTGACGATCGCGCCGATGAGGATGATCCAGCCGGCGAACCAGGACGTCAGCGGGCGCGCGAGCTGTTTGGACCACTGGTAGACGCTGCCGGCGAGCGGGAACTGGCCGGCCATCTCGGCGAAGCAGAGCGCGACGAGCAGTTGCCCGCCGAAGACGATGAGCCACGTCCACCAGTAGGCGGGACCGCCGAAGCCGTAGCCGAAGCCGAAGAGCTGGAACACCCCGGTGAGGATGGAGATGTAGCTGAAGCCCGCGGCGAAGGACGAGAACTTGCCCAGCGAGCGGTCCAGCTCCTGCTTGTAGCCGAAGCCGGCGAGCTCATCGTGGTCGGAGTTGTGGACGGTGCTCACTGCTACCTCCCGGGGCGGGGGAACCAGTACTGGGGCTGGGGATCGATGTTGTGCCAAATGTGCTTGGTCTCGCGGTACTCCGCCAGGCCCGAAGGGCCCAACTCGCGGCCGATGCCGGAGCGGCCGTAGCCGCCCCACTCGGCCTGCGGGACGTAGGGATGGAAGTCGTTGATCCACACCGTGCCGTGGCGCAGCCGGGCGGCCACGCGTTGCGCCTTGCCGGCGTCGCGCGTGAAGACGCCGCCCGCGAGGCCGTAATCGGTGTCGTTGCCGATGCGGATGGCATCGTCCTCGTCGGTGAAGGTCTCGACGGTGAGGACGGGACCGAAAGACTCGTCGTGGACGCACGCCATCTGCTGGGTGCAGCCGTCCAGGATGGTGGGCTCGAAGTAGAAGCCGTCGCTGAGGTTGTCACCCTCGGGTGCGCGGCCACCGCAGCGCAGGACGGCGCCCTCCGCGACGGCGGCCGCGACGTAGTTCTCGACCTTCGCCCGGTGCGCGGCCGAGATGAGCGGCCCGGTCTGGGCGTGCTCGTCGAAGGGGCCGCCGAGGACGATGTCGCCGGCCCGGCGCACCAGCTCGTCGACGAACTCGTCGTGGATCGACTCCTCGACGATGAGGCGCGCGCCGGCCGAGCAGACCTGGCCCGAGTGCAGGAAGACCGCGGTGAGGGCGTAGTCCAGGGCGAGCTCGCGGTCGGCATCGGCGAAGACCACGTTGGGGTTCTTGCCGCCGAGCTCGAGTGCCACCTTCTTCACCGTGGCGGCCGCCGCCGCAGCGATCGCCCGCCCGGTGGCGAGGCCGCCGGTGAAGGAGACGAGATCGACGCGGGGGTCGGCCGCCAGCGGCGCGCCGACCACGGGACCGGCGCCGAGGACGAGGTTCGCGACACCGTCGGGCAGTCCCGCCTCCACCAGCGCGCGCATCAGCAGGATCGCCGTCGACGGCGTCAGCTCGCTGGGTTTGAGCACGAAGGTGTTGCCGGCGACGAGCGCGGGAGCGACCTTCCATGCCGTCTGCAGCAGCGGGTAGTTCCACGGCGTGACCAGGCCGCAGACCCCGACCGGCTCGTGGACGATGCGGCTCACCGCCGCCGGGTTGCCGGTGTCGACGACGCGGCCGGCGTCGGTGCCCGCGATGCCGCCGAAGTAGCGGAAGCAGGCCGCGATGTCGGCCATGTCGTACTGGCTCTCGACGAAGCGCTTGCCGGTGTCGAGGGACTCGGCGCGGGCGAAGGCATCGGCGTCACGCTCGATGATGTCCGCGACGCGGGTGACGAGGGCACCGCGTTCGCGCTCGGGGGTGCTCGGCCAGGTGCCGTCGTCGAAAGCCGCGCGGGCGGCGGCGATCGCGTCCCGTGCGTCGTCCGCCGTCCCCTCGGCGACCGTCGCGACGAGCGACCCGTCGGCCGGGCACTGGACTTCCCGCGTCCCAGCGTCGCTCGCGTCGCGCCACCGGCCGTCGATGAACAGTGTCACGCGGGTTGCCCCGGCGTCGCGCGGTAGAAGTCCATCTGTTGCGGCGGCAATGGCGTGTTGCCGAGGATGAGGTCCGCGGCCCGCTCGGCCGCCATCATCACCGGCGCGTAGATGTTGCCGTTGGGGATGTAGGGGAAGATCGAGGCGTCCACGACTGCGAGGTTCTCGACGCCGTGGACCCGCATCGTCAGCGGGTCGACGACGGCGAGGTCGTCGGTGCCCATCTTGGCGGTGCAGGACGGGTGCAGCGCCGTCTCGCCGTCCTTGCGGACCCAGTCCAGGATCTCCTCGTCGGTCGAGACCGAAGGGCCGGGCGAGATCTCGCCGCCGTTGTAGGGCGCCATCGCCGGCTGGTTGAGGATGTCGCGCGCGACGTGGATGGCCTCGATCCACTCGCGGCGGTCCTGGTCGGTGGACAGGTAGTTGAAGCGCAGCGCCGGCTTGGCCTTCGGATCGGTGGAGGTGATCTTGACCGAGCCGCGACTGTCGCTGAACATCGGGCCGATGTGGACCTGATAGCCGTCCCCGCCGGCCGGTTGCGAGCCGTCGTAGCGGACGGCCACGGGCAGGAAGTGGAACATCAAGTTCGGGTAGCGCTCGTCGACGTTGCTCCGGGCGAAGCCGCCGCCTTCGAAGTGGTTCGTGGCGCCGGGTCCCGAGCGCAGGAAGAGCCACTGGGCGCCCACCGGCAGCTTGTAGCGGTGCTTCATGTACTTCTGCATCGACACCGGCTGGGTGCAGGCGTACTGGATGTAGACCTCGAGGTGGTCCTGCATGTTCTCGCCGACGCCGGGGAGGTCGGCCACCGCAGTGATGCCCAGGCGAGCGAGTTCGGCGGCGTTGCCGATGCCCGACAGCTGCAGCAACTGCGGCGTGTTTATCGCACCTCCGCTCAAAACGACGGTGCCCGCGTCGACGGTGATTGTCCTGCGGCGCCGCAGGTACTCGACGCCGGTGGCGCGCGTGCCGTCCATCCTGACCTTCGTCACGTGCGCACCGGTGACGAGGTCGAGATTGGGGCGGTCCAGGACGGGGTGCAGGTAGGCCCGTGCCGCGGACCAGCGCCGTCCGTTCTTCACGTTGCGGTCGAAGGCGTGGAAGCCCTCCTGGCGCTCGCCGTTGACGTCCGTGGTGCGCGGATAGCCCGCCTGGACGGTCGCCTCGAAGAACGCCTCGAAGAGCGGGTTGGTGGCCGGGCCCCGTTCCAGGGTGAGCGGACCACCGTGGCCCCGATACGGGTCGTTCGGCGCCGCGGCGAGGCAGTCCTCCATCCGCTTGAAGTACGGCAGGCAGTGCGCGTAGTCCCAGGTCTCCATACCGGGGTCGGCGCCCCAGCGCTCGTAGTCCATCGGGTTGCCGCGCTGGAAGATCATCCCGTTGATGCTGGACGAGCCACCCAGCACCTTGCCGCGGGCGTGGTAGACCCGGCGGCCATTCATGTGCGGCTCCGGCTCGGACTCGTACTTCCAGTCGTAGAAGCGGTTGCCGATCGGATAGGTCAGCGCCGCGGGCATGTGGACGAAGACGTCCCACTTGTAGTCGCGGCGGCCGGCCTCGAGCACCAGCACCCGCGTGGCCGGGTCGGCGGAGAGACGGTTGGCCAGCGCGCAGCCGGCCGACCCTCCCCCGACGATGACGAAGTCGTAGCGACCGGAGGACATCGCCCGAACCTAGACCTTCATCGGCGCTGTCGACCAGGGTCGAGCCACGCCCACTTTATCGTTTTCTCGATGTTTTGATATATTGGTTCGCGTGAGCAGGGAACCGACGAACGCGCGGCTCGCGGCACTGGAGCAGCGCGTGGCACAGCTGGAACGCCGGGCGCATTCGTCGTCGGCCCCCGTCACCGCGACGCCGGCCGACGACGCGGAGCTGTTCCTCCTGCAGCCGCTGGAGCAACACATCCCGGACTCCGTCGCCATCGCCGGCTCCATACCGGTGCCCGGCGCAGGTCGGGCGCGCTGGCAGCAGAGCCGCCATCTCAGTGGAATCGAGGGTCTCGACTGGGGTGAACGGGCCGCTGAGTTAGCCGCCCTCGGACATCCGGTGCGGCTCCGGTTGCTGCAGCTGGTCGCCGGTGGCGAGCACAGCACCGGCGCGCTGGCCGAGAGCGACGGAGTCGGCAGCGTCGGCCAGGTGCAGCACCACCTGCGCACGCTGCTCGCGGCGGGCTGGCTCGAGTCGTCCGGCCGTGGCCAGGTCGCCGTCCCGACGAGCCGCCTCGTCCAGCTCATGGCCATCGTCCTGGCCACCGTTCACTGATCCGATCGACTCGGGAGGTTCTCGTGCGGTACCACATCGAGCTCGCCAAGGGCATCTGCTTCGCCCTGCTCACCCTCGCGACCAGCATCCTGCTCGCCGTGGTCCACGACAGCGGCAAGATCTACATACCGGTCCTCTTCGCCGCGATGGCACTGTGGTGCTGGTACAAGGCCGACCGGCTCGCCCGCGATCGATGAGGCCGCCGGAGGCGCGGCGGGTCGTCCTCCGGCTCGTGGCGGCGTCGCTGGTGCTCGCCGGGGTGCAGCTCGCCCTCAGCCTGCTGCTCGCACCGCAGTACGCGCAGTGGTTCCGGCGACGACATCCGGGCACGCCCGATGTCGCGATCTATGTCGCGCTCGGGCTGCGGGCAGTGGTGTCGCTCGCGTGGGTGTCGGGCTACCGACGTTTCGCCGAGCTGGTGTCGGTGCGAACGCGTGGCGCCGTCGCGCTCCTGGCCGCCTATGCGGTCGTCACGGTCGTGGGCTACGCCTGGCTCGTCGCCGAGGGCGGTCCGTGGTGGCTGACGGGCATCCGGACTCTGCAACTCGGCGTGGCAACAGTCGTGCTCGTCCTCGTCGCGAGCCCGTCGGTACGCGCCGGCTTCGGCCCGCGGCGTTCCTGCCGACCGTCGCCGGGCAGATGAGGGTCAGCCGGCCGCGGCGGCGGCGAGCCGCTCGCCGACCTCGCCGGTCGAGCCCGGGTTCTCGGGATCCCGGGAGGCGAGGTCCGCAGCCACCGCTGCCTCGACCTTCGCGGCCTTCTCCGTCTCGCCGAGATGCGCCAGCAGCATCGACACGCTCAGGACGGCTGCGGTCGGGTCGGCCTTGCCCTGCCCGGCGATGTCGGGTGCCGAGCCGTGGACCGGCTCGAACATCGACGGGTTGGTGCGGCTGACGTCCAGGTTGCCGCTGGCGGCCAGGCCGATGCCGCCGGCGATGGCGGCCGCGAGGTCGGTGATGATGTCGCCGAAGAGGTTGTCGGTGACGATCACGTCGTAGCGGCCGGGGTCGGTGACGAGGTAGATCGTCGCGGCGTCGACGTGGTTGTAGGCGACCGTGATCTCGGGAAACTCCTCGCTTACGCGCTGCACGGTGCGGAACCAGAGGTCGCCGGCGTTGGTGAGGACGTTGTTCTTGTGCACCAACGTCAGATGCTTGCGCGGCCGTGCCTGAGCACGGGCGAAGGCGTCGCGGACGACCCGCTCGACGCCGTAGGCGGTGTTGACGCTCACCTCGGTCGCGATCTCCTGCGGGGTGCCCTTGCGCAGCACGCCGCCGTTGCCTGCGTACGGACCCTCGGTGCCTTCCCGGATCACGGTGAAGTCGATCGCCGGCTCGCCGGCCAGCGGGGTCGCGACGCCGGGGTAGAGCTTGGCCGGGCGCAGGTTGACGTGGTGGTCGAGCTCGAAGCGGAGCTTGAGCAGCAGCCCGCGTTCGAGCACACCGGACGGCACGCTCGGGTCCCCCACCGCGCCGAGCAGGATCGCATCGTGGCCTCGGATCTCCTCGAGCACCGAGTCGGGCAGGACCTCACCGGTGTTGTGCCAGCGCGCCGCGCCGAGGTCGTACTGCGTCCGCTCGACACCGGGCAGCACGGCGTCCAGGACGCGCAGCGCCTGCTCCGTGACCTCGATGCCGATGCCGTCGCCGGGAATCACCGCAAGCTTCATGCCCGGAAGCCTAGACGGTCGTCCCGCTCACTGGACTCTCGGTCCCGACTGGTGGGACATAACTGGGCAGCTCGCGCATCGTCCGCAGCGGCGAGAGGTACACCGGCAGGAACGACAGCGTGAGACCGACGGCGACGAGCAGAAGCGTTTCGCGCACGCCCAGCCACGACCCGAGCAGACCACCGACAAGACCGCCGAGCGGCATCGTCCCCCAGACGAAGAAGCGCATCGTGGCGTTCATCCGGCCGAGCAGGTGTGGCGGGCAGAGCGCCTGCCGAAAGCTCACCTGGGTGATGTTGTAGACGACGACCATCGCCCAGCCGACGACCTGCACCGCCGCGTAGAGCACCAGCGTCCAGTTGCGCTCGACGAAGGGCAGGACCAGCGAAGGCGGCCCCATCGCCAGGGCCGACAGCCAGATCGCCGGACCCTGCCCGACGCGACGGGCGAAGCCCGAGGCCACCAGGGATCCGAGCAGACCACCGACCGCGGCCGTGGAGGTGAGCACGCCGATGAGACCGGGCGAGAGGTGCAGGTCGCGGGCGAGCAGGACGAGGGTGAGGCCGGCCGCCATGGAACTGAAGAGATTCGAGATCCCGGTGCACGCCCCGATGGCGCGCAGCAGTCGGTTGCTCAGCACGAAGCTGAGCCCCTCCCTGATCTCCCGTCCGAGGTGGCGGTCGGGTCGGCGCGCGGGCTTCGGCGGACGGGCCTTGATCGCGGTCAGCCACGACGCCGACCAGAGAAAGCTCGCGGCGGTGAGGAGCACGGCGTAGGGGGCGGTGACAGCTTGGATGAGCAGGCCACCGGCGCTCGGCGCCGCCACCTGGCTCACCGACTGGCTCGCCTGCAGTTTGGCGTTGCCCTCCACGAGATCGTCGCGCTCGACGAGCTCCGGCAGGAACGACTGGTAGGTGACATCGAAGAAGACCGTGCTGGCGCCCACGATCAGCGCGACGGCGTAGAGCTGTTCGATGCTCAGCACGCCGGCGAGCTGTGCGAGCGGGATCGTCGCCAGCGTCAGCGCCCGGATGATGTCGTTGACGATCAGCACGCGGCGGTGACGCATGCGGTCCACCCAGGCTCCGGCAGGGAGCCCGATGAGCAGGAAGGCCAGCGTCTCGAAGGTCGTCAGCAGGCCGACCTCGAAGGTGGTGGCGTCGGTGGCGAGGATGGCGACCAGCGGCAGCGCGAGCTGGCTGATCATCACGCCGAACTGGCTCACGGTGTCGCCGATCCAGAGCCGACGGAAGTCGGCGTGATGCCACAGTCCGCCCCCGCGTCGCACCGTCATGCCAGCAGCGTGCGCGAGTGATTGGGAAATGTCAATCACAGCTATGGTGCGTTATGCCGCATGCCCACCGGGACGCCACCGAGGCCGAGGCGAAGGCGCTGGCCTCGCCGCTGCGACTGCGGATCCTGCGCATCTGTCTCGGCGAGGCCCGTACCAACCGGGAGATCGCCGACGTCCTGGCGCGGGACCCCGCCTCGGTCCTGCATCACGTCCGCACGCTCGTCGACACGGGCTTCCTGCGAGCCCTGCCGGCCCGGCGCGGCACCCGCGGCGCGCGTGAGATCCCGTACGAGGCGACGGGCAAGTCCTGGACGGTCTCGACCCCCGCCGGGTCCAACCATCTGCTCGACACCTTCGTCGAGGAGGTCGCCCTCGTCCCCGCCGAGAGCGTCGAGATGGTGCGCATGGGGTTGCGCCTCGACGCCCCTGCCCGAGCCGAGTTCGACGACCGCCTGCGGGCGCTGGTCGAGGAGTTCATGACCCGGACCGAGGGCGACGCCTACTCGGTCTTCGTCGCCCTCCACCCGGACCCCAACCGCCCCTGACCCGCCCCTCCCCTCCCTCCCCCTCACGGTTTTGGCGGCCTGACTTGGTATCCCAAGTCAGGCCGCCAAAACCGTGAGGAGTGTCGCCACGACGCGCTTCGGGTGGTCGGTGATGTCCACCCAGGTGAAGCGCAGCACCCGCCAGCCCGCCGCGATCAGCGCGTTCTGCTTGGTGCGATCCCGCTGGAAGCGATCGTCGGACGAGTGGTACGCGTAGCCGTCCACTTCGACCGCCAGCCGCTGCGCCGGGAAGGCGATGTCGATGGCGAATCGCCCCGAGGCAGTCACGAACGGGAACTGCGCGACCCAATTGGCGATCCCGGCCCGCCGGAGCAAGGAGTGCAACCGGCGCTCGGATTCCGCGTCAGCGCCGCGACTGACCTGCCCACCAATACGCCGCACCTGTTTGTTGCCCCAGCGCTGCCGCTCGAGACGTCGTTCGAAGTCGCCCGGCAACACCCACCCCTGTTGGACGGCACGGTCGGCCAGGACGAGAGCCCGTCCCGGCGAGAGCCAGCCGATGCAGTCGAGCACGGTCTCTGCGCGACTCGTCACCCAGAGCCCGCGGTGCCGGACGATCTCGCCGCGATCGAGGCCGACCCTGTGAACTCTGATTCCGGGCGGCCAATCGAGCCGTCGGCGATCGAGGCGCGTCACGTGCACCAGTCGGTCGTCCGCGACGGGCATGTCACCCCACCACTGCGCGGCCGTGGTGTAGCTGACCACGGAACGGGTCGCGAGAGCCGCGAACCACGCGCTCGCCTGTGGCGTGTCCGGTGTGCCCGCGACTCGATAGATCCCCTGCGTCGGCGTTGTCTGCAGTCGGCCGGCCGCGACCCAGAGATCGACGGTGCCCGGCGGCACCTCGGCAGCAACGAGCTGGGACCGCGCGATCAGGCCCGCCTGTCTCGCTGCGATGCGTGTCCACATGGCATCGAGAGTGGGGCACGGCGGGGTCCGACACGGGGTTGTCCACAGCCCCGAGACGCTTTTGGCGGCCTGACTTGGTATCCCAAGTTAGGCCGCCAAAAGCGGGAGAGGGGCGTCAGCCCCGGGCGGCGGTGCCCTCGACGTAGTCGTCGGCGTCCGAGTTCACCCAGGACATCAGGCCACGCAGCTTCTTGCCGACGGACTCGATGGGGTGGGTCTCGCCCTTCTCGCGCAGGGCCTTGAACTCCGGGGCGCCAGCGTCCTGGTCGGCGATGAAGCGCTCGGCGAAGGTGCCGTCCTGGATGTCGGAGAGCACCGCCTGCATGTTCTCCTTCACCCGCGGGTCGATGACGCGGGGACCGGAGACGTAGTCGCCGTACTCCGCGGTGTCCGAGATGGACCAGCGCTGCTTGGCGATGCCGCCCTCGTACATCAGGTCGACGATGAGCTTGAGCTCGTGCAGGCACTCGAAGTAGGCGACCTCGGGGGCGTAACCGGCCTCGGTGAGAACCTCGAAGCCGTACTGCACCAGCTGCGACGTGCCACCGCAGAGGACGGCCTGCTCGCCGAAGAGGTCGGTCTCCGTCTCCTCGGTGAAGGTGGTCTTGATCGCGCCGGCACGGGTGCCACCGATGGCCTTGGCGTACGAGAGCGCCAGCGCGAGGGCGTTGCCCGAGGCGTCCTGCTCGACGGCGACGAGGACCGGAACGCCCTTGCCGTCGACGTACTGCCGACGGACGAGGTGGCCCGGCCCCTTGGGGGCGACCATGGCGACGTCGATGTTGGCCGGGGGCTTGATGTAGCCGTAGCGGATGTTGAAGCCGTGGCTGAAGAACAGCGCGTCGCCGTCCTTGAGGCTCGGCTCGATCGACTCGGTGTAGAGCTTGCGCTGCGCCGGGTCCGGCGCGAGGACCATGATCAGATCCGCCTCGGCCGCCGCCTCGGCCGGGGTGAGGACGCGCAGGCCCTCGTCCTCGGCCTTGGCCCGGCTCTTCGAGCCCTCGAGCAGCCCGATGCGGACGTCGACGCCCGAGTCGCGCAGGGACAGCGCGTGCGCGTGACCCTGCGAGCCGAAGCCCAGGACGGCGACCTTGCGCCCCTGGATCAGCGACAGGTCGGCGTCGTCGTCGTAGAACATCTCCACTGCCATGGGGTGACTGCCTTCTTCCTCGTGTGATGTGTGGTCAGGCGCTGCGCTCGACTGAGCGCAGCGCCGCCTGGGTCATGGAACGGTGGCCGCGGCCCAGCGCGACCGTGCCGGACTGCACCATCTCGCGGATGCCGTGCGGCTCCAGCATGCCGAGCATCGCGTTCAGCTTGTCAGGCCTTCCGGTGAGCTCGACGGTGAGTGCCTCGGGGCCGACGTCGGCGACCTTGGCCTTGAACAACTCGACGACCTGCAGGACGTCCCGACGGTTGGTGTCGTCGGCACGCACCTTGACCAGCAGCAGTTCCCGCTGCACGGCCTGCTTCTCCTCGAGTTCGACGATCTTGATGACGTTGATCAGCTTGTTGAGCTGCTTGGTCACCTGTTCCAGCACCGCGCCCTCGACGCTCACGACGATGGTGATGCGCGAGATCTCGGCGTGCTCGGTGGGTCCGACCGCGAGGGACTCGATGTTGAAGCCACGGCGGGCGAAGAGACCGGCGACGCGGGTGAGCACGCCGGGCTTGTTCTCGACCAGCACGGACAGCGTATGGGTGCTCACGACGGTTCTCCCAGCATGAAGTCGATCAGGGCGCGGCAGTGGATCTCGGTGGTGTCGAGCAGGGGGACGGCGGCGTCGCCGTCGCGCAGCAGCAGTCCCTGCTCGGTGCAGGCCAGCACGACGGCCTCGGCGCCGGCGTCGACGAGCCGGTCGATGACGTCGAGGTAGCTCTTGCGGGCGGTGTCGCTGACGATGTCGCGGGCCAGCTCGTCATAGATGACGTCGTGGACGACGCGGCGGTCGGCCTCGTCCGGGACGAGAGTGCGGGTCCCGGACGCCGCGAAGGCAGAAGGGAACATCTCGCTGCCCATGGTGAAGGCGGTGCCGAGCAGCCCGACGGCACCGTAGGGCGCGACGGCGTCAGCGGTGTGGGCGACGAGGTCGACGAACGGTACGTCCCCGATCGCCTCACGGACCCGGTCGGCGACCAGGTGTGTGGTGTTGGCGCCGAGGGCGATGCCCTCGCAGCCTGCGTCCATCAGCCGCCGTGCCGCGTCGGCGAGCACCCGCCCCACGCCGTCCCAGTCACCGTCGTGCTGCAGTCGCGCCATCTCACCGAACTCGACCGACCACAGCGTCACCGGCGCGCTGTGCACGCCACCGAGCGCCGCCGCCACGCCGGCATTAAGCGCCCGGTAGTAGTGCGTGCTCGACACCCAGCTGGTGCCACCGACCAGACCCAGCCGCCGCAGCGCCGGCGTCCCGGCGGTCACTCGTCGCCCTCGAAGGTCGGACGGAGGTCGCGGGCGGCCTGGATCTCGTCGTTGCTGGCCCCGGCGGCGACCATCGGCCACACCATGGCGTCCTTGCCGACGGTGAAATCGATGACGACGGGACGGTCGTTGATCTCCATTGCCTGCTCGATCGTCGCGTCGACGTCGGCCTTGGTCTCGCAGCGCAGGCCGGCGCAGCCATAGGCGTCGGCGAGCTTGACGAAGTCGGGGATGCGGTGCTTGTGGGTGCCGAGCTCGGTCTGGCTGTACCGCTCGTCGTAGAAGAGCGTCTGCCACTGCCGGACCATGCCGAGGTTGCCGTTGTTGATCACGGCGACCTTGATGGGGATGTCCTCGATGGCGCAGGTGGCGAGCTCCTGGTTGGTCATCTGGAAGCAGCCGTCGCCGTCGATGGCCCAGACCAGCTTCTCCGGGCAGGCGACCTTGGCGCCCATCGCGGCCGGGACCGAGTAGCCCATCGTGCCGGCGCCGCCGGAGTTGAGCCAGGTGTAGGGGTTCTCGTAACCGATGAACTGCGCGGCCCACATCTGGTGCTGCCCCACGCCGGCGGCGTAGATGGCCTCGGGACCGGCGATGGCGCCGAGCCGCTCGATCACGTACTGCGGCGCGAGCGTGCCGTCGACCGGCTCCTCGTAGCCCAGCGGATAGGTCTCCAGCCACTGGTCGATCTGGCGCCACCAACCGGTGAGGTCGGCCCGGTGGCCCGCGTCGAACTCGGCCTTGAGGGTCGGCAGCAGATCCGCGAGCACCTCGCGGACGTCGCCCACGATCGGGACGTCCGCGACCCGGTTCTTGCCGATCTCGGCCGGGTCGATGTCGGCGTGGATCACCGCGGCGTGCGGCGCGAAGGTCTCGAGCTTGCCGGTGACGCGGTCGTCGAAGCGGGTGCCGAGGGCGATGAGCAGATCGGCCTTCTGCAGCGCGGTGACGGCCGAGACCGTGCCGTGCATGCCGGGCATGCCCAGGTGCTGGCGGTGGCTGTCGGGGAAGGCGCCGCGCGCCATCAGGGTGGTGACGACCGGGATGCCGGTGAGCTCGGCCAGCGCGGCCAGCTCGGCGGTGGCACGGCCCTTGAGCACGCCGCCACCGACGTAGAGCACCGGACGCCGGGCCGCGGCGATGAGCTTGGCCGCCTCCCGGATCTGCTTGCCGTGCGGACGGGTGACCGGGCGGTAACCGGGCAGGTCCAGCTTCGGCGGCCAGGAGAAGGTCGTGGTGGCCTGCAGGACGTCCTTGGGCAGGTCGACGAGCACCGGGCCGGGGCGTCCGGTCGAGGCGAGGTGGAAGGCCTCGGCGATGGCGCGCGGGATGTCGGCAGGCTCGGTGACGAGGAAGTTGTGCTTCGTGATCGGCAGCGTGATGCCGCTGATGTCGGCTTCCTGGAAGGCGTCGGTGCCGATCATGGAGCGCCCCACCTGGCCGGTGATCGCCACCATCGGCACGGAGTCCATGTAGGCGTCGGCGATCGGCGTCACCAGGTTGGTCGCGCCGGGGCCGGAGGTCGCCATGCAGACGCCGACCTTGCCGGAGGCCTGGGCGTAGCCGGTCGCCGCGTGGCCGCCGCCCTGCTCGTGACGCACCAGGATGTGGCGCACCTTCGTGGAGTCGTAGAGCGGGTCGTAGGCCGGCAGGATCGCACCGCCGGGGATGCCGAAGACGACATCCGCGCCGACGTGCTCGAGGGACCGGACGAGGGACTGCGCGCCGGTGAGGGTCGTCGCGCCGGGGGTCCCGGTCGTTGTCTGCTCGGGTGTCGGTGCCATGCCGCGTGCCTTTCAGCGAGGTCCTGCAGTGGGTGTGTCAGCCGGTCGTGGGCGGGTCGGAGCAACAAAAAACCCCTCGTGCCGGAGCACGAAGGGTCAGCGCGTCGTCGAGCGGAGGGTTCAGACCCGAGCGACGCGCTCGGTAACAAGTACGAGGAGGTCGATGTGACGCACGGGCGTGACAGTACACCACTCACTACACGACTCCTCGCGCCGGCTCGACCGGCCCCGGGTTGTCTCGGGCGTCCACCACGACGCCGCACCGACGGCGGCGACCAGCCGGCGGCCCGCTGCAGCAGATCACGCAGCGTGAGGGACTTAGGTCCCGTCCCGTCGGGACCGGCCGTCAGGCAGGATCACGTGGTCCCCCCGACGCACGACCGCTCACCCCCGCTCATCCCTCCCCCGAGGCTCGACATCGCCCGTCATCACGGCGAAACGCGCCCGTAACCCGCTCGGCCGCTCGCTGCCGCCCCGAACCGTCCCGCGCCGCACCAGGGCCGATGGTCCCGCGTGTTCGGTGCTTTCGTCGTCCGATATCTTGTGAAGAGTCAGTGAGCCATGTTTACTGACACGAGTGGTTCCGTCCGCGGAACCGGCCGCTCCAGGGGTGGGTGCGGCCAGCATCACCGGCAGTACCGCACGTCCTCGGGGGAACAGTCCGACATCGTCCATTTCCCCGCCGATGGAGCCCGCCGATGCCCCGCAGCGCCGCACTCGCCACTGCTCGTCTCCCCCGACGCCTCCCCCGCCTCCGCCTGCTCGTCCTGACCCTGCTGGTCGGCCTGGTCGCCCCGCTGCTCGTGGTGGCGTCCCCGGCCGACGCCGCGGTCCGAGCGCGGACCACCACCGAGCGCTCCTACGCGAACTCGGTGCTCACGCTGCTGAACAAGCAGCGCAAGGCGCACCACCTGCCGGCGCTGCGCCCCAACACCCGCCTCGTGGCCTCCGCGCACAAGCACAACGCGGCCATGGCCAAGGCCAACACCATGGCGCACCAGGTCCGCGGCGAGGCCTCGCTGGGCCGTCGGGTGGACAAGGCCGGCTACCGCTGGGGCAGCGTCGCCGAGAACATCGCCTGGAACTCCGACATCAGCCGCAGCGGTGTGCTGCTGCTGCAGAAGCTGATGTACAACGAGCGGGCGCCCTACGACGGCCACCGCCGCAACATCCTCAGCCGCTCCTACCGCGAGGTCGGCGTGGCGGTCTTCATCGATCGCAAGCACCGCAAGATCTGGCTCACCACCGACTTCGGCCGCAAGATGTAGCTCGGCGGCCGTACCCGACTACCCGGATCCGTGGCTCGCCCACGGCCTGGTGGGGGGAGACGGGGCCGTCGCTGTTCGCAGCGGCGGCCCCGTTTTCGTTCCCGGCGTTCTCCCGGTGAGACCCCCGGTGAGACTCAGTCGCAGACGGCCCCGACGGACGCGCTGCCGACGAGCTTGGCGTACTTGCGCAGGACGCCGAAGTCGAACTGCGGCTCCAGCGGCTTCCACTCCGCCCGGCGGCGCTCGAGCTCGGCGTCGTCGACGATCAGATCAAGGGTCCGCGTGGTGAGGTCGAGCCGGATGGTGTCGCCGTCGGCGATGAAGGCAATGGGACCGCCGTGCGCCGCCTCGGGGGCGATGTGGCCGATGCACGGTCCGGTCGTCCCGCCGGAGAAGCG
Organism: Jatrophihabitans sp. sgz311053; assembly: GCF_056135305.1. Taxonomy (NCBI): domain Bacteria; kingdom Bacillati; phylum Actinomycetota; class Actinomycetes; order Jatrophihabitantales; family Jatrophihabitantaceae; genus Jatrophihabitans; species Jatrophihabitans sp. sgz311053. Next base: position 138,500 of record NZ_JBWAXP010000003.1, on the reverse strand, counting down.
GCCGTCGGTGAGGAGCAGGACGTCCTTGCCGAGCCCGGCACCCTTGATCGCCCCGGTGATCTGCAACATCTCGCGCATGCCGGGACCACCCTTCGGCCCCTCCCAACGGATGACGATGACGTCGCCCTTGGTCAGCGTGCCGGCGGTGAGCGCGTCCATCGCCTGCTGCTCGCGCTCGAAGACGCGGGCGGTGCCCTCGAAGACCTCGTAGTCGAGGCCCGCGCTCTTGACCACGGCGCCGTCGGGGGCAAGCGACCCACGCAGGATGGTCAGCCCGCCGGTGCGGTGGATCGGGTCGCTCATCGCGCGGATGATCTTGCCGTCCGGGTCGGGCGGGGCGATGTCAGCCAGGTTCTCGGCCAGCGTGCGACCGGTGACCGTCAGGCAGTCGCCGTGCAGCAGGCCGGCGTCCAGCAGTGCCTTCATCACGACCGGGACCCCGCCGATCGCGTCGACGTCGGTCATGACGTAGCGACCGAAGGGCTTCACGTCGGCCAGGTGGGGCGTCTTGTCGCCGAGGCGGTTGAAGTCGTCGAGGGTGAGCTCGACCTTGGCCTCGTGCGCGATGGCGAGCAGGTGCAGCACGGCGTTGGTGGAACCGCCGAGGGCCATGACGACGGTGATGGCGTTCTCGAAGGCCTGCTTGGTCAGGATGGTGCGGGTGGTGATCCCGGCGTCGACCAGCGCCACCACCGCCTCGCCGGAGCGGCGCGCGTAGTCGTCGCGGCGACGGTCCGGCGCGGGCGGGGCGGCGCTGCCGGGCAGCGAGAGGCCGAGCGCCTCGGCGGCGGAGGCCATCGTGTTGGCGGTGTACATGCCGCCGCAGGCTCCCTCGCCGGGGCAGATGGCCTTCTCGATCTCGGTGACCTCGTCGCGGGTGATCTTGCCGGCCAGGCAGGCGCCGACGGCCTCGAAGGCGTCGATGATCGTCACGTCGCGGCCGTCGTAGCGACCCGGCAGCGTGGAGCCGGCGTAGAGGAAGGTGGCGGCGACGTCGAGGCGCGCGGCGGCCATGAGCATGCCGGGGATCGACTTGTCGCAGCCGGCGAGCAGGACGCCGCCGTCCAGCTGCTCGGCGCGGAAGACGGTCTCGACCGAGTCGGTGATGACCTCGCGGGAGACCAGCGAGTAGTGCATGCCGCTGTGACCCATGGAGATGCCGTCGGAGACCGAGATGGTGCCGAACTCCAGCGGGTAACCGTCGGCGGCGTGCACGCCCTCCTTGGCCGCCTTGGCCAACCGGGCCAGCGACATGTTGCAGGGGGTGATCTCGTTCCACGACGACGCGACACCGATCTGCGGCTTGCGCCAGTCGTCGTCGCCCATGCCGACGGCGCGGAGCATGCCGCGGGCGGCGGCGCGTTCGAGGCCGTCGGTGACGGTGCTGCTGTGCGGCTTGCGGTGCTGCTTACGTTCCGGCGAATCGCTGCTCACCCCGCAGAGGTTACGGCGTACGGTCCAGGCATGGCTGCTGCCGCCTCCCCCGCCCCCTCCCGCGGTGCCGTCCCCGATCTGCCCTACGTCATCCGGTTGCCGCGCACGGCGTACCTCGCCGTGCTCTTCCTGGCGGTCGGCGCCATCCCCGTGGCCTTCAGCGCCGGGCAGTCGCAGTCGGCCCGCGAGGCGGCCGGCAGCAACGCCGACACCGGCATCGCCCTGGGACCGCAGGTGCTCGTCCTGCTCCTCCCGATCCTCGCGGCCTTCTTCATCGCCCGCACCGCCACCGTGGTCACCGAGCAGGGCCTGCGGGTCCGGGCCGTCTTCGGCTCCAAGCTGCTGCCGTGGGAGACGCTGCGCGGCCTGGAGGTCCGGGACCGGGTCATCTACGCCGTCCAGGACGCCGGCACCACCCGCCTGCCCTGCCTCCGGCTGGCACACCTGGGCCCGCTGTCGCGGATGTCCGGTGGTCACCTGCCCGAGCTGACCGACGCCGTCCCGAAGCCGGCGCCGTCGGGTCGACGCCGCCGCCGGTAGCCGTGCTCGCTCAGTACCCGCTCTCGACCCGGTTCTGCAGCGCCGCGACGCCGCCGTCGCGCAGCCGCTGCACCTGGGCGGCCACCAGCTCGTAGGCGCGGTCGTCCCACCCGGCGGTGCCGCCGCCGACGTGCGGGGTCAGCACCAGGCCGGGGGCGTCCCAGAGCGGATGCTCCTCCGGCAGCGGCTCCGGGTCGGTGACGTCCAGGAAGGCGCGGATGCGGCGCCGCTGCAGCTGGTCGACCAGGGCATCGGTGTCCACGTGCCGGCCCCGGGAGACGTTGACGAGGACGGCACCGTCGGGCAGTGCGTCCAGGAAGGCGGTGTCGACCAGGCGCTCGGTCTCCGGCGTCAGCGGCAGCGCCACCACGACGACGTCGTGCTCCGGCAGCAGCTCGGGGACGTCGGCCATGGCGCGGATCCCGACGCGCTCGGTGCGCGCCACGTAGGTCACCTCGGCGTCCAGCGTGGTGGCCACGTCACCGATGCGGCGGCCGATGTCGCCGGCCCCGAGGACCAAGACCCGGCGGCCGGCGAGCCCGCGGGACTCGAAACGGTCCCATCGGCCCTCGCGCTGCGCGTCCAGGTAGGTCGGCAGGTCGCGCAGCAGCGAGAGCAACCCCGCGACGGCGAGCTCGGCGGTGGAGCTGCCGTGGATGCCGCGGCCGTTGCAGAGCACGACCCCGTCCGGGACGACGGGCAGCCACGGCTCGACACCCGCCGAGAGCAGCTGGATCACCGCGAGCGACGGCAGCGCAGCGAAGACCTCGCGTGGTGGCGGCGGCGCGTTGTAGAGACCGGTGAAGAGCCGGATGCGCTCGGCGCCCTCCGGGGCGGGACCGTGGCCGTCCCAGACCACGATCTCGGCATCCAGCTCGACGCGCCCGAGATGCTCGGCCAGCAGATCCCGGCTCTCGCCGGTCGGGACGCTCACGGTGATCACCCGTTCGACCCTAGCCCGCACCCGGCCGGGGCAGCGGCTGCACAGCTTCGGCAGGCAGACTGGACAGATGCGTCCGCGCCCCCGCAGCGCCGCGACCGTGGCCACCTCGGCCGCGGCGGCCACCGTTCTCGTGCTGGCCGGCTGCACCTCGTCGACCGACTCCGAGCCGCCGGACTACCGCCCGAGCCCGCCGGCGGCGAGCGTCGGCGGTCCCGGCGCGCGCATCTCGCCGATCCTGCCGGTCCCCTCGCTCGCGGGGCCGGGGGGCGGCTCCGGAGGTGGTGGCGGGAGCAGCAACAGCTCGTCGCCGACGAAGGAGGTGGACCCCCTGGTGGTCGCGACCAAGCTGCGCAGCCCGGTCGGCCTGACGCTGCTGCCGGACAACACCGCCCTCGTCGGGGAGCGGACCACCGGCCGGATCGTCCGGGTGCAGCCGGTGGCGGGCAAGCCGGTCCCGACGGTCCGCACCCTGCCCGGCGTGGACGGCTCCGGCGACGGCGGTCTGCTGGACCTGGCGCTCTCACCGACCTACGACGAGGACAGCCTCATCTACGCCTACCTCTCCACCCGGCGCGACAACCGCGTGGTGGCCTTCACTCTCGACGGCCCGGTGACGCCGGTGATCACCGGCATCCCGCACCGCAGCACCGGCAACACCGGCCGGCTCTCCTTCAGCCGGGCCGGCACCCTGGAGGTGGGGACCGGCGACGCCGGACGGCCGTCGCTGTCGGTGAGCCGATCCAGCCTGGCCGGCAAGATCCTGCGGATCACCGACATCGGCAGCCCCGCTGCCGGCAACCCCACCGCGGGCTCGCCCGTCTACGCCTCCGGGCTGCGGAGCACCGCCGGCCTCTGCACCGTGCCGAACACCACGGTGACGCTGCAGGTCGAGGCTGCGCCCGACGGCGGCGGTCCCGGCGAGATCAACCTGATCACCCAGGGCGGGAACTACGCGACCACCGCCCCGATCGCGCGGACCCCCGCCGCCGACGGTGCCCCCGGTGACTGTGCGGTGCTGAACGGGCGTCTCTACGTCACCTCGTTGGACGGCCGGCAGCTGCTCACCGCCCCGCTGACCCGATCCGGCACCACGTCGGTGACAGTGGGGCGATTCACCAGCGCGCTGAAGGACCGCTACGGCCGGTTGAAGACGGTGGTCCCGGCCACCGACGGCGCGCTGTGGCTGACGACCTCCAACCGCGACGGCCGGGGCAAACCCGTCGCCGCCGACGAGCGGGTCATCCGCTACGTCCCCTCCAGCAGCGGCGGCGAGGGCAACAACACCTGAGGCGGGTGGCCTAGGGCGGGTCTGACAATTCCCGCTCGTCGCGAGCGGCGGTCGGGTGCGCGCGATGCAAGGCGGAGGAGGACGGTCGTAACCTGCTACGGCCGACGACGACAACGCCGCAGCGTGCGTGCCCGGGCGTCGCGCAGCAGAGCACGGGATTGTCAGACACGCCCTAGTCTTGGCGCTCCCGCACCGTGGCGCGGATCTGCGCGATGTTGTCGCGCAGGATGTCGGAGAAGAGCTCGTCGGTCCGCGGATCGGCGAGGACCTCCAGGATGACGCGGATCGTGGTCTCGCAGGTCATCTCGATGATCCGGTCGTGGAACGGCAGCAGCCTGATCGACCCCGCCGTCGGATCCTCCTCGATCTTCTCGAGCACCATCGCCTTGATCTCGTCGCGGTTCTCCCGCAGCCCGGAGGCGATGTTGCGGGTGTAGTGACCGGTGCGCAGCACGTCGGCGACCTCGTCCAGGACGGCGATGGTGATGGGGCGCTTGATCACCTCCAGCACGCGTTCGGAGACCCGGTTGATGAAGCGGACGACGAAGGGCTCGCGCAGGCCGCGCCGGATGAGCGCACGGCCGACGAGGGCGGCGATGACGGCCAGCACGATCAGCCCGCCGACGATCCAGAGCGTCAGGGCGGTCGCGGAGAGCCCGGCGTCGGTCACCATGGCCACATCCTGCCTCAGCGGCGGCATCCTGCCTCAGCGGCGGCGGCGGGCCACGACCAGCACGAGCAGCGCCAGGGCGATGACAGCCGCGCCGCCGACGAGGTAGCGGGCCGAGTCCCGACCGCTGCGGTCGCCCTCGTCCGGCTCGTCCGGCGCGGTGGACGACGGTGCGGTGGACGACGGTGCGGCGGCGGAGGTCGCCGGCCGGCCGGGGTAAGCGCTCTCCGGCGGCAGCGACACGGTGTAGACCGGTTGTCGCTCACCCTCCGAGCTGAGCAGCATCCGGCCACCGGCGACGGCGACGCCCTCGCCCTGCGGCTGCGCGGGGAGCGGCAGCCGGGCCGGGCGCTGCCGGAAGGTCTGCGCGAAAGGCCGCCGCACGTGCCAGACGTAGGCGTCGGTGTAGGTGCGGACGACGAAGAACTGACCACCCGGCGAGAAGGCGGCACCGGTGGCGGTGAGCTGTCCCAGCGGGTTCGGCCCGCCGGCGGTGCCGGTGAACTCGAAGCGGATGGCCGCCACCCGGCTCAGCGTCTGCACGCGCCCGGCGTCCGGGCGGGCGGGGAGCCGATAGACAACCGACGCGCCCGTCACCGATTTGGTGACGACGTAGCCGGTGCCGTCCGGCGCGACGGCGAACGACTCGGCGTCCGTGGGACCGGCGGGGTAGCGCAGCCGCCAGACATCCGCCGGTGCCGTCGTCACCCGGCGGTCGTCGGCGTCGGCGCGGAGCCGGGGCTCGGCCACCCGGTAGACCCGGATCTCCCGGCGCTGCGCACCGTTGTCGCCGATGTCGGCCAGCCACACCGACGGGACGCCGGCCACGTCCGGCGCGACGGCGATGTCCTCCCAGTCGACGTTGCTCGCCCCGGCGACGGTGACGGTGGCTGCGGTCCGGCCGGTGCGCGGGTTCACTGCGAAGAACCGGTTGCGGTCGCCACTGTCGTTCTGGAGGTAGACCACCCCCGGCGAACGGAGACCCACCGCGATGCCGCTGGCCTCGGTGAGCCGTGGGTCCTGCACGGTGAAGGCCACCGATCCCGCGGTGAGCGCGACCGCGAGCACCGCTCTCACGGCGGCACCGTCACAGCAGCATCCTCACGGCAGCGCCCTCACGACAGCGCCCGGTAGAACTGACCGTGCGGCCCGGTGGCGGCGACGGGCACACCGTCCCGGGCGAGGACGAAGGAGTGCGCCGGCACCTCGGCCGCCGTCGTCGAGGGCAGCACCCCGCGAGCCTCGTTCGCCAGCCAGACCGTCGGCCGGGCAGCGGCGAGCTCGGTGATCGCGGCGTAGAGGAGCTCCCGTGCCGCCGGCGGCAGGTAGGCCAGCACCGCCGAGTGGAAGACGACGAGGGTGGCGTCGTCCGGTACCTGCGCGGCGAGCGTGGGCAGATCGCGGGTGAGATCGCCCCGGACGAGTCGTGGCGGGTCGGCGCGAGCCACCTCGACGGCAGCACGCAGCGTCGCGAAGCGGGCCGTCTGCTCCGGCCAGATCAGCGCTTCGAGCCAGCGGACGTCCTCGTCGGAGGTGACGTCGAGCGGGTTCAGGTCGAGCCCACCGCGCCAGACCACCTCGGGTAGCCGGGTCGGGGCGGCAATGCCCTGCAACTCGCAGCGCAGCCGAGGTGTCGCCTCGCCGACGAGGACGCCGTCGTAGTCGTAGCCGTACCGGTCGGGATAGAGGCACAGCCCCGCCGAGGCGCCCACCTCGAGCAGGGCCACCGGACCGGCGAGGGTCGCCAGCTGTGGCAGCAGCGTGGCGCACCGCGTCGGCTCGTTGGTCTGGGTGGCGTGCGTGAGCATCACCTCTTCGACCGCCGACCAGTGTTCGAGCAGGAAGGCGCACAAGGCATCCGGGTTGTCGACCGGCCCCTGCAGGTACCGCACCGCGCCGAGCAGCAGGTTCGGCTGCCGCTTCGGCAGGGGCACCCTGTCGATCAGCGCGCAGACCTCCGGCCGGCCGGCAATCGACTCGCAGATCGCGGCATAGCTCGGTGAGACCCCGGCGAGCTGGTCACGTGCCATCCGGCGGTAGGACTCGGAGGTGGTGTGTCCCTCCCCGCCGATCCAGTCCGGCACGCCGCCTACTCCGCGCCGAGCCGCTTCAGCAGGATGTCCTTCACCGCCGCCGCGTCGGCCTGCCCGCGGGTGGCCTTCATGACCGCGCCCACCAGCGCTCCGACCGCGGCGACCTTGCCGTCGCGCACCTTCTGCGCGGCGTCGGGGTTGGCGGCGATCGCCTCGTCGGCGGCCTGCTCCAGCGCTCCGGAGTCCGAGACCACCTTCAGCCCGCGGGCCGCCACGACGACGTCGACGTCCTCGCCGGTCTCGAGCACCCCGTCCACCGCCTGCCGGGCGAGCGCGGTGCTGAGGTCGCCGCCGGCGACGAGCGCGACGACGCGTGCCACCGCGGCCGGGGTGATCGGCAGCGCGTCGAGCTCCTCGCCACGCTCGTTGGCCTTCTGCAGCAGGTAGCCCATCCACCAGTTGCGGGCCTCGGCGACCGGCGCCCCGGCGTCGGCGGTGGCGCCCACCAGATCGACGGCGCCGGCGTTGGTCATCTTGGCCAGGTCGTCGTCCGAGAGCCCCAGCTCGTCACGCAGTCGCGCCCGGCGGGCGGCAGGGAGCTCGGGCAGCTCGGCCTTCAGCCGCTCGACCCACGCCGGGTCCGGCGCCATCGGGACGAGGTCCGGCTCGGGGAAGTACCGGTAGTCGGTCGCCTCCTCCTTGCTGCGGCCGCTGCGGGTGTCGCCGGTGGTCTCCTGGAAGTGCCGCGTCTCCTGCAGGATGCGGCCGCCGGCGTCGAGCACCTCGGCCTGGCGCAGCATCTCCGACCGGACGGCGCGCTCGACGCTGCGCAGCGAGTTGACGTTCTTGGTCTCGGTGCGGGTGCCCCAGGGTTCGCCCGGCTTGTTCAGCGAGGTGTTCACGTCGCAGCGCAGCGAGCCCTGCTCCATGCGGACGTCGCTGACCCCCAGGGAACGCAGGATGTCGCGCAGCGCCGTGACGTAGGCCTTGGCCACCTCGGGTGCGAGGGCACCGGTGCCGGTGACGGGCTTGGTGACGATCTCGACGAGCGGGATGCCGGCGCGGTTGTAGTCGACCAGCGAGTAGTCGGCACCGTGGATGCGGCCCGAGGTCCCGACGTGGGTGTTCTTGCCGGTGTCCTCCTCCAGGTGCACCCGCTCGATGCCGACGCGGTAGGTCCTCCCCTCGACCTCGACGTCCAGGTAGCCCTCGACGCAGAGCGGCTCGTCGTACTGCGAGGTCTGGAAGTTCTTCGGCATGTCCGGGTAGAAGTAGTTCTTCCGCGCGAAGCGACACCACGACGCGATCGAGCAGTTCAGCGCCAGACCGATGCGGATGGTCGACTCGATCGCCTTCTCGTTCGCCACCGGCAGCGCGCCGGGCAGGCCGAGGCAGACCGGGCAGGTCTGCGTGTTCGGCTCGCCGCCGAACTCGGTCGAGCAGCCGCAGAACATCTTCGACGCGGTGCCGAGCTCGACGTGGGTCTCGAGCCCGATGACCGGCTCGTAGGTCTGCAGAAGGGTGTCGTACGCGGTCATGCCAGTGCTCCCGCCGGGAGGGTGAGTCGCTCGGTGGCCGCCTCGAAGGCTGCGGCGACGCGGTAGCAGCGGTCGTCGGCCAGCGCCGGGGCCATGATCTGCAAGCCGACGGGCAGGCCGTCGGACAGCCCGGACGGCACCGAGATCGCCGGCGTCCCGGCCAGCGAGGCCGGCAGCGTGCAGAGGTCGTTCTTGTACATGGTCAGCGGGTCCTGGACCTCGCCGATGCCGAACGCCACGACCGGGGTCGTCGGCGACACCAGCACGTCCGCCCGCTCGAAGGCGGCCGCGAAGTCGCGGGCGATGAGGGTCCGGACCTTCTGCGCCTGGCCGTAGTAGGCGTCGTAGTAACCCGAGCTCAGCGCGTAGGTGCCGATCATGATGCGGCGCTTGACCTCGGGGCCGAAGCCGGCCTCACGGGTGAGGGCCATGACGTCCTCGAGCGAGTGGCTGCCGTCGTCGCCGACCCGCAGGCCGTAGCGGACCGAGTCGAACCGGGCCAGGTTGGACGAGCACTCGCTCGGCGCGATGAGATAGTACGCGGCCAGCGCGTAGTCGAAGTGCGGGCAGCTCACCTCGACGACCTCGGCCCCGAGACCGCGCAGCGTCTCGACCGCGGCCTCGAAGGAGGCGAGGACACCGGCCTGGTAACCGTCACCGGCCAGCTCGCGGACGATGCCGACCCGCAGCCCGTCCAGCCGTCCGGCGGCGCCCTCGCGGGCCGCGGCGACGACATCGGCCGGCGGCGCGGTGATCGAGGTGGAGTCCAGTGGGTCGTGCCCAGCGATGACCTCGTGCAGCAGCGCGGTGTCCAGCACCGTGCGGCCGAAGGGGCCGGCCTGGTCCAGTGAGGAGGAGAAGGCGATGAGCCCGTACCGCGACACCGCACCGTAGGTGGGCTTGTGTCCGACGATGCCGGTGACGGCGGCGGGCTGGCGGATCGACCCGCCGGTGTCGGTGCCGATGGACAGCGGCGCCTGCAGCGCTGCCACCGCGGCGCTCGACCCGCCCGAGGAGCCGCCCGGCGTGCGGGTGAGGTCCCAGGGGTTGCGGGTCGGGCCGTAGGCGGAGTTCTCCGTCGAGCTGCCCATGGCGAACTCGTCCATGTTGGTCTTGCCGAGCATGACGATGCCGGCGTCCTTGATACGCCGGGTGACGGTCGCGTCGTAAGGAGGCCGCCACCCCTCGAGCATCTTCGAGCCCGCCGTGGTGGGCAGGCCGACGGTGACGACGACGTCCTTCATGGCGAGCGGGACCCCGGCCAGCGGGCCGAGCGCCTCACCCGCGGCGCGCCGCTGGTCCACGGCCCGCGCCGCGGCGAGGGCGCCGTCGGCGTCGACGTGCAGGAAGGCATGGACGGCCGGATCGGTCGCGGTGACGTGGTCCAGGTGCGCCTGCGTGATCTCGACGGCGCTGGCCTCGCCACTGGCCACCAGCCCGGCCAGCTCGGCGGCGGTGCGCCCGACGTGGTCGCTCATGTCGCTCATCACGCCTCCTCCCCCAGGATCCGCGGCACGCGGAACTTGTCGTCCTCCACGTCCGGCGCCCCGGCCAGGACATCGGCCCGCGGCAGCGACGGGCGGACCTCGTCGACGCGGTAGACGTTGGTCATCGGCACGGCGTGCGAGGTCGGCGGGATGTCGGCGGCGGCGACCTCGGCGACGCGGGCGACGGAGCCGAGGATGACGTCGAGCTGGGCGGCGAAGACGTCGAGCTCCTCGGCCGTGACGGCCAGGCGGGCGAGGCGAGCGAGGTGGGCGACGTCGTCGCGGCCGATGCCGGCGCCGTCGGTACTGGGTGTCGACACTCCGGGGAGTCTAGTGACCGCCGTTTCGGTGGGGGTCGTAACGGTCGCGTCACAGCCGTGCGGCAGGCTGTGCGGCGTGTCGTTCCTGTTGCGTCTCAAGCTGCCCGACCGCCCCGGCGCGCTCGGCGCCGTCGCGACGGCGCTCGGCACCGTCGGTGCCGACATCCTCTCGGTCGACGTCATCGAGCGCTCCCCCGGCCATGCCACCGACGATTTCGTCGTCGAGCTGCCCCCGGACCGGCTCGCCGACTCCCTGGTGTCCGCGGCCGCCACGGTCGAGGGCGTGCACGTCGAGTCCATCCGCCCCTACGCCGGCCAGCTCGACGCCCACCGCGAGCTCGAGCTCCTCGAATCCCTCGGCCGGCAGAACGCCTCGCTGCCGACGCTGGCCGACGGCGTGGCCCGGGTCTTCCGCGCCGGCTGGACGCTCGTCATCGGCGCGCCGGTCTCGGGTCAGTCGGCGGTGCTGGCCCGTGGCGGCGCCGCCCCCGAGATCGACTCGCTCCCCGTCCCGTGGTGGCCGCCGGTGCCGTCGCGGCCGCTGGAGACCGACGACTGGGCACCGGCCGACTGGGGTCGCCTCGGCACCGAGCTCGCGGTGACGGCCTTCGGCGACGCCGCGCTGCTCGTCGGTCGCACCACGCTGCGCTGGGTGCCCTCGGAGCTGGTGCGACTGCAGTACCTCGCGGCGATCGCGGCGAGCGTCACCCCCGTCTGAGGCCGCCGGCGGCCACCCGCGGCCCGTAAGGTCGGGTCATGGGCACCTGGACCACTGCCGAGATCGCTGACCAGACCGGCCGCACCATCGTCGTGACCGGAGCCAACTCGGGGCTCGGTGAGGCGACGGCACGGGAGCTCGCCGCGCACGGGGCGTCGGTGGTGCTGGCCTGCCGCTCCACGGACAAGGGCGAGGCCGCCGCGGCGCGGATGACCGGCGACGTGACAGTCCGGCAGCTCGACCTGGCCGATCTGGCGTCGGTGCGCCGCTTCGCCGAGCAGACCGAGACGGTGGACGTCCTGATCAACAACGCCGGCATCATGGCGGTGCCGCTGCGCCGCACTGTCGACGGTTTCGAGTCGCAGCTGGGGACGAACTTCCTCGGCCACTTCGCCCTCACCGGGCTGCTGCTGCCCCGGCTCACCGATCGGGTGGTGACGCTCTCCAGCGGGGCCCACCGCATCGGCCGCATCGTGCCGGACGACCTCAACTGGGAACGGCGCCGCTACCGCCGCTGGGCCGCCTACGGGCAGTCCAAGCTCGCCGACCTGATGTTCGCCTACGAGCTGGCCCGCCGGCTGGAGGGCACCGGGTCTGCCGTCCGCTCCCTGGCCGCGCACCCCGGCTACGCGGCCACCGAGCTGCAGTCGCACACCGAGACGTTCCAGGACGCCGCGATGTCAGTGCTGAACAAGGTGGTGGCGCAGAGCGCAGCCGACGGCGCGCTGCCCACGCTCTTCGCGGCGACCTCCCCGGAGGCGCGCAACGGCGAGTTCTACGGTCCGGACGGCCTCGGCGAGGCCCGTGGCAAGCACCCGAAGCGGGTGGGTTCGAGCCGTGCGTCCCGCGATCGCGCGGTCGCGGCGCAGCTATGGCGCCGTGCCACCGAGCTGACGGCGGTCGAGCTGCTCTGACAGCGCCGGGACCACGGGCCGCGGCCCAATGTCCCGCAGCCGCGGGAACCGGTTCTGCAGTCGGACGACCCACGGATCGGTGTGGTGCTTGATCCGGCGGTAGTAGAGCTTGGCGAAGGCACGCTCGGCCGGCGGCACGAACCACGGCAGCGCCAGCAGCACCAGACCGCCGGCCATCCAGCCGCCGACGATGTCGGAGAACCAGTGGGTGTTGACCATGACGGCGCCGACGCCGACCGTGACGGAGACCCAGACCGCGAGCCCGGTGAAGAGCCGGCGGTGCCGCAGCGAGATCCAGGCCATCAGCCCGTAGAGGACGACGGCGTTCGAGACGTGGCCGGAGGGGTAGATGTTGCCGCCCATGAGGACGTCGAAGTAGTGCACCGTCTCGCGCGGGCCGATCCGACCGACGGCGATCTTCACGACGCCGACGCTGAGGTTCAGCAGGATGAGGGCGACGACGAGCATGACCATCGGCCGGGCACTGCGCAGCCGCAGTGCCGTCCAGATGAAGTACGGCAGGAAGACGAAGGTCGCGAAACCGCGCTGGCCCAGGTAGACGTACTTGAGCAGGAAGTCGTACTGGAACGTCGTGAGGATGTCGCGCCGGAAGTGGATGGTGTAGACGTAGCGGTCGAAGAGACCGATCGGCGACCGCTCGACCACGGCCCAGGTGTAGAGGGCGTAGACGACGACCAGCGAGGCGAAGATCGCCACGTGTCGCGGGCCGGTGCGCAGCGATGGTCCGGCGGGGGGTGCCGCCGCAGCGTCGGGCCTCTCACGCAACGTCGTCACGAACCCTTCCTTCCACAGCCGATCGAGAATCGCCTAGGCACGCCCCCCAAAGTCTCAGCTCCGAGTGAGCAGGCTACGGACAGCGAGTCACGGGTTCGTCACGATGCGTCCGTACTCGGACCGTGGGCGAGCAGCTCGCGGAAGCCGTCCTCGTCGAGGATGGTGAGCCCCAACTGCTCGGCTTTCTCGGCCTTGGAGCCGGCGTTGTCGCCCACCACGACGTAGTCGGTCTTCTTCGAGACCGAGCCGGAAGCCTTCCCGCCGTGTGTGACGATCGCCTCCTTCACCTCGTCGCGGGAGAAGCCGCTCAGTGATCCCGTCACCACGACCGTGAGGCCGGCGAGGGTCTTCGGGGTGTCGTCGGCCTCGTCGGCCATCCGGACACCGGCATCTGCCCACTTGCGGACGATCTCCCGGTGCCAGTCGACCTCGAACCACTCGACCACGGCGTCGGCGATGACCTGCCCCACGCCCTCGGCCTCGGCGATCTGCTCCGGCTCGGCCTCGGCGAGCTCGGTGAGGTCGCCGAAGTGCGCGGCGAGCGCCCGGGCGGCGGTGGGCCCGACGTGCCGTATCGACAGCGCCACCAGCACCCGCCACAGCGGCTGCTCCTTGGCCCGGGCGAGGTTGGCGATGAGCTTCTCGCCGTTGGCCGAGAGCACGCGGCCCTCGACGACACGGTCGGGCGGATCGGTCTTCTTCGCCGCCCGGGTGTAGGCGGGGACGTTGGCCAGCAGCTCACGCGCGCGGTGATCGTCGCCGTCGGTATCGGGGGCCAGCGCGAAGAGGTCACCCTCGTCGGCGATCACCTCGGCCTCGAGCAGCGCGGTGGCGCCCTCGTAGCCCAATGCCTCGATGTCCAGCGCGGAGCGGCTGGCCAGGCTGAAGAGCCGCTCCCGCAGCTGCGCCGGACAGTACCGGGTGTTGGGGCAGCGGTAGTCCTTATCGCCCTCGCGCTCGGGGCGCAGCTCGTGGCCGCAGGACGGGCACTGCGTCGGCATCACCCACGGCTGCGCGTCGGCCGGCCGCTTGGCGATCACGGGGGCGACGATCTCGGGGATCACGTCACCGGCCTTGCGCAGCACCACCGTGTCGCCGACGCGGACGTCCTTGCGGGCGACCTCCCACTGGTTGTGCAGGGTGGCGTTCTCGACGGTGGAACCGGCGACCTTCACCGGCTCCATGATCCCGAACGGGGTGGCGCGCCCCGTCCTGCCGATGTTGACCTCGATGCGCAGCAGCGTGGTGGTCACCTCCTCCGGCGGGTACTTGAAGGCGATGGCCCAGCGCGGCGCGCGGCTGGTGCTGCCGAGGCGGCGCTGCAGCGAGATGTCGTCCACCTTGACGACGACGCCGTCGATCTCGTGCTCGGGACCGTTGACGGTGTCGTGACGGTGCGCGCCGGCGAAGTCGATGAAGTCCTGCACCTCCGCCGGCGTCGACACGACCTTCGCGAAGGACGACACCGGCAGCCCCCACTCGCGGAACTGGTCGTACCACTGCGACTGTGCCGTGATCGTCGGTCCGCCGACGATCCTGCCGACGCCGTGCACCACCATGGACAACCGCCGTTGCGCGGTGATCCTCGGGTCCTTCTGCCGCAGCGACCCCGCCGCGGTGTTGCGCGGATTGGCATACGGCGGCTTGCCCGCCTCGACGAGCGCCGCGTTCAGCTCGGTGAAGCGCTCCACCGGGAAGTACACCTCGCCGCGCACCTCCAAGACGTCGGGGACGTCGGCGCCGGTCAGGACGTCCGGGACCACAGGGATGGTGCGGATGTTGCCGGTGACGTCCTCGCCGGTGCGGCCGTCGCCCCGGGTCAGGCCACGGGTGAGCCGGCCCTTCTCGTAGAGCAGGTTCACGGCCAGGCCGTCGACCTTGAGCTCGCAGAGGTAGGCCGGAGTGGCGCCGGTGTCGCGCTCGACGCGCTGCATCCAGGCCTGCAGCTCCTCGGCGGAGAAGGCGTTGTCGAGGCTGAGCATGCGCTCGAGATGGTCGACGGGGGTGAAGAGGGTGGAGAAGGTGCCGCCGACCCGTTGGGTCGGTGACTCGGGCGTCCGCAGGTCGGGGTGCTCGGACTCCAACTCCTGCAGCCGTCGCAGCCAGCCGTCGTACTCGGCGTCGCTGACGGTGGGCTGGTCGAGGACGTAGTAGCGGTAGGCCGCGTCGTCCACCTGCTGCGAGATCCGGGCGTGCTCCTCCCGCGCCTCGTCGGGCGCGGCCGTGATCTCCTCGGTCATGAGGCGAATCTAGCGAGCAGGTCCGACACTCAGCGCGGCGCCGAGTCTGCGCTCCGCATCGCCGCCGCGATCGCGGCCGGGCCTGCTCCCGGCTCATCGTCGAGGCCGGTGACGACGCCGCGACGGTCGGCCGCGGAGCGGTTCTGACTGAGCTTGGCCTTCCCCTCGACGCTCTCGACCCGGACCTCGATGCCGACGATGCCGCGCAGCTGACCCGCGACGTAGGGCTCGGGCGCGTCGCTCACCTGCCACGGCGACACCCGACCGTTCTCGTGGGCACGGGTGAGCTCCGTGACGGCGGCGCGCAGCCAGTCGGCGTCCTCCCGGACGGTGACCCGACCGCGCAGCTGCACCGTGGTGTAGTTCCAGGTCGGCACCACCCGACCGTGCTCGGCCTTGCTCGCGTACCAGGAGGGTGAGACGTAGGCCTGTGGCCCACCGCAGATCAGCAGCGCCGGCGTCCCCGGCGCGATCGAGCGCCAGTGCGGATTGGCCCGGGCCATGTGGGCGATCACCACGTCGTCGCGCCACACCACCGGCAGCAGCGTGGCCCACGGATAGCCGTCGTCCCCGACGGTGACCAGCTCGGCCGAGGCGACGGCGCGCACCAGCTCGCGCAGCTCGTCGGCGGCGACGGCGTTGGCGGGCGGGACGTACACGGGGACCTCCGTCGGATGCGGCCGGCGCGGCCGCTCTCCGTCCACGATCTCACCCGATCGGCCCGCGTCAGTCCTCGGCCAGCGCCCGCCCGGTGTCGCGGGCCACCCGCATCGCCCGGCGGGCCTGCGCGGCAGAGACACCGGCCAGGCCGCAGGCCGTCGTCGGGACCACCGCCCCTGCCAGCTCGGCCGGCGCGAAACCCAGGGACCGCCAGAGCGTCGTGATCTCGTCGCGCACCGCCGCGAAGGTGGTGGCGCCGGAGGCGGGGACGGCGCCGAGCCAGAGCGCGACGCCGGCGTCCACCAGCTCGCCCAGGGCGTCGTACTGCGAGGTCTGCAGCAGCGACGTGTCCAGCGCGACGGCGGCGGCCCCCGCGTCGGCCAGCAGTCGCAGCGGGACGTCCGGCGCGCAGCAGTGCACGACCCCGCAGGACGCCACCGACAGCACGTCGCGCAGCGTCTGCTCGGCCCGCCGCGGGTCGACCGAGCGGACGGTGCCGTACCCCGACGGTGTCGGGATCCGCCCACCGAGCACCGACGGCAGCGAGGGCTCGTCCAGCTGCAGGATCGGCTCGGCGCCCGGCACCCGCCTGGCGATGTCGGCGAGGTGCTGCCGCAGCCCCTCGGCGAGCGATTCGGCGAGGTCGCGCGCCGCCCCGTGATCGGCGACGACCCGGTGACCGGTCGGCAGCTCCAGGTTCGCGGCGAGGGTCCAGGGCCCGGTGGCCTGGACCTTCAGCGGACCGCGGTAGCCCGCCGCCGCCTCTTCCAGCGCGTCGAGGTCACGGGCGAGCAGGTCGCGGGCGCGGCGCAGGTCCTGGCCGGGCCGGCCGGTCAGCCGCCAGCCGGTGGGGACGAGCTCGACGGGCAGCTCGACCAGCAGCGCCGAGCTGCGACCGATCATCGCCGCACCGGGGCCGCGGGCGGGGAGCTCGGCCAGGTGCGGCAGCTGCGGCAGCTCCCCCAGCACCGTGGTCGCGGCCTCGAACGGCACCGTGCCGGGCAGCGAACCGATGCCGGTGGCGGCGCCCGGATCCCAGGGGCGGGGCCTCACGTGAGCGCGGTGACGGCGGCGTCGGCGCGGGTGATGGTGGCCGACCCCAGGACCGCGGCGTCGGGACCGTCGCCGTCGTACATCACCAGAGCCTGACCAGCCGCGACGCCGGTCTGGGACTGGTGCAGCACGGCGACGACCTCGTCCTGCCCGACCGTCACGCTGGCCGCACTGGTCATCCCGTGCGCCCGCAGCTGAACCGTGCAGTCGAAGTCGAGACCCGGCGCCGCGCCCGTCGTCCAGACCGGGCGCTCGGCTATGACCCGAGACACCTCGAGCAGGCGTCGTGGTCCGACCACCACCGTGTTGTCCTTCGGCCGGATGGAGAGGACGTAGCGCGGGTCGCCACCGGCTGCCGGCTGGGCGATCGCCAACCCCCGCCGCTGCCCCACGGTGAAGCCGTGCGAGCCCTGGTGGCGCCCCAGCTCGGCGCCGGTCTCGGCGTCGACGATCGGGCCCTCGGTGGCGCCCAGCCGGCGGGCGAGGAAGCCACGGGTGTCGCCGTCGGCGATGAAGCAGATGTCGTGCGAATCGGGCTTGTCGGCCACTGCCAGTCCCCGTGCCGCCGCCTCGGCCCGGACGCCGTCCTTGGTGGTGTCACCCAGCGGGAAGATCGCGTGGGCGAGCTGCTCCCGGCTGCAGACGGCCAGCACGTAGGACTGGTCCTTGGCCGCGTCCACCGAGCGCCGCAGCCGGCCGTCGGTGAGCCGGGCGTGGTGACCGGTGACGAGCGCGTCGAAGCCGAGCGCCAGCGCCCGGTCGAGCACTGCGGCGAATTTGATCTTCTCGTTGCAGCGCAGGCACGGGTTCGGCGTGCGGCCGGCGGCGTACTCGGCGACGAAGTCGTCCACCACGTCGGCCCGAAAGCGCTCGGCGAGGTCCCAGACGTAGAACGGGATGCCCAGGACGTCGGCGGCGCGACGGGCGTCGTTGGCGTCCTCGACCGTGCAGCAACCCCGCGACCCGTGCCGCAGGGTCGCCGGCGCCGCCGACAGCGCCAGATGCACCCCGGTGACGTCGTGGCCGGCGTCCACGGCGCGGGCGGCGGCGACAGCCGAGTCGACGCCGCCGCTCATCGCGGCGAGAACCCTCATCGTGACCCCACCGAGGTGAGTCCGGCCTTCCGCGCTCGCGCCACGGCCGGGCCGATCGCGGCGACCGCGGCGGCGACGTCCTCGTCGCTGGAGGAGTGCCCGAGCGAGAAGCGCAGCGACGAGCGGGCCTCGCTCGGCGCCACCCCCAGGGCGAGCAGCACGTGGGACGGCTGCGCGACGCCGGCCGAGCAGGCCGAGCCGGTGGAGCACTCGACACCCCGGGCGTCCAGCAGCATCAGCAGCGCGTCGCCCTCGCAGCCGGGGAAGGAGATGTTGGCGGTGCCGGGCAGCCGCTCGGTGGGATGACCGTGGACGATCGCGTCGTCGACGGCGGCCAGCACGCCGGCGACGAGGTCGTCGCGGAGCCGTCCGATCCGTGGCGAGACCACGTCGCGGCGCTGGGCGCAGAGCTCGGCGGCGACCGAGAGCCCGACCGCACCGGGGACGTCGAGGGTCCCGGAGCGGATGTCACGCTCCTGTCCGCCACCGTGCAGCAGCGGCACGCAGGCGACCTCACGACGCAGCACCAGCGCCCCGGCGGCCGGCGGACCACCGAGCTTGTGCCCGGTCATGGTCAGCGCGTCGACACCGGAGGCGGCGAAGTCCACGGCCAGCGACGGCACCGCCTGGACGGCGTCGGTGTGCATCGGGACGCCGTACTCGTGCGCGATCGCGGCCAGCTCGGCGATGGGCTGGACGGTGCCGACCTCGTTGTTGGCCCACATGACCGAGACCAGGGCGGCGGAGTCGGGATCGGCGGCCAGCGCGGCGCGCAGCGCCTCCGGGTGGACCCGGCCCTGCGCATCGACCGGCAGCCAGGTCGCCTGCGCCCCCTCGTGCGCGACCAGCCAGTCGACGGCATCGGTGACGGCGTGATGCTCGATCGCGCTGGCGATGATGCGCGTCCGGCGCGGGTCGGCGTCACGCCGGGCCCAGAAGAGACCCTTGATCGCGAGGTTGTCCGACTCGGTGCCACCGGCGGTGAGGATCACCTCGGACGGCCGGGCGCCGAGCACGGCGGCCAGCCGCTCGCGGGACTCCTCGACGGCACGCCGGGCCGCGCGTCCCGCCCCGTGCAGGGACGAGGGGTTGCCGGTGCGTCCCATCGTCTCGGCGACGGCGGCAACCGCCTCCGCGAGCATGGGAGTGGTCGCGGCGTGATCCAGGTAGGGCATCGGCGTCGAGTCTAGGACGCCAGCGAGACCGGCGGTGGCGCGAGCGGTGCCGCGACCGGCCGCGCCCGGTGCGCGGTGAGGGCGCCGGTGACAGCAACGAGGCCCATTGCCGCGAAGACGATGACGAAGGCCGTGGTCTCGGGCAGCGATCCACGGGTCGCCGCGGCGACCAGCATGCCGCCGACGGCGGTGGTGACGGCGGCGCTGGTGCCGTCGGCCAGCTGCAGGGCCGCCGAGTCGTTGCCGCGAGTCTCGTCGCTGGTGTAGCGCAGCAGCAGCACACCGATCGAGGCCATGGTGAGGCCGGCGCCGAAGCCGCCCAGGCCCCAGAGCGGGTAGGCGAGCCACCCCGGCGTGCCCGGCAGGACGGCGACGGCCATGCCGAGCGCGGAGACGACGACGAGGCCGAAGCCGAGCTGCATCAGCCGGACGCGGCGCGCGGTGCCGTCCTCGGCGACCGCCCGCCCCTGCCACCACGAGCCGAGGAACCAGGTGATGCCGGTGACGGTCAGCGGCAGACCCGCCTCGAACGGCCCGTAACCGTGCTGCACGCTCAGCGCGAGCGGGACCACCGCCTCCATCCCGAAGAAGGCGCCGGCGAAGAGGCCGCGCAGCGCCACCGGGGCCGCGACACCCGGCCGCACCCGGACCGTGCCGGCCGGCAGCAGCCGGCGCAGCCCCCAGACGAAGGCCGCTGCGCCGAGCAGCGCCACCGCCAGATTCGGCCACGACGGGTGCTGCCCGGCCGAGGCGATGGCGGCGACACCGGCGGCGACCGCGAGGGCTCGCAGCAGTCGGGTGCGGTCGGCGGGCGGTGCCGCGACCGGACGGACGGCGCTGCGGGCCACCGGCAGCAGCAGGACCCCGCCGAGGAGCACGAGGGGCGCCAGCCCCAGGAAGACCAACCGCCAGCTCACATGCTCGGCGACGAGCCCCGACAGCGGCGGTCCGATCAGGCCGGGGACGACCCACGCAGAGGAGATACCGGCGAAGAGCTTCGGGCGCAGGTCGTCGCGGTAGGCCTGTCCGATGATGACGTAGATGGCGGTGATGATCAGTCCGGCACCGAGGCCCTGCACCACCCGGCCGGCGACGAGCTGCGACATCGTCGTCGCGGTGCCGCCGACCAGCAGCCCGAGCGTGAAGGCCGCCAGCCCGGCGAGCAGCGGTCGGCCGGCCCCGTGCCGGTCACTGGCCTGGCCGGCGGCCACCATGCCGACGACGTTGGCGACGAGGAAGCCGGTGAAGGCCCAGCCGTAGGCGCCGAGTCCGTCCAGGGCCCGCGCAGCCGTCGGCATGGCGGTGTTGACCGCCATGGCCTCGAAGGCGACCAGCGTGATGACGATGAGGATGCCGACGCTGGTGCCGCGAACCGGGGGGCTGAAGATCGACGTCGGGGATGCCACGTCCCCAGCATGCAACGCCCCCGGCAGTCGACGTCACGGGGGCAGTAACGCAGCCGGGCCGGTCACCCGAAGGTGACCGGCCCGGTGCGAGCGAGCGATGTCAGCTCTTGCGCTTGGTGATCTCGTCGGTCAGCTGCGGCGCCACGGCGAAGAGGTCGCCGACGACGCCGAAGTCGGCGATCTCGAAGATCGGGGCCTCGGGGTCCTTGTTGATGGCCACGATCGTCTTGGACGTCTGCATGCCGGCGCGGTGCTGGATCGCGCCGGAGATGCCGACGGCGACGTACAGCTGCGGCGAGACCGTGACACCGGTCTGACCCACCTGCATGTTGTGGGGCACCCAGCCGGCGTCCACGACGGCGCGCGAGGCACCGACGGCCGCACCGAGCGAGTCGGCGAGCTTCTCCACGATCTCGAAGTTGTCGGCCTTGCCGATGCCCCGACCGCCGGAGACGACGACGGAGGCGTCGGAGAGCTGCGGGCGCGAGCCCTTCTCCTCGACGACGGTGTCGACGATCTTGGCCTTCTTCGCGGTGTCGGAGACCTCGACCGAGACGGCGACCTCCTCGGCCGCACCGGTGCTCGGCTCGGGCGCGAACGAGTTCGGCCGGATCGTGAGGATGGGCGTGCCCTTGCTGACCTTGGCCTTCACCTCGATGGCGGCACCGAAGATCTGCTGCGAGGCAGTGCCGTCGGCCTCGAGGCCGACGGCGTCGTAGAGCAGGCCGGACTCGAGCTTGACGGCCAGCCGCGCCGCGATCTCCTTGTTCTCACCGGTCGAGGAGAGCAGGATCGCCGCGGGCGAGGCCTGCCCGGCCACGGCGGCGAGCGCCTCGGCCTTCGGGGCCACCGAGTAGCCGGCGATGTCGTCGCTCTCGGCGACGTAGACCTTGGCCGCGCCGAACTCGGCGAGCTGGTCCTTCAGGGCACCGGCGGTGCCGGGGGCACCGACGACGACGGCGCTGGGCTCACCGAGCTGGCGCGCGGCGGTGAGCAGTTCGAGCGTGGGCTTCTTGACCTTGCCGTCGAGCGAGTCGACGAGGACGAGTACCTCAGCCATGTTCGTTTCTCCTTCGGTCTCGAGCTCGGTCAGATCAGCTTCTTGCCGGCGAGGAAGTCGGCGATCTTGCTGCCGCCGTCACCCTCGTCCTTGACGGTCTGGCCGGCCTCGCGAGGCGGGGCGTTCTCGAAGGAGACGACCTCCGTCCAGCTGTTGGCCAGGCCGACCGCACCGGCGTCGACGCCGAGGTCACCGAGCGACTTGACCTCGATCGGCTTGCTCTTGGCGGCCATGATGCCCTTGAAGGACGGGTAGCGCGGGTCGTTGATCTTCTCGACCACGCTGACCACGGCCGGGCCCTCACCCTGGACCTTCTCGTACCCGGTGTCGGTGACGCGCTCGATGGTGATCGTCGAGCCGTCGATCTCGACCTTGCGGGCACCCGTGAGCTGCGGCGTGCCGAGCAGCTCGGAGAGGATGGCCGGGACGACCGCGCCACGGGCGTCGGTGGCCTCGGAGCCGGCGATGGCGACGTCGTACTCGAGGGAGCCGAGCGCCGCGGCGATGACCTTGGCGGTCGCCACGGCGTCCGAGCCGTGGATGGCCTCGTCCTGGACGTGGACTGCCTTGTCCGCACCCATCGAGAGCGCCTTGCGGATCGACTCGGTCGCCCGCTCGGGGCCGACGGTGAGGATGGTGACCTCGCCGCCGTGCTTCTCCTTCAGCAGGAGCCCCTCCTCGATGGCGAACTCATCGATGTAGTTGATCACCGGGTCGACCGCGTTGCGGTCGACGGTGTTGTCGGACGAATCGAGCTTGCGGTCGCCTTCGGTGTCGGGCACCTGCTTGACCAGCACCACGATGTTCATGCGCTAGTTGACCTCTTCCGTTCGAGGGTCCCGGCGGCAGCCGCCGCGGGCCGTGTTCGCACCGCCTGCGTTACAGGCCGGAAACGAGATGTTCTCGTAACACTCTGCCCAGGTTACTGACGAGTAGCAATATGACGGTGCTCTCGGACACTGATTCTCACACGGCACCCGGGTGACACCGGACGAAAACGACCGTCCGAGCCCCTTGTCATCTCACAGAACTTTTATGACACTCGCAGGTAACCCGGCTTCCCCCCGCCCCCCAGCCGTCGGAGTTCCCCCGTGCCTGTCACCCCCGTTGCCGTCGCCCCTGCCCTCACCGGGGCGGGGCGCGCCCGCCGCCCGCTGCTGCTCCTGGTCGTGGCCCTGCTGCTGGCCGCCGGCCTCAGTGGGGTCGCCGCGTGGCATGCCCCCCGCGCGGAGGCGCTGGCCCCGGTCTCGAAGTCGCACCCCTACTCCGGCCCCGTCTGGTGGCCGATGCGGGTCTCGGTGAACATGGACTGCTTCCAGCGCAATCCCGGCTGCGCCACCCCGCACAAGTACTGGATGATGGACGTCGTCCCGAACGGTCAGGGTCGCGCCATCTCCCGCGCCGGGGTCTACTCGATGGCCGCCGGCGTCGTTCACATCGGCGACGCCAACGGCGCGCGCTGCGGCACCACCGACTCCTACGGCACCTGGATCTGGATCGACCACGGCGCCGGGGTGCTCTCGCGCTACGGCCACCTGTCCAAGATC
Source organism: Jatrophihabitans sp. sgz311053 (assembly GCF_056135305.1). Lineage (NCBI taxonomy): Bacteria > Bacillati > Actinomycetota > Actinomycetes > Jatrophihabitantales > Jatrophihabitantaceae > Jatrophihabitans > Jatrophihabitans sp. sgz311053. Next base: position 115,585 of record NZ_JBWAXP010000003.1, on the reverse strand, counting down.
ACCGTCAAGGCCGGCCAGTACGTCGCGGCCGGCCAGCAGATCGGCGTCGTCGGCACGACCGGCAAGCGCAAGAACTGCCACATCAGCTACGTCAACTTCAGCCTGCAGCGCAACGGGCTCAAGACGTCGCACGGCTACGAGTTCAGGACGCTGCGCGCCTGCTCGGCCACCACCGGCGCGGCCCAGACCTGGCCGACGGCGTTCTCGCGGGCGTCGCGGTGGGAGGACGTGCGGCAGGGCACGGTCATCCCCGCTGCCTCCGACCGCTGCATGCCCCGCACCGCCCCCGCCACCCCCTCGCGGCCGGCGGTGCGCGTGACAGCCGGCTCCGGCAAGCTGCGGGTGAGCTGGACTCGCCCGCCGGCGTCGGCCCACGTCAACGGCATCAAGATCGAGATCCCGGAGTGGCACCCGTCGCGGGGCGGCTACTTCGACCTGCCACGGAACTCGCGGTGGGTCTCGCCCTCGCCGTCGAGCACGACGTCGCTGGTCACCGGCCTCACCAAGAACCGGCTGCACAAGGTCCGGGTCTTCTTCCACAACTCCGAGGGCTGGAGCATCGGGTCGCGGTGGATCTCCATCAAGACCAAGCGCTGAGCCTCGATCGCCGTCTCGATCGCCGTCGCCGTCGCCGTCGTCTCAGTCGCCGTCTCCCGGCGTCATCGGGGGCGCGGTGTGGGTGAGGTCGTGCGCGCGGTCACGCCATAGCGCCCGGTTGCGCCACGCCTCCCCCAGCTCGGTGCGCTGGCCGTCTCCCCAGAGTCGCGGCCAGTCGCGGGCACGGCTGAGGACACCGGCCGCCACCAGCAGCACGGTGCCGACGGAGCGACGACGCAGGTCGGGGCGCACGTAGACCTGGTCGACCTCACCTGAGGTCGGGTACCAGCGCACCGCGCCGAGCTGATCGGCCGACGCGACGTCAGCGGGGACGTCGACCTCGGCGAGCAGTGAGCCGGCGGCGACCGTCCCCGTGGCCGCGAAGGCCACGAGGTTCACCGCCGGCGGCCGCGCGCTGTTCTCGCGGACCTCGGCGAACCACAGCGGCGGCGCCTTCGACGCCAGCGCGGGACGGACCTGGAGCCGCACCACCGTGCCGTCGCGGCTGTCCGCCGAGGCGATGACGCCCTCCAGCCGGTCCGCCTCGGCCGCGCTCAGCGCGACCCGGGCGCCGTCGGGATGACGGGGCGACGCGACGACCAGCACCTGCGTCGCGGCGTCGCACTCGCCATGCTCGCCGTCGCCGCGATCGACGACGGCGAGCCAGAAGGCCGAGGCCATGCCTCAGCGGGCGTGCCGCCCACGACGGCGGCGGGTGCCGAGGGCGACGGCGGCGCCGCCCGCGACGACCAGCCCGAGGCCGTAGGTCAGCAGCTCACCGGAGTCCGTGCCGGTCTGTGCGATGGGGTCGCGGGGGTCCCGGCGGTCCGTGCTCGCGTCGACACTGCGGCTGGCCGACGCCGAGGCCGAGGCCGACGACCCGGACGCCACAGCGCTGACGCGGACGGTCACCTCCGCGGTGGCGGTGCCGTTCTTCGTGGTGATCGTGTAGCTGAAGTGGTCCGTGCCGACGAAGCCGTCGGCCGGCGTGTAGATCGCCTGGTACGAGCCGACACCGGCGAGCGTGCGGGCGCCGGCGAGGTGGCGGGACTGCGCACTGAGCGGCAGCGAGGGCAGGCTCAGCACCGGTGACGGCACGTCGGTGGTGGCTGGCGCGCTGCTCGTCCCACTGCTCGACCCGCTGCTCGACCCGCTGCTCGGCCCGGTGCTCGGCCCGGTGACCGGGTCGTCGTCGGTGATGCCGAGCGCGGCGGTGCCGTGGCCCGGCTCGGTGCTGATCTCGACGCCGGTGATCGGCGCCTTCGAGTCGTCGTTGCCCTGGATGTCGATGGTGACGGCGGTGTCCTGCCGGGTCGTCGCCTGGTCGTCCTTCGCCACCGGGGGGATGCCGGCGTCCTCGAAGACGAGGTCGGTCGAGGTCGCGGTGGTGTCGAAGTCGCCCTCACTCAGCGAGACACCGCACCAGTTGTCGAAGCTGTCCGCGTCCACCTCGCACGGCGGCAGCGTGGCGGTCGAGGAGTCGATGACCAGGCCCTTGCGCACGGTCTGCTGCGTGACGGTGATGGTCGCCCCCGCCGGCGCCACGTAGCTGTTGCTCGCATTGCCGTCGGTGGGCTCGTTCACTGCCTTCAGCTGGCGCCGGGTCTGGCGCACCAGGTCCTCGTTCTCGCCGGGGCAGAAGGTAGCGAGGGTCACCTCCTTCGCGGCGTCACCGGTGTTGGCGACCGAGGAGCAGTCGAAGCTCGTCGGCTGCCCCTCCTGCGGCGTCTCGGTGACGCGGAACGTGGTCCCGGCGGTCGACGTGCCGGGCGGGAAGTAGTCGCCGGCCTTGCCCCGCACCCCCACCCGGTACTTCTGCTTGCCGTAGACCGGGGTGATCGCGGCCTGGCGGCGCGGCGCGGAGCTGCTCTGCTCGCCGTCGGGCGCGGCCGGTCGGTGCGCCGCGGGAGCGGTCGGGACGGCGTGCGCCGGCGTGGCGAGGGCCACGAAGGAGGCGGCGCCGGCGAGGCCGGCGGCAGTGAGGACGGCGCCGCGGGCGGCCCGTCCGGTGGTGGTCTGGTCCGGGCCCTGCTGCGTCACGCGTGTGTTCCTCTGTTCTGCACCCGGGCCGACCCCCGTGACCGGCCCGGGCTCATGCTGTCGGCACAAGGCCGGCCGGACAAGGGACCTTCGCCCCGTCGCGCGGTCAACCGGCCGTTGACACCTCGCCGTCGGTGAGCAGCCGCGACCGGATCAGGAAACGCACGCCCTCGGGCGCCTCGACCGAGAAGCCTGCGCCGCGTCCCGGCACCACGTCGATGGTGAGGTGGGTGTGCTTCCAGTACTCGAACTGGGAGGCCGACATGTACACCGGGACCGCGCGCTCCAGGCCGATCTCCAGGTCGCCCAGGTGGACGTCGCCGTCGCTGAGCAGGAAGTCCCCGTCGGGGAAGCACATCGGCGACGACCCGTCGCAGCAACCGCCGGACTGATGGAACATCAGGTCGCCGTGGCGGGCGGTGAGGCGACGCAGCAGTTCGGCCGCCGGGTCGTTCACGTCCACGTGTCGGGTCATGGTTCTCCTCCCGCCCCGAGCGGTTTTGGCGGTCTGACTTGGGATACCAAGTCAGGCCGCCAAAACCGGAACTTGGAAGAAGCGGTGCCTAGAAGAAGCCGAGGGCGCCCGGCGCGTAGCTGACGAGCAGGTTCTTCGTCTGCTGGTAGTGGTCGAGCATCATCTTGTGGTTCTCGCGGCCGACACCGGACTGCTTGTAACCGCCGAAGGCGGCGTGCGCCGGGTACTGGTGATAGGTGTTCGTCCAGACGCGGCCGGCCTGGATCTCACGGCCGGCCCGGTAGGCGCGGGCGCCGTCGCGGGACCAGACCCCGGCGCCGAGACCGTAGAGGGTGTCGTTGGCGATGGCGAGGGCCTCCTCCTCGTCGGAGAACGTCGTCACCGACAGCACCGGACCGAAGATCTCCTCCTGGAAGATCCGCATCGAGTTGTCGCCCTCGAAGACGGTGGGCTCGACGTAGTAACCGCCGGCGAGATCACCGTCGAGCGTGGTGCGGTGACCGCCGGTGAGGACCTTCGCGCCCTCCTGCCGGCCGATGTCGAGGTAGGAGAGGATCTTCTCGAGCTGGTCGTTCGAGGCCTGCGCGCCGATCATGGTGGCCTCGTCGAGCGGGTTGCCCTGCTTGATCTTCTTCACCCGCGCGATGGCGTCGTGCATGAAGTCGTCGTAGATGGACTCCTGCACCAGCGCGCGCGACGGGCAGGTGCAGACCTCGCCCTGATTGAGCGCGAACATCGCAAAACCTTCCAGGGCCTTGTCGTAGAAGGCGTCCTTCGCGGCGGCGACGTCGGCGAAGAAGACGTTGGGGCTCTTGCCGCCGAGCTCCAACGTGACCGGGATCAGGTTCTGCGAGGCGTACTGCATGATCAGCCGACCGGTCGTGGTCTCGCCGGTGAAGGCGATCTTGGCGATGCGGCTGGACGACGCCAGCGGCTTGCCCGCCTCGACACCGAAGCCGTTGACGACGTTGACCACGCCCGGCGGGAGCAGGTCGGCGATGAGCTCGATCATCTTGAGGATCGACCAGGGCGTCTGCTCGGCGGGCTTGATCACGACGCAGTTGCCGGCGGCCAGCGCGGGCGCGAGCTTCCAGACGCCCATGAGGATCGGGAAGTTCCACGGGATGATCTGCCCGACGACACCGAGCGGCTCGTGCAGGTGATACGCGACGGTGTCGGCGTCGATCTCGCTGATGCCGCCCTCCTGCGCCCGGATCGCGCCGGCGAAGTAGCGGAAGTGGTCCACGGCCAGCGGCAGGTCCGCGGCCAGCGTCTCGCGGATCGGCTTGCCGTTCTCCCACGTCTCGGCCAGCGCCAGCTCCGGCAGGTGCTGCTCGATCCGGTCGGCGATCCTGTTCAGGACGTTGGCCCGCTCGGCCACCGACGTCCGGCCCCAGGCCCGCTTCGCGCCGTGCGCGGCGTCCAGGGCGAGCTCGACGTCCTCGGCCGTGCTGCGCGCGATCTCGGTGAACGCCTGCCCGGTGACGGGGGTGATGTTCTCGAAGTACTCGCCCTTGCTCGGCGCCGTCCACTCGCCACCGATGAAGTTGTCGTAGCGGCTCTGGACCGCGACGGGGCTGTCGGCGCTGCCCGGTGCTGCGTGTACTGCCATGGTCGGCCCTTCCTCACGGAGGTGATGCGCGCCACTGCGGCGTGCGGGGCGACGCTAGGACGTCCGACGCTGCAGCCACGCTGCACGATTCACCGGGCAGCCTCAGCCGAGGCCGAACTCGCGATCCAGGCGGCTGACCTCGCAGCCGGCGATGGTGTGCAGCGGGGAGCCGGCCGGGGCGAGTTCGAGCTGGCGCTGCCAGACGTCCCGGTCGTCAGCACCCCAGCGTGACCGCGTCCAGGTGGCGAGCAGGTCCACCTCGTCGGAGGCGAGGACGGCGGCCCGCAGCCGCCGTTCGAGCTGCCTGCGCCGCTCCACGACACCGGGTGCCTCCGACTGCGGCAGCAGCGGACCGCGGTAGCGGCGCAGCGCCTCGCCCGGCCGGCCCGCCTCCACGGCACGCTCGACGGCGAGCCAGTCACAGTCCAGCTCGCCCACGATCCGGTAGGGCCGGGAGGCGACGAGGTCGTCGCCGAGCAGCGAGCGCAGCCGGGTCAGCTCGGCCCGCATCGTCGAGGCGCTGACGTCCTCGGCGTAGAGCTCGACGGCGAGCTGGTCGCCGCTCATGCCGTCCGGACGGCCGCTGAGGATGACGAGGATCTCGCTGTGCCGCGGGCTGAGGCGGACCGTCCGGCCACCGGTCTCCAGCAGGCAGTCGGGCCGGCCGAGGCCGGCGATGGTGGGACCCGCGCGGGGTGTCCAGAGTCGCGGGGACGACGACTGGACCACCAGCCGGCCGAGCTCGGCCTCGGCCATCCGGGCCGCCGCGCGGACCATGGCGAGGGTCTGCGGCGAGGCGACGTCCTCCCCACCGGTGATGTCGACGATGCCGAGGATCGCCTGGCTGACGGGATCGTGGATGGGCGCCGCGGCGCAGGTCCACGGCTGCACGGGACGGGCGAAGTGCTCGGCGGCGAGGATCTGCACCGGGGCGTCGAGCTCGAGCGCGGTGCCGGGGGCGTTCGTGCCGGCAGTGTTCTCGTCCCAGCGGGAGCCCTCGACGAAGTTGATCTCGCCGGCCCGGTCCAGCAGCTGCGGCCGGCCACAGACCCAGAGCAGCTGGCCGTGGGCGTCGCCGACGGCCATCACGGCGTCGCATTCCTCGGCGGCACGGCCGAGCACGTCGTAGAGCAGCGGGAAGATGCGCGCGAGCGGGTGTGCGTCCCGATAGCTCGCCAGCTCGTCGGCCGCCGCCACCACGGCCGCTCCGGACTCGTCGGCGTCCACCCCGGCGGCCGCGCTGCGTCGCCAGGACTCCGCCACCAGATCCCGGACGCCGGCCGCGGCCCCGGAGTTCAGGAACTGCTCGTGCGCACGCCGCAGCGCGCGGACGGCGTCCGCGTCCCGGGGCGGCGACAGAGTGACGATGGCCACAGGGTAGCCCGGCGACGCTGCAACAACGCTGCAACGTGGCTCCGCCAGCCGCCGGACGGCCACCCGCCACGGAGGCGGGTGGCCGCAGCGCGTCGCGGTCAGAACTCCCGGGCGGCGGGGATGATGCGCTCGGCGTAGACGTCGACGTAGGGGCGCTCGTCCTGCTCCGGCGCGCGGGTGTGGACGTGCTGGATGCCGAGCGCGGCGAGCTCGCGCAGATGCGCGAGCACCTCGTCGGCCTTCTCCCCCTGACGGCCGGGGTCGAGGTTGCTGATGACCGTCTTCTCGATGGCGTCGTAGTCGCGGCCGAGGTCGTCGCAGTGCCGCTTCAGCACGTCCAGCTTGTGGGCGATCTCGGGGCCGTCGAAGAGGTTGCAGGCCTGGGCGTACTGCGCCACCATCCGCAGCGTCTTCTTCTCGCCGCTGCCGCCGATGAGGATGGGCGGGTGCGGCCGGCGGATCGACTGCGGCACGTTCAGCGTCCGCTCCAACGTGTAGTGCGTGCCGCGGTACGGCGCGTCAGAGTCCGACCACATCTGCAAGCAGATCTGCAGCGCCTCCTCGAGCCGCTCGAAGCGCTCCTTGGTGCCGGGAAAGAAGAGGCCGAGGCCGCGGGACTCCTCCTCGTTCCAGGCCGCGCCGATGCCGAGCCAGGCACGTCCGTTCGAGAGCACGTCCAGGGTCGTCACCATCTTGGCGAGCAGGCCCGGAGCGCGGTAGACGACGGCCGTCACCCAGGCGAGCAGGTCGATCTTCTCGGTCTTGGCCGCGAGGAAGCCGAGGGTGGTATACGCCTCGAGCATGTCGTCGTCGACCGGTCCGACCGGACCGATCTGCCAGACGTGGTCCATGACGCTGAGCTTGCTGAATCCGGCGGCCTCGATGGCCTGCGCCATGTCGGCGAGGTCGTCGCGCAGCGCCGCGGGTCCGTTCGGGTAGGTGAGGTTGGCGAGGTGGTATCCGAGCTCCATACCTCGAACGTAGCCCCGGCCGTCAACGTTCGAAGGCCTCGACCAGCACCGTCCCGGCCGGCACCTCGGCCGCGCGCCGCTCGACGTCGGCCAGCGCCGCGGCCGCCCGCGAACAGGGGAAGCCGTAGGAGGCCTGCACCCGGTCGCTGGCCTCGCGCAATGCCCGGCCCATGCGGTCCAGCAGGTCGGCCACGGCGTAGCTCTCCCCCGCCGCGACGTGATCGGTGATGACGAGCGACGGGCTGTACACGCGCTGGACGGCGCCGTCGGGCCAGCGCAGACGGGTCACGATCTCGGGCACCCGGCGAACGCTAGAGCCTCCGTGTTGCGAGCCGATGACAGTGCCCGAGGGTCACGTGCGGCGCCACCGCGCCTCGGCGAAGCCGAAGAGGCCGAAGGCGACGAGCCCCGCCGCGACGCCGACGAGCAGCACCGAGCCGGCGGTCGTCGCCGCGAGCTCGCGCATGGCGCGATCCAGTCCGCCGGTCCGCTCCGGGTCGGCGCGGATCGCGGCCACGACGACGAGGACGCCGGCCAGCGCGATGACGGCGCCGCGGGCGACGGTCCCGACCACGCCCAGGACGTGGACGACCCTGCGTTGTCGCCCGGTCATGGCGCCGGTGGCGAAGTACTTGGCGAAGACCCGGCCCACGCCCTCGCGCACCAACACGAGACCGCAGCCGGCGACGACCACCCCGACCGCGCCGACCAACCACTGCCCGGCCGGATGGCGCAGCAGACCGGCGCTGAGGTCCCGGAACTGCTCCGACTGGCTGCCCCGCGCGCCGAGTGCCACCTGGACCGCGCTGACGCCGAGCGCCGTGTAGATCACCGCCCGCGCCGCGGACTTGAGCCGCGGACCGGCGCCGTCACCGTCGCCGACCACCCCGAAGGCAGCCTCCTTGGCCCGCCACAGCGCGTATCCGAAGAGGCCGAGCGCGACCAGCCAGACCAGGACCTCGCCGCCGGTGTGGCGCGTCAGCTCCTGCATCGCCCCCCGCTGGTCGGCCGAGCCGCTCCGGACGCCGAAGGCCAGGCCGGCGGCGAGCACGCCGACGAGCAGGTACGTCAGTGCCCGGGCGACGAGTCCGGCCCGCGCCAGGCCGTGGACGACATCGCTGTTCGCCGCGTCCTCGATGTCGTCGAGGACATCGCCGTCGCCGTCGCGGTCGATGGCCATCTCAGCCCACCGCGTGGGCGAGTTCGATGGCGCGGCCGAGCGTCTCGAGTTTCGCGGCGGTGGTGTCGCCGGCCGGGTAGAGCCGGACGGTGTCGACACCGGCGTCGCGCCACACCACGAGCCTGTCACGCACCAGCGGCTCGGTGCCGATCAGCGTGGTGGCGAGCACCATCTCATCGGTGTGGACGGCGAAGGCGCCCTCACAACTGTCGAGGTCACCCAAGGCACGACCGGACGACGGAGTCCTCGACGGTCGGCCTGTCGGCGCACCGCACCGCGACGACCTCAGGCCGAGGGGGCGGTGTCGCCGAGCGCGGTCTCGATCGCCGTCGTGACGGTGGGGTCGGTCGGCTCGGTGCGCGGCCGGAAGCGCGCCAGCACCGTCCCGTCGGCGTCCAGCAGGAACTTCTCGAAGTTCCACTGGACGTCGCCCGCCTCGCCCGAACCGTCCGGGGTCTGGGTCAGCGTCGCGTAGAGCGGGTGCCGCTCGTCGCCGTTGACCTCGAGCTTGGCGAACATCGGGAAGGTCACCGAGTAGTTCGTCGAACAGAACTGGGCGATCTCCTCCGACGACCCGGGCTCCTGCCCCATGAACTGGTTGCAGGGGAAGCCGAGCACGGTGAGGCCGCGGGGGCCGTAGCGGTCCTGCAGCTGCTGCAGCCCCTCGTACTGCGGCGTCAGGCCACACTTGGAGGCGACGTTGACGACGAGCATGGGGCCGTCGGCGTAGGCGCCGAGGGTGGTCTCCGCGCCGTCGAGACGCTGGAGCGGGGTGTCGAGGATGCTCACCGCTTCACTCTGGCACGGCGACGGCCCCGGGTCACGGTCCGGGTCGGGGTTCCCGGTGGCGGTCGGGGTTCCCCGCCGGGCCCGACGCAGCCCCCTGCCGTTCACCGGTCACGGCTATCGTCGGCACCATGTCCGATCGTCGCGCGCTGCTGCCCGGCGTCGCCCTGCCGCGCCGCCGGCGTGCTCCGGAGGTCCCTCCCGCGGAGAACGGCGGCATCGACGATGACACGACGCGTCCGCTCTCGGCGCAGGCGGTGGTGGACAGCGCCGTGTATTGCGCGGGATCGCGCGAATGTTCGCCGGCCACGCTGGCCGACACCTACACCGCACTGCGCGAGCACCGCGACGGCATGGCCTGGATCGGCCTTTACCGGCCGGACGTCGAGACGCTGACGTCGCTGGCCGACGAGTTCGACCTGCACCCGCTCTCGGTCGAGGACGCCATCACCGCCCACCAGCGTCCCAAGCTGGAGCGCTACGGCGAGACGCTCTTCGTCGTGCTGCGCGCGGCCCGCTACCTCGACGACCTGGAGGAGGTCGAGTTCGGTGAGCTGCACGTCTTCCTCGGCCGCGACTTCGTCATCACCGTGCGGCATGCCGAATCACCGGACCTCGCCGTGGTCCGCCACCGGCTCGAGGACGACCCCGCCCTGCTCGCCAAGGGCACCGAGGCCGTCCTCTACGCCATCCTCGACGCCGTCGTCGACGGCTACATCCCCGTGGTCAAGGGCATCGAGAACGACGTCGACGAGATCGAGACCCAGGTCTTCGACGGTGACCCGCGGGTGTCACGCCGGATCTACGAACTCTCGCGCGAGGTGGTGGACTTCCAGCGCGCGGCGCACCCGCTGACCGTCATGCTGGAGAACCTGGCGGCCGGCTTCGACAAGTACGGCGTCGACGAGGAGCTGCGGCGCGCGCTGCGCGACGTCGCCGACCACGTCACGCAGGTGACCGAGCGGATCGACTCGCTGCGGGTGCTGCTGCGCGACATCCTGCAGGTCAACTCCATCCTCGTCGCCCAGAAGCAGAACGAGGAGATGACCTCGCTCTCGCGCACCAGCAACGCACAGAACGACGAGGTCAAGAAGATCTCCGCCTGGGCCGCCATCGGTTTCGCCCCGACGACCATCGCCTCCATCTACGGCATGAACTTCAAGCGCATGCCGGAGCTGAACTGGCTGCTGGGCTATCCCTTCGCCATCGGCCTCATGGTGCTGGCGGCGGTGGTGCTCTACATCCTCTTCAAGAAGCGCGGCTGGATCTGATGGACGAGGTCACCATCCGCGAGGGGACGATCCGCCTCGGTCAGTTCCTTAAGCTCGCCGACCTCGTCGAGGCCGGCGGTGACGCCAAGCAGCTCATCGCCGACGGCATGGTCGGGGTGAACGGTGAGGCCGAGACCCGTCGCGGCAGGCAGCTCCGCCGAGGCGACGTCGTCGGCGTCGGCGGTCGGCTCGTCCGCGTGGGCTGACGATCTGCCGTCGCCCGATCAGCCGTCGCCCGATCAGCCGTTGCCCGATCAGCCGTCGCCCGATCAGCCGTTGCCCGATCGGCCGTTGCCGGCCAGTCCGGTGACGGCGTAGCGGCGCTCGATGCTTGCGGTCGCCCGCCCCCACTCACTGCCCGCGACTCGCTGCTGATGGGCGCGAAAGGCCGCCTCGTCGACGAAGACCTCCTCGACGCGCCACGTCGACCGGTCACCCTGGCGGACCACCTCGAAGCGAAGGCAGCCCGGCTCCGCCCTGGTCAGGGCCAGGTGCCGCGGCAGATGGTCCAGCACCGCCGACACCTCGGTCTCGTCACGGCAGACGAGCGTCCCGGACAACCGGACCGCAGCAACACGCCCATCCCGCGGCTCTCCGGGCGGCATCGCACTCACGACCGTGCAGGACGCGCGGCGCCGCGTCGCAGCACCGAGAGCAGCAGCGGCAGTCCGACGACCAGGCAGCCGATGGCGAGCAGCAGGCAAAGGCCGGACCAGTCGGTGCCCGCGTCGTCGGCGTCGTCGACGAAGACCTGCGGCAGTCCCTCGCAGTCCACGGCGACCGAGCCGGTCACCGGCGCGACGAAGGTGGCGATCTGGTGCAGCGCCCGGGTGTCGGCGGCCAGCGGTGAGACCGCCAGCTGCCGTCGGGCCTGACCGGCCGGCGTGAGCGCGCAGGAGAGCGACGAGGTGTCGCCCAGGGCGTGGGCCACCTGCGTGACGCCGCCGGGCAGGTCGAGGCCGTAGGTCCGTCCGGCGGTGACCTCCACCCGTGCCGGTGCCGTGGACCCCGCCGTGTACGAGCGTGCCTCGGTGCTGCCGACCACCTTGAAGGCGACGAACAGCAGCAGGCCCAGCACCACCAGCGCGACCGCGATGCCGGGGCGCCGGTCGGCCCGGAGCGGGCCGCCGCGGCCCGACGGCGCCGATGCGGGCACGGACTCGGGCAGGCTCACACCGCGACCCTAACGAGTCGCCGCGGGCAGGCCCAGGACGGCGGCGAGCTCCTCGGCGCTGCGACAGGTCGCGGCGGGGGCGGCGGACTCCAGCTCGCCGGGTGGTGCGTAGCCCCAGGTGACGGCGGCGGTGGCGATGCCGTGGCCACGCGCGCCGACCACGTCGTGGATGCGGTCGCCCACCATGGTCACGGTGGCCGGATCGGGATGGCCCAGCCGGGTCAGCACCTTCTCGATCACCAGCGCCTTGGTCGGCAGCGAGCCGTCCAGCTCGTCGCCGCCGATGGTCTCGAAGTGATGGTCGATGCCCAGGTGCCGGACGATGGGGATGGCATAGGGCTCGGGCTTGCTCGTCGCGACGGCCAGCCGCATCCCCGCCGCGTGAGCGTCGGCGACGACGCGACCGACGCCGGGGAAGATCCGGGTGTCGTACATCGTGCCCCGCTCCCGGGCCGCGTTCGAGCCGCCGTAGTGCAGCCGGTAGGCGGCCAGCACCGCGGGCAGCCGTTCGGTGCCGCCGATCAGGGGCGGCAGCGACTCGTAGAAGGGCGGGCCCAGCAGTGAACGCTCGGTCTCGGCGTCCAGTGGCGGCACGCCATTCTCGGCGAAGGCCCGGCGCAGCGCGGCGAGGATGCCGGGCGCCGAGTCCGACAGCGTGCCGTCGAGGTCGAAGAGCACGACCTCCGGCGGGTCGGGAAGGGTCACGAGAAGGTGGCCTTACCCGGCCCGTTCTCCAGGAACGAAGTCATGCCGGTCGTCCGGTCCGCGGTGGCGAAGAGGGAGGCGAACAGGTGTGCCTCCAGACGCAGTCCGGAGGCCAGGTCACCGTCGAGACCGCCGTCGATGGCCTGCTTCGCCGCACCCAGGGCCAGCGCCGGTCCCGTCGCGAACTTCGCCGCCATCTTCAGCGCGGTGGCGTACACCTCGGCCTTCGGCACGACCACGTCGACCAGTCCGATCTCCAGCGCCTCGGCGGCGTCGACGAAGCGGCCGGTGTAGATGAGGTCCTTGGCCTTGGCCGGACCGATCAGCCGTGGCAGGCGCTGCGTGCCGCCCGCGCCGGGGATGATGCCGAGCAGGATCTCCGGCTGACCCCACTTCGCGTTGTCGGCGCTGACGCGGAAGTCCGCGGTGAGCGCCAGCTCGCAGCCACCACCGAGCGCGTAACCGGTGACGGCGGCGATGACCGGCTTGGGGATGCGGGCCAGCGCATCCAGCGAGGAGGTCAGCCGGTGGGCGTCACGCATCATGTGGGCGTGGTCCTGGCCGGCGAACTCCTTGACGTCGGCGCCCGCCGCGAAGACCTTCTCCCCGCCGTAGATCACCACGGCCCGGACGTCCGTGTCGTCCGAGACCCGGACCGCCGCCGCCCGCAGCTGCTCCTGCAGCTCGGTGTTCAGAGCGTTCATGGGTGGCCGGGTCAGCCGGATCGTGGCGACCCCCGCCGGGGAGTCCGCCGAGCCGTCCCCGACCTCGACCTGCACCAACGTCTCGCTCATGCTCGTCCTCTCGCTCGGCTGCCGTGGCGAAGCCTACGGCGACGCGGCCGGCGGCCCGACCCGGCATCTGTCGCCGTCGCGCCGTCAGTCCCCGGCACGCACCCGATGCAGCACCGCGCGCCGCAGACTCCCCGCCCGGCGGCGCAGCACGACGTGCGGGGCCGGCGGTGGCACCCGGACCGTGACCGGGATGCGGGCGAGCAGGGCGGTGGCGGCATCGTCGTCGTAGGAGCGCGGTGGCAGGTCCGGTGCGTACCCGGCGAAGAACGCGGCGTTGGCGTCACGGTGGGCAGCGACCAGCTCGGCCCGTTCGGCGGCGGAGAGCAGCCGGTCGTCGGCTCCCGCGGCGAAGGAGGTGACCACGAAGTCGTGCAGCAACGCGAGGTCACTGGCGTCGGTGAGCTCGGCGGCGAGGGCCCGGCCCACGGCGAGCCCGGTGCGCGTCGTCGTGCGGTGGACCCGGAGCGGGTCACCGTGGACCAGCGGCCGCAGGTCGAGGCTGCCGCGCAGTCCGACACCGCCGAGCACGCCGTCGACCCAGGTCGCGATCCCGCTGCCGACCAGCTCGTAGGGGCGCGCGGTCAGCCTGGCCACGCCGGGCAACGCCGTCAGCGCGGCAGCCTCGGCGCCGAGGTCCGGGCCCGGTAACGAAGCCTGCTCCCGCCCGGTCCGGATCGCCTCCAGCAGGTCGTACTCGGCGAGGCGGTCCTGCCGCTCCACGACGAGCCGGAGGTTCACCTCCTCGCCGAGCGCGGCGCGCAACAGCTCCACCGCACCGGCGGCGACATGGGCCACGTCTCGCAGCCCGGGCGTCTCGGCCGTCACCACGACCGACTCGCAGCGGCCCGAGATGGCGCGGACCACGGCGAGCTCGTCGCACAGGGCGGCCGCGACGTCGCCGCCGGAGCGCTCGACCCCGGCCAGGGCGAGGAAGCCGGTCCGATGCCGGCGGAGCTGATCGCGCAGCCGGTCGCCCAGGGCCTCGCCCAGCAACCCCACCGGCCCCGCTCCGGTGCCGAGGACCAGCAGCGCCGTCATGGCGACACCGCGATGGCCGCACGAGCAGAGGTCAGCTCGCGGTACTCCTCGCCGTACCGTTCCCGCAGCATCGTCCGGGTGGTGGCGTCCAACAGCTGCGGACGGGCGCCGTCGGCGTTGCTGAAATGCCGCTGGACGAAGCTGCGCACGGCCGCACGGGACGAGGCGTTCGCGGGTCCGGCGAGCAGCTCGTTGCCGCGCAGCAGCAGCCGCAGGCCCAGCTCGGAGACGCTCGGGTTGTGGCTGCGCTCCCACGTCTCGTCCCGTGGCAGCGCCACGCCGCAGCGCGCCAGCAAGCCACCGACGTAGGCGGCGCCGCCCTCGCGGATGCCGCCGAAGTCGGCGACGACGACCCGCGCGAAGGCGGCGCGCAACGCGTCGACGTAGGGGCGCCAGGACAGCTCGTGCAGGTCTCGCTCGGCGAGCCAGGAGCCGAAGTCAGCAGTGCTGCCGAGATTCACCTGCTGCAGGTAATAGGACTCCAGCAACTCCTCCGGCGGCCTCACCGTCAGCAGGACCGTGGTGTCGAAGGGCGCGAGCAGCCCGCGCAGCACCGCGATCGGTGCTGCGGCGTCGGGGTACAGGCCCGGACGGTCGGCACTGAAAGGCGCACCGCAGATGTTCTCGTGCGACAGCAGCAGCACCCGGTCCCGGCGGCTGCCGGCGAAGCCGTCGAGCACCGCCCGCAGCCCGGCGGGATCGGCCACCAGCCGCTCGCCCCACCCGATCAGCGGGGTCAGCCGGGCGCGGCCGACATAGCGGACCCGGTGCCGGCGCAGGGTCTGCGGATGCGAGGCGAGGTACTGCTGGAAGACCGTCGTCCCGGTCTTGTGCGCACCGACGTGCAGCACGACCCGCTTGCTGCCTCGCCCCATGCGTCCACTTCCCCGGGCGGGCGGTAGCGCAGCACGACGCAGCGGTGCCGTCCCGGCGACGGCCCGGTGAACACTCGGGTGGTCGAGCCTCAGCGAGCGCGTGCGTACCAGCGACCGTCGCGCCGCTCGACGGCCAGCGGCAGGCCGAAGGTCTCCGACAGTGCCTCGGCGGTGAGGACGTCGCGGGCCAGCCCGGCGGCCACCGCCCGTCCCCCGCGCAGCAGCAGCACGTGGGTGATCCCCGGCGGCAGCTCCTCGACGTGGTGGGTCACCAGCACCGTGGCGGGGGCGTCGGGGTCGTCGGCGAGGAAGGTCAACCGGCGCAGCAGGTCCTCGCGACCGCCGAGGTCCATGCCGGCGGCGGGCTCGTCCAGCAGCAGCAGCTCCGGATCGGTCATCATGGCGCGCGCGATCTGCACCCGGGCCTTCTCGCCCTGACTCAGCGTCCCGTAGCGGCGGGTCCCGAACTCGCCCACGCCGAAGCGGCGGAGCAGTCCGTCGGCGCGCGCGACGTCGTGGCCGGAGTACTCCTCGCGCCAGCGTCCGATGACGGAGTAGCCGGCGCTGACCACCACATCCGAGACGAGCTCCCCGCCGGGAATGCGCTCGGCCAGGGCCGCGCTGGCGAACCCGATCCGGGGCCGCAGCTCGAAGACGTCCACCGCGCCGAGTCGCTCGCCGAAGATCCGCGCCTCGCCGGAGGTGGGGTGCATCGCTGCGGCGGCGACCTGCAGCAGGGTCGTCTTGCCGGCACCGTTGGGGCCGAGGACGGCCCAGCGCTCGTCCTCCTCGACGGTCCAGTCCAGGGCGTCGAGCAGGATCTTGCTGCCGCGCCGGATGGTGAGCGCGTCGAACTGCAGGACTGCGTCGGGATTCAGCGCCACGCCACCATCCAAGCGCACGCCCGCCGGCTCAGTCAGCCGGGCCGACTGCGAGCCGGACAGTGGCGCTCTGCGACGTCCCCGAGTCGTCGGTCCAGGTGACGCGGACGCTGTCGCCGGGGCTCTTCTGCGTCAGCAGCTCACGCAGCGTCGTCGGCGACGTCACCGACCTGCCGTCGATGGCGGTGATGATCGAGCCGCTGCTGATGCCGGCCTCCGAGGCCGGTCCGCCGTCGAGCAGGTCGACGACGGAGGCGCCGCGCCCGTTGGCGGGCTGGGTCGTCACGCCGAGGAAGCCGGGGTAGCCGATGTGGATGTCGGCCGTCTCGACCCCGCTCTCGATCCGGGTGACGATGCCGGCCGCGTCCTCAATGGGGATGGCGTAGGCGGTCGGGTCGCTCTGCGGCGAGGCCGAGGCGGCGGTGTTCATGCCGACGATCTCGCCGTCGCTGTCGTAGAGCGGGCCGCCGGAGTCGCCGGAGATGATGCGAGCGTTGACCTCGATGAGACCGGTGAGGCGCTCGGAGTCCTGGCCCTCCTCGTCGGAGGCGGTGATCGACCTGTTCAGCGCGGTGACCGTGCCGCTCGCCGCGGTCAGCGTGCCGGTGCCCCCGGCGTTGCCGACACCGGTGACCCGGTCCCCCACCCGGACATCCGTGGCGTCGGCGGCGAAGTTCGCGCGACGCAGTCCCGAAGCGCCCTGCAGCTTGATCAGCGCGACGTCCGAACCCGGTGCGGTGCCCACCACCGTCGCCTTATAGGTGCGCCCGGTGCTCTCCACGGTGACGGCGATGCTCGTCGCACCGCGGATCACGTGGTTGTTGGTGAGCACCTTGCCGTCGGCGGAGAGGATCATGCCGGTGCCGGCACTCTGCGCGTTCTGGTACTTCAGCGTTGAGACGATCGTGACGATGCCGAGCTGCTGCGTCGCGCTCGCCGTGCCGGTGCGTCCGCTCGGGACCGAACCGCTCCCGCCGGGCTGGCTGCCGCCGCTGCCGGGCTGGTTCGGGAAGGCCGGGGTGAGCGCGGTGCCGCGGCCGTCGACGGTGCGCGAGCTCGTCAACGAGACGCCGCCGAGGATGAGCGCAACCGCCACGAGCGCGACGCCGAACCCGACGAGCAGGCTGCGCCCGGTCCCGGCGTTGCGCTGCGGGGCGACGGGCGTGCCGTACTGCGCGGGGCCGGTTGGCGACACCGGGTACGGCGCCGCCGCGCGCCAGGCGTAGTCCGCGTACTGCTGCTGGTCGTAACGCGAGAACGCCGGCGCGCCGTAGGGCTGCGGGGTGCCTCCGGTCGGCTGCTGCGGGTCGGGCTGCTCGCTCATGGCTACTAGATAACCCTTTCGTCCCGTGGTCTCACTGAGCCGTCACCGTGCAGCGCCTGGGAATCGGCCGGGAGGCCCCCGGGCACCGGCACATCCACTATCGTCGCGCCAATGCGGCCCGAGCAGATGACCGCTGCGCTGGCCGCCCGTCTCGACCGGGCGTGGCCGGGCAGCCCGTTCCCGCTCGGCGCGCACTGGGACGGTGAGGGCACGAACTTCACTCTCTGGTCGACCACCGCGACGGCCGTCTCGGTGTGCCTCTTCAACGGGCCCGACGAGATCCGCATTCCGCTGGACGAGTCGACCTACCACGTCTGGCACGGCTACCTGCCCGGCATCGCACCGGGACAGCGCTACGGCTTCCGGGTGGACGGTCCCTTCGATCCGGCCGAGGGCCTGTTCCACAACCCGCACAAGCTGCTGACCGATCCCTACGCCCGCGCGCTCGAGGGTGACTTCGTCGACGACCCGTCGGTCTACCCGGGCACCGACGCGGACTCGGCAGCCTGCGTGCCGCGCTCGGTCGTCGTCCACGACGCCTTCCCCTGGGGCGACGACAAGCGACCCAAGGTGCCCTGGGACGACACCGTCATCTACGAGCTGCACCTGCGCGGCTTCACTGCGGCGCATCCCGAGGTGCCGACCGAGCTGCGCGGCACGTACGCCGGGCTGGCCCACCCGGCGGTCATCTCGCACCTGCAGTCCCTCGGCGTCACGGCCGTGGAGCTGCTGCCGATCCACCACTTCGTCTCCGAGCCGCACCTGCAGCGCCGCGGCCGGGCGAACTACTGGGGTTACAACACGCTGGGCTTCTTCGCCCCGCACGCCGCCTACGCCTCGCGGGCCGGCGAGCAGGTGCGCGAGTTCAAGGCGATGGTCCGGGCACTGCACGCAGCCGGGATCGAGGTGATCCTGGACGTCGTCTACAACCACACCGCCGAGGGCGGCCCGGACGGCCCGGTGCTGTCGTTCCGCGGCATCGACAACGGGTCGTACTACCGGCTGGCCGACGATCCGGCCCGCTATGTCGACTACACCGGCTGCGGCAACACCTTCGACGCCCGCCGACCCTTCCCGCTGCAGCTGATCACCGACTCACTGCGGTACTGGATCACCGAGATGCACGTGGACGGGTTCCGCTTCGACCTCGCCTCGGCCCTGGCGCGCTCGCTGCACGACGTCGACAAGCTCTCCAGCTTCTTCGACGTCATCCACCAGGACCCGGTGATCTCGCAGGTGAAGCTCATCGCCGAGCCGTGGGACGTCGGCGCCGGCGGCTACCAGGTCGGCGAGTTCCCGCCATTGTGGACGGAGTGGAACGGCATCTACCGCGACACCGTCCGCTCGTTCTGGGCGCACGGCGCGGGCGGCGTCCGCGATCTGGCGTCGCGACTGTCGGGATCGTCGGACCTCTACGGCGACGACGGTCGGCTGCCCATCGCCTCGATCAACTTCGTCACCGCCCACGACGGTTTCACCATGCGTGACCTGGTCTCCTACGAGCGCAAGCACAACGAGGCCAACGGCGAGGGCAACCGCGACGGCACGGACGATAACCGCTCGTACAACGGCGGCGCCGAGGGCGAGCCCGCACCGCCGGACGTCGCCGCGCTGCGGCTGCGGCAGGCGCGCAACCTGCTCTCGACGCTGCTGCTCTCCACCGGCGCGCCCATGCTCGTCGCCGGCGACGAGCTGTGGCGCACGCAGCGCGGCAACAACAACGCCTACTCGGTGGGGGTGCCGCCGACCGCGGCCGACGCGATCCTGGACGTCGACTGGTCGACGAGCCCGGAGGCCGAGGACATGCTGGGCCTGGTGCGACGGCTGCTGCGGCTGCGCCGCGAGCATCCGGTGCTGCGGCAGAGCGCGTTCTTCGAGGGACATCCGGTGCCCGGCGGCGGCGAGTGCAAGGACCTGGCCTGGTTCCACCCCGGTGGCCACGAGCTCGGTGACGGCGACTGGCACGACCCCCGCCTGCGCACGCTCGGGATGTACCTCGACGGCCGCGGCCTGCGGCACCGCGACCGGCGCGGGCAGCGCATCGTCGACGAGTCGTTCCTGTTGCTGCTGCACTCCGGGGACGACGCGATCGACTTTACCCTGCCCGGTCCGCCCTGGGCCGACGGGTACGAGGTGGAGGTCGACACCGGGGCGCTCTCCGGCGAACCGGACGGCGCCGCCTTCGGCCCCGGCGCCGTGCTGACGCTGCCCGGACGTTCGGTGCAGCTGCTGCGCATCGTCCGGGACTGAGGAGCCGGGGCTGCCACACTGGAGGCATGCGCGCCCCCACCGAATGCTGGCTCAGCGACATGGACGGCGTCCTCGTACGCGAGGAGCACGCGATCCCCGGCGCGGTGGAGTTCCTCGCGCGGCTGATCGAGAGGCAGCGACGCTTCCTCGTGCTGACGAACAACTCGATCTTCACGCCGCGGGACCTCTCGGCGCGGTTGGCACGCTCGGGTTTGGAAGTGCCGGAGTCGGCCATCTGGACCTCGGCCCTGGCGACCGCGACCTTCCTGGCCGACCAGCTGCCCGGCGGCTCGGCCTTCGTCATCGGCGAGGCGGGCATGACGACGGCGCTGCACAACGTCGGCTACGTCCTCACCGATCGCGACCCGGACTTCGTCGTGCTGGGCGAGACGCGGACGTACTCCTTCGAGGCCATCACCCGGGCGATCCGGCTCATCGAGGGCGGGGCGCGCTTCATCGCCACCAACCCTGACGTCACCGGCCCGTCGGAGCAGGGGCCGCTGCCGGCCACCGGGTCGGTCGCCGCGATGATCACCAAGGCGACCGGACGCGAACCGTACTTCGTGGGCAAGCCGAACCCGATGATGCTGCGCAGCGCCATGAACCGCATCGAGGCGCACTCGGAGAACACCGTCATGATCGGCGACCGGATGGACACCGACGTCGTCGCGGGTATCGAGGCGGGCCTGGACACCATCCTGGTGCTGTCGGGCTCGACGCGACGGGCCGACGTCGAACGCTTCCCGTGGCGGCCGGGCCGCGTCCTGGACTCGATCGCCGACGCCGTCGAGCTGGTCTGACGGGTCCCCGGTAAACCGCTTGCGGCACCGGGGGGCCATGTCTACGGTGTGAACATCTCGTCGTCCCGGCGAGGACGCCGACGTGTCAGAGGATGTCGCTACCGTGCCGCGCATGACGAATGCAGCAGTCGTCGCCGAGGACCTCACCAAGGTCTTCGGCGGCAAGGTGAAGGCCCTCGACGGGGTGTCGCTGGAGGTCGAGCGCGGCACCGTCCTGGGGCTGCTCGGCCCCAACGGCGCCGGCAAGACCACGACGGTGAACGTGCTCACCACGCTGCTGCGCCCCGACTCCGGCCGCGCCACCGTCATGGGCATCGACGTGGTCGCCGATCCTGCCGCGGTCCGTCGCTCGATCGGCCTGGCCGGTCAGTACGCGGCGGTGGACGAGAACCTCACCGGGGCGGAGAACCTCACCCTCGTCGGGCGCCTCAACCACCTTCCCAAGCCCCGCATCCGGCAGCGGCGCGACGAGCTGCTGGAGCGCTTCGGCCTCACCGACGCGGCGTCCCGGCCGGCCAAGACCTACTCCGGCGGCATGCGACGTCGCCTCGACCTCGCCGCCGCCCTGGTGGCGGCGCCGCCCGTCCTCTTCCTGGACGAGCCCACCACCGGCCTCGATCCGCGCAGCCGCATCGGGCTCTGGGGCGTCATCGAGGACCTCGTCCGCGACGGCGCCACCGTCCTGCTGACGACGCAGTACCTGGAGGAGGCCGACCGCCTGGCCGACCGCATCTCGGTGGTCGACCAGGGCCGGGTCATCGCCGAGGGGACCTCGGAGGAGCTGAAGGCCAAGCTGGGCGGCGCCGTGGTCGAGGTCCGACTCGCGGACGCCGAGCAGGCCGGCGCCGTGGTGGGCCTGCTCGCCGGCGTCGGCGACGGTGAGCCCGGCCTCGAGGGTGACACCATCCGGGTGCCCGCCACCTCCGGCACCACCACGCTCACCGCGGTGGTCCGGGCACTGGACGACCACGGCGTCACCGCGCGCGGGCTGCAGCTGCGCGAGCCCAGCCTCGACGACGTCTTCCTCGCCCTCACCGGCCACGCCGCCGAGGACGCAGCCACCGACGACCCGGAGCACTCCGGCGCCCGCGAGAACCGGAGCTGAACCATGACCACCAGCACCAGCACCAGCACACCGTCCGGAAGCAGCCTGACCTGGGCACTGCGCGACACCCTGGCCATGGGCGGGCGGAACCTGCGCCGGCTGATGCGCCAGCCCGAGCAGGTGATGTTCAACATCGTCTCGCCGATCATGTTCGTGCTGCTCTTCCGCTACGTCTTCGGCGGCGCCATCAACGGCCTCGGTGGGCTGAACTACGTCAATTACCTGATCCCCGGCATCGCCGTGCAGACCGTGCTCTTCAGCGCCGGCGTCACCGGCTTCGCGCTGGCCGACGACATGCAGAAGGGCTTCGTCAACCGGCTCCGCTCGCTGCCGATGGCGCGCAGCGCGGTCTTCGGTGGCCGGGTCGCCTCGGACACCCTGAACAACCTCTTCGGCCTGATCGTGCTCATCGTCACCGGACTCGCGGTGGGCTTCCGGCCCGAGAGCGTCCTCGGCCTGCTGCTCGCCGCCCTGCTGCTGCTGCTCTTCGCGCTGGCGGTGAGCCTGGGCTACGCCCTCATCGGGCTCATGGTCCGCAGCCCGGAGGCGGTGAACGCGGCCACGTTCCCGATCATCTTCCCGCTGACCTTCGCCTCCTCGGCCTTCGTCCCCGTCGAGACGATGCCGAGCTGGCTGCGGGGCTTCGCGACCCACCAGCCGGTGAGCGTGGTGATCAACGCTGCCCGGTCACTGATCCTGGGCGACTCGGCCACGGGTCAGCAGCGCGACCTGCTGCTCGGCGGCAGCAGCACCGGCTCACTGGTGTGGCAGTCGCTGGCCTGGACGCTCGGCATCGGGATCGTCTTCGGCCTGCTCTGCACCCGCAAGTACCGCAACCTGACCCGCTGAGGTCCCGCCGGCCGGCTCCCGAGCGGGCTCAGCGCCAGAGGCTGCGCCTGGGCGGGATCGGCGGGCAGGCCACCCGGACCTCGGCCGGCAGGACGGCGAACTCGACCGGAAGCGTGCCGAGCACCTCCCCGTCGACGGCGACCTGCTGGTCGTCGGCACCGGTGACGGTGAGACTGCGGACGCGCAGCGTGTGCACGCGGTGCACGGGACGGTGCCTGCCCACCAGGGTGTCGGCCACCGCCAGCACCAGCCGCGCGATCGACAGCCGCTCCACGATGATGACGTCGAGCAGCCCGTCGGCGAGGTCGGCACCGGGCACTCGCATCCCCAGCAGGCCGCCGAAGACCGGGGCGTTGCTGACGGAGAGGTGGACGGTGTCGAAGGTGCGCGTCTGCCCGTCGTGCTCCACGGTGCAGCGGAACGGCTCGTAACCGCGGACGGCTCGCGCCGCCGCGATCGGGTAGGTGAGACCGCCGAAGCGGTCTCGCATGGACTTCTCGGTGGCGAGCCTCGCGAAGGCGACGTTGAGGCCGACGGTCACGGCGTTGACGAAGGTGACCGCCCGCCGGTCCCCCAACCCGACCCGACCGGCGTCCATCCGGATGACCCGGTAGCCCGTCAGCCCCCGCGCGGCCTCGAGTGCGTCCGGCGGGATGCCGAGCGAGCGCGCGACGTCGTTGGAGGTCCCCAGCGGCAGCGGGAAGAGCACTGCCGGCGTCCCGGCCACCACGCCCGCGGCGAGGCTGACGGTGCCGTCGCCGCCGGCGGCGATGACCAGCGGCGCGACCTCGCCGGCCCGGTCGACGTAGGCCGAGAGCTCGTCCACCTCGTCGACGCCGTAGCTCCGCACCACCGCGATGCCGGCCCGGTCCAGGGCGGCCCGGGCGAGGTCGAGGTCCTCGGCCGAGCCGGCGCCCGGCGAGACGAGCAGGACGGCGTGCCGCGGGATGTCGATCTGCTCGTCGGGCGCAGACGGGTGGTGGATCGACCGCTCCCGCAGCCGCTTGACGACACGGGCGGCGAAGAGGCCCGAGGCCGCCCCCGCCACCGCGCCGACCGCGACGTCACTGGGGAAGTGCACGCCGGTGTGGACGCGCGAGTAGGCCACCGCGCCGGCCAACGGCAGCACGGCCGGTCCCGCCGGCGGCAGCGCGCTCGTCACCCCGACCGCGAAGGCGAAGGCCGAGGCCGAGTGGCCGGAGGGGAAGGAGAAGGTGCGCGGCAGGGCGAGCAGCGGCGGCGCGGCGATCGACGCCGACGCCGGCCGGTCGCGGCGCCAGGCCAGCTTCAACGGTCCGTTCACCGCCGTCGAGGCGATACCGATGCCGAGCAGCCCGCTCGCCGCGGCGGTCCGGGCCCGCCGCCGGCCGGTCGAGCTCAGCACGGCGGCCACCGCGAGCCAGAGCATCGAGCGGTTGGCAGCGCGGCTGGCGCTGGTCATGACCAGATCCACACCGGGACCACGTCTGGTCGCCGCGGCGGCCAGCAGCTCCCGGTCCCACCGACCGAAGCGCGCCCGCACCGAGTGCCAGTGCCACCAGCGCTGCCAGCGCCGCAGCTGCCGCCGCCGTCGTCGGCGGACGAGCCAGCCGGAGCTCACCGCGCCGCCAGGGCCACGAAGGGCGCCATGGCGGCGGCGTTCTGCAGGGCTCCGGCACTCACCGCTTCGTCCAGCGGGACGCCGGCCAGCACGCGTTTGACGGGGACCTCGCACTTCTTGCCGTTGAGGGTCCGGGGAACCGCGTCGATGGCGATGACGTCGTCCGGGACGTGACGCGGCGACAAGGCGCGACGGATCGTCGTCCGCAGCTCGTCGCGGACCTCGGCCAGCGACGCACCCTCGGCGAGGACGACGAAGAGCAGCAGCTGCCCGCCCCCGGCCTCCCCCGCCCCCGAGGTGTCGATGACGAGCGAGTCGGCGACACCGGGGAGCTCCTCCACCACGCGGTAGAACTCGGCGGTGCCCATCCGCACCCCGCCCCGGTTCAGCGTGGAGTCCGAGCGGCCGTAGATGACACACGTGCCGCGCTCGGTGATCTTGAGCCAGTCGCCGTGTCGCCAGACGCCGGGATAGGTGTCGAAGTAGGCCTCGCGCAGCCGGCTGCCGTCGGTGTCGTTCCAGAACGACACCGGCATCGAAGGCATGGGGGCGGTGAGCACCAGCTCGCCGACCTCGCCGGTGAGCGCCTGCCCGGCGCTGTCGAAGGACGCAACGGCGCAGCCGAGCATCCGCGCGGTCAGCTCACCGGCCCGCACCGGCAGCGTCGGCACGCCACCGACGAAGGCACTGCAGACGTCGGTGCCACCGGAGAGCGAGCTCAGCAGCACGTTGTCGCCGAGCTCCTCGTAGACCCAGCCGAAGCCCTCGGGGGGCAGCGGCGCGCCGGTGGAGCCGACGCACCGGATCAACGAGAGATCATGGTCGCGGGCCGGGTGCAGCTCGGCCTTCATGCAGGCCTGCAGGTACGGCGCCGACACCCCGAAGCAGGTCACGCCGAGGCGAGCGGCGAGGTCCCAGAGCCTGCCGGGGCCGGGATGGGTCGGGCTGCCGTCGAAGAGGACGACGGTGGCGCCGACGGTGAGGCCTGAGACCAGCAGGTTCCACATCATCCAGCCGGTGGTGCTGAACCAGAAGAACCGGTCGCCCGGCGCGAGGTCCAGGTGCAGCGTCAGCTGCTTGGCGTGCTCGACGAGGATGCCGCCCTGGGCATGGACGATCGGTTTGGGCAGACCGGTCGTCCCCGAGGAGTAGAGGATCCACATCGGCGCGTCGAAGGGCATGGGCTCGAAGGCGAGCTCACCGGCCTGCCCCAGCAGCTCGGGCCATCGCCGGGCGTCGGACAGCGTGGCGGCCTCGTCCAGGTAGGGCACCAGGACCGTGGTGCGCACCGTCGGCAGCCGCTCGCGCAGCGCGGCCACGGTCTCACCGATGGTGAATTCCTTGCCGCCGTAGCGGTATCCGTCGACCACCAGCAGCACGACGGGCTCGATCTGGGTGAAGCGGTCGGCGACGGCCTCGGCACCGAAGTCCGGCGAGCAGGACGACCAGATCGCCCCGAGCGAGACGGTGGCGAGCATGGCCACCAGCGCCTCGACGCAGTTGGGCAGCAGCGCCGCGACCCGCTCGCCCCGGCCGACGCCGGCCGCGGCGAGAGCCGCCCGGACCGACCCGACCTGCTCGCGCAGCTCGTCCCACGTCAGGCTCCGCGTGAGACCGTCCTCGCGCTCGAAGATCACCGCGGTGTCATCGGCGTTGACGTCGACCGGCGGGTAGAGCGCGTGCTCGGCGTAGTTCAGCGTGCCGGCCGGGAACCACCGCGCGCCGGGCATCGTGGCGTCGGCGAGGGCGGCGGTGGGCTCCTCGTGCCACCGCACTGGGTACCAGCGGGTAAAGGCCGACCAGAAGGCGTCGAGGTCCGCCACCGACCAGCGCCAGAGCTCGTCGTAGCCGCCGACGGGGATGCCGCCGCGCTCAGCCAGCCAGCGTCCGAACTCCGTGATGCGCGCCGCGGCCACCCGTTCGGCGTCCGGCTGCCACAACAGGTCACCCTCGACGGTCATACCCCGAGAACCTACCGACGGCGACCCGACCCGTCCGGCAGCACGTATTTCCTACCTATACGATAGGCAAAGAGTTCCGACGTCCGACCCGAGGAGAGACATGTCCGCTGAGTGGTCCTTCGAGACCCGCCAGATCCACGCCGGCCAGACGCCGGACGGCGAGCAGCACGCCCGCGCGCTGCCGATCTACCAGACCACCTCGTACACCTTCGACAACACCGAGCACGCCTCGAACCTCTTCGCGCTGAAGGAGTTCGGCAACATCTACACCCGCATCATGAACCCGACGCAGGCCGCGGTGGAGGACCGCATCGCCTCCCTCGAGGGTGGTGTGGGGGCGCTGCTAACCGCCAGCGGTCAGGCGGCCGAAACCCTGGCCCTGCTCAACATCGCCGAGGCCGGCGACCACATCGTCTCCAGCGCGCGGCTCTACGGCGGGACGTACAACCTCTTCCACTACACCTTCCCCAAGATCGGCATCACGGTCAGCTTCGTGGACGACCCCGACGACATCGAGCAGTGGCGCGCCGCCGTCCGGCCGAACACCAAGGCCTTCTTCGCCGAGACGATCAGCAACCCGCAGATCGACATCCTCGACATCGAGGCCGTTGCCGGCGTCGCCCACGAGGTCGGTGTGCCGCTCGTCGTCGACAACACCATCGCCACGCCGTACCTCATCCGCCCCTTCGAGCACGGCGCGGACATCGTGGTCCACTCGGCGACGAAGTACCTCGGCGGGCACGGCACCGCAATCGGTGGCGTCATCGTCGACTCGGGCCGCTTCGACTTTGCGCAGAACCCCGAGAAATTCCCGAACTACAACCAGCCGGACCCGAGCTATCACGGTCTCGTCTACGCCCGGGACCTCGGCGTCGGCTCCCCCCTCGGCGCCAACCTCGCCTTCATCCTCAAGGCGCGGGTGCAGTTGCTGCGCGACATCGGCGCCGCCATCGCGCCGTTCAACGCCTTCCTGCTCTCCCAGGGCATCGAGACGCTGAGCCTGCGCCTGGACCGTCACGTCCAGAACGCCCAGGCCGTCGCCGAGTGGCTCGAGCAGCGCGACGAGGTGCTCTCGGTGAACTACGCCGGGCTGCCGTCCAGCCCGTGGCACGAGCGGGCCGGCAAGTACGCCCCCCGCGGCACCGGCGGTGTGCTCGCCTTCGAGATCGCCGGCGGGGTCGAGGCGGGCAAGACCTTCGTGGAGGCCCTCGAGCTGCACAGCCACGTCGCCAACATCGGCGACGTCCGCAGCCTGGTCATCCACCCGGCCTCGACCACCCATTCGCAGCTCACCGTCGAGGAGCAGGCCGCCACCGGCGTGACGCCGGGGCTCGTCCGGCTCGCCGTCGGGCTGGAGAACATCCAGGACATCCTGGCCGACCTGGACGCCGGCTTCCGGGCGGCGAAGCAGGCGTGACCCTGCGCCACGGCGCCGAGCTCGGGGACCTCGTCCTCGAGCTCGGCGGGCGGCTGCCCGACGTCAGGATCGGGTACGAGACCTACGGGACCCCGCGGCGGGACAACGCCGGCGACATCAGCAACGCCGTCCTCGTCCTGCACGCGCTCACCGGCGACGCGCACGCCCATGGCCCGGCCGGACCCGGCCAGCCCACGCCCGGCTGGTGGGACGGCGTCGTCGGCCCCGGCGCGGCCCTGGACACCGAGAGCTGGTTCGTACTGTCGGCCAACGTCCTCGGCGGCTGCCGCGGGACGACCGGGCCGAGCTCTCCCGCTCCGGACGGCCGGGCCTGGGGCTCGCGCTTCCCCACCGTGACGATCCGCGACCAGGTCGCGGTCGAGGCGCGGCTGGCCGACCACCTCGGCATCAGCCGCTTCGCCGCCGTGCTCGGCGGGTCGATGGGCGGCATGCGCTCGCTGGAGTGGGCGCTCATGTACCCCGACCGTGTCGGTGCCGCCCTCGTCCTCGCCGTGGGCGCCGCCGCGAGCGCCGACCAGCTCGGCACCCAGACCACGCAGCAGGCGGCCATCACCGGCGACCCGGACTGGCAGGGCGGCGACTACCACGGCACGGGCCGCGCCCCGGAACACGGCCTCGGCGTCGCCCGCCGGATCGCACACCTGACCTACCGCAGCGCCGCCGAGCTGGAGCAGCGCTTCGGCCGGTCGGTGCAGCCGGACGGCCGCTACGCCGTCGCCTCCTACCTCGACCATCACGCCGACAAACTGGTCGGTCGCTTCGACGCCGGCAGCTACGTCACGCTGACCGAGGCGATGAACGGCCACGACGTGGGGCGAGGGCGCGGTGGCGTCGCTGCGGCCCTGGCGAGCGTCCGGGTACCGGTCGTGGTCGCCGGCATCGACACCGACCGGCTCTATCCGCTGCAGCAGCAGCGGGAACTCGCCGACGGGATCCCCACCGCCGACGGGCTGCACGTCATCGCCTCCGAGCACGGCCACGACGGCTTCCTCATCGAGGCCGACCGGGTCGGCGAGCTCGTCGTCCGGACCCTGCGCCGGTCACGCCAACTGGTGACCGGCGCCTCCTGAGCCAGCGGCTCGGGGTCAGGCGCTCGCGACGACCCCGAGCTCGGCCGGGGAGGCCAGCAGGTCACTGGCCGGCAGGACCCGGACGGTGTAGCCGTACCCGCCGGTGCGGTCCAGCGGGACCTCGCCCTCGTAGCGGTCGGTGCCGTCGATGCGTTCGACGTGCCGCAGCGGGGCGGTCGTCGTCTGCGAGAGCTCGTCCTCGGCGTCGACCGAGCCGTAGACCGCCTCGACCGTCACATCGCCGACCTCGAGCCCACCGTGTGCCACCTCGGCGCGCAGCGTGAGCGTCTCCCCCAGCTGGGCGTCACCGTCACCGGAGAGCTGCGAGTCCACGTGCAGCACCGCGACGGCCGGCCATGCCGAGGTGACCTTGCCCCGCCACGACGCCAGCTCGCGCGCGGCGGCGTAGCCGTCGGCCTGCATGCGTCGCGAGGAGACGGCGGCGGGCGCGTACAGCCGGCGGACGTATTCGCTGACCATCCGCGAGGCGAGCACCTTGGGGCCCAGGGACTTCAGCGTGTGGCGCACCATCTGCACCCAGCGAGTGGGGACGCCACCGGCGCCAGCACGGTCGTAGAAGCGGGGCGCGACCTGGTTCTGGATGAGGTCGTAGAGCGCATCGGCCTCCAGATCGTCACGACGATCCGGGTCGACGAGTCCGTCGGCGGACGGGATGGCCCAACCGTTCTCACCGTCGAACCACTCGTCCCACCAGCCGTCCATGATCGACAGGTTGAGGGCGCCGTTCAGCGCCGCCTTCATGCCCGACGTGCCGCAGGCCTCCAGCGGGCGCAGCGGGTTGTTCAGCCAGACGTCGACGCCCCAGTAGAGGAACCGCGCCATGCCGATGTCGTAGTCGGGCAGGAAGGTGATGCGGTGCCGGACCGCCGGGTCGTCGGCGAAGCGGACCATCTGCGCGATGAGCTGCTTGCCGCCGTCGTCGGCCGGGTGGGACTTGCCGGCGATGACGATCTGCACCGGCCGCTGCGGGTCCAGCAGCAGCGCGCGCAGCCGCTCCGGGTCGCGCAGCATCAGCGTCAGCCGCTTGTAGGACGGCACCCGACGGGCGAAGCCGATGGTGAGGACGTCCGGGTCGAAGGCGGCGGCGGTCCAGGAAAGCTCGGCCTCGGTGAGCCCCCGCTGGCGGGCCGAGAGCTTCATCCGACGCCGGATCTCGCCGACCAGGCGGGCCCGCAGCGTGTTGCGGACTCCCCAGAGCTCACCGTCGCCGATCTTGTCGACGGCATCCCAGCCGCCGCCCTCGTCCACCGTCTCGAAGCCGACCTCGCGGACGGCGATGTCCATGATGTCGCGCGACATCCAGGTGGGGGCGTGGACGCCGTTGGTGACCGAGGTGATGGGGACGTCCTCGGTGTCGAAGCCCGGCCAGAGGCCGTTGAACATGCCGCGGCTGACCTCACCGTGCAGCAGCGAGACGCCGTTGGCGCGCTGACCCAGCCGCAACCCCATGTGCGCCATGTTGAAGATCGTCGGGTCGTCCTCGGCCCCGAGCTCGAGGATGCGCTCCACGGGCAGCCCCGCGACGCCGCCGACGTGCGCGGCGACGAGGTCACGCGGGAAGCGGTCGATGCCGGCGGGCACCGGCGTGTGCGTGGTGAAGACCGTCCCCGACCGGACCGCCGCCAGCGCCTCGTCGAAGGTGAGGCCCTGCGACTCGACCAGCTCGCGGATGCGCTCGACGCCGAGGAAGCCGGCGTGACCCTCGTTGGTGTGGAAGACCTCGGGCGCGGCCGCACCGGTGGCGGCGCAGTAGGCCCGGATGGCACGGACGCCGCCGACGCCGAGCAGCAGCTCCTGCTCCAGGCGGTGTTCGGCGCCGCCGCCGTAGAGCCGGTCGGTGACCTGGCGCGCGTCGGCGTCGTTGTCCTCGATGTTGGAGTCCAGCAGCAGCAGCGGCACCCGGCCGACCTGCGCCAGCCACACCTGGGCGTGCAGGGTGCGGGAGTTCGGCAGTGCCACCGCGACCTTCACCGGCGCGCCGTCGGCGTCGTGCAGCACGGTGATGGGGAGCCCCTGCGGGTCCAGCGACGGGTACTGCTCGAGCTGCCAGCCGTCGCGCGACAGCGACTGCCGGAAGTAGCCGGCGCCGTAGAGCAGGCCCACCCCGACGATCGGGACGCCGAGGTCACTGGCCGCCTTCAGGTGGTCGCCGGCGAGGATGCCGAGACCGCCGGAGTACTGCGGCAGCACCTCGGTGATGCCGAACTCCGGCGAGAAGTAGGCGATCGACTCGGGCAGGTCGACGCCGGCCCGCCGCTGCTTCTGGTACCAGCGCGGCTGCTCGAGGTAGTCGGTGAGGTCGTCGCCGATGTCCTCCAGCCGCCGCAGGAACTTGCGGTCCCGGGCGAGCTGGGCGAACCGCTCGGCGGTCACCTCACCGAGCATCCGACCCGGGTCGTGCTCGCATGCCTGCCACAGCTCCGGGTCCACCGACTCGAGCAGGTCGAGCGAGTCGGCGTGCCAGGACCAGCGCAGGTTCGCCACGATCTGAGCGAGACCGGCGAGCTCGGGCGGATAGGCGGCGCGGACGGTGAGCCGACGAAGAGCTTTCACGTGCGACGACGCTAGCAGCACCGGAAGGGTTTACGGCAGGGTCGAACGGGCTCGCCGGACGGGCGATCGGCGCGAGTCGTGAGCTCGCCGGCCCCGGCCGCTGCCGTCCGGTGGCGGCGGCACCTGCGGCTCACCGGTGACGTCGCACGTCCGACATGTCGAGCGTCCGGGACGGCCAGACGCAGATCGCGGCATCGTCACCCTCGCCACGCCGGGGCGGGAGGAGTTCGGCCAGCGGCGCCGGGGCGGCGATGACGTAGCCCTGCCCCAGCGGTACGCCGAGGCGGGCCAGGGCGGCGAGCTCCCGCGGGGTCTCGATCCCCTCGGCGATGAGCACCGATCCCGACTCGCCGGCGAAGCCGACCAGGGCCCGGATGAGCGCGCGCCGGCTCGGGTCCTGGTGGACGTTCCTCACCAGGGCGATGTCGAGCTTGATGACGTCGGGCTCGAGGGAGAGCAGCGTCTGCAGGCCGGCGTAACCCGAACCCGTGTCGTCCATGGCGATCCGGGCCCCGGTGCGCCGCAGTTTGCGCAGATGCGAACGGAAGTAGGGGTGGTCGTCGAAGGCGGTGTGCTCGGTGACCTCGATCAGCACCCGCTCGGCCGGCACCGTGCGCAGCAGGCGAGCCAGCCCGTCGTCCTGGATGGTGGCCGGCGAGGCGTTGACCGACAGGTAGGTACCGGCGGGTAGGCGGGGCAGCAGCGTCAGCGCGGTCCGGATCGCGCTGAGCTCCAGGGCGACACCGACGCCGACCGTCGCGGCTGCGGCGAAGACCTCGGCCGGACTTCCGGGACGGCCCGGGAACCGGGTGAGCGCCTCGAACCCCCTCACCTGCCCGCCGGCGATCTCGACGATCGGCTGCAGGTGGATGTCCAGTGCGCCGGGCGTCAGCCAGCCGGCCAGCTCCTGCCGCACCGCATCGTCGGCGAGGTCGTCGCGCTCCTGCTGGCCGAGCTCGTCGGCGATCAGCCGGGCGAGGAAGCGCATGAACAGCACGTCCGCGCCGCCGAGATCGGTCCGGGCGTCGTGCGATGCCACGCAGAGCGCGCCGTAGACCCGCCCGTCCCCGAGGTGGAGCGGCACTCCGACGTAGGAGCCGATGCCCGCGGCGTCGGTCGCCGGCAGCACCGCCGCCAGCGGGTCGTTCCCGGCGTCGGGGACGACATTCGGCAGCTCGCCGGCCAGCACGTAGTGGCAGTAGCCGTCGGACTCGGGGATCTGCGTTCCCGGCTGCCAGCCGAAACTCGCCGCGGCACCGGCCACGTGAGTGAAGGTCTGATTGACACCGTCCAACGACGTCACGAACGCGACGTCCGCGCCGAGCGTCGCCCGCGCCGTCTCCAAGAGACGCGCAACGACCTCGCTGGCAGACCGGCTCTGCGCAGCTGACCCGAATGCGGCCGGGTTGCCGTCGAGCGCGAGCATCTCCGACCACCCCTCCCTTTGGAACTAACGAGGATTTTACGATAGCGAACCTTTGCAGCGGTGTGCATAGGAGGCCCCTGTGCAGCGTCCCCGCGGGGGTCGGCGCGCCCGGGACGACCCCTCTCGTTCGACCGCCGTCCGATCGGCACGCGACGGCGATCGGGGCGCCGCAGCCGAGCGGGGTCGCCCGGCGCCTCGCCCGCGCAGCGGCCGATGCAGGCCCACTCGGGCCCACGCCCCCGGCCGCGCAGGCGCACGCCGTCGCGTGCCGTCGTGACACGCCAGGCGCGGTGAGGCGGACTTGCGATCCGCGACCGGGTTGTGGGTAGGTGGAGGGCGTGGTTGGACGCTTCGGACTCACCGATGTCAGGCCCGTCGTGGGCTCCACCGTCGCCGGGGAATTCCCGGCCCGAGCTGTGCTGGGAGAGCCGCTGCCGGTGTCGGCGCGCGTGTTCCGTGAGGGGCACGACGCCATCGCCGCGACGGTCGTGGTGCGAGCGGCGAACGGTCGCAAGACCCGGTCGGTGCGGATGCTCCGCGGCGCGCCGGGGACCGACCGGTGGCACGCGGACCTCGTCTTCGACGAGCCCGGCGCCCACTCCTTCGCCATCGAGGCGTGGAGCGATCCGATGTCCACGTGGCATCACGCCGTCACCGTCAAGATCGAGGCGGGGCAGGGCGCCGAGGATCTGGCCAACGACCTGGAGACCGGCGCCCGGCTCTTCGAGCAGCTGGCCAAGAACCTCGCCAAGGCCGAGCGGCCCCGCGCCGTCGCCGCTGCGCGGGCGCTGCGCGACAGCACGCTCGATGTCGCGCACCGCGTCGGTCCCGCCCTCGACCCCTACCTGCAGCAGCTCGCCTACGACTTCCCGGTACGCGAGCTCGTCACCGCCTCGCCGCGTTATCCGCTGTGGATCGACCGGGTCCGCGCGCTCTACGGCTCCTGGTACGAGTTCTTCCCGAGGTCGATCGGCGCGGAGCTCGCCGGCGATCCGGTCGCCCCGGCCAAGCCCGCCCGCCACGGCACCTTCAAAGACGCCACCGCGCACCTGGACTACGTCGCCGACATGGGCTTCGACGTCGTCTACCTCCCCCCGATCCACCCCATCGGCGAGGTGAACCGGAAGGGTCCCAACACACCGGAGTCCCCCGGCGGCTCCATCGTCACCTCGTCATGGGACGTGGGCTCGCCGTGGGCCATCGGTTCGAAGCACGGCGGCCACGACGCGATCCACCCCGAGCTCGGCACCATGGCCGACTTCAAGGCCTTCGTGAAGCGGGCCAAGCAGCTCAAGCTCGAGGTGGCCCTGGACTTCGCGCTGCAGTGCGCTCCCGACCATCCCTGGGTCGCCGCGCACCCGGAGTGGTTCACCACCAAGCCCGACGGCACCATCGCCTACGCCGAGAACCCGCCGAAGAAGTACCAGGACATCTATCCGCTCAACTTCGACAACGACCCGGCCGGTCTCTACGCCGAGTGTCTGCGCGTGGTGCGGCACTGGATCGCCGCGGGCGTGCGAATCTTCCGCGTCGACAACCCGCACACCAAGCCGATCAACTTCTGGCAGTGGCTCATCGCCGAGGTCGCCAAGACCGACCCGGACGTCCTCTTCCTGGCCGAGGCCTTCACCCGGCCGGCGATGATGCACGAGCTCGGCAAGATCGGCTTCCACCAGAGCTACACGTACTACACCTGGCGGACGGCCAAGGACGAGCTCGTCGAGTACGTCGAGGAACTGGCCGAGGCCGAGCACTACATGCGGCCGAACTTCTTCGTGAACACGCCGGACATCCTGCACGCCTACCTGCAGACCGGCGGCCCCGGCGCCTTCGCCATCCGGGCCGTCCTCGCCGCGACCCTCTCCCCCACCTGGGGCGTCTACTCCGGTTACGAGCTCTACGAGCACCTGCCCGTCAAGCCCGGCAGCGAGGAGTACCTGGACAGCGAGAAGTACCAGCTGCGGCCGCGGGACTTCGCCGGCGCCATCGCCGACGGCCGCTCGCTCGCGCCGTTCCTCACGACGCTGAACCGGATCCGCCGCGAGCACCCGGCGCTGCAGCAGCTGCGAAACGTGACCTTCCACGAGGTCGACAACCCCGACATCCTCGCCTTCAGCAAGCGTGACGAGGCGACCGGTGACACCGTCCTGGTGGTCTGCACCGTCAACCCGCACGAGTGGCGCGAGGCGACGGTCTCGCTGGACCTCGAGGCGCTGGATGTCGAGTGGGACCGCGGCTTCACCGTCCGCGACCTGCTCGACGGTGTCGAGTACGCCTGGGGTGAGCGCAACTACGTCCGGCTCGATCCCTACTCCCGGTCCGCACATGTCTTCGAGGTGATCAAGTAAATGACCTCCCCCGACGAGGGTCTGCTGGATGTCGAGACCACCGACACCACGGAGCGTCACGAACCGGACTGGTTCAAGCGTGCGGTCTTCTACGAGGTGCTCGTCCGCGGCTTCGCCGACAGCAACGGCGACGGCTCGGGCGACCTGCGCGGCCTGACCGACAAGCTGGACTACCTGCAGTGGCTCGGCGTCGACTGCCTCTGGCTGCCGCCGTTCTTCCAGTCGCCGCTGCGCGACGGCGGGTACGACGTCAGCGACTACACCGCCGTGCTGCCGGAGTTCGGGACGATCGAGGACTTCAAGCACTTCCTCGACGCCGCCCACGAGCGCGGCATCCGCGTGATCATCGACTTCGTCATGAACCACACCTCGGATCAGCACCCGTGGTTCCAGGCCAGCCGCAACGACCCGGACGGGCCGTACGGTGACTTCTACGTCTGGAGCGACGACGACACGCTGTACAGCGAGGCGCGGATCATCTTCGTCGACACCGAGCCGTCCAACTGGACCTTCGACCCGGTCCGCAAGCAGTACTTCTGGCACCGCTTCTTCAGCCACCAGCCCGACCTGAACTTCGACTCCCCCGCGGTGCAGGAGGCGATCCTCGACGCGCTGCGGTTCTGGCTGGATCTCGGCATCGACGGCTTCCGGCTCGACGCGGTGCCCTACCTCTACGTCCGGGAGGGCACCAACGGCGAGAACCTTCCCGAGACCCACGACTTCCTCAAGCGGGTCCGCAAGGAGGTCGACCGCGACTATCCCGACCGCGTCCTGCTCTGCGAGGCCAACCAGTGGCCGAGCGACGTCGTCGAGTACTTCGGCGACCCGGCGGTCGGCGGCGACGAGTGCCACATGGCCTTCCACTTTCCCGTCATGCCTCGCATCTTCATGGCGGTGCGGCGGGAGAGCCGCTACCCCATCTCGGAGATCATGAGCCAGACCCCGGCGATCCCCGACAACTGCCAGTGGGGCATCTTCCTGCGCAACCACGACGAGCTGACCCTGGAGATGGTCACCGACGAGGAACGCGACTACATGTGGGCCGAGTACGCCAAGGACCCCCGCATGAAGGCCAACATCGGCATCCGCCGGCGGCTGGCCCCGCTGCTGGACAACGACATCAACCAGATCGAGCTCTTCACCGCGCTGCTGCTCGCACTCCCCGGTTCCCCGGTTCTGTATTACGGCGACGAGATCGGCATGGGCGACAACATCTGGCTCGGCGACCGCGACGGGGTCCGCACGCCGATGCAGTGGACGCCTGACCGCAACGCCGGCTTCTCCACGGCCGACCCCGGCCGGCTCTACCTGCCGACCAACCAGGACTCCGTCTACGGCTACCAGGTCACCAACGTCGAGGCGCAGACCCGCAACACTTCCTCGCTGCTGCACTGGACGCGTCGCATGATCGCCGTCCGCAAGGCCAACCCCGCCTTCGGCCTGGGGACCTTCCACGACATCGGCGGCAGCAACCCGTCGGTGCTGAGCTTCGTCCGCGAGTTCGGCGACGACATCGTGCTCTGCGTCAACAACCTCTCGCGCTTCCCGCAGGCCGCCGAGCTGGACCTCCGCCCGTGGGCGGGGGCCTGCCCGATCGAGCTCACCGGCGGCGCCCAGTTCCCCGAGATCGGCGAGTTGCCGTACCTGCTCACCGTCGCCGGCCACGGCTTCTACTGGCTGCGCATCCCCCGCGTCCCCCGCCCGACGGAGGAGCCCGCGGCATTGGAATCCGCCGCCGAGGAGTCCCATACCGAGACGGAGGAGGGCGGATTATGAGCAGTCCCGTCCATGACCTCGTCCGAGACCTTCTCGCCGACTGGATCCCCACGCAGCGCTGGTTCCCCGGCAAGGGTCGCGACTTCACCCTCACCGTCCACCGGCTCACCCAGCTCGCCCCACTGCCGCAGGTCACCATCTGGACGGCACGGGCCGAGTACGCCGACGGCGAGAGCGAGACCTACCAGGTCCCGCTCGTCTCACGCAGCGAGCCCATCGACTCGCTGGAGCACGTGCTGATCGGCACCGTCGAGACCGAGGCCGGCCCCCGCTGGGTCTACGACGCGCTCCACGACAAGGACGCCACCACGGCCTGGCTCACCGGACTGGTGGAGCCGCCGGCCGACAGCGACCTGCGCTTCACCCGCTTCGTCGAGGCCGACCGCATCCCGGTCGACGAGGTGAGCCTGGTGATGAGTGGCGAGCAGTCCAACACGTCCCTCGTCTACGGCGATGTCGCCATCATGAAGGTGTTCCGCCGGCTGCAGCCGGGCGTCAATCCCGACATCGAGATCGGCGGCGAGCTGAGCCGCGTCGGCGCCAAGAACATCGCCACCCTGCTCGGCGCTGTCGAGGCCGACGTCGCCTTCGACGGCGGCACCGCCCCGACCTCGCTGGCCATGGTGCAGGAGTACCTGAGCAGCGCCACCGACGGCTGGGTGCTCGCCACCGCGAGCGTCCGCGATCTCATGGCCGAGGCCGATCTGCACGCCGACGAGGCCGGCGGCGACTTCGCCGGCGAGGCCGAGCGGCTGGGCGCGGCGGTCGCCCAGACCCACGCCGACCTCGCCGCCGCCTTCGGCACGCGCGAGGCGACCGCCGACGACCTGCAGGCCCGCTCCTCGGCGATGCGCGGCCGGCTCGAACACGCCCTCGGCATCGTCCCGGAGCTCGGCGAGTACGCCGACCCGCTGCGCGAGGTCTTCGCCGCGGCCGGGGAGATCGGCGACGGCGTGACCCTGCAGCGCATCCACGGTGACCTTCATCTGGGGCAGGTGCTGCGGACCGTCTGGCGCTGGGTGCTCATCGACTTCGAGGGCGAGCCGATGGCGGCCATCGACTCGCGGCGTGAGTACGACTCGCCGCTGCGCGACGTCGCGGGCATGCTGCGCTCCTTCGAGTACGCAGGTCACCACCGCGCCGCCGACTCCGGCAACGACCCGCAGCTGGCCTACCGCGCCAACGAGTGGTCGGCCCGCAACCGCGACGCGTTCTGCGCCGGCTACGCGGAGGCGGCCGGTGCCGATCCCCGGCGCCACACCGTGCTGCTGCGTGCCCTGGAGGCCGAGAAGGCGGTCTACGAAGCGGTCTACGAGAGCCGCAACAGACCGTCCTGGCTGCCCATCCCCCTCGCCTCGCTCAAGCGACTGACCGCCCGTCCGGACGGAGACCACTCGTGACCACGCCCAAGAAGCGCCCCGACAAGACGAAGGCACGGCACAGCGCCCCACCGGCGCCGCCGCAGCCACCGCCCGGGCCGTCGAGCGAGGAGCTCGACCGCCTCGTCGGCGGGGCCCACCACGATCCGCACAGCATCCTCGGCGCGCACCCCACCGGCGCGACGACCGTGATCCGGACCCTGCGCCCGGACGCCCAGTCCGCCGCCGTGGTCGTCGGCGGGACGAGCACCGCGATGACCCGCATCCACGACGGTGGTGTCTTCGAGGCCACCCTCGACGGGCCGGAGACCGACTACCGCATCGAGGTCACCTACGGCACCGGCACCTTCACCGTCGACGACCCCTACCGCTGGCTGCCGACGCTCGGCGAGATGGACCTGCACCTCATCGCCGAGGGTCGCCACGAGAACCTCTGGACGGTGCTGGGCGCGCACGTGCGCAGCTACGACACCCCGGGCGGCGAGGTCGTCGGCACGTCGTTCGCGGTATGGGCGCCCAACGCGCGGGGCGTGCGCGTCACCGGCGACTTCGACTACTGGTCGGCTCGCGCACTGCCGATGCGGGTGCTCGGCTCCACCGGGGTGTGGGAGCTCTTCGTCCCCGGCGTCACCGACGGCGCGGCGTACAAGTTCCAGATCCTCGGCGCGGACGGGCAGTGGCGGCAGAAGGCCGACCCCTTCGCCTTCGCCACGGAAGTGCCGCCGGCAACCGCGTCGCGGATCCACACCAGCCGCTACGAGTGGCAGGACGCCGAGTGGATCGAACGCCGGGCGGCCACCGAGTCGCACAAGGCGCCGATGTCCATCTACGAGGTGCATCTCGGTTCGTGGCGCGTCGGGCTCTCCTACACCGAGCTCGCCGACCAGCTCGTCGGGTACCTGCGTGAGCAGGGCTTCACCCACGTCGAGTTCCTCCCCGTCGCCGAGCACCCCTTCGGCGGCTCGTGGGGCTACCAGGTGTCGTCCTACTACGCGCCGTCCTCCCGTTTCGGCAACCCCGACGAGTTCCGCTTCCTCGTCGACGCGTTGCACCGGGCCGGCATCGGCGTCCTCGTCGACTGGGTGCCGGCGCACTTCCCGAAGGACGAGTTCGCCCTGGGCCGTTTCGACGGCACCCCGCTCTACGAGCACGCCGACCCGCAGCGCGGCGAGCAGCTGGACTGGGGCACCTACGTCTTCGACTTCGGCCGCAGCGAAGTCCGGAACTTCCTCGTCGCCAACGCGCTCTACTGGCTCGAGGAGTTCCACGTCGACGGCCTGCGCGTCGACGCGGTCGCCTCCATGCTCTACCTCGACTACTCCCGTCCCGAGGGCGGCTGGACGCCCAACAAGTTCGGCGGCCGGGAGAACCTCGAGGCGGTGGCTTTCCTGCAGGAGATGAACGCGACGGTCTACAAGCGCGTGCCGGGTGCGGTCACCATCGCCGAGGAGTCGACCTCCTGGCCGGGCGTCACCCGACCCACCCATCTCGGCGGCCTCGGCTTCGGCTTCAAGTGGGACATGGGCTGGATGCACGACACGCTCTCCTACGTGTCGCACGACCCCATCCACCGGCAGTACCACCACAACGAGCTGACGTTCTCGATGATGTACGCCTACACCGAGAACTTCGTCATGCCGCTGTCGCACGACGAGGTGGTCCACGGCAAGGGATCGCTGCTGAACAAGATCCCCGGTGACCGCTGGCAGCAGATGGCGACACTGCGCTCGCTCTACGCCTACATGTGGGCCCACCCCGGCAAGCAGCTCGTCTTCATGGGCCAGGAGTTCGCACAGAGCCGGGAGTGGTCCGAGGCGCGCTCGCTGGACTGGGAGCTGCTGGACGACCCCGGTCACCGCGGCGTGTCACGCCTCATCGGCGACCTGAACCGCGTCTACGCCACCACCGACGCACTGTGGTCGCGGGACACCACGCCGGAGGGGTTCAGCTGGATCGACGCCAACGACGCCGTCGGCAACACCTACTCCTTCCTGCGCTTCGGCGACGACGGCTCGGTGCTCGCCTGCGTAGCCAACTTCTCCCCCGTCCCGCACGAGAACTACCGCCTCGGCCTGCCGTTCGCGGGACGGTGGGACGAGGTCGTGAACACCGATGCCGACGTCTACTTCGGTTCGGGCGTGGGCAACTTCGGCGGCGTGGAGGCTTACGACAGCCCGTGGCACGGACAACCGGCCTCGGCGACGCTGCGGTTGCCCCCGCTGGGGACCCTCTGGCTCCGGTTGCGGGGCGGTGACAGTGGCACACCCGCCGGTCCTGGCGACGCCGTGGTCTGAAGCGCGGCTTTTGCGGCGCGAGAGTGAGTCGAGCGTCACAGGGAATCGACGTTAGTCCTGCGGGACGGGACTCAAGTCCCCCGTCTGCGCCCCTGGCGCACCCCTAGATTCTTCGACAGGACGTCACAGTCACCACCGGCGGCGGGGGCCAAGGGTGGTGATCTCGGATCGGGGGATCCGAAGGCGTTCCGCCGCTCGCCACGAGCGGCGACCGCCGGCTCGGCCGGACGGGAACGGCGCGAGGTGTCGTCCGCGGGGGAGGACACCTCGACGCCGTATCCGCCCGACCGATCCGTTGCCGTGTGACGGCCGTCATGACAAGCGCACACACTGTCCCGTCTGCGAAGTCGCCCTCGCACGGTTCCGGCCGAATACCGCGCCGGGTAGCGAGCACCGTACACCCGTCTTACAGTTCAGGCATCGTGACTCGTTCGCGAGCCAGCGATCGGGTGGGGCCACGATGGTGAAGGCCCGCCCCGTTCGGTGGGTGCACTGTCTCGGACCGAGAGCGCGTCGCCGCGGTGGGGATCATGGCGACAGCGATCCGGCCCGAGGCCGTGTCCCATCGGCGGGTCGGGTTGCGCCGTCGCCGTCCCGCCCGGACAGGGTGTCGGTGCCGACGTCCGAGTCCCCCGCTCGGATCAGGTGCCGCCGTCGCGTTGCACCGGCCGCCGCTCCCCCGATGGCGGCCGGTGCAGCGCCCCAGCCGCCTGCTGCCTCAGAACAGGGCGCGGGTGAGCGCTCGTCGGGCCGGTCCCACCCGGGGATCGTCCGGGCCGAGCAGCTCGAAGAGCTCCAGCAGCCGGGTCCGAACCCGGTCACGCTCGTCGCCCGCGGTCAGCGAGACCGTCCGCACCAGCCGGTCCAGGCACCCCTGGATGTCGTTGGCGGCGAAGGAGAGGTCGGCGGCGGCTAGCTGCGCCTCGACATCGGCGGGGTCGGCCTCCGCGCGCGCCGCGGCGTCGCCGTCGACCTCTTCCAGTCGCTGCAGCAGATGCACCTGACCGAGGGCCAGCCGCGCCTCGTCGTTGCCCGGCTCGGCGTCCAGGATGCTCTGGAACCGCTGTGCGGCCGCGGCGAAGTCCCCCGCGTCCAGCGCCTCGTAGGCGGTGGCGAAGCGCGGGTCCTCCGGCTCCTGCGCCGGCGCGGCGGCGCCGTCCTCGTCCGACTCGCCCGGTGCCGGTGCGGCTCCGCCGGTGAGGCCCTGCTCCCGCCCGGCCTGCAGCACGGCGTTGACGAACTCGGTCACCTGCTCGGCCGGCAGGTTGCCCTGGAAGCCGGGGATGAC
Source organism: Jatrophihabitans sp. sgz311053 (assembly GCF_056135305.1). Classification (NCBI taxonomy): domain Bacteria; kingdom Bacillati; phylum Actinomycetota; class Actinomycetes; order Jatrophihabitantales; family Jatrophihabitantaceae; genus Jatrophihabitans; species Jatrophihabitans sp. sgz311053. Next base: position 74,330 of record NZ_JBWAXP010000003.1, on the reverse strand, counting down.
CTGACCGGCGATCACCGCGTACACCGCGGGGACGGCCTGGGCCTGCAGCTGCTGCGCGATGCGCATGTTCTGGTCGACGTCCACCCGGCCCAGCACCAGGGCGCCGGCCTGCTGGCGCACGATGCCGGCCAGGGTGGTCTCGAGCTCGTCGGACGGTGCCCGGCTCGAGGTGAGCAGCAGCAGCACCGGCACCTGGAAGGAGCGGTCCAGGACCTCGGCCTGCAATCGCGCCTCGGTGACCTCCACGACGGCCTGCGCGGCCGCCGGAGCGGGCGCTTCGGCGGCGCGGGCCGCGGCCTCGTTCCGGGCCTTGAGGGCGGCCAGATCGACCGCGCCGGCCATGGCCGCCGCCGAGACGCCGGCACGCCCCGCGGGGCCTGCCGGAGGTTGACCGGGACGCTGGGGCGGCCGAGCGCCGCCGCTGGGTGCACCAGGACGCATGGCTCCCAGTCTGCCGGACGCCCCGTTACGGTGGCGCCATGGGCGTGCGCACCGAGCGGCGAGATGGCGTCGCGACGGTCCTGATCGACCGCCCGGAGCGGCGCAACGCAGTGGACGGGGAGACCGCCACCGCGCTCTTCGACGCCGTCCGCGAGCTCGACGCCGACAACGCCGTCCGAGCCTTGGTGCTCACCGGGGCGGGCGGGACCTTCTGCGCCGGCGCCGACCTGCAGGCGATGTCCAACCCGCTGCACGAGGCGGTGGCCGATCCGCGGCTGCCCGGCCCGATGGGTCCGACCCGGCTCGCCCTCGACACGCCCGTGATCGCCGCGATCGAGGGGTTCGCGGTCGCCGGTGGCCTGGAGCTGGCGGCCTGGTGCGATCTGCGGGTCATGGCCACCGACGCGACGATCGGCGTCTTCTGCCGGCGCTGGGGCGTCCCCCTCATCGACGGCGGGACGGTACGGCTGCCTCGCATCGTGGGGCAGGGACGGGCGCTGGACTGGATCCTCACCGGCCGCGCCGTCGACGCCGACGAGGCACTGGCGGCAGGCTTCGCCAACCGGCTCGTGGCACCGGGCACGGCCCGCGCCGCGGCGGAGGAGCTCGCGGCCGGGATCGCCGCCTTCCCGCCGGCCTGCGTCCGCTCCGACCGTCGCTCGGTCTACGACGCCTTCGGTCACGACGAGCTCACCGCGCTCGGCATCGAGTTCGGCCACGGTCTGCCCACGGTCGCGGCCGAGGCGGTCAGCGGGGCGGAGCGCTTCGCCGGCGGCGCCGGCCGCCACGGCACACCCGGCTGAGCTACCGGCCCGTGACCACCTGCGTCACCAGCTCCACGAAGTCGGCGGTGGCCGGATGGGCATCTCGTGCCGGCCAGGCCAGCTGCACGTCCAGCCACGGCGCGTCGTCGAGCGGGACGAACGCGACCCCCGGATGCGCATGCTGGGCCGCGGTCGACTCCGAGGTGACGCCGATGCCCAGGCCGCCGGCGATCTCGGTGATCCACTCGTCGGTGTTGTCGACCCGGACGAGGGTGGTGGGCCGCTCGTCCGGCGGCCACAGCTCGAGTCGCGTCACGCCGTAGGTCGAGGTCAGCACGGTCTCGTCCCGCAGCTCCCCCAGCAGCACCGAGTCCTGTGCGGCGAGCCGGTGTCCGGCCGGCAGGGCCGCCACCCGCGGCTCGCGGAAGACGAGCTGCACCACGCAGTCCGACCGCGCGAAGTCACCGCGGACGATCGCGATGTCGGCCACCCCGCGACCCAGCCCGCCGTCCACGGCGTCGACCCGGTGGACCTCCAGCGCCACGTCGGGATGCTCGGCCCGCCACCGCCGCAGCACGTCCGAGGTGTGGCGCCCCAGCGCGGACCACGCATAGCCGAGCCGCAGCGGACGGCTCACCCCGTGTGCGGCGGCCGCCACCTCGGCGACGGCCGCCAGCGCGGCGACCGCGGCGCGGTAGGCCCGAGCGCCGGCATCGGTGAGGGCGACCGCCCGCGTCGTCCGGGCGACCAGCGGCGTGCGCAGCAGCCCCTCCAGCGCGACGACGGTGCGGGAGACTGCGGGCTGCGAGACGCCGAGCCGGGCCGCCGCGCCGGTGAAGGTGCCCTCCTCGGTCACCGCCACGAGGGCGCGGAGGTGACGCAGCTCGACCTCCCCGGCACCGTCGCCGGCTCGGTCGCTCCGGATGCCCACATCAGCTCTCCCGGTACTCATACGCGCAGAGCATAAGTGAGTCGCCGCAGGCATTTCCCCGCGGCGCCGCGGCTGCCTACCGTCTCCTCCGTGAGCGCAGTCGACCCCCGTCCGGGAACCGCCGGCGCCGGAACCGGAATCGGGACCGGCCTCGCCGTCGTCAGCGTGACCTCCGTCCAGTTCGGCGCAGCGCTGGCCGCCCACCTCTTCGACCGTGTCGGCGCGCTCGGCACCGTCGCCCTCCGCCTCGTCGTCGCCTCGCTGGTGCTGCTCGCCGTCACCCGGCCCTGGCGACGCATCCGCAGCCGGGACGACCTGCGCGCCGCGCTGCTCTTCGGCGCCGTCTTCACCGCCATGAACACCTCGCTCTACCTGGCGATCGAGCGGCTGCCGCTGGCCACCGTCATCACCCTGGAGTTCCTCGGTCCGCTCGGCGTCGCGCTGGTCACCGCCCGCTCCTGGCGGGTCCGGGCGTGGGCGCTTCCCGCGGCGGCAGGCGTCGGGCTGCTGGCCGGGGCGTTGCCTGCGGGCAACCTCGTCGGCGTCGCCTGCGCGCTGACGGCGGCCTGCTGCTGGGCGGGATACATCGTCCTCAGCAGCCGGCTCGGCCGGCAGGGTGCGGGGCTGGCCGGGCTCGCCGTCGGCTGCACCGCGGGCGCGCTGCTGATGTTCCCGATCGGCGTCGCCACCGCCGGCACCGCGCTCTTCTCCGGGGACGTCCTCGCGATGGGTCTGGCCGTGGGCGTCCTCTCCAGCGCGATCCCGTACAGCCTGGACCTGCTCGCCCTGCGGCGGCTGCCAACGGCGGCCTTCGGCGTGCTGACCAGCCTGAATCCGGGGATGGCGGCCCTGGCCGGGCTGGTCCTGCTCGACCAGCACCCCACCCCGCTGCAGCTGTGGGGCATCGCGCTGGTCATGGTCGCCAGTGCCGGCGTCACCCTGCTACAGGCGCGCCAGCCCCGGCCGGCGAGCAACTCCGTCGCCCCGGTCGAACCCGCCTGCGTCGCCGGGCCGGTCTGACCCGCTGCGACAGGACCGGAGCGGCAAAGCCACCCACACCAGACGCGCGGTTGCAATCCGTCATAACCGGCTTACGCTCGCTTCATGGCTTCCCCCGGGCCAACCCCTCCTGTCCTGCTGCGATCGTGCCGCCGGATCGCGCTCCCCGGCGCCGCGCTGCTCGTCGTCACCCTGACCGTGCCGGCTGCCCGCAGCGAGCCTGCGAGGCGCCACGAGCCGCGGTCCCACGCCACCGTCGCCGGGCGGCACCCGGATCGGCTACCCGCGCCGCCGGTCACACCGGCGTCCGCCGCCGCGGCGCCGGCTGTCCACGTCGCTGCGGCGCCGAAGGCGCGCAGCGTCCCGGCGACGCAGAAGGCGCGCAGCGTCCCGGCGATGCAGCCGGTGGCGCCGGCGCGACCGACCCGGTTCCGCTTCGACGGCCCCGGCTTCAGCGTCACCTCGCGGGTCTGCGCGATGCCGAACGCGATGGTGCTCGATCCGCCCGGAAACCCACGCCAGCAGGTCTGCTGGGTCGAGGCGCCGATGGGCGTCGCGCCGGGTTCGCGCACCGACACGACCTACATCCTCGGCCACTCTTTCGCCCGGGATCCGAAGACCGTGCTGGGACGGCTCTCCCGGCTGGCGAGCGCGCAGATCGCGCGGGGACGCACCGTGTACCGCAGCGGGGTGCCGACCCGGACCATCACCGCACTCGCCGGTTCGACGCTCACGCTCTGGACCCGGCACGGCGTCCTCACCTACCGCGTCGGCACGACCTTCGCCGTCCCCAAGCCGCAGTTCGGGCTCGTCCGGCGGATCGAGGACGACACCCTCCCCCGGCGCGTCGTCCTGGTGACCTGTGCCGTGCACGGCGGCCGCGACCTGGACTACAACGTCATCGTCGAAGCGCGCCTCGTCTCGGCCCGTCCCGCAGGCTGAGCGTGACCGGCGGGGTCCGCTCAGTCGAAGTCGCCGGCGGCGACCCGCACCCGACGCAGGATGGTGAAGAGCTCGGCGAGCTCGTCCTCGGGGACGGCGCCCACGGCGAAGCGCTCGGCGTTGAAGGCGGCGGTCGCCTTCGCCGCGACGGCCCGGCCGGCATCCGTGATCACCGCGAGGGTGCCGCGGCCGTCGCGCGGGTTGGGCTCCCGGCGGACGAGGCCGGCACCCTCCAACCGGTCGATCACGTTGGTCACGGAGGTGGCGTGCACCTGCAGCCGCTCGCCGATCTTGGACAGCGGCAGCGCACCCTCGCGCGAGTGGACGAGGAGCACCAGCGCCTCGTACCGGCTGAAGGTGATGCCGTACGGGCGCAGCATGGCGTCGAGCCGCGCCATGATGATCTGATGGGCCCGCATGATCGAGGTGACCGCGCGCATCGAGGCGTAGACGCCGTCGGGCTCGTCGGGCCAGTGCTGCTGCCAGAGCTCACCGGCCCGCGCGACGGGGTCGAACGGCAGCGGCGTCGGCACGGCACAGAGATTAGGCCATCGGGACCCGGGGCAGACCAGTGATCATGCGCGCGCGTCGTCCGTCCGCCCTCCTGCTCGCCGCGCTGCTCGCGGCCGGCCTCTGCGTGACGGCGACGCCGGCCGAGGCCCGGACGCGGACCGTCATCGGCCGCCAGGTCATCGGTTACAGCGTCCAGCACCGGCCGATCGTCGCCTATCACCTGGGCAATGCCCGCAGCCACCGGACCGCCGTCGTCCTCGGCCAGCTCCACGGCGACGAGAAGGCGGGCGTGCGGGTCGCGAAGGCGCTGCTGTCGGGGCGCCCGGTCACCGGGCTGAACCTCTGGGTCATCCCCACCGCCAATCCCGACGGGTACGCCCGCGGCACCCGCCAGAACGCGCGGGGCGTCGACCTCAACCGCAACTTCAGCTATCGCTGGGCGCGACTGAAGGGGATGCACTACTCCGGCAAGCGGGCGCTCGACCAGCCCGAGTCCCGCGCTCTGATGCGCTTCCTGACGAAGCTCAAGCCGCGCTACCTGGCCTCGCTGCACCAGCCGCTCTTCGGCGTGGACTCCACCGACGGCGGCCGCATCGACCGTGGCTTCCGCGACCGCCTGGCGCGCAACCTCGCGCTGCCCGTCAAGGCCTTCCGCTGCTGGAGCGAGTGCCACGGCTCGATGACCCGGTGGTACACCCACAAGCGGTACGGCGCGGCGGTGACGGTCGAGTTCGGCGCGCGGCCGTCCAAGACCCGCCTGGCCAAGGCTCCGTTGGCGATCGTCCGGGCGATGGGCGGCCGTCTCGGCGGGTAGCGTCCAGGGCATGAGCGACGCCCTCGACCGCCTGGACCTGCTCGACCTCGACGACGAGCTCGACAGCGACGACCGCCTGCTGCGTGACACCGTCCGCAAGTTCGCCGACGACCGGCTGCGGCCGAACATCCGTACCTGGTTCGAGGAGGGCACCCTCCCTGCCCGGGAGCTGGCGCAGGAGCTCGGTGCGCTCGGCGTCCTCGGCATGCATCTGGAGGGTTACGGCTGCGGAGGCGCGAAGGCCTCCCAGTACGGCATCGCCTGTGCCGAGGTCGAGGCTGTCGACTCCGGGTTGCGGTCGCTGGTGTCGGTGCAGGGCTCGCTGGCCATGTACTCGATCCACGCCTACGGCAGCGAGGAGCAGAAGCAGCGGTGGCTGCCCGGCATGGCCAAGGGCGAGCTCATCGGCTGCTTCGGCCTCACCGAGCCCGACGCCGGCTCCGACCCCGGCTCGATGCGCACCCGGGCCCGGCGCGACGGCGACGACTGGGTCATCAACGGCGCGAAGATGTGGATCACCAACGGCTCGCTGGCCGACGTCGCCGTCGTCTGGGCGCGGACCGAGGAGGGCGTCCGGGGCTTCCTGCTGGAGAAGGGCATGCCCGGCTTCACCGCGCAGGACGTGCACCACAAGATCTCGCTGCGCGCCTCGGTGACCAGCGAGCTCGCCTTCGACGACGTACGCGTCCCCGAGTCGAGCCGGCTGCCGAAGGCCGAGGGGTTGCGGGCCCCGCTGGGGTCGCTGAGCGAGGCGCGGTACGGCATCGTCTGGGGCGTCACCGGCGCCGCCCGCGACGCGCTCGCCGCGGCGCTGGACTACGCCGGCGAGCGCACCCAGTTCGGCAAGCCGATCTCGGGTTTCCAGCTCACCCAGAAGAAGTTCGCCGACCTCGCCGTCTCGGTGCAGCAGATGCAGCTCACCGCGCGGCGCATCGGGCAGCTGAAGGACGCCGGCCGGGTCAAGCCCCACCAGATCAGCTTCGGCAAGTTCGCGAACGTCCGCGGCGCGCTGGAGGTGTGCCGCGAGGCGCGGTCCATCCTCGGCGGCAGCGGCATCACCACCGAGTACCCGGTGCTGCGGCACGCGGTGAATCTCGAGACCGTCTACACCTACGAGGGCACCCACGAGGTGCACACGCTGGTACTCGGCTCGACGCTGACCGGGATCGACGCCTACCGCTGAGCGGCGCTCACGCCGTGACGGCGGCCGCCTGCCGCCGCAGTTCGCGCAGAACTGCGCGAACGACGCGGCGCTCGGCGCGGTCGTCCCGGGTGAGCGCCTCGATGGTGCGGGTGGCCCGGAAGCCGCGAACCGGACGTAGTGCGATCCGGGGATCCGCACTCGTGTAGCGGGGCAGCAGGGCGATGCCGTGCCCCGCGGCGACCATCGCCTGAGTCAGCCGGAAGTCGTTGATGCGGTGGGCGATCGTGAAGGTCGAGCCGGCGCGCGCCTCGAGCTCGGTGAGCACGTTCGCGACCGGGTACCCCGGTTGGACGCTGATCCACTGCTCCCGGACGAGGTCGGCCGGCGTCAGGTCGGCGACCTCGGCGAGCCGGTGGCCGGCCGGGACAGCGACGTCCAGGGGCTCGTGCAGCAGTGGCGCCGCTCCGATGCCCGGCACCCGCCACGGCGGGCTGCGTCGTGGCCGGTGGGAGATGACGATGTCGGCACGGGCCGTGACCTCGGGGAACTCGTCTTGGGCGACGTCCTCCTCGAGGCAGACCACCGAGATGTCCGCGCACTCCGGACGGGCGGCGAGCGCGGAGAGCAGTCGGGGGAAGAGCAGCTCGCCGGCGGACTGGAAGGACGCCACCCGCACGGTGCCGCCCGGCCGCCGGACGTACTCGTCGCAGGCGGCACGGGCCCGCTCGACGGCTACCGCCACCTCCACGGCCCGGGCGGCCAGCGCGTGGCCGGCCGGCGTCGGTCGCAGGCCGCGGCCGTCCTTCTCGACCAGCGCAACGCCGGTGAAGCGCTCGGCGGCGCGCAGCTGCTGCGACACCGCCGACGGCGTGCAGTGCAGCACCTGCGCGGCGGCGGTGACGCTGCCGGTCGCGACGACCTCGCGCACCACTTCCAGCTGCCGAAGGTCCATGTAGCAACGCTACAACGTTCATGAAGGACATTTCGATAGTGCTGAATCGCCGCGGCCGCGACGATGGTGGACGTGAGCACCCGTGACCGCCTGCTGGCCCTGCTCGTCGCCGTCATCTGGGGGATCAACTTCCCCGCGACGCACTACGCGCTGCAGCAGTTTCCGCCCTTCCTGCTCGTCGCAGTCCGCTTCGCCGTGATCGCAGTGCCGACCGTGCTCTTCGTCCCCCGACCGAAGGTCCAGTGGCGTTGGCTCATCGGCTACGGGGTGGGCTTCGGAATCCTCGAATTCGGCTTCCTGTACCTGGCGATGGACAGCGGGATGCCCAGTGGGCTGGCCTCGCTCGTGCTGCAGAGTTCGGCGCCGTTCACGGTGATGCTCGGTGCGTTACTGCTGCGCGAGCGTGTATCGGGCCGCCAGGCTTCGGGGATTGCGCTTGCCGTGGCCGGGTTGGCCCTCATCGCGGTGCACCGGGCGCAGGTGAGCGCGCTGCTGCCCCTGCTGCTCACGCTGGCCGGCGGGCTGGGCTGGGCCCTGGGCAACCTGGCCAGCCGGCAGGCCCGACCCGAGCGCCCCTTCCGGCTGATGCTCTGGATGACCATCGTCCCGCCCGTGCCCATGCTGGCCATGTCCCTGGCCGTCGAGGGCCCCGGGCGGGACTGGGGTGCCGTCCGCGGCGCGGTCAGTGTCCACGCGATCCCCGCCCTGCTCGGCCTCGCCTACGTGGTCCTCGTCTCGACCCTCGTCGGGACCGGGCTGTGGACCGCGCTGCTCTCCCGCAACCCCGCCGGGCAGGTGGCGCCCTTCTCCATGGCCGTCCCCGCCGTCGGGATGCTGGCCTCCTGGCTGCTGCTGGGCGAGACCGTCGACCTGGTGGAGATCCTCGGCGGTGTGGCCGTGGTGGGCGGCGTCCTGTGGGGCTCCCGAGCCGCACGCGGCTCGGCGTCGACAGCGCCGCGCGCGGCTGGCACTGTCCGTTCTCATGGACTGGAACCTGCGGACCTGCTCGCGGCGCGGCCACGTGACCTATGCGCCGACCGAGCCGGAGTTCCGTGAGCGGCTCGAGGCCGGTACCCCGCTCGGGGATGCGTGGCGCTGCCTGCGCTGCGGCAGCTACGTCCTCGGCGAGCCGCACGGCAGCGGACCGGCGGGCGACGCGCCGGTCCTGCTGCGCGGCAAGGCGCTGCGGAGCGCCTTCATCCTGCGGGCGCTGGCCATCGAGCGCTGGCTGCGCGGTGCCGTCCTGCTGCTGCTCGGTGTCGCCGTCTGGCGGCTGAAGTCGACACAGGTGAGCCTGCAGGAGCTCTTCGAGAAGGACCTCAGGGCGCTCGACCCCTTCTTCCGCCAGATCCACGTCAACGTGAAGGACTCGGCGACGATCGAGTCAATCGAGAAGGTGCTGCACGCCAAGCCGTCCACGCTGACCCTCATCGCGGTCGGCATCGTGGCCTACGGCCTGCTGCAGGTCGCCGAGGGCATCGGGCTCTGGTCGCTCAAGCGCTGGGGCGAGTACGTCGCGGTGGTGGGCACCACGCTCTTCATCCCGCTCGAGGTGTACGAGATCACCGAGAAGGCCTCCTGGCTGAAGATCGTCGTGCTGTTGATCAATATTGCGGCGGTGCTGTATCTGCTGCTCTCCAAGCGACTCTTCGGCCTCCGCGGCGGACATCGCGCCTACGCCGCGTCGTTGCACGAGGCGTCGCTGCTGGAGGTCCAGCAGGCCTCGGTCGGCTCCGGCGTCGCTGCGAAACCCGAGACGACCGGGGCGGGCCGGGGCTGAGGTCTCGGACCCGACGGTTGTCTCTGCCGGGCCCTGCCCGGACGCCGAGGCCGCGTGGGAGACTCGGAATCCCGTGCCGTGCCGACGACGTGAGGAGGGCAGCGCGTGACGCAGAACGACCTGCTGCCGCTGCTCGAGCAGCGACTGCTGGGCCTCTACCACCCGCTGCTGGCCGACACGACCGCGAGTCTGGAGTTCACCGCGGGCGGGCTCGCCACCTGGACGGTCGCCATCGACCAGGGCCGCGCCGTGGCCCATCCGGGTCGCCGCGGGCATCCGACCACCACCGTCCGAGCCTCGGTGGGCGTGCTGACCGACGTCGTCTCCGGCCGGCGCAGCGGCATCGGCGCCTTCCTCGACGGTGACCTCACCGTCCGGGGCAACCTGGCGCTGGCGCTGCAGCTGGACGGCATGTTCCCGGGCGACGCCGCCGACGACTCGCGCACCTACACGCGGTCCGTCCGCGCCGCCGGCATCGACACCTTCTACCTGGAGGCAGGTCCGGTCGACGCGCCCCCGGTCGTGCTCGTCCACGGCCTGAGCGCCACCAACGCCTCGATGCTGCCGCTCATCCCGGCGCTGTCGGCGAAGTACCACGTCCTCGCACCGGACCTCCCCGGCCACGGCGGCACCGAGGCGCGCGGGACGGCTCACGCCGCGCCCTATCTCGGCGAGTGGCTGGCCGACTTCCTGCGCCAGACCGGCAACTCCCCCGCCGTCCTCGTCGGCAACAGTCTCGGCGGCCGCACCTCGCTCGAGACCGCGATGCTGCATCCGGAGCTGGTCCGTGGCCTGGTGCTGCTCTGCCCCGCCGTGGCCTTCCGCAAGCTGCGCCAGCTGGTGCCGTTCGTGCGCATCGTCCCGGACGAGCTGGCCGCATTGCCGGTGCGCATCCCGCGCCGGGTCGCGATGCGCGGCCTGCGGCAGCTCTTCGCCGACCCGGCGCGGATCCCTGACCCCTGGCTCGACGCCGCGATGGACGAGTTCATCCGGATGATCTCGATCCGTGCGAACCGGCTCTCCACCTTCTCGGCGCTGCGCCACATCTACCTCGACGAGCCTTTCGGCGAGAAGGGGTTCTGGGAGCGCCTCCCCGGCCTGGTCCCGCCCGCGCTCTTCATCTGGGGCGATCGCGACACCCTCGTCCCCGCCGGCTTCGCGCGCTTCGTCGACGAGGCGCTGCCCTCGGCGCGGACGGTCATCTTCGACGACTGCGGGCACGTCCCCCAGTTCGAGTACCGCGAGAAGACCGCCGATCTCACCCGCGAGTTCCTCGCCTCCCTCTGATCCCGATTGTGGCGGCGAACGCTCATATCCGAGCCGCTGCCGCCAAAACCGGGCTATAGCGAGCTGACCAGGGCGTCGGCGGCGGTGTAGGGGTCGGAGTCGCCGGCGACGACGCGGGCGGCGGCATCCGCCAGGGCAGCGGAGCCACGGACGTGCTCCAGGCGCCGACGCACGGTTCCCAGGGCGATGGCCTCGATCTCCGCGGCGGCGCGGGCCCGGCGACGTCGCTCGAACTCGCCGCTGCCGCTCATCCAGGCGCGGTGGGCGTCGATCGCCGCGACGACATCGGCAACCCCCTCGCCCCTGGCGGCGACGGTCTTGACGATCGGCGGCCGCCAGTCGCGTTCCGGGTCGTTGCGGCCGGCGAGGCTCTGCATGTGCCGCAGATCGCGGGCCACCTGCGCGGCACCGTCCCGATCGGCCTTGTTGACGACGAAGACATCGGCGATCTCGAGGATGCCGGCCTTGGCCGCCTGGATACCGTCACCGTAGCCGGGCGCCAGCACGAGCAGCGTGGTGTCGGCCAGCGAGGCGATCTCGAGTTCGGCCTGCCCGACCCCCACGGTCTCGACGAGGACGACGTCGCAGCCCGCGGCGTCCAGCACCCGCAATGCCTGCGGCACCGCCGCCGACAGCCCGCCCAGCTGGCCCCGCGAGGCCATCGACCGGATGAAGACCTCGTCGTCGCCGGCATGGTCCTGCATACGGATCCGGTCGCCGAGCAGGGCCCCGCCGGAGAAGGGCGAAGAGGGGTCTACCGCGAGCACGCCCACGCGCACGTCCCGCGCCCGCAGCGCCGAGACCAGCGCGTTGGTGGAGGTGGACTTGCCCACCCCCGGTGAACCGGTGAGGCCGACGACCTGGGCACGACCGCCGTGCGGCGCCAGCGCCGCCGCGACCTCGCGCAGGGTGGGTGAGTCGTTCTCGACCAACGAGATCAAGCGGGCCACGGCCCGGGCGCTGCCGGACCGGGCCCGCTCGACGAGGTCGGCGACATCGGTGTCGCGTCGCCTTGCCACCGGGTGTTAGGCAGGGACGTGCAGGATCAGCGCGTCGCCCTGACCGCCGCCACCGCAGAGCGCCGCCGCACCCTTGCCACCGCCGCGCCGCTTGAGCTCGAGCGCCAGGTGCAGCGCGAGCCGCGCGCCGGACATGCCGATGGGGTGGCCGAGGGCGATGGCGCCACCGTTGACGTTGACGATCTCGTCGCTGATGCCGAGGTCCTTGGTGGACTGGATGCCGACGGCGGCGAAGGCCTCGTTCATCTCGAAGAGATCGATGTCGCCGACCTCCAGGCCCTCCTTGCGCAGCGCGTCCTTGATCGCGTTGGCCGGCTGGCTCTGCAGCGAGTTGTCCGGACCCGCGACATTGCCGTGGGCGCCGATCTCGGCGAGCCAGCTCAGCCCCAGCTCCTCGGCCTTGGCCTTGCTCATGACGACGACGGCCGCCGCGCCGTCGGAGATCTGCGAGGCCGAGCCGGCGGTGATGGTGCCGTCCCTGTTGAAGGCGGGACGCAGCTTGCTCAGCGACTCGACGGTGGTGTCACCGCGGATGCCCTCGTCCTCGCGGAACTCGATCGGGTCGCCCTTGCGCTGCGGGATGAAGACCGGGGTGATCTCCTCGTCGAAGAGGCCGTTCTTCTGCGCCTCGGCGGCACGCTGGTGCGAGCGGGCGCTGAAGGCGTCCTGCTCCTCGCGGGTGAGGCCGAGCTTCTTGTTGACGTTGTCGGTCGACTCACCCATGGGGACGTGATCGAAGATGTCGGTGAGGCCGTCGAAGGCCATCGCGTCCAGGACCTCCAGCGAGCCGTACTTGTAGCCGCTGCGGGACTTGGGCAGCAGGTGCGGGGCCTGGGTCATCGACTCCTGGCCGCCGGCGACGATGATGTCGAACTCGCCGGCGCGGATGAGCTGGTCGGCGAGCGCGATCGCGTCCAGGCCGGATAGACAGACCTTGTTGATGGTCAGCGCGGGGACGTTCATCGGGATGCCGGCCTTGACGGCGGCGTTGCGGGCCGGGATCTGGCCGGCGCCGGCCTGCAGCACCTGGCCCATGATCACGTACTGGACCTGGTCGGGCGAGACGCCGGAGCGCTCGAGCGCGGCCTTGATGGCGATGCCGCCGAGATCAGCGCCCGTGAAGTCCTTCAGCGAGCCGAGCAGGCGTCCCATGGGCGTGCGAGCGCCGCTGACGATGACAGATCCGGCCATGGGGAATCCTCCAGAGGTCGACCGCGAACAGTGGCTCACTGTAACCAGATCGACACACACGCTGCGCCGGTGAACACGTGTGAACCCGAGCACTGCCCGGCACATCAGGCTCGCCAGGAAACCTTTGCTGTTGCCACGATGAGGCGTGCCTGCCCCGACTGTGAACGTGGCGTTACGCGCGGCCACGGTCGAGGATGCCGGCGAGGTGCTCACCCTGCAGCTCGCCGCCTGGGTCGCCGAGGGTCGACGTCACCACACGTTCGACATCCCGCCGCTGACCCAGACCCTGGACGAGGTGCGCGAGGACCTGCGCACCGAGACCGCGCTGGTGGCCGTGCACGGCAACCGCATCGTGGGAACGGTGCGGGGACGCCTGCTCGACCCCGTCTCGGATCCGGAGTCCTGGTACATCGGCCGCCTCGGCGTCGTCCCGGATCTGCAGGGACACGGCATCGGGGGGCGGCTGCTGGACCACATCGAGTCGCTCGCCCCGGTCACCACCCGCCGCAACGTGCTCACGACCGGCCCGAAGAGCGAGGCCAACATCGCCTTCTACGAACGACACGGCTATCACCGCGTGGCACCCGACGAACGGGTCGGGCCACCACATCTCGTCCACCTCAGCAAGGAGCGCACGTGACCGACAGCCTCTTCAGCAAGATCGACCACGTGGGCATCGCCGTGCCCGATCTCGACGACGCCATCGCGTTCTACCGCGACACCTTCGGGGTGGTGAGCGTCCATGAGGAGGTCAACGAGGAGCAGGGCGTCCGGGAGGCCATGCTGGCCGTCGGCGACGGTGCGACGCGCATCCAGCTGCTGGCGCCACTGAACGAGCAGTCGACGATCGCGAAGTTCATCGGCCGCAACGGCCCCGGCGTCCAGCAGGTGGCCTACACCGTGACCGACATCGAGGCGGTGTCGGCGACCCTGCGCGAGCGCGGCATGCGCCTGCTCTACGACCAGCCCCGACGCGGCACCTCCGACAGCCGCGTGAACTTCGTCCACCCGAAGGACGCCCGCGGCGTGCTCGTCGAGCTCGTCGAGCCCGCCGCGACATCCACCCATTGAGTTAGTTACTGTCCGGTAACTTCTGCCGACCTCACCCTGGAGGCCCGTGTGACCAGCATCGACGACATCCGCTCCGCGATCTTGGCCGGCGACACGCCCGCCGCCGACTTCGCAGGCATGAGCCTGCCGGAGTCGTACACGGCCGCGACCGTTCACAAGGACGAGGTCGACATGTTCGAGGGGCTGGCCAGCCGCGACAAGGATCCGCGCAAGTCGATCCACGTCGAGGAGGTGGCGCTGCCCGAGCTCGGTCCCGGTGAGGCGCTGGTCGCCGTCATGGCCTCGGCGATCAACTACAACACCGTCTGGACCTCCATCTTCGAACCGGTCTCCACCTTCGGCTTCCTGGAGCGCTACGGCCGGCTGTCGCCGCTCACCAAGCGTCACGACCTGCCGTACCACATCGTCGGCTCCGACCTCGCCGGCGTCGTCCTCAAGACCGGCCCTGGCGTCACGAAGTGGCAGCCCGGTGCCGAGGTCGTGGCCCACTGTCTCTCCGTCGAGCTCGAGGACCCGGCCGGTCACGACGACTCGATGATGGATCCGCAGCAGCGGATCTGGGGCTTCGAGACCAACTTCGGCGGCCTGGCCCACATCGCGCTCGTCAAGTCCAACCAGCTGCTCGACAAGCCCGCCCACCTGACCTGGGAGGAGGCCGCCTCGCCCGGACTGGTGAACGCCACGGCGTACCGCCAGCTGGTGTCGCGCAACGGCGGGCAGATGAAGCAGGGCGACAACGTCCTCATCTGGGGCGCCTCCGGTGGCCTCGGTGGCTTCGCCACACAGTACGCCCTCAACGGCGGCGCCAACCCGATCTGCGTGGTCTCCAATGAGGAGAAGGCTGAGATCGTCCGGTCGATGGGCGCCACGATGATCATCAACCGCGCCGAGGAGAAGTGGCAGTTCTGGAACGAGGAGGGCACGCGGCAGAACCCCAAGGAGTGGCAGCGCCTGGGCAAGCGGATCCGTGAGCTCACCGGCGGCGAGGACATCGACATCGTCTTCGAGCACCCCGGCCGCGAGACCTTCGGCGCCTCGGTCTACGTCACCCGCAAGGGCGGCACCATCACCACCTGCGCCTCGACGACCGGCTTCCTGCACGAGTACGACAACCGCTACCTCTGGATGAACCTCAAGCGGATCGTCTCCAGCCACTTCGCCAACTACCGCGAGGCCTACGAGGCCAACCGCCTCATCGCCCAGGGCAAGATCCACCCCACCGTGTCGCGCACCTACACCCTGGACGAGGTCGGCCAGGCGTCCCTGGACGTCCATCACAACCTCCACCAAGGCAAGGTCGGCGTGCTCTGCCTCGCCCCCGAGGAGGGCCTCGGCGTCCGCGACACCGAGCTCCGCGCCCGGCACATCGACGAGATCAACCGCTTCCGCAACCGGTAGGCCACCCGCTTCCCGTCGAACTACGACGGTGCGTAGTATTACTACGTACCGTCGTAGTTCGACCCGGGAGCGCACGTGGACAAGCTCGACCTCGCGCGGTGGCAGTTCGCGATCACCACCGTCTATCACTTCCTCTTCGTCCCGATCACGATCGGGCTGTCGGCGATCGTCGCCTGGTATCACTCCCGGTGGGTACGGCGGCACGAGCCGGACGACCTCCGCCTCGCCAAGTTCTTCGGCAAGCTCTTCACCGTCAACTTCGCACTCGGCCTGGTGACGGGCATCGTGCAGGAGTTCCAGTTCGGCATGAACTGGTCGGACTACAGCCGCTTCGTCGGCGACATCTTCGGTGCCCCGCTCGCCATCGAGGCGCTGCTGGCGTTCTTCCTCGAGTCCACCTTCCTGGGCCTGTGGATCTTCGGCTGGGGACGCATCCCCGAGCGGCTGCACGCCGCCACGATGTGGATCGTCCACCTCGGCACCGTGCTCTCGGCCTACTTCATCCTCACCGCCAACTCGTTCATGCAGAACCCGGTGGGGTTCCGCTTCAACCCCGAGACGAAGCGCGCCGAGCTCACCGACTTCCTCGCGGTGCTCACCAACAAGGTCCAGCTCGTCACGTTCCCGCACGTGCTTGCGGCGTCCTACCTCGTCGGGGGCGGTGTCGTCATGGCGGTCTCGCTGTGGCACCTGCACCGCAGCCCGGACGGTGAGGACGCCGGCACCCACCGTCGCGCGACCCGGCTCGGCGCCTGGGTGACCCTGGTCTCCGGCGCCGCGCTCGCCCTCACCGGCGACATCCAGGGCAAGATCATGACCGAGGTCCAGCCCATGAAGATGGCCGCGGCCGAGGCGCTCTACCGCAGCAGCGACGGCCACGCGCCCTTCTCGCTGCTCACCATCGGGACGCTGGACGGCTCGAAGGAACGGTTCGCCATCACCGTCCCCGGTCTGCTCAGCTTCCTGGCCACCGGCAGCTTCGACGGCAAGGTCCAGGGCATCGACGAGCTCAAGACCGAGTACCTGCAGCGCTACGGCGGCGGCGGTCTCACCGGCGTCGCCGACTACGCCCCCAACATCCCGCTGGCCTACTGGTCGTTCCGCCTCATGATCGGCATCGGGATGGCGTCGGTGCTGGTCGCGCTGGCGCTGCTGTGGCTCACCCGACGCGGCGGGACGCCGCGCGGTCGCTGGTGGCCCCGCCTGGCCATCGCGCTGCCGCTGCTGCCGGTGCTGGGGAACAGCTTCGGCTGGATCTTCACCGAGACCGGTCGGCAGCCGTGGGCCGTCTTCGGGCTGATGACCACCGACAAGGCGGTCTCTCCCAGCGTCCCGGCGGTGCAGGTGCTGCTGTCGCTGGTGGTCTTCACGCTCCTCTACGGCGTCCTCGCCGTCATCGAGGTGCGGCTGTTCCTGCGCTACGCCAAGCCGGGACCGGAGCCGTTCTCACCCCCGCCCCCGGTCGACAACGACGACCACCCCGACGGCGCCGAGGACGACGACCGCGTCCTGGCCTTCGCCTACTGATCGGAGCCGACGATGGAGCTCACCACCTTCTGGTTCGTCCTCATCGGGGTCCTCTGGACGGGGTACCTCACCCTCGAGGGCTTCGACTTCGGGGTCGGCATGCTGCTGCCCGTCCTCGGCCGCGGCGGCGACGCCGAGGAGACCGAGTCCCGGCGGCGGGTCATGATCAACACCATCGGCCCGCTCTGGGACGGCAACGAGGTCTGGCTGCTCACCGCCGGCGGGGCGACCTTCGCCGCCTTCCCGCAGTGGTACGCCACCATGTTCAGCGCGATGTACCTGCCGCTGCTGCTGGTCCTCGTCGCCCTCATCGTCCGCAACCTGGGCTTCGAGTACCGGGCCAAGCGCACCGATGCCCGCTGGCGTCGCCGCTGGGACGTGGCGATCATCGGCGGCTCGATCCTGCCGGCGTTCCTCTGGGGCGTCGCGCTCACCACCCTGGTCCGCGGCCTGCCCATCGACGCCGACCACGAGTTCACCGGCACGCTGCTGTCCCTGCTGCATCCGGTGGCGCTGCTCGGCGGGCTGACCACGACGGCGATCTTCCTCACCCACGGCGCCCTCTTCACCGCCCTGAAGACGGTGGGCGCCATCCGTCTCGAGGCGCGCCGGCTGGCCCTGCGCACCGGCACCGTGACGGCGCTGCTCGCCGTGGCGCTGCTCGGCATCCTCGGAGCCGAGCGCGGGGACGCCTGGTCCTGGACGACCTCGGCCCTCGCCGCGGTGGCCCTGCTCGGTGGGCTGGCCGCAGCCGCCCGCGGCCGGGAGGGGTGGGCCTTCGCCGGCACCTTCGTGGCCATCGCCCTCACCGTCGCCACGTACTTCCTGCTGCTCTTTCCCGATGTCGTCCCCAGCACGCTGAACCCGGACTGGTCGCTGACGGTCGACGCCGCGGCCAGCACCGGGTACACGCTGCGGATCATGACGTGGGTGGCGCTGGCCTTCACGCCCATCGTGCTGATCTACCAGGGCTGGACCTACTGGATCTTCCGCCGCCGCATCGGCACCCGTCACCTGCCGCCGGTCGGTGCCTGATGCCGCCACCGCTCGACCCTGCCGCGCTGCGGCTGCTGCCCGAGCTGCGACGCACGGTCGTGGTCCTCGGTGTCGTCGGCAGCCTGCGGGGCGCCGCCACGGTGGCCGGCGTCTTCGCGCTCGCCGCTCTGGTCACCGGTGTCGCGGCCGGGCACGTCAGCGCCGGTCCCGCCGTCTGCCTGCTCGTCCTGGTCGGGCTCCGCGGCCTGCTCGGCGTCGCCGGTGAGGAGGTCGGCGCCGCCTCGGCCGCCCGTGTCAGTGCCGCCCTCCGGCGCCGGTTGCTGGCCGACCGGCTGTCGGGACCGGCGAGCGGGACCGACGATCCGGAGGTGGTCCGCACCCTCGCGGTCCAGGGCGCGGCGAGCATCGAGCCCTACGTCGTGCGCTTCCTGCCCGCGCTGGTGACGGCTGCGGTCGTCCCGGTGCTGACGCTGGGCGCGCTCGTCGTGGTCGACCCCCTGAGCGCCGTCGTGGTGGCGTGCACGCTGCCGCTGCTGCCGCTCTTCGCCGCCCTCGTCGGCGCGGGGACCAGGGACGCCACGGAGCGGCGCTGGCGCGCGCTCACCGACCTGGCCGGTCACTTCCGCGAGGCCGTCCTGGGCCTGCCCACGCTGACCGGTTATGGCCGTGCCCGCCGGCAGGCCGAGGTCGTGGACAGCGTCGGTCAGCGGCACCGCGCGGCGACGATGCGCACCCTGCGCCTGGCCTTCCTGAGCGCGGTGGCGCTGGAGCTGCTGGCCACGATCTGCGTGGCCATCGTGGCGGTCTTCGTCGGCATCCGGCTCGCCGCCGGCGGGCTGGACCTGCGCACCGGCCTGACGGCGATCCTGCTCGCTCCCGAGGCCTACTGGCCGATCCGGCGGGTGGGCGCCGAGTTCCACAACGCCGCCGACGGCGCGGCGGCACTGCGGGCCGCCGCCGGGCTCCTCTCCGCGCGCCCGGCCGCCGCGACACCGCCCGCATCGGAGCTGACCGAGGTCCGTGCCCGCGGCCTGAGCTACTGCTACCCGGGTCGGGAGCGCGACACCCTCACCGGCCTCGATCTCACCGCCGACATCGGCCTCACGGTCGTCACCGGGCCCTCCGGGGCGGGGAAGACGACGCTGCTGGAGCTGCTGGCCGGGCTGCGGAGCCCCGCGGCGGGCACGGTCCGCGCCGGCCGGGCGCACCTGGTGGCCCAGCGCCCGCTGCTCACCGCGGGCAGCGTCCGGGAGAACCTCACGCTGTCACGGTCGGCTCCGGACGACGAGCTGTGGGCGGCGCTGCGAGCCGTGGCGCTCGCCGACGTCGTGACCGCCCTGCCGGCCGGGTTGGCCACGCTGCTCGGTGAGGACGGCGGGACCCTCTCCGCCGGGCAGCGCAGCCGGCTGGCGATCGCCCGCGCGCTCGTCGACGACGCCCCGGTGGTCCTGCTCGACGAGCCGACCGCCCACCTCGACGCGGTGAGCGCCGAGGCCGTCCATGGGGCGCTGGTGCAGCTCGCTCGTAGCCGGTGCGTCGTGGTCGTGACCCATCGCGACGAGCTCACCGCGCTCGCGGACCATCGCCTCCTGATCGCGGACCCGAGGGTGGCGGAGGTGATGCCGGTATGACGACGGCACTCCCCCTCGTCCGCGGCCACACCCTCCGCGCCGGAGTGGTCGGCGGGCTCGCCCTCGGCGCCGGTGTCGCCCTCACCGCCACCTCGGCGTGGCTGGTGGTCCGGGCCGCCGAGCGACCGATCATCCTCACGCTGCTCACCGCGGTGGTCGCCGTCCGTGCCTTCGGCATGGCGCGCCCGCTGCTGCGCTACGTCGAACGGCTGCGGGCTCACGACGCCGTCCTCGACGAGCTGGCCGCGACGCGCACCCGGGTGTACCGCGAGCTGGTCGACATCGGCCAGGTCGCCTCGTCCGGCCGCAGCCAGGCCGCGACGCTGGCCGGCGTCGTCGACGACGTCACCGATCTCGTCGAGTCCGGGGTGCGGGTCACCGTGCCGCTCGTCGCCGCAACCGTCGCCGCGACCGGGGGGATCGTCGTCAGCGGGCTCGTCACGCCGTGGGCCGGACTGGTGGTCGCGGCCTACGCACTGCTCGTGGCGGCGGTCATGCTGCTCGGCACGCGTCGCGAGTCGCGGACCCTCGCCCGGCTGGTGACCCTGCGGGCTGAGGTGGCTCGGCTGGCCGACCTCGGGACGCACCGCGCGGCCGAGGTGCGGGCCGTCGGCGGTGCCGAGCGCCTGCTCGCGCTGCTGGACGAGGCCCATCGGCGGGTCGGCCGGGGCCTGCGCTCGCAGACCCGCACGGTGGCGCTGGTGGAGGCGACGGCCACCGTCGGTGCTTGGGTCGCCGCCGTCCTCTGCGCCGTCGCCGCCACCGCGTCGGGACGCAGTCCCGCCGTGGCCGCCCTCGCCGTGCTGATCCCGCTGGCCCTGGCCGAGGCTTGGGCCGGCCTGCCCGATGTGGTCCGGGCCCTCGCCGCGGGCCGCGCCGCGTCGTCCCGGCTGTCCCATGTCCTCGGCCTCCCCGCGGCGGTACGCGACACCGGGACGACGGCGCGACCGGTCACGGCGACCGTCCCGGAGCTGCTGCTCCGTGACGTCACCGCGTGCTGGCCGGGTCGCACGGACCCGGCCCTGGCCCCGGTGTCGGCCCGCGTCCCGGCCGGGAGCGTGATCGCGCTCGGCGGCCCCAGCGGCGCCGGGAAGTCGACCCTGATCGCCGTCCTGGCCCGCCGCCTCGATCCTGCCGGCGGCAGCCTCAGCGTCGACGGCGTCGATGTCCGCCGGCTCGACCCGGAGGCCGTCCGCGAGCTGATCGCGGTCGTCGACGACGACCCCCACCTCTTCGCGGCGAGCGTTCGGGACAACCTGCGCCTGGCGCGTCCCGACGCGACGGACACCGACATCGACGCCGCGCTGGTCGCGGCCGGTCTGGGGGTCTGGCGCGCTGCGCTCCCCGCCGGGCTGGCGACCCGCCTCGGCACCGGGGGCCAGGGCGTGAGCGGCGGCGAACGGGCTCGCCTGGGCTTGGCCCGGGCGCTGCTCTCCGGACGTCCGGTGCTGCTACTGGATGAGCCCACCGCGCATCTGGACCACGAGACCGCAGCCGCCGTGCTGGGCGACCTGTGGCGGGGACGGGCCAGACGCACGGTGATCGTCGCGGGCCACCACGAGCGGGCGTACCTCCCGGCGGACGGCATGATGGAGCTCGTTCCGCCGGACCGCCAGGCCGCGCCCGACCGCGAGGAAGTCCCGTGCCCTACCGCAAGGCTCTGAACAAGCTCGGAGATCTCGAACAGGCCGTCATGCAGCAGGTCTGGCAGCAGGCCGGGCCGGTGAGCGTCCGCGAGGTGCACGAGCGCCTCGCGCCCAGCCGGGACCTCGCCTACACGACGGTCATGACGGTGATGACGCGGTTGGCCGACAACGGCGTGCTGGAGCGTCACCGGCAGGGCCGCGCGTATCTCTACAGCGCCGCGGACAGCCGCGAGCAGCTGACAGCACAGACCATGCACGAGCAGCTCGAGCCACTGGGCTCGGATGACCGGCGGGCCGCGCTGCTGCATTTCGTCGACGCCGCGAGCCCCGACGACCTCGCCGACCTGCGCGCCGCCCTGGCCGAGGTGGAGCGACGCGCAGCCGACGCGGCCGACGTCACTGCTGACGGCGCGGCCGACGTCACTGCGGACGGCGCAGCGGGCGCCACGAAGGGTGCGGGCCGGCGCGGACGGCCCCGCTGATCGGCGTCACCGCGGCGCTGGGGCTCCTCGCGCTGGCCCTGCTGCTGGCCGGTCCGGGGCCTCGGCTGATGGCGCGGTTCACGGGGTTCCGGCGGGCGCCGCTGGAGGCCCTGCTGGTGTGGCAGGCGGTCTCGTTGGCCGCGGTCGTGGCCGCCCTCGTCGCCGCCCCCGCCGCCGCGGCGGCGTCACACCTGCCCGCGGCCTGGCTCGTCGTCTCGCTGCTGGTCGGGGCAGGCATGCTGACCCGGCTGCTGTGGTCCGGGCACCGGGTCGGCACGACGCTGCGCGCCGAACGTCGCCGCCACCGGCAGCTGGTGGATCTGCTCGGCACCCGCGACGCCGGCCCGGACAGCGGGGTCCGGGTGCTGGACCACCCCACCCCCACGGCGTACTGCCTGCCGGGCCTGCGACGCCGGGTGGTGCTCTCCGCCGGTGCCCTCGCGGCCCTGGAGCCGGCCGAGCTCGGCGCCGTGCTGGCTCACGAGCGCGCACACCTGCGGGCCCGCCACGATCTCATCCTGGAGTTCTTCACCGTCGTCCATTGCAGCGTGCCGGCGCCGCTGCGCTGCGCGGCCGCGCTCCGCGAGGTCGCGCTGCTGGCCGAGGTCCTCGCCGACCGGGCCGCGCGCCGCGCCGCGGGGCCGACCGCCCTGGCCCGGGCACTGGTGCGGCTGGCCCGCGGCGCGCACCCGGTGACGGGGCTCGAGGAGGGCGGCAGCACCGCGACCGAGGCCAGGATGCTGCTGCTCGTCGAGCCGCCTGCCCCGGCGGCCATGCGGGCCACGATGCTCGTCTTCGCGCTCGCGCTGCTGATCGCGCCCTGGGCTCTGCTCACCCTCGCCGTCGCCTGAGTGCCGAGGCGGTTGCGGTTGCGTGACCCGGTGTGGACCTCACAGTCGACGGTGGGAAACTGGGGCGATGGTGGAGCACAACTCTGACCTGCTGCCGCTCTACGACTCGAGCCGCGGCTTCGACACGGCGATGCGCGGTTACGACCGCGCCCAGGTCGACCGCGAAGTCAGCCGGCTGGACGACGACCTTCGGGCCACGGCCGCCGAGCGCGATGCCGCCGCGGCGCGCAGCGCGGACCTCGCCGCCCAGCTGGCGAGCGCGCAGGCCCAGATTGAGTCGCTGCGGCGGCAGGTCCGGGCAGCGTCGGAGACCATCACCTCGGCCAACGTCGACGAGAAGGTCACCCAGATCCTGCAGAGCGCCGCAGCCGACGGCGCCAAGGTGCGCGCCGACGCCCAGGCCCGTGCCGAGCAGGTCACCAACGGTGCCGCCGACGCGGCTGCTCGCACCCGCGCCGCCGCTCAGGCCGAGGCCGAGCGCATCGTCGGCGAGGCAGCTGAGCGGATGACGGAGGCGGAGGAGACCTTCCGCCGCCGCATCGCCGAGGCCGAGGCGCACAAGGCCGAGGTCGAGGCGGCACTGGCCGAGAGCGAGGCCCGGACCCGCACCGCCGAGGACCAGCTCTCCGCCGCCGCGCAGGCCGAGCGGGAACGCCTGGACGCCGAGCACGCCGCCGAACGGGAGCGCCTCGACACCGAGCACGCCGCCGAACGGGAGCGCCTCGACGCCGCCGCGGCGGCGGAACGCGCCCGCGCCGATGAGGACTTCGACATCACGCTCGGCGTCCGGCGCCGGCAGGCACACGAGCAGCAGACCGCCCAGCAGGCTCGCGCCGACGCCGAGGCCGAACGGACGGTCACCGAGGCCCGGCAGACGGCCGCGCAACTCATCGCCGACGCGACCCACGAGGTGCGACGGTTGCACGGCGTCCGGGATCAGACCCACGCGCAGCTGGAGACGCTGCAGGCCCAGCTGCGGGCCTCGCTGGACGAGTCACGCGCCGCCACGCCCGACGAGCCCTCCCTGCCGCGCTCGACTCCCCCTCCGGTCGAGACCCCGGCCCCGGACGCCGGGCCGAGCTGACCCGCCCTCAGCGGGGGCCGCGACGCTCGCGCGCGCTCCAGCAGGGTGTGTGCCAGTGCCGCCGGTCGGTGGCGTCCATGTCCTCGTAGGGCCACACCACGACGTGGGGCGTGCCCGGCACGACCAGCTGATCGCAGCCCGGACAGCGGTAGGGCTTCGCGGCGGCCTGACCGCTGACGGTCCGGACCGTGTAGTCGACGCCACGGAAGGTCGCCGTCGTCTGATGCGACGAGGAGCGCAACACCGGGGCAGGGGACGACGCCCGCCGATTACGCCGCGCCATCGCACCTCCTCTGCCGATTGTGGACCGACACGCCGAACATGTCGGCGTGTCGGTCCACGATCGGGTCAGCGGGACGCGTAGTCCCGGAAGCCCTTGCCGGTCTTGCGACCGAGCCGGCCCGCCGTGACGATCTGCTCCAGCAGCGGCGCCGGCGCGAAGCCGGGGTCGCGGAACTCGCGGAAGAGCTCCTTCTGGATGGCGAGCGAGACGTCGTTGCCCACGACGTCGAGCAGCTCGAACGGCCCCATCGGGTAACCGCAGCCGACCTTCATGGCGGCGTCGATGTCGTCGGCCGTCGCGTAGTGGCCCTCGAGCATCTTGACCGCATCGTTGAGGTACGGGAAGAGCAGCGTGTTGACGATGAAGCCGGCGCGGTCCCCACAGCGGACCGGGTGCTTCTTGATGTTGGTGGTGACGGCCAGGACCGTCGCCTCCACGTCGGGCGCGGTCGAGACGGTGGTGACGACCTCGACCAGCTTCATGATCGCGGCGGGGTTGAAGAAGTGCATCCCGATGACGTCCTGCGGCCGGGAGGTGGCGGCGGCGATGGCGATGACCGGCAGCGAGGAGGTCGTGGTCGCCAGGATCGCGCCCGGCTTGCAGATCTCGTCCAGGGCGCCGAAAGTCGCCTCCTTGACGGCGAGGTCCTCGGCGATGGCCTCGACCACGAGGTCGACATCGCCCAGCGCGTCCAGCGAACCCGCCCCGGTGATCTTGCCGAGGATGGCGTCGCGCTTGCCCTCGTCCATCTTGCCGCGGGCGATCTGCTTGTCCAGGCCCTTGGTAATGCCGGCGATGACGCCGTCGATCTTGGCCTGGCTGCGGGCGACGAAGGTGACGTCGTACCCGGCCTGGGCGAAGACCTGGATGATGCCGCTGGCCATGGTGCCCGAGCCCACCACGCCGACCTTCTCGACGGTCCGGACGTCGCTGGTGTCCAGGGTCGCCGACGGCGTCAGCGCATCGTCGACGACGACGGGCGAGCCGGGCTTCTCGTAGGTGTAGAAACCCTTGCCGGACTTCCGGCCCAGTAGCCCCGCGGTGATCATCTGCTTGAAGATCGGGCGCGGCGCGTGCAGCCGGTCGCGCGACTGCGCGTACATGGTGTCGAGGATCTCGTAGGCGGTGTCCAGGCCGATGAGATCAAGCAGCGCCAGCGGGCCCATCGGCAGGCCGCAGCCCAGCTTCATGGCGGCGTCGACGTCCTCGCGGCTGGCGTAGTTCGTCTCGTAGAGCGACACGGCGTGGTTCAGGTAGCCGAAGAGCAGCGCGTTGGCGATGAAGCCGGCGCGGTCGCCGACGGTGACGTCGACCTTCGCCAGCCGCTGCACCAGCGCCTCCACGTCGTCGATGACCTCCTGCTCGGTGACGACCGAGCGGATGACCTCCACGAGCTTCATGACCGGCGCCGGGTTGAAGAAGTGCATGCCGACGACCTTGCCGGGGCGGCCCGTGGCGACCGCGATCTCGGTGATGGACAGCGACGAGGTGTTGCTGGCGAGGATGGTCTCGGGCTTGCAGATGCCGTCCAGGGCGCTGAAGATCTGCCGCTTGAGCTCGAGCTGCTCCGGCACCGCCTCGACGACGAGGTCGGCCTCGGCCAGGGCGGCGAGGTCGGTGGTGAACTCGACCTGGCCGAGAAGCGTCTGCTGGTCGGCCTCGCTCAGCTTGCCGCGGGCGACGGCGCGGCCGGTGGAGCCCTCCAGATGACCGCGGCCGCGCTCGAGCGCGGCGTCGTCCTTCTCGACCGCGACGACGGCGAGCCCGTTGCGGGCGAAGACCTCCACGATGCCGGCACCCATCGTGCCGAGCCCGACCACACCGACCTGCTGGAACTCACGTGCCATGTAGAAATCAAGCCTCCTGCTGACGGGAGCGCGCGCACTGGCCACGCCGAACCGGAGCACCGTAACGCGCGTGGGCCCCTCGCGGCGCGGCAGGACGCGTCGTCGGGACCGATCTCACGCCGCCGCTCTCCGGCTCAGCTGAAGCGGGCGATGGCCTCGGCCAGCTGCGGGCTGTCGGTGGAGGCCGCCTGCGCCCACGCCTCGAAGTCCAGCGATGCCTCGAAGTCGCCGCGCTCGGCGATCCCGACGGCGCGCTTGATGTCGCGGGCCAGACCGGGGGCGACGGCCGCCCACGTCGCCGCCCGGTCGAGCGCGGCGGCCAGCGGATCGTCGGCCACCTCCAGGACCAGGCCGAGCTCACGGGCCTCGTCCGCGCCGAGCATCTCGGCGCCCATGACGATGGCCATGGCGCGCTGGCGGCCGAGGGTCTGCGTCAGGAACCAGGTGCAGCCGCCACCGGGGTGCAGGCCGAGCTTGGTGAAGGTGATGCCGAAGCGGGCCCGCGGACCGGCGACGCGCACGTCGCAGCACATCGCGAGATTCACGCCGGCGCCGACGGCGGCGCCGTTGACGGCGGCGATGGTCGGGATCTCCAGGCGCCGCACGCGCAGGAAGCTGTCGTAGATCGCGCGCAGCCGTTCCCGGATGGCAGCCACCGGCAGCTCGTCGGCTCCGCCGAAGACAGCGGGCAGGTCGGCCCCGGCGCTGAAGGCCGGGCCGGCGCCGGTGACGACGAGCACGCGGGCCTGCTCGTCCGCAGCGACCTGTGCGACGGCAGCGCTCAACGCCACCTGCAGCTCGGGCGACATCGCGTTGCGACGGTCCGGGTCGTTGAGGGTGAGCAGACGGATCCCGGCGGCGCCGGCGTGGTCGACGGTGTCGACGGTGACCAGGGGCATGGCGGCGATCCTCTCAGACCGCCGGTGAGCACGGCCGGGCTCAGCCGAGGATCGGCAGCTTGGTGGGCAGCAGCGTGGGCAGCTTCGTCGGCAGGAGCGTCGGCAGCTTGGTCGGCAGCTTCGTGGGGAGCTTCGTCGGCAGCAGCGTCGGCAGCTTGGTGGGCAGCGTGGTGGGCAGCAGCGTCGGCAGCCGGGTGGGGAGCTGCGTCGGCCGGCTGGTCGGCGCGGTCGTGCCGCTCGGGGACGAGCCGGACGACGGCGCGCCGGGGGCACGGCTGCCGCCGGAGGACGGGCGCGACGGCCGGCCGCCGGCCGGGGCCGCCGACCGTGAGCTGCCGCGTCCCGGCGCCGCACTCGTCCCGCCAGTGCCCACGGCACCGCTCGTCCCGCCGTCTGCTGCTCCGTTGGCGCCGCCACCGGCGGGGACCGGAGCGTCAGGATCCGGGGCAGCGACTGGCGGCAGGGCACCGTCATGACTGCGGCGGTACCGCTCGACGTAGGCGACGGCCTGCCGGGCCACCTCCAGGAAGGCGCGGTACGTGCCCCGGGTGTAGGTCGTCCAGGGCTGCCAGTCGGCGCAGCCGCTGGAGATGGCGAACATTGCGGCCGCGTTGCTGGCCGGGTTGTGGTTGGCGACCGAGTCCCGCAGCTGCCCGGTGCCCCGCTGCGACTTCAGGCCCCGGATCTGCCAGAGACCCGCCGACCAGTCCCACGTGGCGTCCATCAGCGTGGTGTCGCCCTGCGCGGCCGGGCTCCCCCCGGACTCGGCGATGGCCACGGCGGTCGCGATGACAGCCGAGGAGGCCGAACACCCCGCCTTGATCGCCAGGGTGGCGATGCCGGCCGGCGTCAGGGTCCCGGCGGCGCCACTGTAGGTCGCGATCTGGCCGGCCGTGCCCGGCGTGCTGACCGGGGTCGTGGGCCGCGGCGCGGTGCCGGCCGGGACACCCTTGTCGCTCTGGTCGCCCTGCAGCGCCGGTCGGGGCAGCGAACCGTTCTCCAGGAGCTCCCCGACCGGGATCCGATAACTGTTGTCCTGGGCGACCGACCTGGCGCTCGCCTCCGCCGGCTTATCTCCGCCCGACGCGGCCAACGCCACCGCCGCGGTGACCATGACGACGGCGACAGCCCCCGCACCGGCCACGGTCAGCGTGCGGGAACTCAAACCGAAGCGACCTACACCGGCAGGCAGCTTGATCTTGATGGGGGCATGCGCGGGCGCGCTGGGGTCACCGTCGTGGTGGGACATGACAATCACCGGCCGTTCTCGTCAGCTCTGCTGATGCCCGCGAGACGTGGGTCACTAAACCGGTGTCCGCAGAGTCGCGAAGGGCCGTTTCACCGGGCTTGTCAGCCTCCGCGCCTATCGTGACGGGAATGGAGCAGCGTCTCAGCCTCGTCACCCTCGGCGTCTCCGACCTCGCCCGCGCTGTCGCCTTTTACCGAGCCCTCGGGTGGCGCGGCCAGGAGGTCCAGGAGACGGTCTTCTTCCAGACCGGCGGTCTGGTGGTGACGCTCTGGTCGCGCGAGAAGCTCGCCGCCGATCTGGGTCTCGGCGCCGACGACGTCGCCGATGACAGGGCCGACGGGTTCGGTGGCATCTCGCTCGCCCACAACGTCCGCAGCCGGGCGGAGGTCGACGAGATCGTGGCCACCGCCCGGGACGCAGGCGCCACCGTCACGCGCTCGCCGGCTGACACCTTCTACGGCGGGTACGCCGGAGCCTTCCTGGACTCGGACGGACACCCGTGGGAGATCGCCTGGAACCCCGGCTTCGAGATCACGCCCGAGGGCAGCATCCTGCTCCCCGACTTCAGCTCGTGAGCAACGTCAGGAAGGCTCGGGCAGTCGCCGCAGCACCTCGGTGAGGGTCGTCTCCACCGCGTCGAAGCGACTGTCCATCGCGTCGAAGCGACTGTCCATCGCGTCGAAGCGACTGTCCATGGAGTCCAGACGACCGCCCATGGAATCCAGACGACCATCCATGGAATCCAGACGACCATCCATGGAATCCAGACGACCATCCATGGAATCGAGGCGACGGTCCACCGCATCGAACCGGCGGGAGTGCTCGAGCTGCGTTGCGCGGAACTCGGTGAGCATCTCGTAGATGGCGTCGACGTCGTTCTCGAGCCGGGACACCCGGAGATCGAGGTGGCGGTCGCTGGTCACGGGCCCACACTAGGTGGGCGCGGGACGACCCGCCAGCGCCTCGCCCGGGCCTGTGGACAACCGCGCCGGCGTGCCTCAGAAGAGCCTGTCCTCGCGATTGTCGATCCCTCGCAGCTCGTCGTAGTCGAGCACGAGGCACCGGATTCCCCGGTCCTCGGCGAGCGTCCGGGCCTGCGGCTTGATCTCCTGGGCAGCGAAGACGCCCTGGACCGGCGCGAGCAGCGGATCGCGGTTGAGCAGATCGAGGTAGCGCGTCAGCTGTTCCACGCCGTCGATCTCGCCGCGACGCTTGATCTCGACGGCGACCGCGACACCGGCCTCGTCGCGGGCCAGCAGGTCGACCGGACCGATCGGCGTCGGGAACTCGCGACGCACCAGCCGGTACCCCTCGCCGAGGGTGTGGATGTGTTCGGCCAGCAGCTTCTGCAGATGCGCCTCGACGCCGTCCTTCACCAGGCCGGGGTCCACGCCGAGCTCGTGGGACGAGTCGTGGAGCACCTCGGCGAGCGTGACGATCAGCTTCTCCCCCGCCTTGTTGGTCACCGTCCACGTGTCGTCGGCGACCACGAGCGAGCAGGGCGGGCTCATCCAGTTCAGCGGCTTGTAGGAGCCACCGTCGGAGTGCACCAGCACCGAACCGTCGGCCTTCACGACCAGCAGGCGGGTGGCGAGCGGGAGATGGGCGGTCAGCCGGCCGACATAGTCGACGCTGCAGCGGGCAATGACGAGACGCACGGTTGGCGAGGTTACCGCTGCGACCGTGACCGACCCGCCGAGACCGGACTGAGAAGTCCTCCCCCACCTGCCAGGTCGCGGGGCTTATCTTCTGCTCGCCGACGCCGATGTTCCGGAGCGGAGAGCGCGTCAGGACGATGGGGGGAACCGTGCCACGTCACCGCCGGCTGCTGCAGGCCGTCGTCGGTCTCGCCGCCATCGCTGCGCTGCTCCTCACCGACCAGATCGTCGTGGACCGCGGCGGACGCCCCACCGGCGCAGCCAGGGCGGCGGATGCCCCCACCGTGACAGCCACCCCGTCCGCCTCGGCGACCGCGGTGACGACGATCCCGGCGGGTGACCGGGTGGCGAGCTACGGCTACGCCGGGACCGGAGACGCCCACCAGCGGCTGATCGCGACCTGGCGGCCGGGGCCGACCGGTCGCCCCTGGATCGCCATGATCCACGGCGGGTCCTGGTACAAGGGGAGCCCGGCCGAGCTGGAGCCCGCGGTCGGGATCTTCAGCTCGCACGGCTATCCGGTCTTCAACCTCGAGTACCGGCTGGTGAGCGCGACCGCCGACAGCCGGAGCGTCACCTGGCTCGACCAGCGACACGACATCCTCACTGCCCTGCGCTGGATCCGCGCGCATGCGGCGGCCTTCGGCATCGATCCCGACCGGGGCGCCCTCCTCGGCAACAGTGCCGGGGGCAACCTGGCCCTGGCCGCCGGCTTGGCCGGCGACGGCGGCAACGGCATCCGGGCGATCGTGTCGGTCTCGGGGGTCGTGCAGCCCTCGGCCCTCTGGGACACCGCCGCGCTCCGGCTCGACCGCGCGCTGCCACTCTCGGCCCGGCGGCTCGCCGGCCACGCCCGAAACGCCGCCGGCTGCCCGTTCGGCTCCCGCTCCCTGCCCGCCTGCCGGGCGATCTGGCGGAACATGGACGTCATCAACGCCGTCTCGCCACACGACCCGGCCGTGATGATGTTCCAGGGACTGGCCGACCGCACCGTGCTGCCGCAGATGGCGCGAGCGTTCCGCAGCCAGCTCGACCGCCGGAACATCGGCGGGTCACTGACCCTCGTCCCCGGTCTCGGTCATGATCAGCGGGTCGCGCTCGACGGCGGCGCCCGGCAGGCGGCGATGCTCGCCTTCGTCCGGCAGCGGACGTCGGTGGCCAGCGCACCGGCGCTCGCCCGGCTGCGCATCACCCAGCAGGTCCGCGGCGCACGCCGGGTGACGGTGCGGGCACAGGTCCGCCCCACCGATCCGACCCGGGTCACCGGACGGGTCACCGTCGCGGTGGGCGGCCGGATCCTGCGTCGCACGCTGTCACGCGGTGTCGTCACCGTGACGGTGCCGCGCGGCTCCGGACGGCTCACCGTCCGCTACGGCGGCTCGGCCACCATCCAGCCGCGCACGGCGGTCGTCACCGTCCGCGGCTGACCAGCCCACATGCCGGAGGGGCCGTGGGCCCACGCGTCTCCGGAGATCGCGGAGGCGCCGGGGCGCTCGGCGTTGCTCGTCGCGGCATCGGGCTGGCGCAGCTGGTCGGCGTGGTCCCGGGCCAACCGGGAGCTGGTCAGACAGACGAGGGCCGCCCGCCGCGTCAGCGCCGGCTCCTGACGGCGAGCGCCGATCAGCCCCGCGCCTCCTCGATGGCGTCGACGATCTGGCCGAGCATCTGGGTGATCTCGAAGTCCTTGGGCGTGAAGACCCGCGCCACCCCCTGATCGCGCAGCTCGACCGCGTCGACCTCCGGGATGATGCCGCCGGCGATGACCGGGACGTCGTCGAGCCCGGCTTCCCTGAGCCCGGCCAGGACGTCGGGCACCGCGGACAAGTGCGACCCGGAGAGGATCGACAGGCCGACCACGTCGACGTCCTCCTCCACCGCGGCCGAGACGATCTGCTTGGGCGTCAACCGGATGCCGGAGTAGACGACCTCGAAACCGGCGTCGCGGGCGCGGACCGCGATCTGCTCGGCGCCGTTGGAGTGGCCGTCCAGGCCGGGCTTGCCGACCAGGAACTTCAGCGGCCGGCCCAGCTGCTCACCGAGCGCCTTGACGCGTCCCTGCACCTCGGCCAGCGACCCCTCGTGGCCGCCACCGCTGGCCGCGGCGACACCCGTCGGCGGGCGGTACTCGCCGAAGACCTCGCGCAGCACGCCGGCCCACTCGCCGACGGTGACGCCGACCTTCGCGCAGGTCAGCGAGGCGGTCATGAGGTTCTCGTCGGTCTTGGCCGCGTCGCGCAGCAACCGCAGCGCGTCGTCCACGGCGGCGGCGTCCCGGCCGGACTTCCACTGCGCCAGCGCGTCCTTGGCCGACTGCTCGACGGCCTTGTCGACGGTGAGGATGCCGCCGTCCTCCGAGCCCTGCAGCGGGTTCGGCTCGGTCTCGGTGTACTTGTTGACGCCGACCACGACGTCCTCGCCCGCCTCGATGCGACGCCGCCGGCGGGCGAGCGAGGAGACCAGCTCGGACTTCAGGTACCCCGACTCGACGGCCTCCACGGCGCCGCCCATCTCCAGGATCTTGTCGATCTCGGCGCGGGCGCCGTCCTTGATCTCGCCGACCTTGGCCTCGACCACGTGCGAGCCGGCGAAGAGGTCGTCGTACTCGAGCAGGTCGGACTCGAAGGCGAGCACCTGCTGCATGCGCAGCGACCATTGCTGGTCCCAGGCACGCGGCAGGCCGAGGGCCTCGTTCCAGGCCGGCAGCTGGACGGCGCGGGCGCGGGCGTCCTTGCTCATAGTGACCGCGAGCATCTCGAGCAGGATGCGGTAGACGTTGTTCTCCGGCTGCGCCTCGGTGAGGCCGAGCGAGTTGACCTGCACGCCGTAACGGAAGCGACGGTGCTTGGGATTCTCGACGCCGTAGCGCTCGCGGGTGATCTCGTCCCAGAGCTGGCCGAAGGCCCGCAGCTTGCACATCTCCTCGACGAAGCGCACGCCGGCGTTGACGAAGAAGCTGATCCGGGCGACGACGTCGCCGAACTTCTCCTCGGGCACCTGGCCGGACGCCTTCACCGAGTCCAGCACGGCGATGGCGGTACAGAGGGCGAAGGCGACCTCCTGCACCGGCGTCGCCCCGGCCTCCTGCAGGTGGTAGCTGCAGACGTTGATGGGGTTCCACTTCGGCACGTTCGCCACCGTGTAGGCGATCATGTCGGTGATCAGCCGCAGCGAGGGCGCCGGCGGGAAGACGTAGGTCCCCCGCGACAGGTACTCCTTGATGATGTCGTTCTGGGTGGTGCCCGACAGCTTGGCGAAGTCGGCGCCGTGCTCCTCGGCGACGGTGAGGTAGAGCGCCAGCATGTACATCGCCGGCGCATTGATCGTCATGGAGGTGTTCATCTGCTCCATGGGGATCTCGTCGAAGAGGATCCGCACGTCACCGATGTGCGACACCGGGACGCCGACCTTGCCCACCTCGCCGCGGGCCAGCTCCGCGTCGGGGTCGTAGCCGGTCTGCGTCGGCAGGTCGAAGGCGACGGAGAGGCCCGTCTGACCCTTGGACAGGTTGCGCCGGTAGAGGGCGTTCGACTCCTTCGCCGACGAGTGGCCGGCGTAGGTGCGCATCAGCCAGGGGCGGTCGCGCTCGTCGTCCGAGGGGAAGGGCATGGCAGAAGCACCTCGCTGTCGTACCGACGGGTAACTGTCGGAGCCTACTGTCGCCGGGCCGCCACGCGCGCCATGACGTGGTGGAGTTCGCATGTCCGGGCTTGGCGGCGGCGACCCAAGCCGAGGCACTATGGAGGTCATGGGCAACGATCCGTCGGCGATGTTCCTCGCCGTGGCCGTGATTCTGGTGCTCGCCCTGATCCTGCGCTGGGTCTTCAAGCCCTCGCGCAAGGGTCCGATCGTCCGCCCGGTGGATGCCGCCGAGTCACCGAACCTGGGTCTGCTCTCGGTCGTCGAGACGGCGCTGCCCCGGCAGCAGGCCCTGGAGCGGCGCGCCCGGCTGCAGGAGGCCGGGATCCGCTCGTCGATGTCCAAACGGCGCGACGGCCTGCTGGACGTGCTCGTCTTCCACGCCGACGTGGACGCCGCCCGGCTGCTCCTGGGCAGCTGACCGGCGAGGCTCCGGGGTCGTGCCCGTACCCTCCAAGGCGTGAACTCGACACATCCGCCGTTGTCCTGCACCCGCGCCGAGCGCGGGCAGGCCTGGGCCGTCCACCTGTTCACGACGGTCGGCATCATCTTCGGCTGCCTGGCCCTGCAAGCCGTCCTGGACGGCCGTGCCGACCTGGCGATCATCTACCTGATGGTCACGATCGTCATCGACGGCGTCGACGGCCCGATCGCGCGTGCGCTCGGGGTCAAGGAGCGGGTGCCGCGGATCAACGGCTACGTGCTCGATCTCATCATCGACTTCGTCACGAACGCCATCGTCCCGGCGGCCTTCATCTACCAGTTCGATCTGGTGCCATCGAACGCCTTCGGCCTCGCCGTCATCGGCCTGCTGGCGCTCACCTCGGCCATCTGGTTCTCGCGCAACGACATGATGACCGACGACAACTTCTTCCGTGGCTTCCCGGCGGCCTGGAACATGGTGGCCCCGCTGCTGCTCCTGCTGAACGCCAGCGCCGCGGTGGGCGCCACCGTCATCATCGCGCTGTCGATCGCGCAGCTGACCAACATGCCCTATCCGCACATCATGCGGGCGGTCTTCTTGCGCCCCGTCACCTTCGTCGCCGCCATCCTGTGGCTCGGCGGGCTCATCGTCGGCGCGGTGCTCTACCCCGAGACGCCGGGCTGGCTGCAGGCCGTGCTGCTCGTCAGCAGCGTGTGGTTCCTGCTGCTCGCGGCGATCAAGACCGTCAAGGACTTCCGTGGTCGGCGCCACGTCGCCGAGCCGAAGGACGAGGCACTCGCCACCCAGCCGTAGCCGGTCAGCTGCCGAAGGCCCCGGATTCGACCCGCTGGACGTCCGCGCCCAGGCTGCGCAGCTGCTCCTCGAAGCGGACGTAACCCCGGTCGATGTGGTGGATCTCGGCCACCTCGGTGACGCCCTCGGCCACCAGACCGGCGATGACGAGCCCGACGCCGGCGCGGATGTCGGTGGCGCGGACCGGCGCACCGGAGAGCCGCTCCTGCCCCCGGACCACGGCGTGGTGCCCGTCGGTACGGACGTCGGCGCCCATGCGCGCGATCTCGTCGCAGAACATGAAGCGCGCCTCGAAGAGGTTCTCGGTGATCATCGACGTGCCGTCGGCCACCGATAGCGCCGCGATGGCCTGCGGCTGCAAGTCCGTGGCGAGCCCCGGGTAGGGCAGCGTCACCACGTCGAAGCTCTTGGGACGCTCGGCTTGGACGACCCGGAAGCCGGCGGCGTCACCGGGGAGCACCTCGACCTCGCCGCCGGCGCGGTCGACCTTGTCCAGCAGGATGCGCAGGTGGTCGGCGACCGCCCCGCGGACGGTGACGTCGCCGCGGGTGGCCACGGCGGCCATCGCCCAGGTGCCGGCGACGATGCGGTCGGGGACGGCGTCGTGGACGGTGCCATGCAGGCTGTCGACGCCGGTGATCTCCAGCGTGGAGGTGCCGATACCACCGATCTGGGCGCCCATCCCCACCAGCATCTGGCAGAGGTCCACGATCTCGGGCTCGCGGGCGGCGTTGTCGATGACGGTCGTGCCCTTGGCCAGGACGGCCGCGGTCATGATGTTCTCGGTGGCGCCGACACTCGGGAAGTCCAGCCAGATCGACGCACCGCGCAGGCTGGGCGCCTCGGCGACCACGTAGCCGTGCTGAATGCTGATCTCGGCGCCCATCCGCTCCAGGCCGCTGAAATGCATGTCCAGCGGCCGCGTGCCGATGGCGTCACCGCCGGGGAGCGCCACCTTGGCCCGGCCGGTGCGGCCGATCAGCGGTCCCAGCACGCAGATGGAGCCGCGGATCTTGCGCACCAGCTCGTACGGCGCCTCGTGGTGCAGCACGTCGGGGGTGGTGATGGTGATGCGGTCGGTGGCCGCTTCGCCACCCTGCGGCACCGTGATGGCCTCGCTGACCGTGCACCCCATGCCCTCGAGCAGCTGGCGCATGATGGTGACGTCCGAGATCGCGGGCAGGTTGCCCAGCGTCGTGTCCCCCGGCGCCAGCAGCGCCGCCGCCATCAGTTTGAGCACGCTGTTCTTGGCGCCGACGACCTCGACATCGCCGTCGAGCCGGGCACCACCGGTCACTCGCAGAACCTGCACCCTGACACAGTAATCAGCGCCCGTAGGCTCGCCGCATGGCCGTTCACCTGACGCGCATCTACACCCGCACCGGGGACGACGGGACGACGGCGCTCGGCGACATGTCGCGCGTGCGCAAGACCGATCCCCGCGTCGAGGCCTACGCCGCCTGCGACGAGACGAACTCCGCGATCGGCGTGGCCCTGGCCCTCGGCGGCCTGCCGCAGGAGGTCGTCGAGGTGCTCGGAACGATCCAGAACGACCTCTTCGACGTCGGCGCCGATCTCTGCACCCCGGTCGTCGCCGAGCCGCAGTACCCGCCGCTGCGGGTGGAGCCGTCCTACACCGCCCGGCTCGAGGGCTGGTGCGACCGCTTCAACGCCGACCTGCCCAAGCTCAACAGCTTCATCCTCCCCGGCGGCACGCCGGGCGCGGCTCTGCTGAACCAGGCCCGGACCCTCGCCCGGCGCGCCGAGCGCTGCGCCTGGGCGCTGTGGGAGGCCGATGCGGAGCACACCAACCGCGAGGCGATGCTCTACCTCAACCGGCTCTCGGACCTGCTCTTCATCCTCGGACGCGTCGCCAATCCCGACGGCGACGTCCTCTGGAAGCCGGGCGGCGAGCGGTAACGCTCAGGTGCGCGGCGCGGAGCTCTCCAGCCACGAGACGAAACCCGTGTAGGCACCCTCGCCGAGTGCGAGCACAACAGTCTCACCCTCAGCTCGACACTCGACCACGACGGCGGTGGGCGGGAGCGACTTCACCTCCGACGGCAGCCGCTCACGACGTCCGATCACCTCGACCCTGCCCTGTCGCAGGACACGGGAGGGGTTGGTGCCGATGCCGAGCGCGCGATACCAGCGCAGCTCACCGCCGCGATAGCGGCCGATGCCGTAGAGCCAGCGGTTGCCCCGCAGGACGGCGAGCGGGACGGCCCCTGCCAGTCGGAGCATGTAGCGCTGCCTGGCCAGGACGGCCACGAACAGCACCACGACGAGAACAGCCGTGCACACCGCGATGATGTCGACGGTGTGCACGGCTGTCTTCGGTCTTTCGTGCCTAGACCTGCTCGCCGGCGGCGCGTAACCGCGACAGCGCGCGATCGCGGGCCGCGGCCTCGTCCGGGCCCTTGTCCGGGTCCGCCGAGTCGAGCGCCTTGCGGGCCCTCGCGACGTCGATGTCGTTGCTCATCTCGGCCTGCTCGGCGAGGACGGAGACCCCGTCCTGCCGCACCGAGAGGAAACCTCCGTGCACCGCGACGCTGAGCGTGTCGCCGTCCTCGGCCTCGATGCGTACCGGGAAGCCGGGCACGAGCGCGCCCAGCAGCGGCTGGTGGCCCGGCAGGATGCCGATCTCGCCCTCGGGGGTGCGACCGTAGACGGCCGTCGCCTCTCCGGACCAGATCGGCTGCTCGATCGAGACGAGCTCGACGTGCATCGTCGCCATGGTTAGGCCTTCTTCAGCTCGGCGGCGTTGCGCTCGAGGTCCTCGAGACCGCCGCACATGAAGAACGCCTGCTCCGGGTAGCTGTCGAATTCACCGTCGGCGAGACGCTTGAACGCGTCCACCGTCTCCTCGACGGGGACGAACGACCCGTCGACACCGGTGAACTGCTTGGCGACGAAGGTGTTCTGCGACAGGAAGCGCTCGATGCGGCGGGCCCGGTTGACCGTGACCTTGTCCTCCTCGGAGAGCTCGTCGATACCGAGGATGGCGATGATGTCCTGGAGCTCCTTGTAGCGCTGCAGGATCTGCTTGGTGCGCTGGGCGACGTCGTAGTGCTCCTGGCCGATGTACTGGGCGTCCAGGATGCGCGAGGTCGAGTCGAGCGGGTCCACGGCCGGGTAGATGCCCTTCTCCGACACCGGACGCGACAGCGTAGTGGTGGCGTCGAGGTGGGCGAAGGTGGTGTGCGGCGCCGGGTCGGTGATGTCGTCGGCGGGCACGTAGATCGCCTGCATGGAGGTGATCGAGTGACCGCGGGTGGAGGTGATGCGCTCCTGCAGCTGACCCATCTCGTCGGCCAGCGTGGGCTGGTAACCCACGGCCGAGGGCATGCGGCCGAGCAGCGTCGACACCTCGGAGCCGGCCTGGGTGAACCGGAAGATGTTGTCGATGAACAGCAGCACGTCCTGCTTCTGCACGTCGCGGAAGTACTCGGCCATGGTCAGGGCCGAGAGCGCGACACGCAGGCGCGTGCCCGGCGGCTCGTCCATCTGGCCGAAGACGAGTGCGGTCTTCTCCAGCACGCCGGACTCGGTCATCTCCACGATGAGGTCGTTGCCCTCGCGGGTGCGCTCGCCGACACCGGCGAAGACCGAGACACCACCGAAGTTCTCGGCGACGCGGTAGATCATCTCCTGGATGAGCACCGTCTTGCCGACGCCGGCACCGCCGAAGAGGCCGATCTTGCCGCCGACCACGTAGGGCGTGAGCAGGTCGATGACCTTGATGCCGGTCCAGAACGGCTCGGTCTTGCTCTCGAGCTGGTCGAACGGCGGCGGGTCACGGTGGATGGGCCACCGCTCCTTGATGTCCAGCTCGGACTCGGTGACGTCGAGCGGCTGGCCGAGGGCGTTGAAGACGTGGCCCTTGGTGACGTCGCCGACGGGCACCGAGATCGGCGAGCCGGTGTCGGTGACCTGCGCGCCACGGGTCAGGCCGTCGGTCGGCTGCAGTGCGATGGTGCGCACCATGTCGTCGCCGATGTGCTGCGCGACCTCGAGGGTCAGCGTCTTGGAGAGCTCACCGAGCTCGATCTCGGTGGTGAGCGCCTGGTTGAGCTCGGGGATGTTGTCCCGGCCGAACTCGACGTCCACCACGGGGCCGATGACGCGGACGACGCGCCCGCCCGCAGCCGAGGTGCCCGAGGTCGCGGTCTCTTCTGAAACGGCGGTCATTTATTCGCTCCCTGCTGATGCGAGGGCATCGGCGCCGCCGACGATCTCGCTGATTTCCTGGGTGATCTCGGCCTGGCGTGCCTCGTTGGCCAGCCGGGTGAAGGTCTTGATCAGCTCTGTTGCATTGTCGCTCGCGGACTTCATCGCGCGCCGCCGGGCGGCCGATTCCGACGCGGCCGATTCCAGCAGGGCCGAGAAGATGCGCGAGCTGATGTAGCGCGGCAGCAGCGAGTCGAGCAGCTTCTCCGGCTCGGGCTCGAACTCCCACAGCGGGGCCGGGCCGTCGTTGTCCGAGGCGTCCTTGCCGTCGCGAGACGAGTCGGACTCGCCGTCGTCGAGCGCCTCGTCCTCGTCGGCGTTCTGCACCGGTGCGACCTGGACCGCGACCGGCGACTGCGTGACCGAGTTGACGAAGCGGGTGAAGACGACCCACAGCTCGTCGATACCGGGGCGCTCGTCCCTGCCCTCGTCCGCGTCACCGGGGACGGTGCCCTCGCTGGTCGCGGTCAGCGCGTGGACGACAGCCTCGGTGGCGCCACGGGCGTCGACGAAGTTGGGCTGCTCGGAGAAGCCACTCCACTGCCCGGCCAGGTCGATCTGCCGGAAGTTGAAGTAGGCGGCACCCTTGCGGCCGATGACGTAACGCTCGACCTCCTTGCCGTCGCTCTCGAGCTGAGCAGCCAGCTCGTTGGCGCGGCGGATGGCGTTGGCGTTGTAACCACCGGCCAGACCCCGGTCGCTGGTGACGAGCAGGATGCCGGCCCGACGCGGGTTCTCGACGCCGGTGAGCATCGGGTGCTTGACCGACGACTCCCCGGTGATCGCCGAGAGCGCGCGCTGCAGCTCACGGGCATACGGCTTGGCGCTGCGCATCCGCGCCTGCGCCTTGACGATGCGCGACGCGGCGATGAGCTCCATCGCCTTGGTGATCTTCTTCGTCGAGTTGACCGAGCGGATACGCCGCCGGTAGACGCGAAGCTGGGCTCCCATAGGTCAGTCCCTTAGTTCCCGGACTTCTCGGAGCTGTCCCCGGCCTGGAACTCCTTCTTGAAGTCCGTGATCAGCTTCTCCAGCCGCGACGCGTGGTCGTCGTCGAAGCCCTTGGCCGTGGCCAGGGCGTCGTAGACATCGCCGTCGGTGCGCTGCACGTAGTCCAGGAACTCGCTCTCGAAGCGGCGGATGTCGCTGACCTCGATCTCGTCGAGCTGGCCGGAGGTACCCGCCCAGATCGAGACGATCTCGCGGCCGATGCCGAACGGGGAGGCGGCGGGCTGCTTGAGCAGCTCGACCAGCCGGGCGCCACGGGCGAGCTGGCGCTGCGAGGCCTTGTCCAGGTCGGAACCGAAGGCGGCGAACGACTCCAGCTCGCGGTACTGGGCGAGGTCCACGCGCAGGCGTCCGGAGACGGCGCGCATGGCCTTCGGCTGGGCCGAGCCACCGACGCGCGACACCGAGATACCGACGTTCACAGCCGGGCGGACGCCGGCGTTGAAGAGGTCGGTCTCGAGGAAGCACTGGCCGTCGGTGATCGAGATGACGTTGGTCGGGATGTAGGCCGAGACGTCGTTGCCCTTGGTCTCGATGATCGGCAGACCGGTCATCGAGCCGCCACCGAGGTCGTCGGAGAGCTTCGCGCAGCGCTCGAGGAGCCGGCTGTGCAAGTAGAAGACGTCGCCGGGGTAGGCCTCGCGGCCCGGCGGGCGCCGCAGCAGCAGCGACACCGTGCGGTACGCCTCGGCCTGCTTGGTGAGGTCGTCGAAGACGATGAGGACGTGCTTGCCCTGGTACATCCAGTGCTGGCCGATGGCCGAACCGGTGTAGGGCGCGAGGTACTTGAAGCCGGCCGAGGCCGACGCCGGGGCGGCGACGATGGTGGTGTACTCCAGGGCGCCTGCCTCCTCGAGCGTGTCGCGAGCCGAGGCGATGGTCGAACCCTTCTGACCGATCGCGACGTAGATGCAGCGCACCTGCTTCTGCGGGTCGCCGGTCTTCCAGTTGTCGCGCTGGTTGATGATCGCGTCCAGGCAGACCGTGGTCTTACCGGTCTGGCGGTCACCGATGATCAGCTGCCGCTGGCCACGGCCGATCGCGGTCATCGAGTCGATGGCCTTGATGCCGGTCAGCAGCGGCTCCTTGACCTCCTTGCGCTGCACCACGGTGGGCGCCTGGAGCTCCAGGGCGCGACGCTCGTCGGTCTCGATGTCGCCCTGGCCGTCGATCGGCTGGCCGAGCGCGTCGACCACGCGCCCGAGGTAGGCGTCGCCGACCGGGACCGAGAGGATCTCGCCGGTGCGCTTGACCGGCTGACCCTCCTCGATGCCGCTGGCGTCACCGAGCACCACGGCGCCGATGTCGCGGACGTCGAGGTTGAGGGCGATGCCCAGCGTGCCGCCCTCGAACTCGAGCAGCTCGTTGGCCATCGCGCTCGGCAGACCCTCGACGCGCGCGATGCCGTCACCGGTCTCGGCGACGGTCCCGACCTCCTCACGGGAAGCCTCCGGCTTGTAGGACGAAACGTAGCTCTCGATCGCGCTACGGATCTCGTCGGCGGAGATCGTCAGCTCAGCCATGTTCTTTCCTGTTCCTTCGGCTCTTCGTTCTCGGAAATCTCGGGTGTTCGGATCTGTCAGCCGGCCAGCGAGGCGCGGGCGGCCTCGAGGCGGGCGGTGACGCTGCCGTCGATGACCTCGTCACCGACGCGGACGACGAGCCCGCCGCGCACGGCGGGGTCGACGGCCAGGCGGACCGTGATGGAGCGGCCGTAGAGCTGCGACAGCGCCGCGGTCAGGCGTTCCTGCTGCTGCGGGCTCAGCTCGGTAGCCGAGACCACGCGCGCGACCGAACGCTCCTGCCACCGGGCGGCATCCTCGAGCAGGTCGTCGATCGCGAGCAGCACGCTGCGCTTGCGGGTGCTGGCCACGGCGTTGTGCAGCAGGGTCAGCGTGAGCGGCTGAACCTTCTGCGCCACCAGGGAGTCGAGCAGTTCGATGCGCCGCGACGCCGGGACGGCCTGCTCGTCGAGCAGGGCGACGACGTCGCCGCGGGTGTTCAGGATCCGCTCGAGCCGGAAGAGCTCGTCCTCGACGGTGTCGAGGCTGCCCTCCTTCTCCGCGGCCCGGAAGACCGCGTCGCCGGCCGCGCTCTCCAGCGCGTCGACGAAGTCCCACGGTGAGGACCACCGCAGCTCGATGGCCACGGTGAGCAGTCCCAGCGTGTCGGGGCGGACCTGCGATCCCAGGACCCGCTCGGCCAGGCCGGTGCGGCTCTCGGTCGACGACGTCGGGTCGGCGAGCAGCCGCCGCAGCCGGGGCTGGGCGACGAGCACCTGCGCGACGGCGTACAGCTCGTCGGCGAGGGTGCTGAGCGAGTCCGCCGAGATGCGGCCCTCGAACACCTCGTGCTCGCGGCGCCGCAGATCCTCGAGCGCGCGTCGGCTGGCCGAATGGATCACGAGGACTCCGTCCGCGCCTTCGCCGACTCGTCGGCCTCGATGCCGGCCAGGAAGGCGTCGACGGTGGCCGAGACGGCCGCGTCGTCCGACAGTCGCTGGTCGACGATCTTCTCGGCCAGCTCGACGGCCAGGGTGCCGACCTCGGCACGCAGCTCGCGCACGATTGCCGCACGCTGACCGGCCAGCTGCTCCTCGCCGCGGGCGACGATGCGGGCCGACTCCTCCTGCGCCTGCGCGCGGAGCTCCTCGAGGGTGCGCTGCGCCTCGGCGCGGGCGTTCTCGCGGATCTGGGCCGCCTCGACGCGGGCCTCGTTCAGCTGCTCCTTGTACTGCTCGAGCATCCGCTGCGCCTGGTTCTGCGCTTCCTCGGCCCGCTCGATCCCGCCCTCGATGGCCTCACGCCGGTCGGCGAAGGTCTTCTCGAAGTTCGGGACCACGTACTTGCGGACGAGGAAGAACAGCAGCGCGAAGATGATGAGCACGAGCACGAACTCGGCCCAGACGAAGCCGAGCGGGTTCGGCTCCTCGGCTGCGAGTAGATGCGTCATCGTGGGTTCCTTCGCCTTGCGATGGGATCAGAGGTGTACCGAGGCATGCTCGGCGCGTCGAGTGACTAGGCCTTGAGCACGAACGCGAGCGCGATGCCGATGATGGCGAGCGCCTCGGAGAGCGCGAAGCCGAGGAAGGCGATGGTCTGCAGCCGGCTCTGCATCTCCGGCTGGCGGGCCGTGCCGCTGATGTACGCGGCGAAGACGATGCCCACGCCGATACCGGGGCCGATAGCCGAGAGGCCGTAGCCGACCATGTTGAGCGTGCCGCCCATTGTTCTTTCCTTTCGTCGCGGTCAGGTGACCGTGTGCGTGGTGGTGCGGAGTGAAGTGATGCGGGTCAGATCAGTGGTCGTGCGCCTTGGCGCCGGCGATGTAGCTCGCCGTCAGTAGGACGAAGACGTAAGCCTGCAATGACGCGACGACGACCTCGAGGAAACCGATGCCGATGCCCATCACGTAGGCGAGCACGCCGGCCGGCTTGACGATCGGTCCGGTCGCGTCCAACAGCAGGTAGGCGCCACCGGTGGAGAACAGGATGATCAGCAGGTGGCCAGCAAACATGTTGGCGAAGAGTCGCAGCGAGAGCGTGACCGGCCGCACGATGATGTTGGAGAGGAACTCCAGCGGGATGATCAGTGGCAGCAGCCACTTCGGCACGCCGGACGGCGTCGTGACGAACTTCAGGTAGCCGAAGAAGCCCTTGTCCATAATCCCGACGACGTTGTAGATGATCCACACCATGGCGGCCAGGCCGAAGGCGTAGTTCACCCGAGAGAACGTCGGGAACATCAGGAACGGCGTGATGCCGAAGAGGTTGTTGATGAGGATGAAGAAGAAGAGCGAGACCAGCAGCGGCACCCAGCGCATGAAGTCGCCGCCGATGACGTCGCGGCCGATGCTGTCGCGGACCAGGCCATAGGCCTGCTCGCC
Organism: Jatrophihabitans sp. sgz311053; assembly: GCF_056135305.1. NCBI lineage: Bacteria > Bacillati > Actinomycetota > Actinomycetes > Jatrophihabitantales > Jatrophihabitantaceae > Jatrophihabitans > Jatrophihabitans sp. sgz311053. Next base: position 30,935 of record NZ_JBWAXP010000003.1, on the reverse strand, counting down.
CAGGTACTGGAACTTGCTGGGAACGACCTGCCGACGGCGGATGGAACCCTGCAGGAAGGCGAAGGTGATGACCGCGGACAGCAGCAGCAGCACGGCCGGCTTGGTCAGCAGGACGATGTAACCCTCGTCGTGCCAGTTGGTGTTGGTGAAGTCGGGGAGGAAGAACTCCGCGGGCCCCGGAGCGGTGAAGCCTTCACCAGCGGCGAGAGGCTGGGCCGTCATGACGAATCTCCTCGGTCATCGCGACCTCGCGGCGGATCGGCGCGCGGAGCGCCCGTCTCGTCCGTCCGGTCGTGGTCGATCGGGGTGGAAGCTGGGATGGATCGTGTCGCGGCCGGACCGGCGGGGGCGGTTCCGGTCTCTCCACGGTAACGAAACCGGGCAAAGACCATGTAGACCCCGAAGGCTGCTCCCACCACGATCCCGATCGGGACCAGGTAGGGAGCGTCCAACCAAACGCTGAGCCCCAATCCGATCCCGCCGTAGAAGACGACACCAGCGACCAGGTATCCGAAGACTGCCCAAGGATCCCCACCGGGTTCTTCACCTGGTGGAGTCTCGTGCGACTTCTCCGTGCCCATCGTGTGCCGCGAGCGTAACAGTCACTGAGAGCGTGCCTTCACCGCACCCAGGCTGCGCGCGCGACCCCGGTGACCCACACCAGGACGGACACGGTGGCGCCGGCGAAGACGGCACCACCGACGACCACCCGCGGCGAGGAGAGCAGCCAGGCGAAGGAGAGCACGGCGACGGTGAAGCCGTAGCTGAAGATCGCGGCCAGGAACATCGTTCCCGGCGAGATTCGACCCGCCATCCGCAGGTTGACGGTGGAGATGGCGAAGCACCCGACGACCAGGAGCATCGCACCGGCGTAGCTGCCCGCGGCGGCCCACGGTCGCGGGGCCAGGAGCATGAGCCCCGAACCGACGACGAGCGCGACCGCCAGCACGGGCCAGACCCAGTTCTCGGGGCGGCCGAGGGGCATCCGCCGCCGCGGCTGCGGGAAGCGATCCGGGACGGGCGCGTCGGTGGCTCTCATCGCGGCTCCACCCGTCGGCCGGCCGAGGACGCGAGCGGAGCGGCGGGGCGACGGCGGGCCCGGAAGCGCAACCCCGGCACGAACGAGATCAGCAGCCCCACGACCAGGGCGGCCGCGAGGACGGTCAGCACCAGCCAGCGACCCTCGGCGTAGGAGAGGCCGACACCGGCGAAGGAGAGCAGGGCCGACCAGAAGTAGAGCAGCAGCACGGCCCGGCGGTGGCTGTGCCCCATCTCGAGTAGCCGATGGTGCAGGTGCTGCTTGTCGGGGGCGAACGGCGAGCGCCCCCGGCTCACCCGCCGGACGACCGCGAGCAGCAGGTCGATGAAGGGAAGCGCCAGCACCGCGAGCGGGATGATGAGCGGCAGGAAGAGCGCGAGCGAGCCGAAGGCGTTGACGGTGAAGGCCTGCGGGTCGGCGGTGTTGGTGGCGGTGACGGCCGAGGCGGAGAGGATGAGCCCCACCAGCATCGATCCCGAGTCGCCCATGAAGACCCGCGCGGGCCAGAAGTTGTGGGGCAGAAATCCCACGCAGGTGCCGCAGAGCGCCGCCGCGAGCAGGGTCGGGGCGGCGCCGGCGACCTGGAAATTCTGCTGCGTCAGGTGGAACGAGTAGAGGAAGAACCCGCCCGCGGCGATGGCGGTGACGCCCGCAGCCAGGCCGTCCAGGCCGTCGATGAAGTTGACCGCGTTGATCGTGATGACGGTGAGCAGGATCGTCACCGGCACGCCGAGCGAGCCGAGCAGCAGCGTGCTGTTGCTCCCCGGCAGCGGGACGGCGATGAGCTGGACGCCACCCCAGATCACCATGATCCCGGTGGCGAGCACCTGCCCAGCGAGCTTGGTCAGCGAGTCGAGCTCCCAGCGGTCGTCCACGACGCCGAGCAGGCAGATCAGGGCCGCGGCCCCCACCACGAAGGCCATGTCCGGCCCGACGACGAAGGCCTGGGTCAGGGTGGGCAGCCGGTGCGCGACGAAGATGGCCAGCGCGAACCCGACGAAGAGCGCGACGCCACCCATGCGCGGGATGGCCACCGCGTGTACGTCCCGGTCTCGCGGCGCCGCTATCGCTCCCCAGCGGATCGCCGCGCGCCTGGCCAGCGGCGTCAGCACGAAGGTGACGACCGCCGCGATGCAGCCGACGAGCAGGTACTCCAGACTCGGATAGGTGGGCATCAACCACCGCTGCCCGGTTGCGGCCGCGGTCGGGGCCGGGGCGTCGCCGCCGGCGGCTCGTCCGCCCCGGCACCGGGGCCGGCCATGCCGACCAGATCCGGGACGATCTCGCGCAGCTGCGCCTCGCTGACGCTGCCGACGCGCAGCACGCGTGGCGTCCCCTCCGAGACGTCGATGATGGTGCTGGCCTCGCCGCGTGGGGCCGGGCCGTCCTCGAGGTACACCGCGACGTCCTCGCCGAGCTGAGCGCGCGCCTCGGCTGCCGTCTGCGCGGGCGGCTGCCCCGAACGGTTGGCGCTCGACACCGCCATCGGACCGGTCCTCTCCAGCAGCTCAATCGCCACCGGGTGCAGCGGCATCCGCAGCGCGACCGTCCCGCGCGCGTCGCCGAGGTCCCAGGTGAGCGACGGCGCGTGGCGGACCACGATGGTCAGCGCGCCGGGCCAGAACGCCTCGACCAGCTCCCGGGTCCGGGAGTCGACGTGGGCCACCAGGCCGTCGATCGTCGACCAGGCGCCGACCAGCACCGGGACGGGCATGTCGCGACCGCGACCCTTGGTCCGGAGCAGGTCCGCCACGGCCACCGCGTCGAAGGCGTCGGCGCCGATGCCGTAGACGGTGTCTGTGGGCAGGACCACGAGCTCACCGGACTGCACGCTGTGCGCCGCGGTCGCGATCGCGTCGTCACGGACGTCGGGGTCGCCGCAGTGGAAGAACAGAGCCACGGCAGTCAGTTTGCCTCACGAAGCCGGGCACGGCGGGAGGCCGTCGCGTAGCGGGGTCGACCGGCGAGGTCGCGGTGCGCCACGATGTCGTCCCACCGACCGTCGCTCCGCAGCAGTGCGGGCACCGCCTCGCCGTGGCTGTCGTCGTGCTCGACGGCGAGCACCCCGCCGCCGCGCAGCAGCTCCGCCGCGGCGGCCAGGACGTCGGTCATGAGCCCCAGCCCGTCGTCGCCGGCGAAGACGGCGAGCTCCGGATCGGCCCGGACCTCCGCGGCCACCGGTGTCGTCAGGGGGACGTAAGGCGGGTTGCAGACGACCGCGCCGGCCCGGCCGCGCCAGGCGGCCAGGGCGTCGCGGTCGCGGATGTCCGCAGCCACGACACGGACACCCCGCTCGATCGCGTTGCGCTCGAGCCAGGGCAGGGCGTCCGGTGACATCTCCACCGCGACCACCTCGGCCGCGGGGAGCTCGTCGGCCAGCGCGACCGCCAGCGCCCCGGAACCCGAGCAGAGGTCCACCACGACCGGAGTGGCCGCCGCCCGCAGCGCGGGCAGCACGGCGTCCACCAGCAGCTCGGTCTCCGGACGGGGGACGAAGACCCCCGGTCCGACCGCGAGCTCGACGTAGCGGAACGGCGCGTGGCCGGTGATGTGCTGCAGCGGCTCGCGCGCGACCCGGCGCTCCAGCGCCTGCTCCAGCGCCCCGGACTGGTCAGCGGTCAGCTCGTCACGGGTCAGCAAGGCCGAGCGCGGCAATCCGAGCACATGGGCGGCCAGCAGTTCGGCGTCCGTGCGGGGAGTGTCGACGCCGGCGGCGGCGAGCCGCTCGGTCGCCGTCGCGAGCAGCCGGCGCAGGCTCAGGAGCCCTCCCCCGCCAGCAACGCCTCGGTGTCGGCGGCCTGCAGCGCGGCGATGACGTCGTCCAGCGCGCCGTCGATGACCTGGTCGAGGTTGTAGGCCTTGAAGCCGACCCGGTGGTCGCTGATGCGGTTCTCCGGGAAGTTGTAGGTGCGCACCCGCTCGGAGCGGTCGACGGTGCGGACCTGCGAGCGGCGGGCGTCCGACGCGGCGGCCTCGGCCTCGTCCTGCGCCGCGGCGAGCAGCCGGGCGCGCAGCACCCGGAGCGCGGCCTCACGGTTCTGCAGCTGGCTCTTCTCGTTCTGCATCGCCACCACGGTGCCGGTGGGGACGTGGGTGATGCGGACGGCCGAGTCGGTCGTGTTGACGCTCTGGCCACCCGGCCCGGAGGAGCGGTAGACGTCGATGCGCAGGTCGCCCGGGTCGATCTCGACGTCGACCTCCTCGGCCTCGGGCAGCACCAGCACGCCGGCGGCCGAGGTGTGGATGCGCCCCTGCGACTCGGTCGCCGGCACCCGCTGCACCCGATGCACACCGCCCTCGTACTTCAGCTGCGCCCAGACCTGGTGCTCGGGCTTACGGGCGCGGACGGCGACCGTGGCCGACTTGACGCCGCCGAGATCGGTGGACTCGTTGTCCAGCACTTCGAGCTGCCACCCCTGCCGCTCGGCGTAGCGGCTGTACATCCGCAGCAGGTCACCGGCGAAGAGGGCCGATTCGTCGCCGCCCTCGCCGGCCTTCACCTCGAGGATGACGTCCTTGCCGTCGTTCGGGTCGCGCGGCAGCAACAGGTGCCGCAGCCGCTCCTCCAGCTCGGCGATCCGGGTCTCCAGGGCGACTGCCTCGGCGGCGAAGGAGGCATCCTCGGCGGCCAGCTCGCGGGCGGTCGCGAGGTCGTCGCGGCTGCTGCTCAACTCGTCGGCCGCCGCCCGGATCGGCGCCAGCTCGGCGAAGCGGCGTCCCAGCGTGCGGGCCCGGCCGGCGTCGGCGTGCACCGACGGGTCAGCCAGCTGCTGCTCGACCTCGCCGTATTCGGCGAGCAGCTCGGAGAGCTTGCCGGGCTCGGACATGGGGACTCCTGCGATCGGACCGTCTGGAAACGCGACAACGGCGCCCATCCCCGGATCGGGGATGGGCGCCGTCGGAGAAGCTAGGCCTTCGAGCGCTCGCGCTTGCCGTAACGGCGCTCGAACTTGTCGACGCGGCCACCGACGTCCATGATCTTCTGCTTGCCCGTGTAGAACGGGTGGCAGGCCGAGCAGACATCGGCGTTCATGACGCCGTTCTTGGCGGTACTGCGGGTGGTGAACGTGTTGCCGCACGAGCAGGTCACCTGGGTGACCTTGTACTCGGGGTGGATGCCTTCGCGCATGCTGCCGGTTCCCTTCGTGTGGCGCCGGGTCGCAGGTGAACACGCTGCGTGAACCGGAGCCGGGTGGTGTCGACGCGGATGCGCGCCGACCGTGCAGTGTAACCGGTCCCCGGCGCCGGGCATTCCCTCACCCCGGACCCCGACCTCGGGTGGAAGGATCGCCCCGTGCCCAGCCACGACGCCGTGACCGCCGAACTCGCCGGGCTCGCCGCCGGACGTCGCGAGACCTTCGAGCTGCGCGTGGAGCGCTGGCTGCCGGACCTGCGGGCCGCACTGGCCGAGCTCTACCCGGCCCACGCCGCGCTGGAGACCCGGCTGCTGACCGCTGCGGCCCGCGCCTACGCCGAGCGCGACGCCGACCTGCATCGGCTGGACGAGCGGCGCACGCTGCGGCCCGACTGGTTCCAGTCGCCGGCCATGCTGGGCTACGCCGCCTACGCCGACCGGCTCGCCGCCCCCACCGGCGGCACCCTCGCCGGGGTGGTCGAGCAGGTGCCCTACCTGGCCGAGCTGGGCGTCACCTACCTCCACCTCATGCCGCTGCTGCAGTCGCCGCCCGGCGACAACGACGGCGGCTACGCGGTGTCGGACTACCGCACCGTCCGCCCGGAGCTCGGCACGGTCGAGGACCTCCGCAGGCTCGCCGCCACGCTGCGCTCACGGGGCATCAGCCTCGTGCTCGACCTGGTGCTCAACCACGTGGCCGACGACCACGAGTGGGCCCGGCGCGCCCGCGCCGGCGAGCAGCGCTACCGCGACTACTTCCACGTCTTCGCCGACCGCGACCTGCCGGACGCCTACGAACGGACCCTGCCCGAGGTCTTCCCGGACTTCGCGCCGGGCAACTTCACCTTCGACGACGAGCTCGACGGCTGGGTCTGGACGACCTTCAACTCCTTCCAGTGGGACGTCAACTGGGCCAACCCCGACGTGCTCGCCGAGTACGTGGAGATCGTGCTCTTCCTGGCCAACCTCGGCGTGGAGGTGCTGCGGCTGGACGCCATCGCCTTCCTCTGGAAGCGGTTGGGGACGAACTGCCAGAACCAGCCGGAGGTCCACGCGGTGGCGCAGGCGCTGCGCGCCGTCATCCGCATCGCCTGCCCGGCGGTGCTGCTCAAGGCCGAGGCGATCGTCGCGCCGGACGACCTGGTGCAGTACCTCGGGCAGGGTCCGCGGCACGGCAAGGTCAGCGATCTGGCCTACCACAACAGCCTGATGGTGCAGATCTGGTCGATGCTGGCGACCCGGGATGTCCGCCTCGCCGTCCACGCGCTGCGCGAACTGCCGCCGATCCCCACCACCACCGCCTGGATCTGCTACCTGCGCTGCCATGACGACATCGGCTGGGCCATCGACGACGGCGATGCCGCCGCCGTGGGTCTCGACGGATTCGCCCACCGGGCCTTCCTCTCGGACTTCTACACCGGTAGGTATCAGCCCTCCTTCGCTCGCGGGCTGGTCTTCCAGGCCAATCCCGCCACCGGGGACCGGCGTGTCAGCGGCATGACCGCCGACCTGACCGGTCTGAGCGCTGCCGACTCCCCCGAGGCCACCGACCTCGCCGTCACCCGCATCCTGCTCGCCCACGCCGTCGTGCTCGGCTGGGGCGGCATCCCCGTGCTCTGGATGGGCGACGAGCTCGGGCTGGCCGGCGACGAGCGCTGGAGCGACGACCCTGCCCATGCCGGCGACAACCGCTGGGCCCACCGGCCGCCGCTGCCGGCGGCGGTCCAGGACCAGCGGCACGACGCCACGACGCCGGCGGCGCGGTTGTTCGCCGGGATACGGCGGCTGAGTCGGGTGCGGGCCGGACTGCCGGCGCTGCACGCGGCGACGGCGTCGCGTGTCCTCGAGGCGAGCGACCCCGGTGTCTTCGCCGTCCACCGGTCGCACCCCGAGGGCGATCTGCTCGAACTGGCCAATGTCACCGAGAGCTGGCGGCCGTTCCCGGCGCACCGCATCGCCGAGCTGGGTCTGGATGGCGCCCCGGATGCGTTAGGGGGCGAGCCGCTGTCCCCGGACGATCGCGGTGACGTGTGGCTCGCCCCCTATCGGGCGGTGTGGCTGGCGGGGTGAGCCCCGCCGGCGATCAGGCCTGCTGCAGCTGGCCGTGCTGCTGCTGCGCCCGCTCCAGCTCGCGCTTGCGGTCGGCCTCGGACTCCTGCGCGATCTGCGCGGCCTTCTCCTCGTCGCGGGTGAGGTTCGCCTCGGTCTGCGGGTCGAAGACGTGCACCGACGCCGGGTCGAACCACAGCTCGGCCTGATCGCCCTGCTTGACCTTGCTGGCGCCGTCGAGGCTGACGACGAGCTGGGTGCGCATCGCCTCGCCGTCGAGCTCGCGGTCCAGGTCGTTCAGCGCGGCCTGGACGTCGGAGTTGGGCTCGAAGGGCAGGTAGGCGTACTTCTCGTTGCCGAGCCACTCGGTGACGTCCACGCCGGCGGTGAAGGTGACGCCGTGGGCGCGGTGCGCGTCCTCGACCAGTGCGGCGTCCTCGAATGCCTCCGGACGGATGCCGACGACGACGAAGTCGCCCTTCTTCTTGGTCGCCGAGACGGCGGCCGGGATCGGGATGTTGGTGAAGGGCATCTCCAGCACGCCGTCGCCGACCGTGGCGGGGAGGAAGTTCATCGGCGGGGAGCCGATGAAGCCCGCGACGAAGAGGTTGACCGGCTGCTCGTAGAGCTCGCGCGGGCTGGCCACCTGCTGCAGCACCCCGCGACGCAGCAGCGCGACCCGGTCACCGAGGGTCATGGCCTCGGTCTGGTCGTGCGTGACGTAGACCGTCGTCACGCCGAGACGACGCTGCAACCGCGCGATCTCGGTACGCATCTGGCCGCGGAGCTTGGCGTCGAGGTTCGACAGCGGCTCGTCGAAGAGGAACGCGTCGGCCTGCCGGATGATGGCGCGACCCATGGCGACCCGCTGCCGCTGACCGCCGGAGAGGTTGGCCGGCTTGCGCTCCAGGTGTTCGCGGAGCTCCAGGACGTCGGCGATGTCGTCGACCATCTTCTTGATCTTGCCCTCGTCGACCTTGTTCTTGCCGAGGCGGAGCGGGAAGGCGATGTTCTCGAAGACGGTCAGGTGCGGGTAGAGCGCGTAGTTCTGGAAGACCATCGAGAGGTTCCGGTCGCGCGGCGCCTTGTCGTTGACGCGCTTGCCGTCGATGAGCAGGTCGCCGCCGGAGATGTCCTCGAGGCCGACGATCATGCGCAGCAGCGTCGACTTTCCCGACCCCGACGGCCCGACGAGGATGAGGAACTCGCCGTCGGCGACGTCGATGTTGACGTCCGTGACCGCCTTGAAGCCGTCGCCGTAAACCTTGGTGATGTGCTGCATCTGGATGGTGGACATGTCCTGACCTAACCCTTCACGGCACCGGCGGTGAGGCCGGCGACGATGCGCTTCTGGAACAACAGAACGAGGATGACGACGGGGATCGTGACCACCATGGAGGCGGCGGCGACATAGCCCGTCGGCGGGATGAACTGCGACGGTCCCTGGAACTGACTCAGCGCGGCGGGGACCGTCTGCGCACCGTCGAACTTGAAGGCCTCACCCGGCTTGGACGTCAGCGACTGCGAGTAGACGAAGTCGTTCCAGGCCGTGAAGAAGGCGATGATCGCGGTGGTGAAGACACCCGGTGCCGCCAGCGGCAGCACCACCTTGCGGAAGGCCTGCCAGCTGGTCGCTCCGTCGACCTGCGCCGCCTGCTCCATCTCCCACGGGATCTGCCGGAAGAACGCGGTCAACGTCCAGATCGACAGCGGCAGCGTCAGCGACAGGTACGGGATGATGAGGCCGGGCCAGGTGTCGTAGAGCCCGATCGAGCGCCACAGGTTGAACAACGGCGTCACCACGCTGATCACCGGGAAGAACGCGGTGAGCAGCGCGACGTTGAGCACCAGTTTCTTGCCGGGGAAGTCCAGCCGGGCGATGCCGTAGGCGCAGAAGGCCGAGAGGATCACCGCGACCAGGGTGGCGATGAGGCAAATGCCGATCGAGTTCACCAGCGCCGGGATGAAGATGTCGCTGCCGCCGCCGGTGAAGATGTACTTGTAGCTGTCCCAGCTGAAGCTGTGCGGGATGTAACTGCGGTCGGTGATCTCGGCGCTGGGCTTGAACGACAGCGAGACGAGCCAGCCGATCGGCACGAGCGTGTAGGCCATGATCGGGATCGAGGCGATCGCCAGGCCCCACTTGGCCTTCTTGGAGATGTCGGCGGCCATGTCAGTTGCCCCCCATCCGCGACAGGTCGGTCTTGAAGCCCTTGATGAAGACCGCGCTGATCAGGATGACCAGCACGAAGAGCAGCACCGAGATGGCGGAGCCGAGACCGATCTGGCTTCGGGTGATGGTCTGGTTGTAAGCCAGCACGCCGACCGACGAGGTGTCCTGCGAGCCGCCGGTCATGATGAAGATGTTGTCGAAGATCCGGAACGCGTCGAGCGCGCGGAAGAGCAGCGCCACCATGATCGCCGCCTTCATCGACGGCAGCGTGACGCGGACGAGCCGCTCCCAGAACGTGGCGCCATCGACCTCGGCGGCCTCCTGCAGCTCCCCCGGTACCTGCGCCAGGCCGGCCAGCAGCAGCAGCGACATGAACGGCGTGGTCTTCCAGATCTCCGACACCATGATCGCGATCAGCGACGACCAGTGGCCGCCGTACCAGTCGTAGTTCGGGTCGAAGGCGCCGAAGGTGATGTCACTGAGCCAGTTGCTGATGTAGCCGGTGTTGGGGGCGAAGGCGTAGAGGAAGCCGTAGGCCGAGACCACCGTGATGATCGAGTACGGGATGAGCACGATCGTGCGCAGCGTCCGTCGCGGCAGCACGATCTTGTTCATCACCATGGCCAGGGCCATGCCGAGCACGAACTCCACTGCGACGGTGATGACCATGATGAGCGTGCTGACCCAGACCGCCTCCCACCACTTGCCGTCGGTGAGGATGACGCCGTAGTTCTTCAGGAAGATGAAGGCCCGACCGTTGGGGTCGGTGAGCCGGTAGTTGAAGAACGACAGGTAGATGGCGTTGAGGATCGGATAGCCGACCACCGCCAGCATGGCGACGAACGCTGGTGCGGCGAGCTTCCAGCCGAGGTTGCGCTCCTGCCGGGCCCGATCGGAGAGCCGCGGCTTGCCGGGCTTGTCGGGCTGCGGCGCGGTCGGGGCCTTGTCAAGAGTGGCGGTCACAGCAGCTTCTCCCCCTTGAGCACCTGCAGGATGAAGGTCTGCGCCTTCTTCGGCGTGGAGCTGTTGACCGACTGCGGCGGACTGAACGACTGCTGCAGCGCCGAGGAGAGGTCACCGTAGTACTGCGTCTGCGGCCGGGGCGCGGCCCGCTGCAGCGAGTTCTTGATGAGCTCGGCCATCGGGTAGGCCTTCTTGACGTCGGCGTTGTCGAAGGCCGTGGTGTTGGCCGGCGGGTTGCTCGACCCCAGGAAGTACTGGGCCTGGTGGTCGGCGGTGCGGATGCAGTTGATGGCGTCCCAGATCAGCGGCTGGTGGTCGGCGAACTTGGAGACGCCGAGCTCGATGCCGCCGAAGGGCGGCCGCGACTGCTTGCCGGCCACCGTCTCGGGGTAGTACGTCCAGCCGACGTCGCCGCTGGTGCCCGCGTCGTTGCCGCGGAAGGGGACCTTGTCCGCCTTCATGGCACCCCAGACGTAGGGCCAGATCGCCATGAACATGCTGGTCTTGGGGTTCTCGAACAGGCCCAGCGCGGCGGCCTCGTCGGTGGACGACAGCGCCGGTCCGCCTACCTTGTCACGCGCCAGCCGCTGGATGACGGCGGCGGCCTCGCGACCGGCGGTGGTGTCCAGCCCCAGCTTGAGGTTCTTGGCCACGGTGCCGTTCGGCGACTGGATGATCTTCCCGCCCGCGCCCTCGATGAGCGCGTTGATCCAGACGGTGTAACCCTCGTAGAGCTTGGCCTGCACCCCGACGCTGCGGTTCTCCTTCTTGGCGGCGTCGATGATCTGGTCCCAGGTGACGGGCTTGCTCATGTCCAGACCGGCCTTCTTGGCCAGCGACTTGCGGTACCAGAGCAGCTGCGTGTTGGCCCAGAACGGGGCGGCGACCAGCTTGCCCTTCCAGGTCGAGGCGTCGACCGCGGGCTTGACGATGTTCCGGGTGAAGTCGTCCTGGTACTGCGCGGGGACGTCGGCCAGGAAACCGGCCTCGGCGAACTCGCTGACGAAGACCGGGTCCAGGCTCATGAGCGAGATGGACGAGTCCTTGGCCGCGAGGCGGGTCACCAGCTGCTGTCGCTGGGCGCTGGCGTCGTTGGGCAGGGTCTGGATCTGGATGTCGTAGCGGCCCTTCGCCGCGGTGACGCATTCCTTGGCGAGCTGGGCCTGACCACCGCTGTCGGGGTTGATGAACCACGTCAGGACGGGTTTGCCGTCGGAGCCACCGCAGGCGGAGAGAACCGTGGCGGCCATGATCGCAGTCACCCCCGCCCTCAAGGTCCTGCGGGTTTTGCGCGTCATGTTGCCTATTCCCTTCGACCGAGGCCGGCTCGGGTCACGGACTGTCACGGAGCAGCAGCCCGTCGTTGTGAGCCACGCCATTCGTAACGTAACCGCTACGGAAGGGACGAACAACGGTCACACGCGCCTGCCGGGCAATCGTGATGAGTCAGCGACGATGCGCACCTGACGCGGGCGTAACACCGAAGCAGTTCGGGGGCTGGTAGCCGGCCTGCGCGAAGCTCTGCTCGACAGCGGAGACGACCGCGTCGACCTCACCGGCGGCCACCAGCGCGATGGCCGATCCGCCGAAGCCACCACCGGTCATGCGGGCACCGAGGGCTCCGGCGGCCAGGGCCGACTCGACGGCGAGGTCGAGCTCGGGACTGGAGACCTCGTAGTCGTCGCGCAGCGAGACGTGCGAGGCGGTGAGCAGGGGCCCGATCCGGGACGGCTCCCCGGCGTCGAGGATCCCGACGACCCCACCCACCCGCTCGTTCTCGGTGACGACGTGCCGGACCCGGCGCCGCAGCCGGGCGTCGTCCAGCCCGGCCAAGGCGGCGGCGAGGTCCGTGACATCGCGCAGCGCCGCGACGCCTAAGTGCGCAGCCGCCGCTTCGCAATCTGCGCGACGCTGCGCATATTCGCCGTCGACGAGCCGGTGCGGCGCCCGGGTGTCCACGACCAGCAGCGCCAGCCCAGCGGCGGCGAGATCGAAGGGCACCTGCCGCCGCTCGCCGCTGCGGGTGTCCAGGAGCAGCGCGTGACCGCTCCGGCAGAGCAGCGACGCGCTCTGGTCCAACGAGCCGCTGGGGACACCGACGAAGTCGTTCTCGGCCGCCCGGGCCACGAGCACCAGCTCGTCACGGCTCAGCCCGGCACCGAGCTCGTCGTTCAGCGCCGCGGCCACGGCGCACTCCAGTGCGGCCGAGGAGGAGAGCCCGGCCCCCGGCGGGACATCGCCGTCGACCGCGATGCGCACCGGCGGGACCTGCACCCCCCGCTGCCGCAGCGCCCAGACGACGCCGAAGACGTAGGCCGACCATCCCGTCACCGCGCCGGGGACGGCCTCGCCGGGGGCGAGCCGGACAGGCCCGTCCCCGGCGGTGCTCGACACCTCGATCAGATCGCCGTCCCCGCGTGACACCGTGGCGTCGACGCCGAGGGGCAGTGCGATCGGCAGCACGAAGCCGTCGTTGTAGTCGGTGTGCTCGCCGATAACGTTGACACGCCCCGGCGCCCGCCAGGTGCAGTCGCCGGTGCTCAGCCGAGACGCTCCCCGGAGGTCGGGTGGAAGGCGTGCTCCTCGGCGGTGCGCAGGTCCACCGAGACGACCTCGCCGATGCGCGGCGGGACCCGGCCGTCGAAGCGGACGCAGAACGGCTTGACGCCGCCGACGATGTCCGAGCCGTCGCCCTCGATGGCGCCGTAGACGTAGGCGTCGGCGCCCAGCTCCTCGACGAGCTTCACCTCGACCTTGAGCCCGGCCGCGGTGTCCTTGGCGAGCCCACCGCCGTCGCCGCCGAAGCGGAACGACTCGGGACGGACGCCCAGCGTGACCTCGGAGAGCCCCGCGGCTCGGGCGGCGGCGGCCGCGGCGGGCTGCAGCGGCAGCGTGATGTTGCCGAGCTTGGCGCCGCCGTCGACCAGCGGGACCGTCCGCAGGTTCATCGCCGGCGAGCCGATGAAGCCGGCGACGAAGGCGTTGGCGGGGCGCTCGTAGAGGTTGCGGGGGGTGTCGACCTGCTGCAGGAAGCCGCCCTCCTTGAGGATCGCGACCCGGTGGCCCATCGTCATCGCCTCCACCTGGTCGTGGGTGACGTAGAGCGTGGTGGTGCCGAGTCGGGCCTGCAGCGTGGCGATGTTGGAGCGGGTCTCGACCCGCAGCTTGGCGTCGAGGTTGGACAGCGGCTCGTCCATGAGGAAGACGGCGGGTTCGCGGACGATCGCACGTCCCATCGCGACCCGCTGCCGCTGCCCGCCGGAGAGCGCCTTGGGCTTGCGCTGCAGATAGTCCTCGAGGTTGAGCAGCTTGGCGGCGTCGCGCACCTTCTGCTCCCGCTCGGCCTTGGAGACCCCGGCGAGCTTCAGGGCGAAGCCCATGTTCTCGGCGACGCTCATGTGCGGGTACAGCGCGTAGGACTGGAACACCATCGCGATGTCGCGGTCCTTCGGCGGCTTCTGCGAGACGTCGGTGCCGTCGATGAGGATGCTGCCGGAGGAGACGTCCTCCAGGCCGGCGAGCATGCGCAACGCGGTGGACTTGCCGGAACCCGACGGTCCCACCAGGACCATGAACTCGCCGTCGGCGATGTCGAGATCGAGCTCGACGACGGACGGTTCGGGATTGCCGGGGTACTGACAGCTCGCCTTGTCGTAGCGGACTGTGGCCATGGGCAGTTCACGCCCTCTCGTACCGGAGTGTTCCCGCGCCGGGTACGGGCGCCGCGCACCCCGGGCAGGCAGACCCGACGTGTCGACGCCTCACGGCATTCACGACGACGGCGTGGGTCCGTCCCCCGGTTGTCGGGACGGCGTCGACGGCGCGCATTGCGGACGGACGTGAGCTATGCAACACGTCCGCCCGCCGCGCGTCAACGGTTCGGCGACTACTCCTGGCCCGGAGTCGTCTTGGCGATGTTCATCAGGAACTCGACATTCGTGCGCGTCTTGCGCAGCCGGTCCAGCAGCAGCTCGATGGCCTGCTGCGGCTCGAGGGCATGCAGCACCCGGCGCAACTTGATGGTGACGGCGAGCTCGTCGGGCGAGAGCAGCAGCTCTTCCTTGCGCGTCGAGGACTGGTCGACGTCGACCGCCGGGAAGGTGCGCTTGTCGGCGATCTTGCGGTCGAGCTTGAGCTCGGCGTTGCCGGTGCCCTTGTACTCCTCGAAGAAGACGGTGTCGCCGGCCGAACCCGTCTCGACCAGCGCACTGGCGATGATGGTCAGCGAACCGCCGTTCTCGATGTTCCGGGCGGCACCGAGGAATCGCTTCGGCTGGTACAGCGCCGTCGAGTCGACGCCGCCGGAGAGGATTCGTCCGCTGGCCGGCGCGGCCAGGTTGTAGGCGCGGCCCAGCCGGGTGATCGAGTCCAGCAGGACGACGACGTCGTGCCCCATCTCGACCAGGCGCTTGGCCCGCTCGATGGAGAGCTCGGCGACCATGGTGTGGTCCTGCGGGCGCCGGTCGAAGGTGGAGGCGATGACCTCACCCTTGACCGAGCGCTGCATGTCGGTGACCTCTTCGGGCCGCTCGTCGACGAGGACGACCATGAGGTGGCACTCGGGGTTGTTCGTGGTGATCGCGTTCGCGATCGCCTGCATGATCATCGTCTTGCCCGCCTTCGGCGGCGAGACGATCAGCGCGCGCTGACCCTTGCCGATCGGCATGACGAGGTCGATGACCCGCGTGGTGAGCAGGTGCGGCTCGGTCTCGAGGCGCAGCCGTTCCTGCGGGTACAGCGGCGTGAGCTTCGTGAACTCGGGACGGTGCCGCAGCTTGTCGGGCTGCTCGCCGTTGACGGTGTCGACCCGCACCAGCGGGTTGTACTTCTCCTTGCGCTCCCCTTCGCGGGGCTGGCGGACCGCACCGGTGACGGCGTCACCGCGGCGCAGGCCGTACTTGCGCACCAGCGAGGTCGAGAGGAAGACGTCATCGGGCGTGGCGAAGTAGCCGCCCACCCGGACGAACCAGGTGTTCTTCTCCTCGATCGCGTCCACGATGCCGGCCACGGGCACGAGGACGTCGTCCTCGGCGAGGCTCGGCTCCGGCTCGCCGCCGCCACCGGCCGGGGCGCCCTGCCGGTCGCGGTTGCGTCCCCGGCGGTCGCGGTACCGGCGGCCCCGGCGACGGCCGGTGCCGTCCTCGTCGTCCTCGTCGTGCTGGCCCTGCTGGCCGTTGTTCTGGTTGCCCTGCTGGTTGTTGTTCTGGTTGCCGTCACCCTGCTGGCCGCCCTGGGGCTGACCGTTCGGGTTCTTGCCCTGTGAGCCGTTCTGGTTCCGGGCCTGCTGGCCGCCGTGGGACTGCTGGTCGCCCTGACTTCTGCCGGGCTGGTCCTGGCGGTCGGTCCGGTCGTTCTGCTGGGCCTTCGGCCGATCCCCGCGGACGTCGCGAACGTCGCGGTTGTCGGAACCCTGCCGACGCTCCCGCTGTGCACCATCTGCGCGGCTGGCCTCGCCCCCCGCCTCCGCCGCCGCGGAGTCGCCGCGGGCGGAATCGGTACGGGCGGAATTTGTACGGGAGTCGGTACGGCCGGAATCTGTGCGGGACTCCGTGCGGGCGGAGTCGGGACGCGCATCGGTCGGGGAGGTCGCCGGCGGCGCCGAAGCGGGAGCGGTGTCGACCGACGCGGCGGGTGTCGCGGCGGCGCTGTCCGCCGGGACGGACGGACCGTCAGCCGCAGCCGGCGTCTGAACCGGTGCGGTCGCGCGACGGCGGGTGCGGGTGGAGACCGGCGCCTCGGCCGGGCTCTGGGTGAGGGTCTCGGCAGGCGCGGCCGAGGGGGAAGCCGGAGCGGCTGTAGCGGCGGCGCGGGCAGCCTGGATCTCGGCGATCAGGTCGGCCTTCTTCTTCTTGGCCGTGCTGATGCCCAGACCTCCGGCGACCTGCTGCAGCTCGGGCAACAGCATCGAGGACAGACCGCGCTTGCCGGCGCGCTGCTGGGTTTCGGTCACGTGGTGAGGAACCTTTCACGGTTGGTCGGCGCGGAGAATCGCTGCTCGACCGATACGACGGACCCCGGCTGAAGCCACAGGGCCCGGGTGCTCGCACGACCTGGGGCCGCGCGAGACGGGCGTTGCGAGGGGGAGGTACGTCAGGATCACCTGGCCTGCGCGACGACGAGGGCCGGTGGTGCAGCGGATTCGGCGCGAAACGGAGCGCGCCGGTTCGCCAACCTGACAGTGGGGAGCCTAGACGCTCGCCCCGGCGCCAGCAACACCGGGCGCATCCGGCATGTTCCCCAGCGCGCCGCGGCTGTCCACGCCGGGCACGAGAGCGGTCCATCCTGCCGGTGCCAGCTGCGGAACGCTCTCGGCCTCGACCTCACCTCGAGCCAACACGAGGACGGTGGGTCCGGCGCCGGAGACGACGGCCGGCAGGCCGGCGGCCCGCAGCGTCCCCACCAGGGTGAGGGTCTCCGGCATGGCCGGCTCCCGGTAGCGCTGGTGCAGCCGGTCCTCGGTGGCGTCGAAGAGCGCCTGCGGCGTCCCGGTCAGCGCAGCCACCAGCAGTGCCGCCCGGCCCGCAGCGAAGGCGGCGTCACCGTGCGGGACGCTCGCGGGCAGCAGCCCCCGCGCCCGCTCGGTGGAGGCCTCGAACGGCGGGACGAGCACGACCGGGACCACCGCCGGATCCGGGTCGCGCCGCACCGCGCGCGCCGTCACCCCGGAGTCGCCCGGACCGGAGTCGCTCGGACCGGAGTCGCTCGGACCGGAGTCCCGGGCGCCGGGGACCGTCCAGGCCACCGTGAGCCCGCCGAGCAGGCAGGGGGCGACGTTGTCGGGGTGCCCCTCGATCGCGTTCGCCAGCCGCAGCACGTCGGCGTCGTCGAGCCTTGCGCGGCCGTCGACGACCAGGCCGCGGGCCAGCAGCAGCCCGGCCACGATCGCCGCGGCGGACGACCCCAGCCCCCGGCCGTGCGGGATGCGGTTGTGGGCGCGCAAGACCAGGCCGGGCGGGGTCTGGCCCAGCTCGGCGAAGGCCGCGCGCATGGCGCGGACGACCAGGTGCGTCTCGTCGCGGGCGACGGCTGCGGCACTCTCGCCCTCGACCTCGATCACCAGCCCGGTGGCACCGACCTCGGCCTCGAGATCGTCGTACAGCCCGAGAGCGAGGCCGAGCGCGTCGAAGCCCGGACCCAGATTGGCACTGGTGGCCGGCACCCGGACGGTGACCGGACCCTCGACGAACCCGTTGCGGCTCACCCGCCGTCAGTCCAGGCCGAGTGCCACGGCGGCCGCATGCCCGTCCACCGGCACCGTGATCGGCTTCGGCGCGCCCGAGATGGCCCAGTCGGGGTCCTTCAGGCCGTTGCCGGTCACCGTGCAGACGACCCGCGAGCCCCGCGGCAGCCGGCCGTCGGCGGCGGTCATGAGCAGGCCGGCGACGCTGGCAGCCGACGCGGGCTCGACGAAGACCGCCTCGCTGCGGGCGATCAGCTTGTACGCCTCGAGGATCTGCTTGTCGGTGACGGCGTCGATGAGGCCGCCGGACTCATCGCGCGCCTGCTCGGCCAGCTTCCAGGAAGCCGGGTTTCCGATCCGGATCGCGGTGGCGATGGTCGTCGGCCGCAGCACCGGGGCACCCTTGACGATGGGGGCAGCCCCCGCCGCCTGGAAGCCGAACATCTTCGGAGTCTCGGTGGTGACGCCGTCGGCGGCGTACTCCTTGTAGCCCATCCAGTACGCCGTGATGTTGCCGGCGTTGCCGACCGGGATGCAGTGGACGTCCGGCGCGCCGCCGAGGACGTCGCAGATCTCGAAGGCGGCGGTCTTCTGCCCCTGCAGCCGGAACGGGTTCACCGAGTTCACCAGCGACACGGGGTAGTCGATCGCGAGCTTCTGCGCGAGCTCGAGGCAGTCGTCGAAATTGCCGTCGACCTGGAGCAGCTTCGCCCCGTGGACGAGGGCCTGCGCCAGCTTGCCGAGCGCGATCTTGCCCTGTGGCACCAGGACGGCACAGGTCATCCCCGCGCGGACGGCGTAGGCGGCCGCGCTGGCCGAGGTGTTGCCGGTGGAGGCGCAGATGACGGCCTGCGCACCGTCCTCGGCCGCCTTGGAGATCGCCATCGTCATGCCGCGGTCCTTGAAGGACCCGGTGGGGTTGGCGCCCTCGACCTTGAGATAGACCTCGCAGCCGGTCCGCTCGGAGAGCACCCGCGCCGGGACCAGCGGCGTGTTGCCCTCGAAGAGCGTCACGACCGGCGTCGCGTCGGTGACCGGCAGCCGGTCGCGGTAGCCCTCGATCAGGCCGGGCCAGTGGGTGGCGCCCTGTGTCTTGCCCATTGCCGTGGTCACTCCCCCGACATCCCTTCGACGCGCATCACGCTGGCGGCACGGCCGACCAGCGACATTCCGGCGAGCTTCTCCACGGTCCGCGACAGTGCGGCATCGGTGGCTGCGTGCGTGACGAGCACGAGTGTCGCGGCGTCGCCGCGGCCCTCCTGCCGGACGGTCTGGATGCTCACGCCCTCCTCGGCGAAGGCGTTGGCGACACCGGCGAGCACACCGGGCTGGTCGGCGACGTCGAGTGCGACGTGATAGCGGGTCGTCACCTCACCCATGGGGCGCACCGGGAGGTCGGCGTAGGCGCTCTGTCCGGCCCCGTGACTGTCGATGAGGCGGTTGCGGGCCACCGCGACGATGTCGCCGAGCACGGCGCTGGCGGTGGGGGCGCCGCCGGCGCCGCGACCGTAGAACATCAGCGAGCCGGCGGCCTCGGCCTCGACGAAGACGGCGTTGAAGGCGTCGCCGACGCCGGCCAGCGGGTGGCTGCGCGGGATCATCACCGGGTGCGCACGCACCGACACCGACTCGGTGCCGTCGTCGGCCGTGGTCCGCTCGCAGATGGCCAGCAGCTTGACGGTGCAGTCCATGGCCTTCGCGCTGGCGATGTCGGCGGCGGTGACGTCACCGATGCCCTCGCGGTGCACGTCGGACATCGTGACGCGGGTGTGGAAGGCGAGCCCGGCGAGGATGGCCGCCTTGGCGGCGGCGTCGTAGCCGTCGACGTCGGCGGTGGGGTCGGCCTCGGCGTAGCCCAGCGCGGTCGCCTCGGCCAGCGCCTCGTCGAAGCCGGCACCGGTGGCGTCCATGCGGGACAGGATGAAGTTGGTCGTGCCGTTGACGATGCCCATCACCCGGGTGATGCGGTCACCGGCCAGCGATTCGCGCAGCGGGCGCAGCAGCGGGATGGCACCGGCCACCGCGGCCTCATAGTAGAGGTCCACGCCGCTGGCGGTGGCGGCGTCGTGCAGCGTCGCCCCGTCGTCGGCGAGCAGTGCCTTATTGGCGCTCACCACGCTCTTGCCCGAGTGCAGGGCGTCCAGCAACAGCCCGCGGACCGGATCGATGCCGCCGATGACCTCCACGACGATGTCGACGTCGTCGCGGTCGACCAACGCCTGCGCGTCGGTGGTGAGCAGGTCGGCCGGGACATCGGTGTGCCGCGCCGGACGACGGACGGCGATGCCCGCCAGCTCGAGACGCGCACCCACGCGCTGCGCCAGGTCGTCGGCCTGCTCGGAGAGCAGCCGCACGACCTCGCTGCCGACGACGCCGCAGCCCAGGAGCGCGATCCTGAGCGACGCCGGGCTGGTGGTCTCGGTCATGACGCGACTCCGGTGTCCAGGCGCAGCAGGTCGTCCTCGGTCTCGCGCCGCACGATAACCTGCGAGCGCCCCTGCGAGACGGCGACGACGGGCGGGCGCGGCACGTGGTTGTAGTTGCTGGCCATGCTGTGGCAGTAGGCCCCGGTGGCGGCGACGGCGAGCAGGTCACCCGGGCGGATGTCGCCGGGCAGCCAGGCATCCCGGACCACGACGTCTCCGCTCTCGCAGTGCTTGCCGACGACCCGCGTGAGGGCCGGCGGCGCGGCGGAGGTGCGGTTGGCCAGGACGCAGGTGTAACCGGCGTCGTAGAGCGCGGTGCGGATGTTGTCGCTCATGCCGCCGTCGACCGAGACGTAGCGCCGTCGCTGGCCACCGTCGAGGGTGACGTCCTTGACGGTGCCGACCTCGTAGACCGTCACCCCGCTCGGTCCGGCGATGGCGCGACCGGGCTCGACGGCCAGTCGCGGCGGCCGCAGCCCGACCGACGCGCACTCGATCTCGACGATGCCGGCAAGCCGCTCCAGCGTCTGCTTGGGCGTCTCCGGGTCGTCGCCGCTGACGTAGGCGATGCCCAGGCCACCGCCGAGGTTGATCTCCTCGAGCTGGACGCCGTGGACGTCCCGGACGGTGGCGGCGAGGCTCACGATCCGGTGCGCCGCAACCTCGAAGCCCGCCGTCTCGAAGATCTGGGATCCGATGTGCGAGTGCAGCCCGACCAGCTGCAGGGCGTCCGAGGCGAGCACGGCGGCAACGGCCCGGGCGGCCGAGCCGTCCCGCAGCGAGAAGCCGAACTTCTGGTCCTCGTGGGCGGTGGCGATGAACTCGTGGGTGTGCGCCTCGACGCCGACGGTCACCCGGATGAGGACGCGCTGCCTCACGCCCGCGGTCGCCGCGACGGCATTCAGGCGGTGGATCTCGTCGAAGGAGTCGACGATGACGTGCCCGACGCCCGCGGCGACGGCCCGGCTCAGCTCGGAGGCGGACTTGTTGTTGCCGTGCATGCCGATGCGCTCGACCGGGAAGTCGGCGGCCAGTGCCACGGCGAGCTCGCCACCGGTGCAGACGTCGAGGCCGAGCCCCTCGTCGGCGACCCAGCGGGCGACCGCGGTACAGAGGAACGCCTTGCCGGCGTAGTAGACGTCGATGCCGGGGAAGGCCTGCGTGAAGGCGCGGGCCCGGCCGCGCAGGTCGTCCTCGTCGAGGAAGAGCGACGGCGTGCCGTGCTCGGCGACCAGCGCGGTGACCGGACTGCCGCCGAGGTGCAGCTCGCCGTCGACGCGGTGCGCCGACTCCGGCCAGATGGCGGCGTCGAGGGCGTTGACGTCGTCCGGCACGTCGTTCTGGCGGACGCCGGGCAGCACGTCGCCGTGCCGCGGGCCCGCCGGGTGGGCGTTCCTGCTCATCGAGCCGCTCCCCTACATCCGCTCCGGCGCGCCGACGCCGAGCAGCGCCAGGCCGTTGGCCAGGACGACACTGGTCGCCTCGTTCAGCCAGGCACGGGTCCGGTTGCCGTCGGTGACGGGCTCGTCGCCCTTCGGCATCACGCGGCACGCATCGGTGTCGTACCAGCGGTGATAGATGGCCGCGAGGCTCTCCAGGTAGTGCGCCACCCGGTGGGGAGCGCGCAGCTCCGCGGCGGTGGCGACGATGCGCGGGAACTCACCCAGCGCCGTCAGCAGCGCGGCGTCCGCGGCGTTGTCCAGCGCCTCGGGCACGAAGGCGGAGTGCTCGCCCTCGACGCCGATCCCGATGCTCGCCGCGTTACGGGCCACGTTCCGGGTCCGCGCGTGGGCGTACTGGACGTAGTAGACCGGGTTGTCGTTGGTGCGCTTGGACCAGGCGTCGAGGTCCAGGTCGATGGTCTGGTCGACGGAGTAGCGCACCAGCGCGTACCGGGCGGCGTCGGCACCGACGGTGTCCACGAGGTCGGCGAGGACGATCGTGGTGCCGGCCCGCTTGCTCATCTTCAGCGGCCGGCCGTCCTTGACCAGGTTCACGAGCTGACCGATCAGGATCTCGAGGGTGACATCCGGATCGTCGCCGAAGCAGGTCGCCATCGCCCGGAGCCGGCCGATGTAGCCGTGATGGTCGGCCCCGAGCATGATGACGACCTTGTCGAAGCCGCGACGCCGCTTGTCCAGGTAGTAGGCGACATCGCCGGCGAAGTACGTCCACTCGCCGTTGCTCCGGATGAGGACGCGGTCCTTGTCGTCACCGAACTCGGTGGTCCGCAGCCAGGTGGCGCCGTCGTCTTCGTAGATGTGCCCCTGCTCGCGCAGGGCGTCGACGGCCTCCTGCAGGCCGCCGCGGGCGTGCAGGTCCCGCTCGTTGAAGTAGACGTCGAAGTGGACGTCGAACTCCTCCAGCGAGCCCTTGATCTCGGCGAACATCAGCTCGACGCCGTCGCGGCGGAAGACCTCGGTCTGCTCGGCGTCGGGCAGGTCCCGCAGGCCGGGGTTGGCGGCGACGACCTTGCCGGCGATCTCGTCGATGTAGGCCCCGGCGTAACCGTCCTCGGGAACGGGACGACCCGAGGCCACCTCGCGCAGTGTGCGGGCGAACCGCTCGATCTGGCTGCCGGCGTCGTTGAAGTAGTACTCGCGCACCACCTCGGCCCCGGCGGCCTGCAGCACCCGGGCCAGCGCGTCGCCCACAGCGGCCCAGCGCACCGCGCCGATGTGGATGGGACCGGTCGGGTTCGCCGAGACGAACTCGAGGTTGAGCCGCTGGCCCTGCAGCGCGGTGCCGGGGCCGTAAGCGGCGCCGGCGCGGACGATGCTGCGGGCCAGCTCGCCGAGCGCGTCGGCGGCGAGGGTGATGTTGAGGAAGCCCGGTCCGGCGACGTCGACCTTGGCGATCACGTCGGCGGCGCGCAGCTGCTCGGCGATCAGCTCTGCCACGTCGCGGGGCGGCTTGCCCACGCTCTTGGCGAGCTTGAGCGCGACGTTGGTCGCGTAGTCACCGTGATCGGCCTTCTTCGGGCGCTCGACGGTGATCTCGATCGGCAGCGGCACCCCGGTGAGGCTGCCGTCGGCGACGCACGCGAGCACCGAGTCCCTGATGAGAACCTGGAGTTCGGCCGGTGACGTCACCGCTCAATCGTAGGGCCCGCGGGCACGGCGATTGGCACGGCGTCCGTTCGGCGTCAGAGCGGGATACCCGCCGGGCAGACCTCTCTCACAGACGCCCGACCTACACTCGAACGCCGTACTGCCCTATTCCGGGCAGACGAGGCGATCTTCGAAGGCAGGCCATGGCCCAGCGCAAGTCCTCCCCCACGGGCAAGACCTCCCGTCCCGGCAGCCGTCCCGGCTCCGCCAAGGCGAGCACCACGGCATCGGGCCGGGGCACCGGTGGCGGGCAGACCACGAACGCGGCCAAGGGCGCCGCCTCGAACCCGGCCAAGGGCTCCGGCCGGGGCACCGCGGGCCGGCCGCCGTCGCGCAAGAAGCCGAAGTCGATCGTCAACCAGAAGCAGACGCCCTGGGGCATGATCGCCACGACCACGGCGATCGTCCTCTTCGCCGTCGCCATCGTCGTCGTGGTCATCGCGACGAGGCCGTCGGACGACGCCGGGGCGCAGGCCTCCAAGGGCGGCCAGACGGTGAAGTCCAGCGACCCGTACCGGCAGCCCGAGCTCGCCGCGGCCGCCGCCATCAAGGGCGTCACCTACCGCGTGCAGGCGAACCACACGCATGTCGACGGCAAGGTGAAGTACGACGCGACGCCTCCGATCGGAGGTCTGCACAGCGCCTACTGGGCCGACTGCAGCGGCACGATCTACGACAAGGCCATCGCCAACGAGAACGCCGTCCACATGCTCGAGCACGGCGCCGTGTGGATCACCTACAACGTCGACAAGGTGAAGGGCGCGCAGCTGGCCAAGCTGAAGTCCTACGTCACCGGCGACCACCTCGCGATGTCGCCGTACCCGAACCTCTCCACGCCGATCTCGCTGCAGGCGTGGGGCTACCAGCTCAAGGTCAGCAACGCCAACGACCCGCGGATCGCCGAGTTCATCAAGGCGCTCCGCTACAACCAGAAGACCACCCCCGAGCCGAACGCGACCTGCTCGCAGCCCACCTTCAAGGCCTCGCCGAGCACCTTCGGAAACCCGAAGCAGGGGCCGTGACCGAGCTCGAAGAGCTCCCGGCGCCGGACAACCGGCGCTTCCGCGCCGCGCTCGTCGCCGTCATGGCGACGGCGCTGGCGGTGATCCTGGTCTGCGCCGGATGGCTGATCCGCGGCACGGACGACCCCGCCGCGACGGGTGGCCCCAACGCCGTGGACATCGGTTTCGCCCGCGACATGGCCACCCACCACACCCAGGCCGTCACCATGGCCGGGGTGGAGCGCGACGGCACGAGTGACCCGAAGATGCGCGTCTTCGCCTTCGACATCGAGACCGGTCAGCAGTTCCAGGTCGGGCAGATGCAGGGCTGGCTCGACGCCTGGGGCACGTCGCGCACCAGCGAGGACCCGATGGCGTGGATGGGACACGATCACATGGCCATGGGCTCGGACGGGCTCATGCCGGGCATGGCCTCGCAGGCGGAGATGACGCGGCTGGTCAAAGCCAAGGGCAAGGCCCTGGACATCCTGTTCCTGCAGCTCATGATCCGGCACCACCAGGGCGGCATCCCGATGGCGCGCTACGCGCTGGAACACGCCGACACCGATTACGTCCGGACGATGGCCAAGGGCATCGTGGCCACCCAGGGCGTCGAGATCATCGAGATGGAGCGCATGCTGCGCGCCCTCGGCGGGACACCGCTGCCGCCACCGGCCCAGTAGCCCGACCGGCCGGTCAGACCCCGCGCACCGCGCTGCTAGGCTCGACCAGGTTCCGGCCAGTCCGGCCCCCGTAGCTCAGGGGATAGAGCACCGCCCTCCGGAGGCGGGAGCGCAGGTTCGAATCCTGCCGGGGGCACCCTTATAGATCGACAGCCCGGTGGTCGGGCGCGTAAGCGCCGACCACCGGGCTGTCGATGTCTAGGATTCGGACCTGCGTGGACGCCGCAGGCGGGCGGCCCGAGTGAGGCGAGCGCACGGCGAGCTTGCTCGACGGTGCCGAGCCGATCGAGTGGCCACGGGCGCGGAGCGCCCGTCGCGCAGGTTCGAATCCTGCCGGGGGCACCACGCTGCAGAACCCGTATTTCGGGGCCTGTAGCAGTTTCTGGACTCAGTCCATGATCACAAGATTGGCCGCGGGTACACATCGGGTACACATCAGGATCAAGCTTGCGCGCTTGTTTCGGCATTCGCGGGCACAACGGGGTCATCGTTCGATTTGCCGACCCGATGCCCTTCGGACGCGACGACATCCGTTCGAATCCTCCAGCGGCGTTCACCCACGGCACTCATCCACGGAGGAACGCCGATTCCTGCGCTTCGAAGTCAACCGGGCGACGGCTGCAACAGAATGAGTTATGCGCTTGAACTGATTGCAACGTCGCTACGTCGTCTGAGCGCGCGTCGGACCGCGTGGAAACATCGCTGCACGATGGCAGGCTTGCATCATGGACGAAGTGGACCGGCTGTGCCGGGTACGGGTGGGTACGGACCTCGACCAAGTCCCGTTCCAACTCGACTCGGACGGTTACCTCGGCACGCCCAACTGGTTCTCCCCTCGCCGCAACGCCGGTAGCCCCCTCGTCGCTCCTGTGACGTTGAGCCAGACGCAGTCGTTCGCCCTTTTGGGCGAGCCCGGGTCAGGCAAGTCGTTCGCCCTCGACAAGATCCAGGCGCACTGGGTCGAGCAGTTGGGCCAGGACCGGGTCTTCCGCGTCGACGCGATGACCCTGACGGAGAGCTCGTACCCGGAGATGCTCGGGTCTCTGCTGGAGGACCTGCCACAACGCGACGCCCCACCCGCAACCGATAGATCAATCTCAGTTGAGCGGGTCGTGATCGTCGACCAGCTCGACGAGAGCCCCATGCGGCAGCTCTTGGCTGGGCGGTTGGAACGAAGCTTGAGTGGCCGGCGCGCCGCGGGGCTTCGTCTTGTTCTCGCATGCCGACAGATGAACTACCCCCCTGCTCTCGACGCGCAGTTGAGGCGGCTGTTGACGTTCGGGGCAGCTGATCTTGCGCCGCTGACGCGTGCGCAGGCGGTCGCGCTCGCCGACTCGAAGGGTGTCTCGGGGGAAGCGTTGACCATGGTCGCGAGTGAGCGTGGTGTCTCTTCCCTGGCGAGCATTCCGCTCACGCTGGTGATGCTGTGCGAGATGTTCGAGGCCGACGGCGACCTCGTCGGCACGGCCGTCGACATCTTCCGTGAGGCGATCGCCCGGTCAGCTGACAAGTTCTCGAACCCCATCGCCGCA
The DNA here is from genome assembly GCF_056135305.1 of Jatrophihabitans sp. sgz311053. NCBI lineage: Bacteria > Bacillati > Actinomycetota > Actinomycetes > Jatrophihabitantales > Jatrophihabitantaceae > Jatrophihabitans > Jatrophihabitans sp. sgz311053. Next base: position 4,644 of record NZ_JBWAXP010000003.1, on the reverse strand, counting down.
GCCGCGTCCATACCAGCGCTGGGTCGCAACCAGCGTTTGGCGATCGGCCGGCGGCTGGCCGCGCAGCTGCTGCTGACCGGGGGACGCAATATCTGGACCGGCGACGGGCCGCCGCCCCGCGACACCGACCTGGACCTCGGCAGCGCCGCGACCGGGATGGAGGGCCCGTCTGAGGCACGGTTCGAGGTGACGCAGGAACTTGTGCTGCAGACCCTCAGCTGCGCGATCTTCACCGCGACAGGTGATGCGCGGACAGCGTTCCGGCACAGCTCGATCTCCGCGTTCCTCGCAGCCGACTACCTGCTCGAACGCCACGTTCCGGAGGGGCAGCTTCGGCAGCTGCTGCTGGTCGAGCAGATGTTCGGGGACACGTGGCTGACCATCCCGACACCGCTTCGGGAAACCGCGGCGTGGCTGATCGCGTTGGCGCCGCAGAAGATGGGATGGCTGCTCGCAACCGACCCATTGAGTCTCACCGCGTACAGCTCGCTGGTCGATTCCGACGAGGCGCGGGCGTTGCTGGTCACGAAGCTGATCGAGTCGGCGGACGACGCGTACCTGTCCGACTCGTGGTGGCGGCGTCGCGGGTCCTTCAAACTGACGCATCCAGGGTTGGCCGCCCAGGTGCTGGCCGCGTTGAACGAGCCAGAAGGTGACGGCTGGCGATCCCGTGCCCGTCTGGAGTTGCTGCTGGAACTTGCCGAGAACTCCGGGGATCCGCTTCTCGGGGACAAGTTGCGGGAGATCGCGTACACCGACGGTGTGGACGCACGCCCGCGGCGGTTGGCTGTCGATGCGTTCGCTGCCTGCTGCCCCGACCGGGTCACTGAGCTTCGTGAGCTTCTCGACGGTTTGCGTGACGCGGAGCGCGCCGGGCAGGTCGACCCTGACGACGAGTTGCGGTCAGCGTTGCTGCGGGTGCTGTGGCCCGCACACCTCTCGGCGGCCGAGTTGATCGCGTGCCTCACGCCCCGCCGGAACGAGTCTCTGTTCGGCGGTTACGCGGCTTTCTTGTGGTCCGGTGCGGCTCAGGACGCGTCCGACGAGAAAGTCATCGACGTTCTCGACAGCCTGGCCGCGAAGGCATCGAACGGGGCCGCGTCCGGTGAGGACCGCGAACTGCCAGGTCGCCCTGGCGGGCCGGAGCTTGCGCGGGACTTCGTGCTCGCGTTCGTCGACCGTGCGCTCACAGGCCCGTTCGCGGACGATGTGATACCGACCGTGGCGCGGGTGCTCACGCCGTTCACGGCTCGGTCGATGTCGCTCACGATTCCCGCTGCGTTGGACGAATCGCAGACTCCGCTGGAGCCTGACGAGGCGACGCGGCTCCGAAGGCTGCTCGCAGTCGCACTCGCCGAGCTGACCAGCGACGACGATCCGCTGTTCGCTGCCCGAGACGTCCTGCATGGCTGGCAGGGGAAGACCGACTTGCTGCTCGACGCGGCCGACCGACCGTGGCGTCGCAGCCTTCTTCTCGACCAGAACGACTTCCGTTGGCTCGCGGAACAAGCCGAAGCACGCCTCGAACACGACCGGCGAACAGCGCTCGTCATCGCGGACATGGCCGGGCTGGTGCTCGACACGAACAACGCCGACGACTACGCGCTCGCCTTCGACCTGCACGAGCGGATCGGACCGGACGCGCAGGCAATCGCGGCGTTGTTCACCGCCGTCCGCACCGACTCGTGGGCCGCGAAAGCGTGGCGTCGGAACCACGAACTCGAACAGGAAGCGCCATGGGACGGAGCCGAAAGCTTCGCGAACGAAGCCCAGGAGCTGCTGTCACGCATCGAAGCAGGCGAACCTGACCTGTTCGCCCAACTCGCCTACACGCTGCAGTTCGACCCCCGAACAGGCAAAGGACACAACCCGACCTGGGACGACGACCTGCTGTTCTATCCGGGCGTCCCCGTACTCGGTTCGGACGGGCCGGAACGTCTCCGCGCGGCAGCCCATGCATACCTCACCCACGCCGACGACGAAAGACACAGATGGCTCGGCTCCAACCCGTGGGATCGCGTCCCTTGGGCCGGATACCTCGCCCTGTGCATCCTCGACCGACACCCCACGAACGAAAATCCGATTTCGTGGGACCAATGGGTCGCAGCGGTGATCTCCCACCTCGCCACATCCGGGTCCGACGCCCAGGACCGGCACATCCGGCTCCTCAACACGGCCGCGGCAGCCGCACCCGAAGCGTTCGCCGACGCGTTCGACATCTTCGTCCGAGGGACCCTCGAACACGGAGGCATCCCACACGGCATCCACGCCCTGGACACGACCATCGATCCGACCATCGGCGCCCGGCTGCTCACCACCATCCGATCGATCCGTGCCGCAGTCGAACGTCGAACCGACGCCGACCTGACGCTTCCCGACGGCGACGAACCCGAAACCCGCGCCGTGCAGGTATGGCGCGAACTTGCATCGCTTCTGATCCGCGCGCGAATCGACGGTGCGGAGGACGAAGCGCAGAGCACGCTCGTGTTCACCAAAGGCACCGCACCAGCGCCGTTGACGCTGGCCGCCGTGTCAGTGCTGATGAGCACTGCTGCATCCACCGCATGGCCTGTCATCCGCGACCACGCGGGCACCGACATCACCACCGCCGAGCCTGTCGTGTACGCAATGGCGCGCGACAGCTACCCCGGCATCGACCTGACGACACTGTCCGACGACGACCTTGTCGCCTACTACCTGTGGCTTCGCGAACTCCTGCCCCAGTCCGAGGACGTCAACCCGCCAGGCGCCCACTTCGTCGGACCTCGTGAAGAAGCGCAACAGCTACGTGGACGAACCCTCGAAAAGCTCAGCCAACGAGCCACCCCACGCATCCTCGAACTGCTCCGGGAAGTAATTGCCACCGACGACGCCATCGAACTCGTCGCCGCAGCACACCGAATCCGCAACCAACTTGCAGAAATCAGCTGGTCCGCACCCAAAGTCGAAGACCTCATTACCATGATCGAGGACCCGGTGCGGCGTCTGGTCCGCAACGACGCCGAACTGGCACGCCTCATCACCGAAACGCTCACCGACGTCGCCGCGAACATCGCCACCCACGGCGACCTGCTCTGGGACCGGGTCCCCACCACCGTCGCCACAGCAGCCAAGAAGCAGGGCCTCGACCTGCGGCATCCAGACGCCGGCGAGGCCAAAGAACTATGGTCGCCGAAGCTGGAAAGTTCCCTGTCCGAGTACCTCGCGAACCAACTGGAACTGCGACTCGCCCGCCGACGCATCGTCGTTAACCGCGAAGTCGTCGTCAGGCCGACCGACGCGAGAGGCGCAGGCGAACGCGTCGACATCCTGGTCCAGCACGGCAGCTCGATCGACGCCACCGTGCCAGTCGAAGTCAAAGGCCACTGGAACGAGGATGTCGAAACATCCCTGACAAGCCAGCTCGCAGATCGCTACCTCCCCGATACCAGCGCGAAGGCAGGCGTATACGTCGTCGGCTGGTGGCCCATCGCGCAATGGAGCGTGAAAGAAGACCGCCGCAGGGCCGCGGCAGCCCGCACCGAGACGCAGCTTCGGTCGACCCTGATTGACATAGCGGCTAGCTTGTCACGAGCCCGCGCGGTGTCACTGATTCCTTTCGTCCTGCGAATCCCGCGCCCGGCACGTGCAACTCCAACCGACTGAGACCAGAACATCCGGCGACGGCGGCGAAATTGCGCCGCACAGGGGATCCGATAGCGGACTAGATCTGGCCGTCATGAAGAGGGGCCGCCGGACAGGACGAAAATGTGATGCACGCGCGGGTCTAGTTCTACGGGTGCGTTTGGCATAGACCGCTCTAAGTGAAAGGTCCATCGCTTCCGGGGTCGCCCTCGGCACGCCGGAGCCAATCAAGCAATGCTTCCCCAGTCGTCGTGAGCCCGGGCACGTGCGTAGAACCGTCCCACATGGCCGATCCGCTCAGCAGCCCCGCGCGGATCAGATCGGTAATTACTACCGAGGGATAACGACGAACCTCATCATCGACGCTTGCGACGAGGGGCTTCTCGGCGCCACGAGCGGTGAATGGTTGTTCTCCGTTTTCCTGCGCTTGCTTCTCGACTCTGTGAATGGACTCAAGACAACGAATGTGAGGTGCTTCCACGGTGTCGAGGATCCGCTCGATAAGTAACCCCTCGTCGATCCTTGCATCATCGAGGACGGCATCACGGACGATGACGCCCAGGAGGCGCCTCTTGCCAGCATGGGCTGTCGTGGCAGCAGCCTGACACGCGCGAGCCGCGAGAACATTCAGTGCTTCGGATGCAGCGAGCCGATCAGACAGAGCGCGCTCATCGCCCTCCATTGCCGCAAGACTAGGTTCGATCGCCTGCATCTGTCGTTGCGTCCACGAGCGCGAAAGGGTGCCCGACACGATCCCGAGTGAAGCGGTCACGGTCGCCGTAGTGGTTCGCTCGGCCCACGCCCGCGAGCGACCCGCACAACGTCCTCGCGGAACTCCTTCGGGAACGGCTTGCCCATAGCCACATCCTTCCAACCCGACCCATCGTCGAGCCTCCTCAGATGACCTGGCCCACCAGAAACGTTCCAGTTGGACTGGCTAAGTGGCTGCCTCATCGAGAGGCTGAACACCGTGCCCCGTGCCTATCCCGCCGAGTTCCGCGCTAGGGCTGTCGCCCTCGT